>NZ_JCASID010000006.1:0-221207 GCF_059685855.1 Telluria sp. ZB4P37
TCAGGGTCCAGCACCTGAGGCAGGTGCAGTAGTACGAGACCGGATATACGTGAGCAGTCGTACCTCACGGCCTGAAGACGGATTGTTTGCAAACGAGGAGGAGTCCATATACGGACGTTAAGCGCTACTAGGGATGATCGTGTATGCGCCATGTTCTGCTCTTCGGCACGTACGTCAAAAACGGCGTTTGCTCTGAGTTTTCAGGCGTGATGTCCGCAGCGAGTTCTAGAGCCTCCGCCAAGTTCTCGACAAATGACAACACCTGCTCATGTTCCAATGGACCGGTAATTTCCTTAGGTGAGATGTAGAGTTCTAACTGCTCGGCGACGAAGAAATGGCAGAAAATTTCAACCGGGCCGTCCAACGAAATCGACAACAGATGCGATCCTTCACGATTTCTCAGAACGTTGTGCGATCCCGGAAATGGAGCCGCCACTCCGTCAAAGGTGTACGAGCATTCGTATTCGCTGAGCAGTTGGTCGAAGCGATCCCAGTGCACAGCTTCGGTATCCTGCACGTAGATGTCCCGAAGCGACCCATCGCGTTCCCACAGTCCGGCTACTTCGTGGAAGTCTGGTTTCATGCAAGTGGATAATCGGCTGGTGAGTGTGGGTGTTGAATGTCCGCTCCTGGCCGGATGCTGCCCTACAGTGTATGGCAGCTGTCGACCCGAGGCGGACGCAGCCGAGTCTGTGCCGTAACCGGCCTTGTCCATCATCCCAAGACTGCCTGGGTAAGCATCGTGTAGGCTGGGATGCCGAACACGATGTTTAGCGGGAAGGTGATCCCGAGCGACATGCTGAAATAGATGGAAGGATTCGCCTCGGGAATCGAGTGGCGCACAACCGCCGGTACGGCTATATACGAGGCGCTGGCTGCGAGCACCATTAGCAGCACTGCGTTGCCGGTAGAGACACCAAACAGCATAGCCATCAACAAGGCCAGCCCGGCATGCAGCACCGGCGCCGCTACCGCATACCCCAGCAGGAGAGGAGACTGTCCACGCAAGGGCCCAAGATTGCGGGCCGTTTGCAGACCCATATCAAGCAGGAAGAACGCAAGCATGCCTTTAAACAGATCAACCGAAAAAGGCGCCATGACCTGTTTTCCTTGTTCACCGCTTGCCAAGCCTACCGCCATGGCGCCCAGCAGCAATAGCTGAGTGCCGTCGGTAAACGACTCATGCAGGATCTTGCCGAGTCCAGTCGGACGGGGCGCCCCGCCTGCCCCCAGCACAGCCACGCCACCGGTCGGCAATACTGCGCCAGCCTTCGCTGTTTGGCGCAGTGAATTGGCCAGCAGAATGGCAATGATGATCGCCGGCGACTCCATCAATGCCATCGCGGCAGCCATGTGTCCGCCATAGGCAAGCCCATGGCTGTCGAGGTACTGAGTTGCCGTGATAAAGGTGACGGCGCTAACCGAGCCGTAGGTCGCCGCCACGGCGGCGGCGTCGAATGGCGCTACCACCCGTTTGAGGAATTGATAACCAACCAGCGGAATGACGATTGCCAGCACAACCGCGCAGCCCAAGGTGGTCGCAATCTCCGCCGTCATGCCGGATTTGGCCAGGGCGAATCCGCCTTTCAGGCCCAGCGCCATCAATAGGTATAGAGAGAGAAAGCGCGCAATCGGCTGCGGGATTTCGAGATTGGATCTGACACAGCCGGCAACGAGGCCAAGGACGAAAAAAAGAATCGCGGGGTCGAGGAAATTCTGCATATTCTACGGACGAGTTGAAGTTGCGACATGCTAACGGCTCTCCGGGATAAAGAAAAATCGATTATCATGTATGAAAACATAGAGAAATTTCTATGAATGTCACCTTTCGCCAGCTCAAGATGTTCCTTGCGTTTAGCGAGCACATGAGCATCACTGCAGCGGCGCGCGCGTGCCACGTCACTCAGCCGACCGTATCTATGCAGTTGCGCCAATTGGCTGAGCAAATCGGGATGCCGCTGTACGAGCGTATCGGAAAACGGCTTTACCTCACGCCGGCCGGAGAAGCGCTAAAGCAGTCCGCGCGGGCTATGGTGCGCGAATGGGACAGCTTCACGCAACACATCGACGGCCTGCAGGGCAACACACGCGGTCAACTGCGCGTCGCCGTTGTGAGTACGGCCAAGTACTTCGTGCCGCGCCTGCTCGGGTCCTTTTGCGCGCGCTACCCGGACATCGACATCTCGCTCGAAGTGCTCAACCGTGACGGTGTGGTGGCGCGCCTGCGCGACAACCGCGACGACTTGTACATCATGTCGATGCCGCCCGCCGACATTGAATTGGAGCGCCGGGCCTTCCTAGACAACCCCCTCGTGGTGATTGCCCCGCTCCACCATCCGCTAGCGCAGAACAGCAGGATCGCGCTGCCGGCGTTGAGCCAATGGCGCTTTATCCTGCGCGAACTGGGTTCGGGTACGCGGCTGGCATGCGAGCAGCATTTCCGGCAGCTGGGCTGGCAACCGGACGTCAGGCTGGAACTGGGTAGCAATGAAGCCATAAAGCAGGCCGTCGCGGCGGGAATGGGACTGTCGGTGATTTCGCGTCATTCGCTGTCCGCCATACCGGCCAGTGAACAGTTGGTCGTGCTCGACGTTGCCGGGTTTCCTGTCATAACACACTGGTGGACGCTGCACCCAAAGGGTAAGCAGTTGGCACCGATCGCTCGGGAATTCCTGCAGCACCTCGAACGCAACACGCAGCAGTGGCAGCAGGCCGAGTGAATGCTGGGCGTGGTATCGATCGCTGCAGCGCTGCCGGCTTGTTGATAGCTAGCGAAAAATGTTGATCTTCGGAGGTCCGCTTCTGGCCGAAGTCGGCCGTTGAACTCAGCATAGCAGGCTCCCAGGCTTGAAAAATCGCAGACTGTCACGGAGGGCAGGAACCGACCCAAGGCAGACATTAAAATTCGCTAACGTACATGTGCTCGAATGGACTGGTACCAGCCTCGCTACGACGCGTTCGATACTCACTACCGCTGTCGGGCGCCAGTGTTGCCCTGCAGGTCGATTTCGATAGCTGAACCGGAAAGATGAGTTCTAAAGCGTTCCCCTCACGGTCCAGATGTGCTAGGTCATCGAGAACTAGGCAAGGCAGGGGTCTTGAACATACACGAACACCAACATAGCTCAAAGGTAAAATTGATGGAAATTAACGCAAATTTAACGTGCCCTGAAATATAATATAGTTAACGTCTATTTGCTTAAAGGGCGCATCTGCGAATATTTGGAGAGAAATTCAATGTTTCTAGTCACCTTATATTTAAGTGAAATTCTGCGATGAAAGATCTCTACACGTATATCGAGTCTTTGAGTCGCATGTCGAAACAATCTCGCTACTTCAGCAAATTTTTGATTGCAGTCGGGTTATTCTTGATGGCAGCCCTTGCTTGGCGTATCCTAATAGACCGCCCTTCAGCAGATGAACTCGAGAAAATGGACAAGGTACTCTTAAGGGAGGTGATCGAGTCGATTTCTAAGCAGGACTTGCGTAGGATATTGACACAATATGACAAAGATCCTGAAGTGAAGTTAAGTCTCTTCTCGTCTTGTGCCGATTCGAAGAGTTGCGTAACCCACGTAGAGATGATTTTCGAAGGGGCGATATCCCAAGTACCATCAGCAATTATTCGCGTCAACGCTCGCATGAAGTCAACAATTGATATTCCGTGCTCGATAAAAAACTTAAGTCGATATTGGCAATTGGAACTGGACGAACTACATTGGAACATCCGTGTAAACCCAACGTCGCATGCGTACAATCCTATAAACCATAGCGGGAAATTGAAGGGCGCCGATGTTATATACAAGATTGGCAATAGTGATGCTGCCACATCTATTGTAAAAGCAATTGCGCTCGGCTTGCAAAGAGGAAGCAATAGAAGCCACTGATAAAGTTTATAGCTAGTTAAACTGCAAGAGCCGCATTTTTCTAATTTTTAAATTGTTATTGGATCAGAGATCTGGACAGGAAACGAAGTAACGATGCACCCGGCTCTTTTCGGCCTGGCCAAATAATTGTAGGTACGATAATCCTGGAGGCGGTCAAAGGAGGAATGCCATATTTGGGCATCAATTAGGAACGTCATCAAGACAAGAACCTCCATGGCTTAGCCAATCCCTGCCCGACGCTAACCGCCCTCCAAATTAGGGGGATATCAGGTATTTCCAGATCGCCACGGACACGAGTATCCATACCAGCACGACAAAAACAATTCCCCAATTGCTTTTTGGCTTTCGGCCCTCGTTTGCCATCCATTCATCGGCCTGCAGCCTGCATTTAGCAAGGACATTCACTGGTATGAGTCTGACGGCCACCCAGATCAGGCATGGCAGCAGGATGACATCATCGAGGTAGCCGAGGACTGGAACAAAGTCGGGTATCAGGTCGATGGGGCTGAGGGCATAAGCAACGACCAGCACGCACAGAGCTTTGGCGATCAACGGTGTCCCTGGGTCCCTGCAAGCGAACCAGAGGGTGACCCCGTCATGCTTGATCTTGCGCGCCCAGCCACGCAGTTTGTCGGAAATGCCCACTTGGCGGCCCGTGCATGGAATGTCGATTTACTCAGTCTAGCTAACGCTGGCATATATTGCTCGGCGTGCACCCAAGTCATGCCCGGACATTGACGGCGTCACATGAGGCATGGCCACATGAAAACCTGGCGATAAGCCGCAGGTCAATTCGACGTCGATTTGCGATACGAGATCAGGCGCCAGATGTAGGTCACCACAATGGAGGCCAACACAATCTTTGCCAACGGATCGATATAACGCGCTACCTCGCGGTAATGGTCCTCGAGAACGTAACCGGCTACCATCAAAGTCGTATTCCACATGAGTGAACCGATCGTCGAATAGAGCAGGAAGCGCCCGAGCGACATCTCGGAAAGGCCAGCCGGGATCGAAATGAAGCTGCGAATTGCCGGAATCAGACGACCGATGATAACCATCTTGCGTCCATGCTCGCGAAAAACCTCGAGACCGTGATCGATATCGTCCATCGACAAGGTGAGCCAGCGTCCATGCCTGTCAGCGAAGTTACGAAGCCGACGATATCCAAACACCTTTGCCCCATAAAACCAGGGCAGCGTGCCACCGACCGAGCCCACAGTTGCTGCCGAAAGAACTCCGGCGATGGTCAGTTCTCCCTTCGCTGCGATAAAGCCTGCCAGCGGCATGATGAGCTCCGAGGGGATTGGCGGGAAAAGATTCTCGAGCGCCATCAATAAAGCAATGCCCCAGTATCCTGCCCCCTGCATCCATCCAATTAAGTTGTCGATCATATCAGTGCTTTCGTAGTGCCTGCGGCCGATTGCGTTTAATGAAAAGCCAAGTGCGGCTACGCGTAGACGTCGCAGTCTAAACCGACGATACAGCCGCCATTACCTTCGAAATGAAGAAGCACGCTATTCGGTATAAGTGCTCATCTCCATCGGTAATGTCGGTGGCTGCCAGCGATACTCTGCGCTAAGTACGTTATAGCGTGTTTCTCGCCCATGCCAATCGAGTTGCAATAGATCGCCCAGTACCCAGCCAGCCCAATCAGCACGAAACGCACGCTCATTCACGCCCGGACCAATTGCCCAAGGCTGGTTGTGCCAGATGAAAGCTGGAATACGGTAGCCAGCTTGCGTCGTACGGCTGTGCCCCGCGAAATCCGCGCTGTGGCCGACTTCCTGGCCATGGTCAGATAAGTACATCAAGGCATGCTTTCCCTTTTCACTTTGAAGAGAACCAGCCCGCACTATGTCCAGCAGACGTGCAACGATGCTGTCGTGATAACGCAGCGCAGAATCGTATTCCTTGCGCAGCACGCCGACACGCCATGAACGCCCGGCCGCATTCATTTGGAAATCGATCCGATCGTTCTGCGCGAAGGCGTCGGAGCCACTTGGATAGCGCAACCGATAATATGGATGAGCGCCCAACAGGTGCACAACGATAAACTTACGCTTAGCGCCATCAGCCATAGCAGTGTGAACGTTGCCCAACAAGTGTTCGTCAAGCCCACCACCAGAGCGACCAGGACTTCGGTTGACATTCTCGACGACGTCAGCCAGCTTGGCGTGCAGCTGGTCGATAGCAGTGTCGTCGTGATTACTGATCCACCAAGTACGATAGCCCGCTGCGCGCGCCACCGCGAGGATGTGCGGGTCTTCGCCGTTGTCATTGCCACTATCCAGAGCGAACATTTGATTTAGCGAGGGTAAGGTGCTCGCCTCGACCGACCATGCGTTTCGAAAAACTAACATGCTACTCCCAAGCTCCCGCTTCAGTCGATCTAGCGCCGGTGTCGTGGCTCGTGCATACCCGTATAGCGACATGTTGTCGCGATTGATGCTCTCGCCGATCACTAGTACCACGGTGGACGGCATATCGTTTGTAATCTGGGGCTGCAAGCTCGCTGCGAGCTGTTGCGCTCTTGCGCGGGCAGCGCCCTGCTTGCTCCAGCTATCGCGCATCTCTGCCACAGACTGGCTCCAGCTCGACCAGAACATGGCAGGATGCAATTTTCTCCAAGGCTTGAACGCGTACCCCAATGACGAAACTGCGAATAGCCCCGCGATCAAGAGGATTTCCATGGACGATAGACGGGTAGTGCGGTTTCCGAACGATGAAAAACCCAGTACCCCGAGAGTGCACAATGCCATTGCCGCTGCCCACTCAGCGAACACAGGAGTGAATGAACGTATATATTCGTCGCTTTCTCGCCAGCTGGTGTTGGCAACGGCAGTGGTGACGAAGGTGCTCTCAGGCGCTGCTCGGTAAGTTTCGAAAATAAACGCCCGCGCGGCGCTGTCCAGCAGAAACATCATCACCCAGATTGTCACAAAAGCCAGACGCAGCCGATGCGTTAGCTTCGTGCGCGTCGGCAACAGCAGTAGCAGCACCCCTGGAAGAAGTAGGGGTATCAGCTGCGTTGCGCGCAAGAGCGTATGCCCATATAGCAGGAACAGGGAGGTACCCGCACTAATAGTCACGGCGGCAAGCGTAGGGCTAGGCGTAGTGAGACGTCTTATTTTTTCGCCAACAGTTTTAAACATGTCTGATCGCTGCGATGGGAAGCCAGGCGCATCCAAATCTTTCTCCACAATCTACCTTTAATGTCTTTCTCATTGCCCGGACTCACTTACATGGACCGTATAGGGAAGCGCTACGGAAAGCGTACAGATCACTGCGACCTGTTGCGAACCGGAAATATCCGTCCTTAGGATATCCGGTGCAGCGTTAAATTCGTGTTAACACTGTTGAGGAAATGGCTAGAAATGCAGAATAGAACGGTTTGCTCTGTTAGACGGGGGGATCGAGCAAATCTTTTGGTGATCGCAGGCCTACCTCAGCGTCCGCTCTTGGCCGGAGTCGGGCGTTGAGCTCAGCATAGCAGGTCGCCAAGGCCGAAAAATCGCAGACTGTCACGAAGGGCAGCTACAGAGTTGCCCAGTGGTCGAAGGGCTCCTGTGACCGGTTCTGACCGACTTCATCATTGTCGTCGCTTCGGTTTCCTGGTGCGATTCCAGCATGCGCCGTTAACCGAATTCAGAACGGCAAAGTGATATAAATGCGGTACGTTCGCCCCCGCCATATTGCAATTTATACCACCGAAGCTACCGTTCATCGGAACGAGGCGGCAGCCAGACTGCGCCTGCATTAATCTGGTTTTCCATTGAACTTTCGCTTACTCGAAATGAAAACCTCTCTAGCCGCGGCAGCCGTAGCAGCGCTGTTGGCGCCGTGCGCCGCTTTTGCCGAAGTCACCAACGACAACTGGGAAGCCAGTGTTCGCCAATTCGACAGCGAATACTGGAAGGCGTTCAACGCCTGCGAAGTGCAGACACAGACAAAGATGAATGCGGAAGACCTCGAGTTCTATCACGACATTGGGGGGATTATGCGCGGCAGGGCAAGCTTTGCAGAATCGACTGCGAAGAATATTTGCGGACGCAGCGACTGGCGCCTGCGGCGCGCCGAGGTGCCAGGCACCGTGAAGCTCTATCCGCTGCGCAGCAATGGCAAAGTGTACGGCGCGGTCCTCTCCGGCGAGCACTACTTTTATCACACGAACAAAGGTCACCCTGAAACGCTGGAGGGAAAAGCGCGCTTTACGCATACCCTGCTGCTGAAAGAAGGCGAGTGGCAAGTGGCGCGCGTGCTCAGTTTCGACCACGGTCCTGCCAAGTGAAGCGTATCTGGCGGGCAGCTTGCGCCGAGGAGCCATCATCACGCGAGCAAGCGCGAGCCCTGCCAAGGGTAACGGTAAAGCCTTCTAGATCTTGGCCGACGAGCACTTTAGTCAGCATCGGGTAGGCTAGTATTAACAGCGTACCTTCCAATAGTCCAGTTTCTTAGGGTGACAGCGCTATCGCGACCGTCCGGTATAGCCGATCTCGGCCGTCCACAGTGCGGCAGCTCCCGACCCGAAGCAGACCAAGCGGCCACGAAAGCTTCCGCCGAAGTCTCGGAGGAGAACCTTGAGGTTCGAGCGATTGCAGGCAGTTCCAGCCCTTCCCACAAGCCTCGAGTCTCCTTTGAAGGTTAAGGTTTATTGGCGTTGACTGATCTGACCGAGCAGTTCTTTGATCGGGTATTCCACACGCACTCATTGTTTGATTGCCTGGTACTCAGTGCATTGATGCGCGCTGCGGCGTGGACGTTGGCGGGGTTGAGCTCAAGGGAGCGGCGGTAGCTAGCCAGTGCGCTAGCGTTGTTCTTCGCGGTTTCGTAGACTTCGCCCAGACTGTCGTACAGGTTGGCACTGTCCGGGTAAACGGTGGTCCCAAGCTTGAAGATAGCGATAGCCTTCGAGGTGTCCTCGTGTGCCGCCAGCAATTGATAGCCCCATTGGTTGAGCTCTTCTTCCGACAGCTCGAATGCCGGGTATGAAGCATGCAGGACCTTATAAAGCTCCAAGGCTCGGCTGAAGCCTTGCTTGGCCAAGGCCGCTGCGAAGCCTTCGCGTGTGGGCAGCGTGCCTTGCTTCGCCGGGGCATGGTCGAGACGGGCCATATGCGGCGGGGCGCCGTTCTGCCTAGGCGTGCGGCCGAGAAACGTCTTGGCGCGCGCGTCCTGCTTTAGGTAGGCATTTAGGAATTCCAGCGCGTACCTCGCGGTCCACGCGTACGCCTGCTCAACTTCGGCACGTGAGTAGTCGCTGAACCAATCAGGACGCTGGAAGCGCAGTATGGCTGAGGAGAAATCGACATGGCGCATGGGGTACATCACAAGCTGGTAGACGTCGGCGTAGCGCGCTTCGTTGAGCAGGCTGAACGAGGTCTCGATGCCGGCACGGCTCAGCTGCGCGACTGTCTCCGGGTGGCGTTGGATATACAGCCACGGCACGGTGACACGCTGCGGTGCGATCTTTTTGGTGAACTCCGGCTCGCGCGTGCCGTCGAAGCTAATCAGCGCGTCGATGCGATGGTCGCGCTCCGCCGCGAAGACGTTAGCCATGCCGCCCCAGCTCCAGCCCATTGCCGCGACACGCGTCATGTCAGCTTGCGGCAGCGTCCGCGCGTACGCGAGAAGAAATTCGATGTCGCTGACTTGCGATTCGATACCCACCAGGTCGGCGTTCATGCTGCTGGTGTGAGTGCCAAGACTCCGGCTGGAGATAACGATATAGCCGTGGCTGACCAGGAGTTCGGCAATGTCCGCAATTTCATGCGCGACACCGCCAACGCCCGGCGCATAGATCACAACCGGATACTTTCCCGGCAGCGGCGCGGCCTCGCGCACGGCCCACATACCTTGGGCGAGGGCCGCATCGGTCAGTCCGGCGCCGATGCGACTTGCGTATTTCTTGTGTTGCTCCAACAGGAAGTTCTCGACCCCGCTGGTCTTGACGCTGAAGTCCACGTCGCTGGCTTGCGTGCGCAGATAGTCGGCGTAGGTGAGGTGGGCGCCGCCCTTTTGCGCGGGGTACCAAACCAACATTTGAATGGGGCGCGCGGATTCGCCCTCCACCGGCTGGCCCGTGACTACGTCAACGCGACCGCGCCAAGTGCGTGTGTAGTCATACTGCTGGGCGACCCTAAAGCCAACGGCCTGCGGGCCGGCTTGAAGATGGGCAAAGCCTGTGTCGGCTTGGGCAAAGGTGAACAGGCAGGAGGACAGCAAAATAAGGAGACGCATTGGCACTCGGCAAATTTCAGAGGACAGTCAATGTAGCATGAGCTTTTGTCAATGTGCTAATTAAGCTAAAAGCTTCGCCACGGCTTATCGCCACGACAGCGAGTGCAATTGAATAACTCATGCAGCCTGATGAGAATTTGGCCTACGATTGGAGGCGTCTGCTTTTGGCCCAGCCTGTGTAACAACTCAAAATGAAGCATTGGCGGCCGATTTGTACGCGCCAACGCTAGTCCTGGAAAATAACGAAGCGTTCCCGCCGCGCAGTCCCACTTGGGAAGTTTCATCAATGCCAGCACAGAAAACGCTTCAAGCAGGGCTTGCAGCATCAGAAAACGGGCATACGCCCGGACTGCTGCCAGCATCTTCTCAATGCCCAGAACGCCATCAAGCGCCTGAAGTTATAGGCGAGCACTTGCAGGCTCATCTCGGCTTTCACACGCTCCAGGCCCTTTGTCAGGAAATGCGTCGCTCCCATCCACGCCTTAATTGTCGCGTACGGATGCTCGACAGTCGAACGTCGGATTCGCATGGCGTCTGGCTCCTGTTCAAGACGCGCCTGCATGTCGTCGAGCACGTCCTGATGTTCCCAGCGAGTCACGCGCCGCTGCGAGCTCGGCGTGCACTTATCCTTGAGTGGGCAGGCTTTGCAGTTTGAGCTTCAATACCGGTGGTTCGTCATGCCTTTTTCGACGCTTGCGAAACGCCATATCAGGGATTCGCCTGCCGGTCAGCGAAACTCATTCTTAAGTGGGTCGTAAATGAAATCGGCCTTATCGAATCGACCGTCGGCCTTGGCGCCGGAAGTTTTCGTAGGTGGCACCAGAGCTGAGATACCCGCCTCATGACAGGCCAGGATTTCTTCGCCCTTGAAGTAGCCGCCGTCGGCAATTGCTGTCAATGTCGTCGTGCCGATTGCAGCACGCGCCTTCTTGGCCATGCCGGACAATTGGTCGCGGTCGCTGCCGTTATTGGTTACCTCATGTTCGACAATCAAATGATGTTTGGCGTCGACGGCAGTTTGCACGTTATAGCCAACGATCCCTGAGCCGCGCGTCATCATCGAGCGCGCGTCCGGATCAGTGAGCGAGATCTGCGTTTCGCCAGCCTCTATCAGCTTCGCTTCGATTTCCTTGAGCGTCGCCATTTGCGATTTCATCGCCGCGATCTTGTCGTTCAGACGAGCGCTTTTCGACTTTGCAGTGCTGGTTCCTGACGGTCGGCCGTATCGAGTTCTGCCAGGTAGCGAGCGATATTCGCTTCGATCTCTGCCATCCTTCGCTTGAGTTTGGCATCGGTGAAATTGCGGTCGCTGCTGTTGACGGCCTTGAACTTGCTGCCGTCGATCGCGACGACTGCATCAGAGAAAAGGTCTAGCTGTTGGCACAGCACGACGAACTGTCGGCAGACCTTGCCGATCGCCTTGCCGTTATCTTTTCGGAAGTTTGCTATCGTCTTGAAATCGGGCGCAAGGCGTCCGGTCAGCCACATCAGCTCGACGTTTCGCTGAGCCTCCCGCTCCAGCCGCCGGCTCGATTGAATACGATTGAGATAGCCGTAAATGTAGAGCTTGAGCAGCACTGCGGGGTGGTAAGCGGGTCGACCCGTCTTTGCCGGTAGGACGCGGGTGAATCCCAGGGCGGCAAGGTCAAGATCTTCGACAAACACATCAACTACACGGACCGGATTACCCTCAGTCACGTAGTCGTCAAGGAGCTCAGGAAGCTCAGGAAGCAGCGTGCCTTGTCCGCGTTCTTCGCCTTCGATAAAGCGCTTTATGTGGCACCCGAAGTGATGAGATACTGAATCAACGTTTACCGATACGGTTTCGTTTACATGGCCTTACGTTTTTACACAGGCTGGGCCAATTGCGAACCTCTTGTAGCGTCCGCCTACGACCTAAAGCAGACCCAATCCACGGGCGGCTTTTACTTTTACCATGCTGTCAAGGCTCTTACTTCCGATAATGGATATCGCTCAGTCTACGAGCAAGTCCCTCGAGATCCAGCATCACGCCGATAAGAGTGTTGTTTTGTGTTTACACAATTGACACTTTCGGCTAGCACACTGTTTCTTTCGGTTATCATTGCTTCAGTGTAAGTCCCACCAATTACCACGCCCCCTCCCTCTCTTCTACCCCCCGTATTTCTATGCTGCGAAGTGTCTCAGCGTCCTATCCAAGCAATACTCGGTTGATGATTCGTTTCGCAGTTGTCTGGCTGCTGTGCGCCCCTTCGTTTGCTACCTCAGCACCTGCAGAGCTGGCGCAAGTGCCGCTGGAAGAGCTGATGGGCATGAAGATGGTGAAGGCCGCCTCCAAATTCGAGCAAGTGGTGGCCGAAGCGCCCGCCGCCGCAAGCGTACTGAGCGCATCCGACATCCGCCTGCACGGCTGGCGCACCCTGGGCGATGCCCTGGCCAGCCTGCCCGGCCTGTATGTCACGGACGACCGCAACTACACCTACCTCGGCGCCCGCGGCTTCCTCCGGCCCGGCGACTACAACAGCCGCTTCGTGCTGATGGTCGACGGGATACGCACCAATGATTCGACCTATGATCAGGCCATGCTCGGCAATGAAGGTCTGGTGGACATGGACATGGTGCAGCAGATCGAGTTCATTCCCGGCGCAGGCTCGGCTATGTACGGATCGAGCGCCCTGTTTGGCGTGATTAATGTCGTCACGCGCGACGGCAATGCGCTGGCGGGTCCACGCGCCGCTACGGCGGTCGGCAGCCGCGGCGAGCGGCGCCTGCGCGCCAGCTACGGCTGGCACGGCCAGCAGGGCGCCGACCTGCTGATGGCGGCCAGCGTCCTCACCGGCGACGGCGAAACGCTGAGCTTCCCCGAACTCGACGGCGAAGCGGTACGGGGGCGCGATGGCGAGCAGGCCCGCCAGTTCTTGGTCAAGGCCAGCTATGGCGGCTTTACCCTGTCCGCCAACCACGTTCACCGGACCAAGGGCCTGGCTACCGGTTCCTACGCTGCCATACCCGATGCCCCCAACCGGACGATCGACGCGCAAGGCGTGGCCCAGCTCGGATTCGGGCGCAGCCTGGCCCCGGGCCTGACCCTGTCGGCCCAGGCACTCTGGGGTCGGGCGGACTACCTCGGCTACTATCATTATCCCGACACCCAGGGCCGTCCGGCCGCGAACGTGGATGGTGGCCGTGCGCGCTGGTACGGGCTGAACCTGCACGTCACCCTGACCAGCATTGCCGGTCACAAGATCCTGCTCGGAGCCGAGATCCAGCGCGATGCACGGCGCGACCAGTTCAACTTCGACATCTCTCCATACCTGAGCATGCTGGACGACCGCCGCTCGGCCAACCGGCGCGCGGTCTTCGTAGAGGACGAGTGGCGCCTGGGCCCGCAACTGCTGGTCAACCTCAGCCTGCGCCATGACCACCACAGCACCGGCGCCCGCAGCAACAACCCGCGCGCCGCCCTGGTCTACCGCACGCCGCGGGGCGCTACCGCGAAACTCATCTACGGCAAGGCCTTCCGGGTGCCGAACGCCTACGAGATGTACTATCAGGTCCAGGGTGAAGGCGGCCAGCTGGCCAATCCCGGCCTGGCGCCCGAGCGCATCGCCACCACCGAGGCGGTGCTGGAGCAGGCCTTCGGTGCCAGCGGCCTCGCGCGCCTGTCGCTGTTCACCTACCACATGCACGACCTGATCTCGCAGCAGGAAGATCCCGACAGCAGCCTGCTGGTGTTCGGCAATGTCGACCATGCCCGGGCCAAGGGCCTGGAAGCCTCGGTCGAGCAGGTGTATGCCAGCATGGCCCGGGTCCGCGCCAGCTATACTTGGCAGCGCGCCACCGACGGCGGCGGCCAGACCCTGAAGTCCTCGCCGCGCCAGTTGGCAAAGCTGAACGTCGACCTGCCCCTGTTCGCCACCCGTGCATGGCTGGGCGGCGAGCTGCGCTGCATCTCGTCCCGTTTTACCGAACACAGCCGGGTCGGCGGCCATTGCGTGGCCGGCCTGACGCTGTCGAGCACGCGCCTAGTGCCGGGCGCGGACCTGTCCGTGAGTCTGTACAACCTCGCCGACCGGCGCTACGCCGATCCGGCCGGGCCGGCGTTCGTGCAGGAGGCGCTGCAGCGCCAGCGTCGTGCGGCCCTCGCCAAATTGGCCTACAGGTTCTGACATGCTGTCCCGCTCCGCCCGTCTGGCCGGCACGACATTCGGCAGCCTACTGCTCGCCGTCCTGCCCTGCCGCGCCGAGGTGCGCGATGTCGAACTGAAGGCCGCCTACATCTACAACTTCGCCCAGTTCACCTCTTGGCCCGGCGAGCGCGCCCGCCATCCGCTGGAGGTGTGCGCCGAGCGCTCTGGCGTGCTGTGGCAGGCGCTGCAGGCATACAACGGACGCCAGGTCGGCGGGCGCGCCTGGCGCCTGATGGACGCCACCGGACGCCAAGGCGGCCTGGGCTGCGACATTCTGGTGCTCGGACGGGCCGCCGAGACCCAGACCGGCCCTGGCGTGCTGGTGGTGCGCGACGGCGCGCGTCCAGGCGCCTCGCCCTCCGCGATCACGCTGGTCGACGACGACGAGCAGCTGCGTTTCGACATCAATACGCGTGAGACGGAACGTGCCGGCCTGCGGATGAGTTCCAAACTGTTGCGGCTCGCTAGGAACGTGATATGAACAAGGTATACGCCCCCCGCGTACCGGACATCGCGCGCATGCTCGGTACCGGACAGCTGCTCGCCGCCGCGGCCGGCCTCGTCGTTCTGGGCGGGCTGCTGTTATCGTACCAGTTCGTCACCTTGCGCCAGGGCTTACAAGCCGACCTCGAGATCCACGCCAAGGTGCTCGGCGAGAATATCTCCGCTCCCCTGATGTTCGGCGACCGCGAGGATGCCAACGATGTCCTGTATGCCTTCCTGGCCGACCCGGTCCTGATCGAGGCGGTCGTCTACGACGAAACCGGACGCGAGTTCTCCGCCTTCCGGCGCAGCCCCGCACCGTCCGGGGCGCTGGCGCGGCTGGTGCATGGATGGCAAGGCTCGGCCACGATCGAACATCCGATCGTTCACCGTGGCCGTGTCCTCGGCAGCGTACTGCTGCGCGCCGATACCGGTGCGATCGCTACCGCGCTGTGCAACCATGGCGCCCTGTTCAGCCTGTCATCGCTCGGCGCCTTGCTGGCCAGTACCCTTTTGTCGCGCCGTAGCCGCCAGCGCGTGGCGCGCGCCGAAGCCGACCTTGCCTATCTCGCCTACACCGATCCGGTGACCAGCCTACCCAATCGCCGCCGCGGACAGGACGAACTCGACGCGGCCCTGCTGCACGCCCGAGCGCACGGAGAGCGCGTGGGCCTGATGCTGATCGATCTCGACAATTTTAAGCTGATCAACGACAGTGCCGGCCACGCCGCCGGCGACCAGCTGCTATGCCAGGTCAGCGCCCTGCTGCGCGCGGCGGCGCGCGATAGCGACCTGGTGTGCCGCTTCGGCGGCGATGAGTTCATCGTCATCGCCAGGCCTCTTGCGTCGCACGCCCAGCTCGCCGTCCTCGCGGCCGCATTCAGGGAGCGCTTGCGCCGGCCAGTCCAGCTGAATTCGATGGAGGTGACCGTGACGGCCAGCATTGGTACCTGCCTGTTCCCCGACGATGCGGCAAGCGCGGAAGAATTCATGCGCAACGCCGATGCTGCCCTGTACCATGCCAAGGACGGTGGGCGCAACCGCATCAGCGAATTCCAGCCCGCCATGATGCACAGCATACAGCGCCGCGCCCAGCTCGAGCGCGACCTACAGCGGGCCTTGAACGCCGGCGAGCTGGCTGTGTTCTACCAGCCTCAGTTCGACTGCGCAGGCAAGGACATCATCGGCGTGGAAGCGCTGCTGCGCTGGATGCACCCCGAGCATGGCTTTGTACCGCCGGACGAATTCATCCCGATCGCCGAGGAATCGGGGCTGATCGTCGAGATTGGCGAATGGGTCTTGGAACGCGCCTGCGCCGATGTCGTGGACTTGCGAAAAAAAACCACCTACCCGCTGCACGTGGCGGTGAACGTCTCGGCGCGCCAGTTCCGCGAATGCGATTTCGCAAGCATGGTGGAGCGGATTCTGGAATGCACCGGCCTGCCTCCAACCTCGCTCGAACTGGAGCTGACCGAAAGCATGGTAATGCAGGATCGCGGCGCCGCCGTCGCATTCATGCACGCGATGCGCGCGATGGGCGTGCGCCTTTCGATGGATGACTTCGGCACTGGCTATTCCTCGCTGTCCTACCTGCAGTCCTTTCCGATCAATAGCCTCAAGGTCGACCGCAGTTTCGTGCGACCACTCCCTGACGCGGGCCAAAGGCTGGTGAGCGCCGTGATCGGCCTGGCGCATGACTTCGGCCTGACCGTCGTGGCAGAAGGGGTGGAGGACGACGCGCAGCTGGAATGGCTGCGCCAGGCTGGTTGTGAATACGCCCAAGGCTACTTGCTGGGGCGTCCGATGCCTGTTTCGGCGCTGCAGTCACGGCTGCTCGATCAGTCGCGATCGGTAGCTTGACCGACTGGCTGAGGCTCGCGGTTTTTAAACTCTTCATCAAGTACGTCAAAGGTTACGACCCCATACCAAGGGTAACGCTTTTTGCCTACATGTCCGTAAATCGGGTGTATTTAGTGTATGCCCAGTCTCATTCATAATTGCTTTGACACAGTCACCTGCTCGGAGAGAAACAATTAGCGACATTGAATTTGCCTTATATTTAACGAAATTCTGCTCGCGACCAAACAATTTCTGAATCTTCAACCAAGACGCTGATATCCCAAACCGCCTTGCTAGCTCTACAGGAAATCAAGTACTGCGCTGCGCTGCAGTCATATTGTGCTGCGTCCGCCGACGACCCAGAGCGGACCACGTAGGTTGCAGCCCAAGTAGTGTCTCGGAATAGATGTCGCGTGTCTTCGGCCGCAGAGTTAAGTGGTCACTCGACCGACTTTCCGGCACTGACCCGTACGCTGCGCTGACCCCGTACGCTGCGCGTTTGCTGCGATCCGCTAATCTCCGAACTGCATGACCTCGGCGGTGGAACATACGCCACCGGGTGACCGGCCACGTTTGCTCGACGGAGCGCGAAAGGCCTACCCCCAGGTCTGGAACACGATTCCCTGTTCCATCACACCGATCAGTTGGGCATAGTTTTCCGGGCTCTCGCTAAATGCGGTCAGAACGTCCGGCAGGGTAGCGCTGCGCGAATCAAGTACACTGACCCAGTAATTGACCCCGGCCACATCGGGCGCCCGGTGCAGCACGTTTTCGTACATGTCCTGCACAATGGAACGGTTGCTCGGGTTGGCGCCGTACATGAGGCGAAACTCGTTGGACGCGGCAAATTGCGAGGCGACCGCAGTCAGGCTCACGCCCCTGTCCAGCTGCGCAATCCAGTAGCCCAACCCGGCCTGATCGGGCGCGCGGTCAAACGCGGCCTGGTACAAGCGGAACGCCTCGCCTGCGTTGCCATTGATATCAAAAGCGACAGTGACATCTTTGAAGTCGAGCCGCTCGATATTGGAAAGCAAGTCCGTCCCTTCGGTGGTGGCGCGCGATCGCACCATAATGCGATCGAACGTGCCGGTCACATTGTAATCCGTTCTCACGCTGTTGTAGAAGGCCGAGTCAGTGCCCCTGCCACCATCGATGAAGTCGTCGCCGCGCCCGCCAAACAGCGAATCGTTGCCGTCATGGCCATAAACATCGTCGTCGCCGGTAGTGCCGTTGAGCGTGTCGGCCCCGTTGGTGCCATTGATGACGTAGCCCGCGAGCGAGCCGATGTCTTCCTGCACCGTCAGCGCTACCGCCTGCTGGGAGGCGAAGTCGCCTTGGACCCACGACGCATCGATGTAAAAAGTACCGGAGTAAGGAGCGACGAAGCTGATGTGATCAGTGCCGTAAGGGCCCAATCCATCGTCGTCCAGGATGGCGTAGCCTGCGTCGTCGAACACCAGGAGCACGTCAGGATCGAGATAACTGGCCGACGTAATCGAATAGATAGCGCCCGCGCGCGCGGTGAAGCTGAAGACCGCATCGGCCTCAGCACCGGCGTAGTTGGCCACATAGACGGCAGCCTGGTCGTACCCCCATCCAGCGCCTGGGACTGAATGTGGCGACAGCTTCAAATGCGGCGCATTAACCCGCTCATATGTGCTGAGGCGACCGTACAAATCGAGGGTTTGATAGTCCATGTGCGCTCCAGGTGATAGGGTCAAGCTCTGGCCGATCTTAGGGCAGGTCCCTAGCGCACCTAGAGAGATTTACAATTTGTTTCCGCAAACCGTATCGCTTACGTTCAAGTGCAGCTTTCAAAGATCTGAAAGGCAAGTTTCTTCAGTTTGTCCCAATCCAGACGGCCAGGTGTGGAGATTGCGGATTACCCGGTCTGGCAACAGACACCGTGGACATACGACACGCAGCTACGCTGCCGCAAGCTCGTGCTGATGATCCGTTAACTCCCCTGTTTGACCGACAGATCCCAGCCACACCGCCTTCGCTTCGGAAAGCGAGATGCCAATTACTTCTCGAACGGCACGAATGGCCGCAACGGGATTCCCGGTTTCCTTGAGAATCCGTGTGTGTTGGCGCTGGCGCCGAATTGACCCAGCCTGCTGATGTAAACTGACCCACCCTCGGCCAGGTACCTACCGCTCTGGTTCTACGTTTGCCGTTTACGCGGGTGGGTCAACTATTTCCAGCGGACTGGGTCAATTCAGGGGCAGCGCCAACACTCAGCCGCATCCAGCACCACGCGCGGGTACAGGGCGCTATGCAAGATGCCGCCACAGTGCTTACAACCGGCACTGCGCACCCTCGCGGCTATGTCCTGATCAACTGCGAACAGAAATCGGCGCAGTTTGTCGCCGTCTTGAAATGTGGCTGCCATTGTCTGCCATTGAAATGGTTGGTAACAGTCCAAATCTGCCGCACGGTGTCGCCATGGTCAACCATTTCGCGGTCATGCAGGTTGATGGGTACATCCGCCAGCCATCACGCTACGTGTTCAAAAATGGACTGAAACCGTAAGCGACAGGAGGCGCAGGCATGGACGCAGAAATTCGTGCGCTGGTACAACCAGGATCACAAGCACAGCGGCCTGAAGTTCGTGACACCGGCACAGCGCCACTGCCGCCAGGACGCGGCAATTCTGGAGCGCCGTGATCAGGTCTATCACGAGGCCAGAAACCGCAAGCCGCAGCGCTGGTCATAGGGCATCAGGAACTGGGGGCTGGAAGACCAAGTCCGGTTGAATCCGGAACGGATTCAACCAGAAGCACTAAGCAAGCAGCTTGAGGTGACGCGACAGCTACGTTGACAAACACCGGACTCGCAGCGATCAGTATCGACGCTGGCTACCTCGGCCGCCAAGCACAGGGGAAAGTGGCTTAGCAATTCCGCGAACGCTGCGTACAACCACGTGACGACGCCGATCGCTCCCAGCACCGCTGGAAATCGCGCATCTCGCTAAGCTCACCTGTAAACGTCCTTACTCGCTGTTACATCTGTTGCCACTTCCTGTCACATCACATTCCACCGACGTTCTAAGCTCTATGAATGGTCGGCTTGCATGTAAAGCCGTTAAACGAGAGGAAGATGATGAAAAACCATACGAAGGCATTCATTGCGGGTGTACTGACATTAGCATTCGTCGGCAGCGCCGCAGCGCAGGTGCGGGTTGGCATATACGCTAGCACGGTTCAACCTTATTATCCCCAAGTTTTAGAAGCGCGCCCACAGTACGTTATTCCTAATCAGTATTATTTGGAGGGTGAAGAAATATACGTAGAGCCAAGCTGGCAAGAGCGTCGCGAATGGCGTGAACGGCGCGCATGGAGACGCGCGGAGCGGCTGCGGCGGGAGGAGTGGCTAAGAGAACAGTGGCGCAAAGAACAGTGGCGCAAAGAACATTGGTGCAACGAACACGGGCGTTATGAGCAGGATCGGCGTGATTGGCATGACAGGGATTAGGGCCTACCGCCATACGACAATGATGCGGTCAGGTAGCCGGTTGCGTACAAAACTCGGGGGGAACTCTTTGACGTACCGGTAAATGATCGCCGTTCCCTCAGCTTCGTTTCTGGAAATAGCGGTAGCCCATACTTGCGCACTGGATATTTGGGACATGAGAAATAGTGTTGAAAAAGTAAGAACTGGAGAACGATGGCGGGGTTTCACGGAACTCTTTCGCACTTGAGGTCATACATCTTATTGCGACACATCTCAAACCCCTGAGATCCGAACGACTGCCTCCGAACCATTGCGGACATCGGCATTTCCTTCTATAAATTTCCACTGCGCAATTTCTGAACACGAGGTAAAACTGCGCGCCAGTAGCGAGCGGTGAAGAGCCAGGAGAGCGGTCGCTGCAAAAGTACACTGATCCGGTATCTGTAGGAGGCGCGCCTGCGCGCAATCTCCGTGCTTCTCGACTTCAACCACTCTGTATCGAAACCCGCCCACTCGCCAGCCATACTGAAAAGGTTAATGCACACAACCGGGGCTACCTCATAGTTGTGTATCGAACGCACTTCAGACACGCTATACGGAGAGTCGGCGATAACGCGAGCGATCCAGTCGAGCTGAAACTCACATAATTCCGTGTCGAGCCAGAACTCGGAAAGAGCCTCCCACAGCAGTACTCGCTGCTCTAGCTCATCATCGGTTAGCGTTATTGCATTCATCCTTCTACTCAATAAAGTTACGGTGCGTGGTCATCACTAGCCTCGTTAAACCCGGCTAGTTCAATGCATTGGGATGTCCGCTTCTGGCCGAAACCGGTCTGTCGTGACCGGTCACTGCGATCTGAAGCGGCGTTAAGCGATTACGGGCCTGACTAAAGCACCTAGATCAAGCGCAGATAGCATTACGCTTTCGCGTCCTCGAGGGACTTTCCAGATGCAACCCAAGCCTTGACCCATGCTGGCTGGCGTCCACGACCACTCCATTGCTGGGTCGGATCTTCTGGATTACGGTACTTGACCTGCACGTTGCGTTTTTTTGACGCGTTACCGACTTTGATGGCACGAAGCTGCTTCTCAGACAGGCCAGCGTTCCGAGCAATGTGAAGAATTTGTTCGCGCGCCTTACTGATACTAAGGAAGTGTTGAGTTTTCAACTCATCGATCACTTGTACTTCTAGGGCGCGAAGTTGAGCCAGCGAATATTTTGATATGTCGTGCATTTTGCGTGTTGTCTTCCATGGATGAAGCTGCACCCTACCATGAACGAAGAGCCAACTGAAGCTCACCGTCCAAGTTCCGACCGCACGCGTTCGGTGGCCTTAGGCTGATAGATCATTGAGTGCTATAGTGTCACGGAGCGACGACGTAAGTACACGGACTCTGGCGACAGCGATCGACCCAAAGCGAACACCGCTTTAACGAAACTTGCGTGCGACGAGGTACGAGATAGCGGTCCCGCCAATAAGCGCACCAAGAGCTATTGCAGAAAGATAGACAGTGACCTGTGTTGTTGACGTAAGCGTGGCATCAGTTCCCATTGCCAGAGCAAGTACCCCTCCAGACAGCGTCGCGCCGATACCGGTTCCTATCACAAACCCACCTGCGCGCCGAAGCGCATCAGCGGTGCACAGGAACATTCGCAACACGAGAAATACCACCGCAAACAGTGCTGCCGATGCCACCGCTATCAATACCAGCGAGAACAGAGGTCCCATTGACGCTCCTGTGAGAGAAGTACTGGTTTCGTTGCAACCGTCTGCTTCTGGCCGATCTCGGCCGTTGAGCTCAGCATAGCAGGTCGCCAGGGTCGAAAAATCGCAGACTGTCACGAAGTGCAGGAACCGACCCATAGCGGCCCCGAGAACCCGTACGACCAGCTGCTACCTATCGGAAAGCATATGACCGGGCAGAATAGCTACCCGGTCATTTTTGAGATAGTATCCCTTTATGTTCTTTTCTCTTTAAACCGGCGGCTAATGCTTAAATATAGCCAGCGCAATGCTGTCCATTCCAGCATGGCTAGGGCAAGGCAAAACACCCATACAACTATCGTTCGCGCAATAATGCTCTCATTACCTAAAATGTTCGCTAACGAAGCAAGATTGGGATATGCGAACGGAACAGTTATGGACACGGGAAACACCATGATACTCACCGCGTAAGTGAAAATGAGTTCGCCCGTTCTGGCAGCTTCGGTGCCGAGTTTCGAAAATGCGACTGTGATTATTAAGATTAGTAGTGCGCCGACAAAAAAATTCGTTCTCGCCCTTGCGCGGTTCCAGTCGTTCATGCCTGGTCCCACGAGCAGGCAGTAAAGCGACAGCACTGAAACAGGTAATATGGCCAACATCGACGCGCCGAAGGATCGATCGGTTAACAGGTCGTAGATGAGCGCCGGCCCACAAATGAGCCCGTAGCCCACCAAAATCCAGTTTATAGAGCGTACGGCCTGTGAAGGAGGTTTCATCGCTTGCCCTTGCAAGTTGACTGGCACTTCGACATGGTGCTATCGGCCCGTCCTTGGCAGTTCTGTCCACCTTCATGGGAAGGTAGATGAGGTTGAGACCATCTGGATGTCTGCTCCTGGCCAAAGCCGGCCGTTACGCTCAGCATATCAGGTCGTCAGGCCGGAAAAATCTCGGACTGTCACGAAGGGCAGGAACCGACCCTAAGCGGACGTGGCCGGTGTCAGACGGAAGTTGTAGTGAACGTAGTTTCGTCTCGCTATTCCTACGCAAGGTCCGCGTACAAACTCCGGAGTACTGCGTCGCCTGCGTCTGAATTCGCAAGCAGGTAACTACCGCTCCAGTTGTCCCATCCGGCAGAAATCTCAAGTTCCGCACGTAGAAACGACGGACATACACCTTCGTCAAGTCCAGCGACAATGGTCCCCTGCCTAGAAAATCCGAGTTCGTTTTCAAGTTTGGCGCACACCTGCTGGTATGCCACGGAATCGTAACCGCCGAATTCTAGGACCACGTGTCCGTTCGCGGCGATGTACAAGGATGGGTTCATAGCTATCCGTTTATGGCTGAGCTCACACAACAATCCATTTGCGCCGCAGGTCCGCTTCTGGCCAAATCCGGCCATGAGCTCAGCAGAGCAGGTCGCCAAGGCTGAAAAATCGTAGACTATCACGAAGGACAGGAACCGACCCGGGCCGGAAATTCAGCAGCGGACTCGAAACCGACGCCTTCGTTTACATCAGCACCTTCTGTGGACGGGTCATCAGGACTAAACGCTGCGGTAGGATTGTCCTTGTAGCGACCGACCGTCTGCCGTGGCGATGCATATGATGCAAAATTGAAATGTTTAGTACAAGTCAAACCTGACTTGGCGCCATTGAATTTAGTGAGAGCAATAGAGAGCAGCATGTGCTTTGATAATTATCAATCCCCTTAATGGATCACCGGTAAAAAAAGCTCGTAACATTTTATAATTTAGCAAACTCAAGTGGTCTTGGCCCTTTGAAACAACATTAGAGCCGCCTAACTCTGCAGGCGACAAATAAGATGTACATCTTGTGCGCGCCTATTCTAGGCACGCTGGTTTCATTTCCCTGAGGCAGGAGTCCAATTCACCTCAACTTCCACCATGTAAGCGACTAGCCTAAATTCGCTTTAGTCACGATCCTCAACAGTGCGTTGCACTTCTCCTATGCATCGAACCAACAGTTCCGAACGACGTTAATTTTCCCGAATGCGATAGCTGAACGCGAGCCGACCTTCCACCACCGCAATCCAAACCTGCAAGTGGGGACGACCATGACAGATTTTTCTGCAATAAATATTGACGTTCAAACTGTGAAAGATCTTGTTAATGAGAACCGACCCAAGACAGCCAATACTGGAGCCGACGAGGAAGTAGCTTTCTACGAAGGATGGATTCCAGATTTCGTAGAAGGTGAGTTGGAGAGGCTGTATTGTAGCGTGATGACAACTTTAGCGCGCTTCTCAATCTATAACGCTGCTCCGGATGCAAGCACCTACGTTGTTCGTCGAAGCGGCGTTGTGCATACTCTGATTTTATTCAGACGTGAACGCCGCTATGTCAAAGTTTATAATGAACAAATAAAATTGGATCAAGCGGATATTGCAAATTTCGTGAATCGAACCCTTTCGCGGTACCCATCGGTAACCCGTGTATCCTTTTATGCGATTGACTCGGAGACCGACGCTATTCCCTATCCTCTCATGAAGTTTGAGTGTCTTGAAGACATCGTGCTTCCATTACCCGAAACCGAAAGTGAATATTTTGCCTGCCTGGAGAAACATACACGAGCTAGTATCAAGCGACGGCACAAAAGAATCTTGCACGACTTCCCTTCATTTCGCTTCGATGTAGTTAGTAAAAATACAGTCACGTTGGAGCAAATCGAAAAGATAATCAGTTTCAGCCAAGCCAGAATGCTTGCAAAAGGGGAGACATGCTACCATACTAAGCAGTCAACAGAAAAACTAGTTAGTTTAATCAGAAAATATGGGGTAGTGTGCCTTGCTGTCATCGATGGGCGCCTCTGCGGCGGGGTCATTGGGCATCGCCTGGGAACACATCACTTTGCGCAAATAGCTGCACATGATCCCATGATGGATCCATACGGTTTAGGCATATTGTGTAATTATTTAGGCATTTGCTTGGCGATTTCAGATGGAATTAAATTGTTTCACTTTGGATGGGGACGTTCTGATTATAAATACCGACTCCTCGGTAGAAATCGGAACCTTTTCCGCATTGACATTTATCGCAACCAGATTTCTAAGTTGACGCACATTAATCATATTTTTCGTACGATTCGAATAACGAGAATACGTCACTTCAAGCTATGGCTATCGAATATCGAGCATGGAGAAAATCCAAGTACTAAGCGTATCGTCGAAGTCATCAAATTTTTAAGGAAAATCAAGCGAAAATTCATTTTGAAGAATTGACTGAGGACAGTTCATGAAAATAAACTTCCGCTCACATAATTGATTGCCAACCCTACGATTACTTAGCGAGGTTAGCGACTAATCCAATCACGACGGTTCCGAAGCAGCTTACTGTGCTCAGAAAGGAATTTGCTGCCATTAGCATTATCGTCCGATCAATACAACCAGCCGAAGCAGCTTCTGGATGCTTGATTGACAATAACGGCTTGGATAGCACCCTGCTTTTTCCAATTTATTTATACCTCATGCTTGCACGCGAGATGAATGAGGCAACCTCGCGAATCTCGAAGTACGCCGTATACGTCTGGTTTTGGCTGAGTGCAGACCTTCGCACCTCGCGCACCTAAGCGCACGCGCCCAACCTTATGCGGCATTGATCTACGTCATGGTCGCGACAGACGAGTTCTCTATCATAGACCGATGACTACGCAACTTGAACCCAACCTCCACCGCAACGCTAGGTTGCTGGTCGCTGCAGTCCAGTTACGGAAGACGCATGGGCTGCTTTACGCCATGCGATTCCTCGAGGATCACGACTTCAGCAATGTAGTCATCTGGGAAGTACTGAACCTCATCCCACCTAGAACAGTGGGAGAGGTCCCGCAGCACTAAGCGGCGTGAAAGGGCGCAGTCGGTAGGAGTGAGGTCAATGCGGTGCTCTTAGATTCGGAAGTCGTCAATTGACTTTCCGCCAGCGATGCCTTCTGCAATCCACTTTGGCTGACGCCCGCGACCCGTCCATGTTTGAGTTTTGTTTCCTGGATTTTGGTAGCGTGCCTGCACCTTCTGCCCTTTCCCTTTTCCTTGTTTCAGCTTCTTGTCGCCGGTAGCTAGCAGTTCCTGAACCGATACACCAGCCTCTTGGGCAATCGCCAAAATCTGCTCGCGCGCCTTCTGCAAGTCTTGGTGTTGGCGACTCTTGATTTCCTTTTCAATGTCGTGTTGAAGACCCTTTAGTTCGCTGAGGTTGTAGCCTGACAGATCGATGTTTGCCATTGATTAGATCCCTTAAAGTTAGTGTATCTTTTCCAGTACTGCTTTCATTCTACTATGCGACCAACGTTGGCTTGACTGCGGATGTAATGTCCTGGACTAGCTAGCGTCAAAATCGGACCTTGCTCACTGAGGAGGTCATCATGAACACAACTAGCGCCACCACTTGCCAGCGCGTTCCATGGAACAAAGGACGTCTGATCGGTCAGAAGCTTCCCTTGAAGTTTAAGGAAATTTGGGCCATTAGGATTCGACTGCAGCTCGCGGAACGTTTGAGAGATCTTGCGCTGTTTAATCTAGCAATCGACAGCAAGCTCCGCGGTTGCGACCTGGTCAGTTTGAAGGTCAACGACATCGCTCAAGGTGGCAACATATTTCACCGTGCGATTGTCATGCAGCAGAAGACCCATCGGCCTGTTCAGTTCGAAATTACAGAGCAGACTCGTCAGGCACTTCAAGGCTGGATCGCAAGCCGTGAGCTCGCATCAAGCCACCATCTGTTCCCAAGCAGATCGATGAACACCCGTCACCTGTCGACTCGTCAGTACGCACGTACTGTCGTCAAGTGGGTCAGATCCATCGGTCTAGATCCAACGGCGTATGGCACTCATACGATGCGACGAACGAAGGCAACATTGATCTACCGCCGCACGAGAAATCTTCGTGCTGTACAGCTGCTTCTCGGCCATACTAAGCTAGAGAGCACAGTGCGGTATCTCGGCATTGAAGTTGACGATGCACTCGAGATCGCTGAGCAGACCGAGGTCTGATTTACGCTAGAGCAACTGTTTGCTCAGGACGGTTTGGAAGTGGTTCTCAGTGAGGGCCGCTTTCGGCCATGAGCGGACCTTCACTACCCCTAGATACCTGCTGAGAGATAACGATGATTGTTGAAGTGAGCGCGAAGTTGATGCGCCGGCATTTGGCGAGGATACCAGCTTGTTCTTGGACAGCGGCCGGATGCGGCATGACTTTGATCAAGAAGTACACCGAGAGCTATTAGTCGTCGGCCCCGTAATTGCGTACTTAGATCGAAGGAATGACTGAACGCTTGTGGACCGCTGCGGACAAATTTAGCAATTCCCGCATCGGGACCGCAACTGTCATCTTCTCGTCAAACTGGAATACCGTTACAGGACAGTTTCCGTCATCAAAGGAGCTTTAAATCGTCCACGACTCAAGAAATGCCGATTCGACATCATGATTTGCTAACTGGCGAAGCCCGAGGACGAAGTTGTCAATCAAAACCGGTTCAGTTCTGAAATAAAAATCTGCATGCGTAAAAACGCTCCTGCCTAAAAACATGCAAGGCTCACCCCGAGTAGTAATTGACAGAGCCACCCGAGCATTAGGCATAGTTTCGAAACTCAAGCGACCCGCACCGCCGGCAAGACCACCATCCATGTCACCAAACGAAATATCAATCTTTTGACCAGATAAAGTTGAGTCAAGCATCTCCAAGCAATCAGCATTCTGCAACAAAACTTTTGGAGTCAAATAAACGAAAAATGAATGTGACAAGCCTTCGGCATTGACTTTCAGATAGAACTGACTAAAACCTTCATCTCGATTAATTTCAGTAAGCCAAAATCCGAACATTTTTCACCTATAGAGCTAACAACACACCAAAAACTGAGGCCTTAGGCCTCAGATCCAACGAAGCTTCAGCTCCTTCTAAGACTTGATTCCAATGCAGCCAGCTTCAAATGAGTTCTTGAGCTTAACCTGCTCGACCGCTTTTGTCAAATGGTTGTACATGTAATGCATCGTATGTCTTTTTCGCGCAGCGAAATATCCAGGAGCTTCGCCCGTAATATCAACTGTGTCGCTGATTTGATATTTTGTCCAATTGCCACCCGAATAAAGCGGATCTCCGAAATCAGTCATGATTGGAATACCAGCTGGCTCACCATTCGCGTGTATGACTGCCACTTGAGACTCCACCCATAACTGCTCAGAGAGGCATCCAGGCTGCCGACCAGGAACATCCGCTTTGCCACGTGTTCCATCGTCATACCAAAACGGTGTATATCGCCCATTGCCATTTCCTCCGCTTAAAGGGATTACTGGCATTTCTTCAATGAAAATCTCAAAATATCCGTTCTCGCTCGGAAGACGCTGTCCGGTAACGATAACCGTTTGAATCTCGACCTCAGGGCAGGTCATTGTGATGTATTCACCCTTGCTCTTCTTGACCTTGACTTCTTTCTTTACACTTGTTGAAGAGCTGAAGCTCGTCAAAGGTGACGATACTCTCTCTGGATTTAATGTTATGTCACATTGTGCGCTAGCGAATCCAGAGACCAGCATTAGCCAAAAAGCTACCATGAATGATTTTTTCATACTTTTCCTTAGTGTAAATATTTACCTGCGAAAAGCCGCTCTTCCCTTCCTGCCGCCACAACAACCTCTGTGAAGTGTATTAAAATGGACTTAAAATGGATGAATTCGCGCCTGGGCAACCAAAGGCTATCTGCTGTCCTCTAGACAATGAATCTGGGCCTAACTGACCCGCGACTTTCTGAAAAAAATCTTGAAAGCCAGTCATCGAACTCAACGTTTTTACATTCGCCTCCTGAAGCGGCAGCATGTAGGCATATGTCATCGTCGAATCGCGCGTTCCAAATAGCCCGGTGTAGTAAGCCCTAGTCATAAACAAAAAGGCTTCGGCAATACCGGCCTGCGCTGCCTCTCTACCATATTGCTCGGATTTTTGCTGAAGGTATTTTGCTGCAATAACAGATTCGTTACTGTTGAGTGACTGCAGTATGTTTATGTGCGTCACTGCATTAATTGCGTAGACATACTTCGCATGAGCTGATCCTTGGGAGGCACCGGCTTCAAGTATGGAGAATCGATTACGAACAAGTGACTCCGGCAATGGGGCGCAATTTGGATTGCCTGATATTAATTCATCCCTATTTTCATATACCTTTTTTCGACTAAAGCAACCTTCGATAATTTGAAAAAGCGCTATCCCTGCCCGCGTATTACCAGATGAAATTAATTCGGTGAGGTTTGACGGGGATGCGAAATACTTCTCATATAACTTGTTAACCTCCGCTTCTTCTGCCTGAATCGAAAGGATTGGAGTCTGTGCCAGTTTCATGTCTGGATTCTTAAGGAAACATTTTTTCTGCTTGTCCAAAGAATGAATTTCGTTTCCTTGGGAAACGCTTGGCAAATCGGGCTGCTGCGCCTGAATTTTTAATGGGATGGCCGGTTCATTTGAAAGGGAAGGTGGAAACTGAAAAAGCAAAACAGACATAAATATCACAAACCCAACACCCGCATATAAAGCCTTGTTCTTCATATATTTTTCATTGATAACGTTCGATTGGCTCGAGGCAGAGAAATTTGATTCGCCAAGCACAAACTAATCCTTGAATTCCAAATTCTTCGAAGGCCGGATTTTGTTCTAATTCAGAGCGTTGCCGAGCCGATGCGAAGCAAATCTCAACACGTTAGATCGTTTCATCAAAATTTTTTTGCCCGATTGTTGGTGCGATATTACACAGAAATCACGCTCGTACGCTTGGGGTAGTAAAATTATTTACCTCGCATAGAAAATTAGGACCTAGCAAAAACAATTGAACACAATCAAGATGTAATATCTATTAATCTTTTCGTACAAGTCATGTTCTGACTGTGTACTACAGGAAGGTAGTAGCTGAATTGACGAAGTTGACTCTAAAGAGTAATCGCGCGCCCAAACTGAAGACGTTCAATGACCATCGTGGCTCACGGATCGCTGTCCATCTGGCTTAACATGTAGGCGAGCTTGCGTTGCCAGCCGAGCCGCAGGCATGGGTATAGCCATATTTTTAGTGACGAATTGATGCAGTTATGTCCGGGCCTTAACATGCCTAATAAGACTTCCTATTTGCTCCGGCAACAAGAACTCCGTAAACTACGCCGATGTCGGCTATCCGCCAGGATGGAACCTTGCTTGAAGCCGTTTCGCCTGAACAGGGCATTGTGCCGACGTTTAGGCAGCTTGCTCAAGGGGCGGCTTGGAACGATGTTGTTTCCTTTGGCTTCGAATGCCAAACATGCGGTAAAGCGTTCCGCCTTCACGCAGAGACGTACCACGGATCAGGCGGATATTGGGAGCCCGTGTGAGCGTTGGGATCGTCTGCTTTGGGTCGTTTGCGGACGTAGACAGCCTCAGCGCGGGCGTCAAGATCGCGGCCGTGTTCGCGGCCAGCAAGATGCCATAGCCCGAGCATTTTTACCTGAAGTCCTCTAATCTCTCATCACCACTCACCTGCTCAATCATCATCTATTGCCCAAAGGCAGACGCCCGCGTGTCAGGGATTGCGCGGCGCTGATGGGGATCTTGGTCCGCGTCAAGGCTGCAGTACCGTGGGAATATCTACCGCGTGAGCTCGGCTACGAAACCATTACGACTTGCAAAAGTCGCCCTCACGATGAGTGCGATTAGCTGTCTGCCAGCGTGTTCATGAGGCCGCCTTGCGTCGGCTGCGTGGGCTCTTAGGGGAATGGAAGATAGTCTTTTTGTCAGCCGCTGGAGCTAAAGCAACACCCCACCGCCTCAGCTTTTCCATTGCTAATTCCATTCGATACAGTCCCAAATAGTCAAAAAGCTTCTCATCTGACATCACAATCGCGCCTGATGCCAATTCTTGACTTAGCAAATGCAGCACCAGGTCCACAGGAATACGCACGAGTTCGAAGTCTGCTTTCTCATCAGCTTGAATTATTCGCTCTGCTCCCTGAAGTGCGGTATCTAGCCAACGGTCGGTCAAATTTGACGGTAGCGCGGCAGAGGGTGAGCTGTGTAGTACCTCATGCGCAAGTTGAGAACGTAGGCTGATCGAATTGTTCACGAGGCTCCCCTGAGGAAATGAGGCGTAGATGCCGTGGTCTATTTTGCCCCAAAACCTAATGATTGGGGGATGAGACTTGGCGGATATGAAAATTTTGAGGAGCTGGTGGCAATTGGTGCGGCCATACGAACTCGTCGGCGGAACCAGGGAATATCTCAAGAGCAACTTGCTTATATGGCTGGGATCGACCGAAGCCATATGGGGAAGATTGAAAGAGGGGAACGCAATGTAAGTGTGTTGAACCTCATCCGCATATGTACCGCATTAGAGGCTCGTGCGTCGGAACTGCTAGCGGCTGCAGACTGCTAAGCTATGCGTTCGACGATACAAAACTGCCGGATGATTCCGGATTAAGGCCGCAGCCGTCGCAGAGACGCCGCATGAATACGCTGCCAAGCGCCGGCATATATTCGTCGTGGAGTCGATGCCAGCATATCCTTCCACTGCCGAAGCCGAGTTCGCGCAGCAGATATTCCCACGGTATTCTAGTCCTAAGCACGCACAGGCTTTGGTCAGCGTCGATAGATCTTCTTCACCTGCGCCTCCGATGATGCAGACCGGCGCGGGTCCCGCCGAATAACCTCCACTGGATTAGCAACTCGTGGCATCAGGACGCCAGGTCTTCAGGCTGACGTATCAGCGCAGGCCAGATTGTCTCGTATCTCAGGATTCGTGTAGAAGACGTCGCGTTCAGGCCGCACTCGCGTGCCACCCGGCTCACAGAAAAAGTGCCCTGATACACGTAGGGCTTGAAATCGGCGATTTCAGTCTGACAATCAAGGAAGCGGTTCGCATTGGCGATGCCGTCCATCACACCATTGCTTTGATCACCCACGGGTCGCCTTTCTTCGTGCATGTGCCATAAGTTCGTCTCCCGAATTAGTCATCAGTGGACTCCGAAGCTGGGCGTTCGATCGTTGCATCAGATGGTTTCACCGCCTTGCGTCGGGGGGAGGTAGCCTTCTTGCCTACGAGTGAGAGGGCCATTCCGGGGTTCGGCCGCGGATCATTGTTGTCTTCCACAGTTTGCTCGGCCATGGACTCCACCACCCGGTGCAGTGGAGTCCGTATGTCCAGCAAAGAGTGGGCCTCGTCATATTGTTGTGCCCTTATCTTGGACAGTTGTTCACGCAGGACCAGATTTTCGGCTTGCAGCTTGGCAATAATCAGCCGCAGGCGTGAGCGCGGGTTATCTGCGTACTTGGGGGCTTTCTCCTTGAGCATTCGTTTCTGGATGTTTTCAGCTTCGTCGAATGCGATCGCAATAAGTTTGTCGCCGCTCCACTCCTTCTGCGAAAGAGTGTTGCGGTGGAACTTGACGCCGTAACGTCGGTTGACCTGCTCGATGACGTTCTTCCAGTTGACCTCGATTCCGGCATCCGGGAACTGTCGAACCATATTGGCGATCTTTTTTGCCAAGTCCTGTGTCAGCGTTTCCTTGCGCCCGGCCTTGCCCTCGGCTTGCTTAAGCTGCTTCGTCATATCCCGCTCCTTCATCATCGTCGCCATCTAACAGATGGCGCTCGTCCTGCAGGCCCAAGTTTGCTGGAGCCAGTTCGGGATTTTGCTGATAGAAGAGCTCACTTTGGCGGTGCATCTCCTCGCCGCTGCCGAAATGCGCCTCCATGGCAAGCTCGTGGCCGGGCGCAGCATGCCGCTTGGGATTCTGGTACTTGATCAGTGCTCCGGTTGGAATCTCGGGGTCATCCAACCTCTTAACTACACCACGGGCGACGAATGCTTGCTCAAGTTGGTGCCTAAAACTAATGTCGCGGATCTGGTCCTTGATTTCGTGGAAACTGTCGATGAGCTCATTGGCCATTGGCTGCGGGTCAAGCCCGTGCTGGACCAGCGTCATCAAGTGAGCGTCGAGCATCTGAGGGTCGTCGGCGATGCCTCTGTTGCGTGCCGTGATCAGGGCCTGCAGCTGATTGACAATGCTTCGGTTTGTCAGATTGGCTTCCTTGCGCCATTCCTCATTGGTTGGCAGATGTCCTTTAACCGTGCGCTGCTCATCGCATGGAGTACATACGTAAGAGCGGCATGGCTTTTCGTGGTGTTGATGCACGCATGCACCGAACCTCGTCGGGTACAGGATAAGGATTTGCCCGCCTGTACGTGCCACGGGGCGGCCCTCGGTAGCTTTACACACCGCTTCCATGCTCGTGACCGAAATTCCCTGTCCATGCGCAACCACTATTTCTGTAGACAACCCATATTGAGAGGCCTGTTCTTCTAGCTCTTGTAGACTTTCGCTAAGGTCCGTCAGTTCGCTCGGAAGGGGCGTGGCAGCTTGCTCTGCCTTTTGTTCATCCGATCTGAGGTCATACGCCTGTAGTTGCCCGAGACGCAGACGGTTGGCCCACTTATTGATCAGGACATCGCTCAACCGTTCGCGCGCCGCAAGTGCCTGTGTGGTTAGCCACCGTCGTGGGTCGTGCGAATTTAGGTAGCAATCTACCTCGTTTCCGCCCTGGCTCATCCTAAGACCAAGCCTGACGAAGATGCTGGGTTGCCTATTTTTTTGGGACTTGAGCCGAGCCCGGATCATCTCGTCGCTTAATGCTTGCGGCGCGTAAGGCGTAATGTTCGCATCCACGAGCACGAGCATCTCGCTTAAGAGGCCGTCATAGTGATTTATGAGCGTTATCCTACGCATTCTAGCCATGCGTTCATGCACCTCTTTCAATAGATATGCCTCCACTGGCTCCCAAGGCAGGGCTATGATTTCGCCCGCTCTCATACTGTCTGGATTACTGGGCCGGATTGTATCGATCTTTAAAACCTCGGCTGGCACCCGGCCATCCTTGGGGTCGACGATATGGCTCCAGTAGTTTAAGGAGATACCACTTAGTTGATTACGGCTCGGCTCCCCAGTTGACAGGTTGACGATCTGCCAGAGTGAACGTCTGGAGACAGGCTTGCCTCGAAGGTGTTCAAGTTCGCGCGGCAGGTATAGCTGTTGCGGGTGTTGTTCGTACCATGTCGCGAGCATGCGCGAGCGCTTGCCCCCATCAAGCAGGATCTGCCAGCATTTTTCTACCAGCGCGATCATGAAGTTCAGGATTGGCTTAGGCGACCACTCAGCGCCTTTGCTCCCCTTCATTAAGAGCAACTGATGGGTGCTGTGCATAACGCTGGTTTCACGGTCATTGGAACGTTTCGCGTAGTCCTCGATCGTGAATCGGTCGCTGATTTTGCAGCTCAGCGCTTCGTTAATCCGCGAGGGTGCGCACATTAGTATGTTGGTTAATGCGACGGCTGAGCGGTCAACTTGGTCGAGTCTTTCGTCGTCCAGCAACATTGCAGAAGTCACTTCTGAGAACGCTTCTATTTGCCGGTCCAAAACCTCAGCTTTTTCGAGCTTGAAAGTCTTTCTTCGGTCACGCGTCAATTTCTTCAGCGTTCTCTTCGTCTCAACGCTCGGTTGCCACATGAACCGATCTACGACGCCCTCCCGAGCCAAATAGTCGAGATTGGTAGTAAGGGCGCTGAGTGAAGAATTCGTAGCAGTTGCAGACCCTGGGGTCGCCTCGTGTACTGCCTTGGATTCCATTTCTAACAGGTGATCGCGTCGCAAGGCTGCGAGGTGGACAGGGAGTGCCAGATGGGATGCGAGCAAGCGCCATGGCAACTCCAGTCCACCCCAAGTTGCTTTCTTACCTTCGAGTACAACTAAGGCGACCAGGCACCGTAGGGCAAGCAGATAGCCCTTGTCCCAGCCAGCGAAGGAGGCGATTGATGCACCGAACCGCACGTCGCACATAACCGTTTTGTAGCGTGTCCTGAGTGGCCAGATGTCGGCGTCGAAATCGATTTCTGGCCAACGCTGCCTCATGTCCTCTCGAAGCCTGAGGGCCAAGTTTTGTAATGCAGTCGTGCGCCTAACGAAATCCAAGTCGGCTGTTTGATTCATTTAAAACCCTTCATTGGCACGGTCGAACTCATGGCAGCACGCTTGAGCTCGCATACATTGATGACCGTGCGAATACGGTTGGCGATGTGCGAATAGCGCTTCACATCGGTCTGCCGTTGCAACCCTCCGCCAAGAGCGGAGTTGATTTCTTCAGTGATTAGGTCAAGGTTGATGTTGTGGTCCGCGTCGTAGGCAGGTTTGAAGCGATGACAGTCGTAACAGCTAAGCGGTGCGTACTCGCAGATTCGACGGCGCCCGCACGCGCCCGTAATTTCATGCCGTATCCGATCTGTTGAGTGCGAGACGATACGACTTTCGGGATTGATCGGGTCGTTCGTAGACACGAACTCCTTAAAAACTGGGAAGTGATTTATGAAAGCGTCTTCCATCGAGTCGCTGAGTTCATCGATCACCCCCTCGAAGATTAGGTCGACGTAGACCCGTGCGGTATTGGTAGTGGCATGGAGCAAGACTGCTGCAATCGTACCCGCTGAGCACCCAGAGATGGCCAATTGGGTGGCCATTGTGTGCCGCATGGCGGTGCAGGTTAGGCGCTTGCCGGTGAGGTTTTTGAGAGGCTCGACATACGCCTCTGTAAAGGCAGCGCTATTAGGATACATGCCAAGTCCGGATGCGGTCTCTTTCTCAATTCGTTTGTGGCGCACCACTGGGAATAGCGGCAGGTCACCTACCGTGTAATTTGAAGACTCGGCCAGTTCTTTGCTGAGCGTGGCGTTCTTGCTTTCCACGAGATATCTTAGACGACCGACTACTGCTTCCCGTTGCTTTTCGAGCAGTTGCCCGACTTCCCGGTGAATTGACACCGCTGCCTGAGGTCTAGTCGCTGTTTTCGCCTTAGGGATTGTGAGTGTAAGGAAATAGGACTTGACACCGCCGCTGATGTCCACGCGCAGATCCTTGCACCTCAAAACCCTGTAGGTTTCTGGTCGTGCAGCCCTACTAAGCATTAGGCGGCTAAAGGCGTAGCGCGCGATGCTCAACTCGCCAGTCTCATAGGCTGCCTCAGTAACATTAAGAATTTCTACGAGTACTGAACGGCTCATTGCGGTAGTAAGCACCGACTTTCGGAGTCGAGCCCATTGTCCTTCGTCATTGGACCTCGTTGGAAAGTCACCAAGATGCAGATTAGGCGCGAAGAGTACTGCGTTGTCGCTGTTCTCGGTGTAGAAGGCTCTGAGCGTCTTTAGGTAACTGCTCGGCACCTCGTTTTTGATCGCTGAAAGGCCTAGGAGGAAGACTGAGTCGATGCGCTCAAACACGACTTGGGAAAGCAACTCTTCCTTACAAACCTTGGCGAAGTGATCTTGGCAAAGCACGGCCACGCGGTAAAGTTTGAACGATGTGTCCTTGATACTTTTTGTCTTGATCTTTAATCGCATATTGACCAGCACCTCTTTAAACGCAAGCAGGAAGGTGTGGCTGTAGCCAGTAGACAATGGCATCAGATCGAAGGAGGTTGTCGTTTCGAAGGCATGCTTACCCTCGCCGAGAGTTTCGCTTAGCCTCCACCGTAACGGTTCATCGTCGTGCCACTCGATCATCGCATTACCGGCCGGCTGTCTCGCTACACTCATTAGGAAATTCTCTTAGTTGCGTTCTTAGCAATCGCCGCATCAGCTAGCAGCGCTTCCAAGAAGTCGTCTACTGTCAAACTAGCCTCATCGCTCATTGCCCTCCGAGCGTAAACCCTTGGCATGCTGCTCTGTTCCGACCAGCCGAACCGCAACTTCATCAGGTCTTCCACGACTTCGCCCTGCAAGCGCGGGATCTTGCTTGAGTAGAAGAGCGTCGCCGCAGAGTGCCGCAGTAAATAGGCGCTGAAGTTGTATTTCTCGCCTTCAAGGTACGGATCGTTTTCATCCTTGGCCAGCATGCCAAGTCGCTGCAGGCCAATGCCGGCGCGTTTGAAAACCGTAGAGATCGTTGAGCGGTCCCCGATCGCCCCGCCATGTTCAGCGAGGAACAGGAATCCCTCGCTTTTGTTTCGCAGGGTACGGCCGGTAATCTCCTGCCTCTCGCCGTCGATGTAATCCCGAACCGCCTGGGCTGTTGTTGGCCAGATAGATATCATGCCCTCGGAGTTGTAGTTCTGACGGCTCCGAGTGCCTTTTTGCACGGGCGTGGCAGTGGAGAGACGCTTGGAGCGCCTAGACGTATTGTCCTCAATCGCGATGTGGCCGCGTGCTTTGCCGCCGGGCCACTTAAAATTCGCGAGGGCGATATTTCCTATGGCGCCGGGTCTAATTCCTTCAGCGGCCAGAAGGACCATAGCGCGATCCCGCATGAGGTTACTGCCGGGCCGGCCGCTATCGGTCAGCAATATGTCCTCCGGCCTGGAGTAGACCGCCGCATAAACTTCTAAGAACCTTCTGGTCGGTACCGACCTGATCCTGTGTGGATGTAACGACTTAGTGCCAGCCACTGCCCGCTTAAGTTCCTTCGCGCATAACTCGTACGCGCGCCGCAGTGCCTCGATCACGGGTGATGCCAAGGGAATGCGCGGCTCCAGCACCTTTTTGTGATACCAGAGCAAGAAGTCTGCGATCTGGAAGAGTTGCTTGACTGCCGTGTTCGGCTCCACAGCCCCCCGGATCCGAGTAGTGTCCTTGTTTTTCTGTGCCGATGCGATCAACCGCACCGTGCGATCAGACATAGCCTCAATCTGCTCAATGGGGTAGAACACGAGTTGATAAAGAGCTTTCTTCTCTCCCTCGGTCAAGCAACAGGCCTCGAGCGCGCGGGATGCAATATCAATGTCAAATGCGTCGACAAAGCGACTGAAAACTCGTAGCCCCCGCGCCGCCGCGATCACCGTGTGTGGGTTGTCATAACTGCTATTGAGATACAACGTGAACGGCACATGCACCACCCCGTCATCAGTAGTCAGGAGGATGCGTGAATGAGCCAGTTCAATCTTCATTTTTGTGCAAAATCAGGTAAATTCAACGGCATAAAAAATCAATATACCAAAAGTGCAACATATTTGCATCAGAAATTTTTAAATCATTGTTTAGAAAGGTATATTTGGATTGGAGTGCAAACCGGGGGTGTCATTCACCATGACGTTCCGCCATTGGTTTCGATCGCCTGGCCAACCTGCTCGAGCAGCGCGGCGAGCCAAGCTACCCGCCGTACAACATCGAACTGGTGAGCGAAGACCAATACCGCATCGTGATGGCCCTGGCCGGCTTCACCCGCGACGAAGTGGAAATCGTGACCGAGCGCGACACGCTGCACGTCACCGGCCGCAAGCAGAAGGACGAGACCCAGCGCACCTTCCTGCACCGTGGCATCGCCGCCCGCGATTTCGAGCAGCGCTTCCAGCTGGCGAACCACGTGAAGGTCACCAGCGCGTCCTTCGACAACGGCATGCTCACCATCGAACTGGTGCGCGAAGTGCCGGAAGCCTTCAAGCCGCGCAAGATCAACATTGGTGACGCCAACGGCAATACCGGCAACGTCCAGCAGCTGGAGCAGCGCGACGCAGCTTAAAGCAGGGCAGTAGTATGAAAGAGGGCGTCCTGCGGGGCGCCCTTTTGACGATGGGTTAGCGGTCTTTCGCAGGGTGGGCAGGTTTCCAGGTGTTCGAATCACCGTAATGAACACGCGCCGTGTTTATTCCCCGTTCGTTGAACGCGCGGTCGGCAGAGCCGACCACCCTACGTTAAGGCCAACCTAAGCCCCAAGCTTGCCAGCTTAAGCATGGTCTAAGCCAGCCTTGCGAAGATACACCCATCGATAGACACCATCATCGGTCAACCATTTTTCATCAGGAGCACAAACATGCGTAACGAAGGTGCCGTCACTGTCATCACTGCCAAACGCCTCACGCTGGCCTTGTGTGCCGCGGGCGTCGTCGGCGGAGCGGTCGGTGCGCTTGCCGTCAACCACAACAACGTTGCAGCCGAAACCGCGCCAGCCGCCGTCGCTGCACCGGTGCAGGCCGTCCTGCCGGCTCCCGCCCTTGCCGCTGGCGTCCCGGCGGCGACGGTAACCCTTCCTGATTTCACCCGCATCGCCGCCAGCAACGGCAAGGCGGTGGTGAACATTCGCGTCGTCGGCGGCACCAAGACCGCGAACCGCGGCAGCGTGCCGCAGATGGATCCGAGCCATCCGCTCTACGATTTTTTCCGACAGTTCCAGGATCCGCGCTTCGGCGGCGGCCGCGGAGCTCCCGTTTTCGGCGCCGGATCGGGCTTCATCGTAAGCCCGGACGGCGTCATCCTGACCAACGCCCACGTGGTGCAAGGCGCTGACGAGGTCACCGTCAAGCTGCAGGACCGCCGCGAATTCCGCGCCAGGGTCCTCGGCACCGACCCGCGCACCGACGTGGCCGTATTGAAGATCGATGCCAGGAACCTGCCGGTGGCCCCGGTCGGCAAATCGCGCTCGCTGATGGCTGGCGAATGGGTGCTGGCCATCGGCTCGCCGTATGGCCTGGAAAGCACCGTCACCGCCGGCGTGGTGAGCGCCACCGGCCGCTCGCTGCAGGACGGCGTGGTGCCCTTCATCCAGACCGACGTCGCGGTCAACCCCGGCAACTCGGGCGGCCCGCTGTTCAACACACGCGGCGAAGTGGTGGGCATCAATTCGCAAATCTACAGCCAGACCGGCGGCTACCAGGGCCTGTCGTTCGCGATCCCGATCGATGTCGCGGTCAAGATCAAGGACCAGATCGTCGCCACCGGCAAGGTGCAGCATGCCAAGCTTGGCGTGAGCGTGCAGGAAGTCGGCCAGGCCTTTGCCGATTCCTTCCGCCTCGAGTCGCCGGAAGGCGCGCTGGTGTCCAGCGTCGAGCGCGGCGGGCCCGCGGAGCGCGCCGGCCTCAAGTCCGGCGACGTGATCCGCCGCGTGAACGGCACGGCGATCGTGTCCTCGGGTGACCTGCCGAGCATGATCGCGCTGGCGCGTCCGGGCGAGCGCGTGGCGTTGGACGTCTGGCGCGACGGCAAGCTGGTACGGGTCGATGCGACCCTGGGCGACGCGGCCGAGAAGGCCAGGCGTGGGCAAGAAGAATTGGCGGCAGCGCCCGACAACAGCGCGCGACTGGGCCTGGCCCTGCGTCCGCTGGAGCCGATCGAGCGCCGCCAGAGCGGTATCGCGTCCGGCCTCGTGATCGAGGAAACCTCGGGGGCGGCGGCGATTGCCGGCGTCGAGCCGGGCGATGTACTTATTTCAGTTAACGGCCGGGCAGTCAACTCGCTCGACCAGGTCCGCGACGTGGTGGCGAAGGCCTCCAAGTCAGTGGCCTTGCTGATCCAGCGCGGGAGTGACAGAATCTTCATTCCGGTGCGGATTGGTTAAGGAAGCGTAGCGTCCTCGGCCCGCTGGTTTCAAGAACGGGGAATTCATGCGGCTATTGCTGGTGGAAGACGATACGATGATCGGCGAAGTAGTGCTCGACCTGCTAAGGGCCGAGCACTACGCCGTCGACTGGGTCAAGGACGGCGAAATGGCCGACACGGCTCTCCTGCAAAACCAGAACTATGACCTGGTGCTGCTCGATTTGGGGCTGCCGCGCAAGGACGGCCTCGAGGTACTGCGCACCATGCGCGCCCGCAAGGACCGCACGCCGGTACTGGTCGCCACCGCGCGCGACTCGGTGGCCCAGCGCATCGCCGGGCTCGATGCCGGCGCGGACGACTACGTCCTCAAGCCCTACGACCTCGACGAGATGCTGGCGCGCATCCGCGCGCTCCTGCGCCGCGCCGCCGGCCGCGCCGAACCGGTCTTCGAATACAAGAACCTCACGGTCAATCCCGCCACTCGCGAAGTGCTGGTGGACGGTGCCCCGGTCTCGCTGTCGGCGCGCGAATGGGCCGTGCTCGAATCGCTCGTGGCCCGGCCGGGCGCCGTGCTTTCGCGCGCCCAGCTGGAAGAAAAGCTGTACAGCTGGCGCGACGAAGTCTCGAGCAATGCGGTCGAAGTCTATATCCACGGCCTGCGCAAGAAGCTGGGCAGCGACGTGATCCAGAACGTGCGCGGCGTCGGCTACATGGTGCCCAAGGCATGAGGTTCACCCCGAGAAAGGTGACCCACTCGCTGCGTGGGCGCCTGCTGTGGTACTTGCTGGCGGCGATCACCATCGCCGCGCTGGCGCAGGCCTCGATCGCCTACCGCACCGCGCTGCACGACGCCGACCAGATCTTCGACTACCACATGCAGCAGATGGCGCTCTCGCTGCGTTCGGGCACGCCCCTGTCGAACACCGAGGCCCAGGCGCGCGTGCAGGCCGAAGGCGGCAGCAACGACATGGTGGTGCAGATGTGGTCCCCCGACGGCGTGCAGATGTTCCACAGCGTCTCGCGCGCCCAGCTGCCGCAGCGCGCGGTGCTGGGCTTCTCCAACGTCAAGGCCAACAACACGGTCTACCGCGTGTTCTCGATCCAGACCGAAAACCAGACGGTGCAGGTTGCGCAAGACCTGGCCGTACGGCGCAACATGGCGGGCAACCTGGCCTTGCGCACGCTCGGGCCGATCGCGGTGATGATGCCGATCCTGATGCTGGTCGTGTGGTGGGTGGTGAGCGGCTCGCTCGACCCGGTGGCGCGCGTGCGCAAGCAGGTGGCGTCGCGCCAGGCCGACGATTTGTCGCCGGTGTCCGAAGCCGGCCTGCCTGACGAAGTGCGTCCCCTGGTGCAGGAGCTGAATTTGCTGTTCGGGCGCGTGCAAACGGCATTCGACGCCCAGCAGAATTTCGTGGCCGACGCCGCCCACGAACTGCGCACGCCGCTGGCCGCACTGCGGCTGCAGGCGCAAAGCCTGGACCGCGCCGAGTCGCTTGACGCGCGCAAGGTCGCCGTGTCGCGCCTGACCGCCGGCATCGACCGCGCCACCCGCCTGGTCGAACAGCTCCTGGTGCTGGCGCGCCAGGAAGCCACCGCCGCCACCGGCGCGGCCTGCCGCCAGGTCGACCTGGCAGACCTCGCGCGCCGCACCGTGGCCGACCTGGCCGGGGTAGCCGCGGCCAAGGGCGTGGACGTGGGCGTGCAGCAGGCCGACCAGGCCAGCGTCGAAGGCCAGCCGGACGCGCTGCAGATCCTGCTGCGCAACCTGGTCGACAACGCGATCAAGTACACGCCGGGCGGCGGCACGGCGGATATCTCGGTGCGAAGGGAAGCGGGCAAGATCGTGGTCACGGTCGAGGACAGCGGGCCCGGCATCCCGCCAGAAGAACGCGAGCGCGTGTTCGACCGTTTCTACCGTGTGGCCGGCAGCGAGGCCGCCGGCAGCGGCCTGGGACTGGCGATCATCAAGGCCATCGCCGAGCGGCATGGCGCGAGCCTGGTGCTGGGGCAGTCGGAACGCCTGGGCGGCCTGTCGGCGACCGTGGCCTTCAAGAGCGCCTAGTGGCTTTCGGCCTCGCGATGCGTGAACTCGCCACGCTTTGCGATACCGAACAATTCCTTGAGCGCGAGGAGCGTCAACAGCGTCGTGATCGCCAGCAGGGTCACGAATGCCCAGTTGGGCACCGTCGTCCGCACCAGGGCGATGGTCGCGATCGGCAGGGACATGAAGAGGGCCAGGACCAGGCCGCCGAGCACGGTCATCGATTTCACCAGCAGGCGCTCCAGTTTCCCTCGTGGCTGGCATGGCTCCACCAGCAACCATGGTTCATCGCGCTCGATACCGGCGTCACGGAGCCTGAGCATGCCGTGCATGAACAGGACCGACAGGTACAGGGCTGTGATGGTCAAGGCAAGCCCGGCGAACGACCAGGGTATCTTCCCTCCCACCACCGGCAGGGTGAGCTCCTGGGACCGGTATGATTTCAAGGTTTCATAATAGGACTTGCTGGCGTCTTTCTGGAATCCGGCCCAGGGAATCGCGTCCTTGACGGCCTTTTCCCTGACCTCGTCCATGTCGATGAAGACCGACGGATCTTCGCCAACGACTGTCCAGCCGCTCTTGATCTCGTTTTGTGCACCCGTCCAGGACACGGCGCCATCGGCCAGCAGGACGTCGTGCCGCTCGCCTGGGAAGGCCAGTGAGGCGATGCTGTAGGCCGCATAGCGAATCTTGTTCGTGCCGGCATAGAGCTTCTCGTAATCCTGGTGGTCCTTGCGCTGCCGAGCCAGCGCTGCAGTCGGTGGTTCAGGGTAATAGCGAAAGCCGGCCAGTTCTCCGAACGGCATGCGCAACTGCCCCTCAAGGACAGGTTTGTCGCGGTAATGATCGCGAATGATGTCGACAACCAGGCCCTGCCGCGGCGCCATCATGGGTGCGAACCCGAATGCCGCCTCCACCACGGGAATGCTCGCCTGGTCCGGCCACTGCGCTGAAGCCAGGGCCGACACCAGGGCGTAGGCCTCGATGTTCCGGAGTGTCCTGGACAGCCGTATCGGTTCCGGTGTGAGGGTAAAGGCGCCGAGAAACAGCAGGAGCGACGCCAGTGCGACCCCCTTGATCGATTTCACGTTACTCATGGCTCACCTTGTCTGGCGATGATGAACGTCGGGAGAACCTCGGACCACGGCTGGTGCAAGCCGGCGTCCAGTCCCTGATCTCGCCTTCGACCAGCCTGGCCAGCACCGCGAGCGAATCCTGCCAGGGCAGAGGACGGTCCTCTGCTGCGACGACGAACCGCGGCACCCAGATTCGACATGCATGCGCAGTTTTTTAACGCGCCTGCCGCCGTCGCACTCATGGGAAATGCTCGGCGTCAGGCGGCGGCACGACCCAGGCATGCATGCGCGCTTCATAGACCGACACCGTCGGGGCTGGAAAGGCCGGATCGGCAAAGGCGCCGACCGGAATGCCTACGAAGCCGCCGAACACCTCGGGTTCATACCAGACCGTGGAACCGCATTGCGGACAGAAGTGGAAGCGGGCGCGCGTGCCTTCGTCCCCGGTGCGGACGTATTGCGTCGAGATGCCGCTGGTCGTCACCTGCTCCCGCGCGAAGCGTGCCTGCTGCGCGAAGGGGCTGCCGGTACGGCGCTGGCAAGCCAGGCAGTGGCAGATCGAATTGCGGACAGGATCGCCGCTCACCTGGGCCGACAGCTGGCCGCAACTGCAGGATGCCGTTCGCGTAGTCACGTTCACTCCTGAAGAACCTGGCGTTCAGTTGATGACGTATGGGGGATCAATTCAAGCTCTCATTGGATCGCATGCATGCCCAAACGACTGCAATCCTACCCGAGAAAAGCTAGCAGTCCAGCTTTTCGTAGCGCTTGCGCAGGATGAACAAGTCCTGCTGCACCGATTCGATCATCGGCGAGCGCGGTCCGCGCTCGGCTGCCTCCGATTCGAGGATGGCCGTCTTCAGGCGCCTGCATTCGTCCCTGGTCTCGGCGCCGGGCTGTTGCCGGCGTGCTGGCTCGGCCGGCTTTTTCCCGCCGGGGCAGTGCTGTGCCGATACCACCTGGCGGCCCCCGCTGTCGCAGCGGTAAGGCGGCTGGTTGGGCGAGGGCTCGCCGGCCCGGGCCGGCACAAGGACGAGGGACAGCGAAACGCTTGCCGCAAGCAAGGCAAGGCGAGGCATGGATGGGGTAAGAATGGTGGTCTCCGCGGGCTTGGAGGGGCCTGGCAGTGCCGGCCCTCTCTTTCTGCAAGCTGGGCAGAATACAAGAGTTTCCATGTTGGATTCTATCCAATTGTCACCCCTAGTCCAGGGCGCGCATGGGGTCGTCGGCAGGCCTTGCGCGCTGACGTTAGAATGCTCGTTTGGGCCTGCCGGAGCCGCCGGCCCTGACGGATAAATTGACGAGGAATCGATGAAGAAGCAAGCAGTCCTGTTGGTGGCGCTATCGGCCGCCGCTGTCGTGAACACCCCGGCCTCGGCCCAGGAAGTGGTCCGGATCGGCCACGCGGCCGCGGTGACGGGCCCAGTGGCCTATTTTGGCAAGGACACCGAAAATGGCGCCCGCATGGCGATCGAAGCGCTCAACGCCCGCGGCACGAGCATCGGCGGGAAGAAAGTGCGCTTCGAGCTGCTGGCCGAAGACGACGCGGGCGACCCGAAGCAGGCCACCAGCGTGGCGCAGAAACTGGTGGATGCGAAGATCCACGGCATGGTGGGCCACGAGACGTCGGGCACCACGATTCCCGCCTCGAAGATCTACCACGCGGCCGGCATCCCGCAAGTGTCGCCCTCGAGCACTAGCCCGAAGTACACGCAACAAGGCTTCCACACCGCCTTCCGGGTGGTGGCCAACGACGTGCAGCTGGGGCAGGCGCTGGGCCGCTACGCCATCAAGAGCATGCAGGCCAAGCGCGTGGCGGTGGTGGACGACCGCACCGCCTACGGCCAGGGCCTCGCGGCGGAATTCTCGCGCAGCCTGCAAAAGCAGGGCGGCAGCGTGGTGGCGCGCGAATTCACCAACGACAAGGCACTTGAATTCAGCGCCATCATCACGCGCATCCGCGCCACCAAGCCTGACCTGGTTTTCTTCGGCGGCATGAGCGCGACCGCCGGCCCGATGCTGCGGCAGATGAAGCAGCTCGGCATGAACGTACGCATGATGGGCGGCGACGGCATCTGCTCGGACGAGACCCACAAGCTCTCGGGCGGCACCATGCTCGATGGCCAGGTCGTGTGCGCGGAAGCGGGCGGCGTGCAGGGCGAGGCCAGGGCCGGCATGGACAAGTTCCGCGCCGATTACAAGAAGCGCTTCGGCATCGACGTGCAGATCAACGCCCCCTATGCCTATGACTCGGTGATGACGGTGGCCGAGGCCATGGTGAAAGCCGGTTCGTCGGCGCCGGCGACATACCTGCCGGTGCTGGCGAAGATCCAGTACAAGGGCGTGACCGGACCGATCGCTTTCGATGCGCGCGGCGACATCCGCGACGGCACCATCACGCTGTACACGTTCAAGGGCGGCAAGCGTTCGCTGCTGTCCGTCACCAAGTAAAGCAAGCTCGCCATGACAGACGACAAGCAGCTCAACCCGGATGCCTTTGCCGCGCTGCGCGAGCGTTTCGGGCGGCAGTCGCGCAAGGCGCAGGCCTATTACACGGTGATGCACGCAGTGCGCGGCATACTCGGAAGCGATGACGCGGCCAGCGCCTGGATGGACGAACCGCAGGCTGCGCTGGGCGGGCAGTCCGCGGCGCAGGCCGTTGCAGCCGGCCGCGAAGAAGAAGTGCTGGCCCACATGCGCTCGCTGACAGCTCGGTAATCGTCGCAGCGATTCGCTGGAGCGTAGGGTGGGCGGGGTCATTTCGGGCAATGCCCGGAATGACGAACGCCCACGTGGTGATAGTTCCGGCCTGAACAGCCGCGCGGGCGGCAGTACTGTGATGTGAACGCGTGGGCAAGCGACTCTTGAGTGACCGGCCTTGGGCTGCGTCCCGGTTTACGGGCCCAGCCCTAGAAAACGCCCAGGAACAGCAGCACCAGCAGCGTCAGCACGACCGACACCACGATCGAACCGAGACAACCGAGTTTGTTCGAGAAGAAGAGGAACATAGTCAGTCGCCCGGTCCATCGCCCGGCATCGTATCGGCCATCAGCCTGAGCTCCTCCGGCGTCAGGTCTTCCGGTTTCTTGTCCTTCAGGCCGTCGACCTCGTTCGACCCGGCTTCGGCTTCGTGCGCCTGCTTCTCATGGACGTCTTCGTCCTGGTTTTGCGTGTGCGGTTCGATACCCATGTTGTGCTCCCCAATGCGTGTGAATGAAGTGAAGGCAGTGTGGCACAGACTGGTTTTCGACGGCGTCCAGGTCGCCTTGCCGACGCAGGGCGGATGGAATGCGGCTGTATCGGGCGGATGTGAGAATTGATGACTTTAGCTGGCCGATGCCGGTGCCATGCTCGGACCTGTAAACAGATCGCCTGCAGATCGCCTGCCGCGCCTTGTGCGGTCCTGTCCACACGCCACCGTGGCCCTTTTGTATGCGCCGGCCGGAATGACAGGGGCGCCGCTCAGCGCGGCAGCGCTTCCTGGGCAGCGCGCTCGAGCGCCCGTTCGACGCTCACCGCCAGCTCGGCCAGCTGGAAGGGCTTGCGCAGCAGGATGTCGTGGCCGAGCACCTCGTCGATCGCATGCATGTCCGCATAGCCGGTCGCGATGATCATCGGTATTCCCGGGAACACCTCGCGCGCGCGCAGCATCAATTCCGCCCCGGTGATCCCCGGCATCAGGTAATCGGTGATGATCAGGTCGGGACGGGCGCGCTGCAGCTCGCGCAGGCCGGCTTCGCCATCGGCGGCCTGGGTCACGACGTGGCCGAAGGCCTCGAGCGAGGACACCATCGATTCGCGCACAAAATTGTCGTCCTCGACGATCAGGATGCGCGCTCCCTGCCTGACCTCGGGCAGGGCGGGCGGCAGTGCCAGCTCGGGTTCGTGCAGGCCGCGCGCGGCCGGCAGCCAGATCTCGACCGTCGTTCCGGCGCCCGGCTGGCTGAGGATGCGCGCCGCGCCGCCCGATTGGCGCGCCATGCCGTACACCTGGGAGAGGCCCAGGCCGGTGCCTTTGCCGACCGCCTTGGTCGTGAAGAAGGGCTCGAACACCTTGGCGATGACGTCCGGTCCCATGCCCTGGCCGCTGTCGGTGACCGCGATGCGGACATAGTCGCCCGGCGGCAGCAGCCCGTCCGGCGCCTGCGCATCGCCCGCGTGGAAGGACAGTTCTCCGTGGCCGTCCATCGCGTCGCGTGCGTTGATGGCCAGGTTCAGCAAGGCCATCTCCATCTGGTTGGCGTCGGCCAGCACGCTGGCGCAGGGTTGCGCTACCTCGAAATGCAGGCGGATCGCCGAGCCCACCGAAGTGGCCACCAGTTCGCGCACGCCGTCGAACAGGGCGCCGACTTCTGACTGGCGCAGGTCGAGGTTCTGGTTGCGGGCAAAGGCCAGCAGCTGGCTGGTGAGCTTGCCGCCGCGCTGGCAGGCGCGCCGCGCGATCTCGGCGCGTCCCTTCGCGGTTTCGTCTTTCGACAGCAGCAGGATCAGGTCCATGCTGCCCTGGACCACGTTGAGCAGGTTGTTGAAATCGTGCGCAATGCCGCCTGTCAGGCGGCCGACCGCTTCCATCTTCTGGAACTGCACCATGGCCTGCTGCACCCGCTCGCGCTCGATGACTTCGTTCATCAGGCGGTCGTTGGCCTGGGCCAGGGCGCGTGTGCGTTCCTCGATGCGCGACTCGAGCGTCTCGTTCAGGGAGAGCAGGGCGTGCCGGCTTTGCTGCAGGCTGGCCGCCGTGCGTTCGCGGTCGGCCAGCAGGTCGCGCGCATGGTACTGGCGGCGGCGCGCGCGCAATGCGGAATTGGCGGCGCTGCGCAGGGTCTGGGCGTTGAGCGGACGCTCGAGCAGGATGATGTTGCCCAGCTCTTCCACCCGTTCGCGCGCACTTTCCTGCGGCAGGCCGATGGTCTTGGCCAGCAGGATCACGAAGGGGAAGTCCGACCAGGGCTCCTGGCGCCCCAGCCAGGCGTACAGCGGCGCCAGGTCGACGCCATGCAGGGCTTCCTCGGCCACGATCGCGGTGCCCGCGCCCTGTTCGATGCCGGCGGCCAGTTCGGCGAAACCGTGCACGACCTCGCAATGGCTGCTGTCGCGCTTCAGTACAGAGCACATGACCTCGGCGTCGCGCCCACGCGGCGCCAGGATCAGGACGCGCTCGTCCTGCACACTAGCTGGCTGCATGCGGCACGGGCGGCATCATTGGCGTGGTGCCGCGGTAGCTCGGCAGGCCGGTGAGGACGCCTTCGAAACCTTCCAGCGGGGCGCCGATGCGGATGCCGCCGTGGGCCAGCTGGAGTTCGTGGATGGTTTGCGCATTCTCGGCGGCCCGGCTCTTGATCACGGTGATGGCGCGGCGCAGGCGGCCGTTCGATTCGAAGAAGCGCATCAGGACGGTGCTGTCGCTCAGGTAGCTCAAGTCCAGGTCCGAACGCACCTCGCCAATCGTGCCGTGCTGTCCCAGCACCAGGATGGTGGTCACCCCTTTCTGGTTCAGGTAGGACAGCAGCTCGTGCATCTGCAGCATGAGGAACTGCTCGCCGGGCATGGCCTGCAGGTAGGCATTCAGGCTGTCGATGACGAGGAAGCCGACGCCTCCGATCTCGACGGCATCGCGCAGCATTTGCGCGAATTCGCCGGGCGACAGCTCGGCCGGGTCGATGTGGTGGATGGTGAGTTGGCCCCGTTCGACAAACGGTTTCAGGTCCATCCCCAGCGCGGTGCTGCGCGTAAAATAGGTGCCGAGCCCCTCGTCGAACAGGTAGAACGACGCCTTTTCGCCGCGCTCCAGCGCCGACAGCAGGCAGCGCGTCGACAGGGTGGTCTTGCCAATGCCGGACGGACCGACGATCAGGGTATTGGTGCCGCGCACCAGGCCGCCGCCGAGCAGTTCGTCGAAGCCGTCCGACCCGGTAGGGCGGACCTCCGCGGTAAAGTCGCTGCCATGCTCGGCCGCCACCAGGCGCGGATACATCGTGATGCCGCCGGTGTCGAGCGTGTAGTCGTGGTAGCCGCCGCGGAAGCGCAGGCCGCGCATCTTGATGATGTTCACGCGCCGGCGTTCCTTGCCGAATTCCTTGGCGATCTGCTCCAGGCTGATGACGCCGTGGGCAATGCTGTGCAGGTGCTGGTCGGCCTGGCTGGTTTTATCGTCGAGCAGGAGCACGGTGCAGGCGCGCGCCGAAAAGAACTGCTTGAGCGCCAGGATCTGGCGGCGGTAGCGCAGCGGGTTCTGGGCCAGCAGGCGCATCTCCGACAGGCTGTCGAACACGATGCGCACCGGCTTGACCACGTCGACCTGGTTCATGACCTTGCGGGTGGTCTCGCCCAGTTCGACTTCCGACGGGTGGAACACCGACTGCTGCGCATCGAGGTCGAGTTCGGAGTCGTCGGCCAGCTCGAACAGCGACAGCGCGTCGATGGTCCAGCCATGGCTGGCGGCGACCGCCTTGAGCTCGTCGGCGGTCTCGGACAGGGTGATGTACAGGCCGGATTCTCCCTTGGCGACGCCGTCGAGCAGGAACTGGAGGCCGAGCGTGGTCTTGCCGGCGCCGGGCGAACCCTCCACCAGGTAGACGCGCTGGGGGGTGAGTCCGCCGCCGAGGATGTCGTCGAGCCCGGTGATGCCGGTGGAGATACGGTTGGTGACAGCAGTGTTCATGGACGGCCTATTGCTGCCGCGCAGTGGGCGGGGCATATTCATGGAGATCGTTGCATGTATTCAACGACAATTATTGAGGACATTATACGCATGCGCCTCCCTGATTTCTGTGCTCTCGCGAACGCAGCTCATCCATAAAGCGGGGCCAGGGCGAACGGGGGCTCCCAGGCCTGCCCGCCCAATAAAAAGGGGCCCGCGAGGGCCCCCATCATGCTGCCAGCCGGCAGTGCCGGATCAGAACCGGTGCGACAGGCGCGCAAACAGCGCCGCGCCGTTCAGGCCGAACTGCACGCTCTCATACTTGAAGCCGTTGTCGGTCTCGTTCGCATCCTGCACCGTCGGCTTGACGTTGAAGATGTTGGTGCCACCCACGGTGAACTTGGTTTTATCGCTAAACGCCCAGGTGAAGGACAGGTCGGCCGAGGTCTTCGGTTCGTAGTACTGGTTCGGCACCGGCGGGCCCGAGAAGGTGCCCAGGGTCTGGGGGCCGAAGTGCACGATGCGCAGCGAGGACTCCAGCTTGCCGAGCAGGTATTCGAAGCCCAGCGTGGCCTTGCGGCGCGGCGCGCCTTCTTCGATGAACAGGCGCTCACGCTCGGACAGCAGCACGTCCTCGAAGCCGGAAAGTGCGCTCGGGGCGTGCACGCCGGTCACTTCGGTCTTGGAGAAGTTCAGGGCCAGGAAGGTGGTCAGCTTGCCGGGGCCGACGTCCGCACGGTTCGACACCGTCAGGTCCAGGCCCTGGGTCTTGGTGTCCACCGAGTTCACGAAGAACTGCGCCTGGCCCACGCCGAGGCGCTGCAGGGTAGCGCCAAGGGCAGGGTAGTTGTCGGCGTCAAAACGCCCCGACAGCACGATACGGTCGTCGATGTTGATGCGATACAGGTCGGCCGTCACCGAGGTGGCCGGGGTCGGCGCCCAGGTCAGGCCCAGCGTATAGCTCTTGGACTGCTCGTCCTTGAGCTGCGGGATGCCGGCGGCATTGGCCACCGGGCCGCCGTTCGGCGCCAGCACCACGTCCAGCGGCTGGCCGCTGACGAAGTCGGTGAAGGTCGACGAGAAGTAGACCTGCTGCAGCGAGGGCGCGCGGAAGCCCGTGCTGGCCGAGCCGCGCAGCAGCACCTGCGGGTTGATTCGGTAGGCGCCGGCCAGCTTGCCGGTGGTGGTCGAACCGAAGTCCGAATAGCGCTCATGGCGCAATGCGGCCTGCAGCTTGAAGCGGTCGGTGACGTCGGTTTCGATGTCGACATAGCCGGCGCTGGAATGGCGGTCGGCATCGGTCTCGTCGCCGGGCTGGAAGCCCGGGAAGCCCTGGCTGCCGGCGTTACCCCCTATACCCACGCCGTCGGCGTCGATCCAGGAGCCGGTTTCGCCGGCAAAGATCTTGTAGTTCTCGCGGCGATGCTCGAGGCCGAAGGCGACGTTCATGCCGTTCATGACGCCGCCGTAAAAACGGCTGACGTCGAAGTTGGTGGTCGCCTGGCGGAACGAGAAGCCGCCTGCATCGAACGCGGAGGCACTGATGCCGCGGCCGCCGCGGTTGAGGTCGAGGTTCGCGATCGACGCGTTGAGCGTGTTCGCGATGTTGTACATCAGGCGGTTATAGCCATAGGTCTGCGACAGGTCGGCATTCCACTCGCCCACGCTCCAGCGATAGCCGACGGTGCCCCAGCGGTCATCGACGTCGCCGTTGATGAAGGGGACGAAGCCGTTCGGGTACATGGCCGCCGAATTGCGCGACGGGATATCGTCCGAACCGAGGCCGCCGCGCGCGAAGGCCGCCGACGATGCGTCGCGCGTCTGCACGCCCGCGGTGACATACAGCTTGCCGGGACCGGCCGGGAATTCGCCGTTCACGTACAGGGTTTTATTTTGCGCCTTGGTGTCGCCGATGATGCGCGGGTTGCCTTCTTCGGCGCGGTTCGAGCGTCCGCGGTCGTAGTATTCGCCGGTGATGCCCAGCACGCCGCCGGCCACGGCCACGCCGCAATAGGCCGAGGCCAGATAGTTCTCGCCGTCGCCTTCGCTGTACTGGCCATAGCCCAGCACCGATTCGCAGCCCAGCGATTTCTTCATTTCGATGTTGATCACGCCGGCGATCGCGTCCGAGCCGTACTGTGCGGCGGCGCCGTCGCGCAGCACCTGCACGTTACGGATGGCCATCAAGGGCAGGGCGTTCATGTCGGTGCCGGTGTTGCCGCGGTTGCGCGCACCGAACAGGTTGACCAGCGCGGTGGTGTGGCGGCGCTTGCCGTTGACCAGCACCAGGGTCTGGTCCGAGCCCAGGCCGCGCAGCGCAGCGGAGTCGACCAGGTCGGCGCCGTCGGCGCCGGTCTGGCGGGTCGAGTTGAACGAAGGGGAAACGTTGTTCAGCACCTGGGCCAGGTCGAACTGGCCGCCTTGCTCGGTCGCCTTGGTCATCGGGATGAAGTCGACCGGCACCGCGGTGTCGACCGACGAAGCGTTACCGACGCGGCGCGAGCCGACGACGGTCACGCTCTGCATGGCCTCGGGTTGCGCCGCGACCGGCGCCGTCGGCGTCGTGGATGCCGTGCTCTGGGCATGGGCGGCTGGAATCAGGGCAGCGAATGCGGCGCCGCCGTACAGGGCGAGCAGGACCGACTGGGGAAGACGTTTGAGTGTGAGCACAGATTTCTCCGGGGGAAAATTGAATACTAAACAATCCCTGCAGGAGTACCAAGGCGATGTGGTATTAACACAACGTTGTAAAGATATAACTACGTCTTATTGCCGCTTCCAGGCATTGCCGTTCTATCCCACCTGATGGAAGAGGCGCCCGCCGCCGCCATCGCCGCGATCCGCGCATTCATCGATTGATCCAACCACCCTCATATCAAAGGATAGCCATGAAACGTTTGCACGATAAAGTCGCCATCATCACCGGCGCCAGCGCAGGCATCGGCCGCGCCGCTGCCCTCCTGTTTGCCGCGGAAGGCGCGCATCTGGTGCTCGGCGCACGCCGCGCCGCCTGATCGGGCTGACTCAGGCCCTGGCTACGGAGTTCGGACCGAACAATATACGCGTCAATGCTATCCTGCCTGGCGCCGTAGACACAGCCATGTACCGCGAGATGAACGACACGCCCGACAAGACCGCCTTCATCACCCGGCTGCATGCGCTCAAGCGCGTGGCAAGCCCGGAGGAACTGGCGCGCTCGGTGCTCTACCTGGCGTCCGACGATGCGAGTTTCGTCACCGGCACCGCCAGCCTGGTCGACGGCGGCCTGTCGATCAACCGTGCCTGAAGGCCAGTCTCGGGAATGTGAGCCGGCCGGGCGCATGCCCTGCATGCGCGAGGGATAAAAAAACCGCGGCGCCGGTGCTGAACCGGGGCCGCGGTTTTGCCGCAAGCGTTTAGCGTACGAATGAATTACTTCTTTGGCGCCTCGGCCTTCGCAGCGTCCTCTTTTGGCCAGGCTACGCCCAGCCATGCCGCATTCATCGCCTTCTGCGCGGGATTCGCCTTGTCCAGCACCTTGATCTTGGCCTTGCCCTTCGGCTGCAGCACTGGCGCGAGCGGCATCTGCAGCAGCGCGTCGCGGCGGAACAGGTGCAGCTTGAACTGTCCGCCTTTCGAGAGCGACATCTTGTCGCCGATGTCCTTGGCGGACACGCGCAGGCCGTTCACCGCCACCAGGGTATCTCCGGCCACCACGCCGGCCTTCCATGCCGGGCCGTCGCGTTCGACGACGGTGACCACGGCTGGGTCGCTGCCTTCGCGCAGGGTCCAGCCGGCCCACCATTCTGTTTTTTGCTCCTGATCCTTCGGCACGTCGATGAGTTTTTGCATCCCGACCTGGGCCAGCAGCGAGTCGAACGGGATCTCGGCGGTGCCGTCCACATACCGGCTCCACCAGCCGCTCCAATCCTGGCCGCTCACGGCGCGCAGCGCAGCCTGCACGTTGGCGATGTCATAGCCGCCCTGGGCGGTCGAATGCTTCTCGAACAGGATGCGGTGCACGTCTTCCAGGCCTTTCTTGCCGCCGGTCTGGCGGCGCAGCTCGATATCCATCATCAGCGCCAGCAGCTGGCCCTTCGAATAGATGTTCACCGAGGCGTTGCGCGCACGTTCTCCGCCGACCGCGATCCACTCGTCGAAGCTGGCGTCGGCCGCGCTTTGCTGGAAGCGGCCCGGCTGGTGCAGGTAGTCGTCGACCAGCTTCGCGTACTCCTCCATGAACTCGTCGCGCTTTTCCAGGCCGGCGCGCAGCACGATCAGCTCTTCGAAATAGGAGGTGTGGCCTTCGGCGATCCACAGCAGGCGGTTGTAGTTCTCGTTCTGGTAATCGTAGGGCACCATCTCTTTTGGACGGTAAGCCTTCACGTTCCAGGTGTGATAGAACTCGTGCGCCGCGACGCGCACGAAGTCGAGGTATTGCTTGCGCGGCGCAAAGCTCCAGCGGGATTTTTGGATGACGGTGGAGTTGGCATGCTCGGTGGCGCCGCCCACGCCGTCGGTGGCATGGACGATGAACAGATAGCGCTGGAACGGATACTTGCCGCCGTAGAGCTTCGCGGTCTCGGCGACGATCTTCTTCAGGTCGACCATCATCTGCTTGCCGTCGTGGTTGCCCTGGCCCCAGAGCGCCAGTTCGATGGTGCGGCCGTCCACCTTCTCGGTATGGAATTCGTGGATGCCGGTTTCGATCGGTGCGTCGATCAGCACGTCGTAGCTGGGCGCGACGAAGCAGTGGCCGCAGCTGCCTGCGTCCATGCCCGAGCGCGACTGCCAGCCCTGCGGCACATCCAGCTTGACCGTTACCTTCTCCTTGCGGAAGGGCGCAGCGTAGACGAACACGCCGCTGGCATCGAGGTAGGCGTGGGTGTCGTCGATGTGGCGGGTGCGCTCGCCCAGGGTGTTGGCATACAGCTCGTACTGGACGGTGACCGCGTCGCCCGGTTTCGTGCGGACCTGCCAGGTGCCCTTGTCGGTCTTGGTGACAGGCAGCGGCTCGCCCTTGGCATCGAAGGCCTTGAACATGCGCACGCCATTGGCCAGGTTCAGGATGTTATAGCGACCGGTGCGCCAGTTCGGCATTTGCACGTCCAGCGTGGTGCTTGGCGTCGCCGGGAAGCTGGCGCGCACCTCGGCCAGGTGCTGGGCCGCGTCGGTGATGCGCAGCTGGTAGTCGACGTCGGCGCGCGCGCAGGCAGAGGCGCCGAGCAGGAACAAGGGGAGGGCGTAGGCAAGTAGGTTTTTCATGTCCGCGGTATGAAGTAGCTCGATAAGAGTGCGCGGAAGTGTATACCAGCTTGCCTCCTCCGGACAGCATCGGCTGGCCTGTATGGACAGTGGCTGTGACCCTGGACGAAAAAAAGGCCGCGCCCTGTTCCGGGTGCGGCCTGTGTTTCGAGTGACGGCCTGATTGCCCGGCAAGACCTGGGCAATCAGGCCGGTGGCGATGGCGGCGAGCACGTAGTCGTTGCCGGCACGGACCCAGTGATGGCCGCGCGGCGGCGCGCTCAGGCGGCGTGCGCGCCAGTCGTTGACGACGTAGCGGTGGTCGCGGTGCTCATGGCCCAGGCGCTCGCCACGGCGCAGGTCGTAGCGGGGACCGTTACCAAACCTTGTTTGATTTTTCGGCGGAGCCAGTAACAACAATTTGGGGCCAGGCTTCTGCGATGGCGGCAGCTTCCGCCCGGCCGCCGACCAGGATCGCGCCGTTCTCCACCCGCGTGTTGATGAGGCAGGGCTGGCCGGTGGCGTGGCCCTGCAGCAGCGTGAGACCATGCCCGAGCAGCGCGGTGAGTGCGCCCGCCGCCACGCCGGTGGCGCTGTCTTCCAGCTGCGGATCGAGGTGGTTGAAGTTGCGACCCTCGTAGCGTCCATCGGGCAGGCGGCACCAGGCATAGATGCCGTTTATCCCGGCTTCCTTGCCCCAGGCGGTAATGGCTTCCAGGCCAGGGTGCAGTCCGTGCAGCGTCGCGGCATCCGCCACCTCGACCAGCAGCTTGGGGCTGCCGACCGAGGCCACGCGCGCCGGCGACACGGGCGCGAACCCGGGCGTCGCCAGCAGGCGCTCCAGCAGGCCCGGCGCCGGCTGCGACTGCGCGGTGTCCTGGGCCTGCAGGCGCACGAAATAGTCCGCACCGTCACGCACCAGCACCAGGGGCTGGCCACGCATCGCGGTCGTCACCGCCAGCAGCGATGCATCGGGATGGCGCCCGAACAGCACATGGGCCACCGCCAGCGTCGCGTGCAGGCAGAGCGGACTGCGCATGTGCGGATAGTAGAAGTCGACCACGTCGCCATCGAGGAAGACGCAGGTGGTGTTGCGCGATCGCGCCAGGGCCCGCCGCGCCGCTTCGTCAAGGGCACTGCCCTCGATCACCAGGGCCGGGTTGCCGCCGCCTGGCGCTTCGCCAAAACACTTCAATGCACGAACTTGCATGACTTTTCCTTGTTGCGGGGGGCGGCTCGGTTATACTGTGTTTTTGTACAGTGTTGCCAGTTATCCAGCATTGTAGCCTGCTCGATGACCGCATGCCGATGACCGATCTGTTTTCACCGCCACCCCAGGCTTTGCCAACCTATGCAGAGCTGTTCTGCCTGTCGAACTTCTCCTTTCTGGAAGGAGCCTCGCATGCGGAAGAACTGGTGGCGCGGGCGGTGAAGCTCGATTATTTTGCGCTGGCCCTGACCGATGAATGCTCGCTGGCCGGCGTGGTGCGGGCCCACGCCGAAGCAAAAAAGGCCGGCCTTCCCCTGGTAATCGGCGCCCACTTCCACCTCGCCAATCCGGACGGCAGCCCGGCGCTGTCGCTGGTGGTGCTGGCCAAGAACCGCAACGGCTACGGCAACCTGGCGGAGTTCATCACGCTGGGCCGCACGCGCAGCGAGAAGGGGACTTACTTCCTCACGCCAGATGACCTGGCCGATCCGGCGCCCGCCTACGCGCACCTGAAGCACCTGCCCGACTGCCTGGCGATCCTGCTGCCCCAGTATCCGGGACACGAAGCCGAGGACGTCGACCGCCTGCACGCGCAGGCCGCATGGATGGCGACCACCTTCCCGGGGCGTGCCTGGCTGGGCCTCCCGCTGCTGCACCGCGCTTTCGACGAGGCGCACCGCATGACGGTGGAAGAGGTGGGCTGGCAGCATGGCCTGCCGATCACGGCGCTCGGCCACGTGGTGATGCACGTGCGCTCGCGCAAGCCCCTGCAGGACACGCTCACCGCCACCCGCCTGAAAAAGCCGGTGGCCGAATGCGGCTACGGCCTGGCGCAGAACGCCGAGCAGCACCTGCGCTCGCGCCTGCGCCTGTCGAACATCTATTCGCGCGAGGCGCTGGACGAGACGGTGCGCATCGCGCGCCTGTGCACCTTCTCGCTAGAGGAGCTGCGCTACGAATATCCCGACGAAGTGGTCCCGCCCGGCCACGACGCCAGCAGCTTCCTGCGCGAAGAAACCTACATCGGCGCACACCGGCGCTTCCGCGACGGCATCCCGGCCAAGGTGCAGGCCCAGATCGAGCACGAGCTCACCTTGATTGCCGAGATGCGCTACGAGCACTACTTCCTGACCGTCTACGACATCGTGCGCTTCGCGCGCTCGCAGCACATCCTCTGCCAGGGGCGCGGCTCGGCCGCCAACTCGGCGGTGTGCTACTGCCTCGGCATCACCGAGGTCGACCCGGCCCGCGCCAGCCTGCTGTTCGAGCGCTTCATCTCGAAGGAGCGCAACGAGCCGCCCGACATCGACGTCGACTTCGAGCACCAGCGCCGCGAAGAAGTCATCCAGTACATCTACAAGAAATACGGGCGCGACCGGGCCGCGCTGGCGGCGGTGGTGATCAGCTACCGCCCAAAAAGCGCGCTGCGCGACAGCGGACGCGCGCTCGGCATCGACCTGGCCATCGTCGAGAAGGTGGCCAAGACCCACCACTGGTTCGACGGCCGCGCCGATTTGCTGGCGCGCCTGGCCGAAGCCGGCCTGGACCCCGAGTCGCGCCTGGCGCAGCAATGGGCCCTGCTTGCCGACAAGCTGCTGAACTTCCCGCGCCACCTGTCGCAGCACCCGGGCGGCTTCATCATCGCGCGTGGCAAGCTCTCGCGCCTGGTGCCGATCGAGAACGCGACCATGCTCGATCGCAGCGTGATCCAATGGGACAAGAACGACCTGGAGGAGCTCGGCCTGATGAAGGTCGACGTGCTGGCCCTGGGCATGCTGTCGATGCTGCGGCGCGGGCTGGAACTGGTCGGCCAGCGCCACGGCAATTTGTTCGAGATGCAGGACATTCCGGCCGACGACGTCGCCACCTACGACATGATCTGCGCGGCCGACACCGTGGGCGTATTCCAGATCGAATCGCGCGCGCAAATGAGCATGCTGCCGCGCATGCGCCCGCGCCGCTTCTACGACCTGGTGATCGAAGTGGCGGTGGTGCGTCCCGGCCCGATCCAGGGCGGCATGGTCCATCCCTACCTGCGGCGGCGCCAGGGTTTCGAGAAGGTGGTCTACCCGAGCCCCGAGATGAAGGTGGCGCTCGAGCGCACGCTGGGTGTGCCGATCTTCCAGGAGCAGGTGATGCAGGTGGCGATCCTGGGTGCCGGCTTCACGCCGGGCGAAGCCGACCAGCTGCGCCGTGCAATGGCGGCCTGGAAGCGCAAGGGCGGGCTCGAACAGTATTACGAGCGCATCGTGCACGGCATGCTGGAACGCGGCTACACGATCGAATTCGCCGAGGCGATCTTCAGCCAGATCCAGGGCTTTGGCGAATACGGCTTCCCCGAATCGCACGCGGCCAGTTTCGCGCTGCTGGCCTATGCCAGCTCCTGGCTCAAATGCCACGAGCCGGCGGCTTTTCTGTGCGCGCTGCTCAACAGCCAGCCGATGGGTTTCTACAGCCCTTCGCAACTGGTGCAGGACGCACGCCGCCACGGCATCGAAGTGCGCCCTGGCGACGTCGCCATCAGCGGCTGGGATTCAGTACTGGAAGAGTTCGATCCCGTGGACCGTTCGCGCCAGCCGGCGGTACGCCTCGGGCTCGGCTTGCTGCGCGGCTTGAAACAGGAAGTGGCCGCTCGCATCGAGGACGCACGCGCGATCCGGCCGTTCGAGAGCGTAGCCGACCTGGCGCGCCGCGCGAACCTCGACCGGGGCGACCTGCAGGTGCTGGCCGGCGCCAACGCGCTGCAATCGCTGGCCGGGCACCGGCGCGAAGCCTTGTGGCAGGCCGTGGGCGCGGTGCCCGACAAGGATTTGCTGCGCCCGACCACACCGCTCGAAGAAGCGCCGGTGCTGGCCGCGCCATCCGAAGCCGACGACATCGTCGGCGACTACCGCGCCCAGGGCCTGACCCTGGGCCGCCACCCGCTGGCGCTGCTGCGCGAACAGCTGCTGGCCAAGCGCTTCCTGCCGGCCTGCGTCTTGCATGACTTCCAGGACGGCCAGCTGGCGCGCGCCTGCGGCCTGGTCACGGTGCGCCAGCGCCCCGGCACGGCCAAGGGCGTGCTGTTCATGACGCTGGAAGACGAAACCGGGAACATCAACGTCATCATCTGGCCGACCCTGGTGGAACAGCAGCGGCGCGAGGTGCTGGGTGCGCCGCTGCTGGGGGTGTACGGGATCTGGCAAAAGCAGGGCGAGGTGCGCCACCTGGTGGCCAAGCGGCTGGTGGACATGTCGCATCTGCTGGGGAAGCTGAGGTCGCAGAGCCGGGATTTTTGCTGACGTGCACCAGGCCTGCCCGGCATGGGCGAGAATATGACGATGAAAGCGAGCGCAAATTCTAGAGCACCCGGCGTCTGGGTCGTCATGGGCGTAAGCGCCTGCGGCAAGAGCGAAGTCGGCATGCGGCTGGCGCAGGCCTTGGGCGCGCGCTTCATCGAAGGCGACCGCTTCCACCCGCCGGAGAACGTGGCGAAGATGTCGACCGGCGTGCCGCTGACCGATGCGGACCGGCAGGGATGGCTCCAGGCGCTGCGTGCGGAGATCGAACGCGCATGGGACGCGGGCGAGCGGGTGGTGCTGGCATGCTCCGCGCTGAAGCGCGCCTACCGCGACGTCCTGCGCGGCGACCGTGGTGTTGTCCGTTTCGTCCACCTGCACGGCGGGCGCGGCCTGATCGAGCAGCGGATGGCCGCACGAGCCGGCCACTTCATGCCGCTGTCGCTGCTCGACAGCCAGTTGCGCGACCTGGAACCGTTGCAGCGAGACGAGGGCGGCATGACGCTCGACGTGCGGGATCCGCCCTTAAGGCTGGTAGAGCAGGCAATCGCCGGCATGAAGAGTCAATACTTGTAGGAACCAACCTGTCGCCGCATGCGCTGCGTTCGTCGTCGCAAACGCCCGATTCGCGGCCTATACTGGACATACGTAGTCCATTTTCCGGGAGACGGCCATGAAAGCGATTTACCCCCTGCTTGCGGCGCTGGGCGCTGCGCTCCTGCTGGCCGCCGGGGACGCCATCGCGCAACCGGTCAACGTGGCCGACGGCATCCTGGTCAACGGCGCGGGGATGACGATCTATACCTACGACAAGGATGTTGCCGGCTCCGGCAAGAGCAGCTGCAATGACCGGTGCGCGAAGATGTGGCCGCCAGTGCCCTTGAGCGTCGAGCGGATCGAATCGCCGTACTCGATCGTCACGCGGGAAGACGGCAACAAGCAGCTGGCCTACAAGGGCAAACCGCTGTACCTGTTCGCAAAGGATGCCAAGCCGGGCGAGCGCAAGGGCGACAAGATGAAGGGTGTCTGGCACGTCGTGGCCAACTGAAGACATGGGCAAGAAAGCGCCCGCGCTGGAAGCGGGCGTCCTTTCACGCCAGGCCCAGCCCATACCCCCAATGCGAGAGGTCGGCGGGGCGCAGGTAGGCTATCGTTCCCTTTGTCGGTGGCTGGTCCCCAGGGGGCCGGGCTACCGTACAGCGGTATTGTGCACCGGCCACAACCGTATTCAGGGACGGAACCAGCCATGTTCAATTCACTTCACAAGACGTACGCCGCGAAGGCCGCCCAGCTAGCCCTACTGTCGGCCATTGGTTTGCCGCACACGGTGAGCGCGGCGCAGGATGCCGGCCTTCCCAGGGCGGCCCTGGCGGCAGGGACAGCGGCACAAGGCAAGCACATCGAACGCGGCCGCTATCTCGTGCGTATCGGTGGCTGCAACGATTGCCACACAGCAGGCTATGCCATGAGCGCCGGACAGGTCCCTGAAAAAGCCTGGCTCACTGGCGACCAGCTGGGCTGGCGCGGCCCCTGGGGCACGACCTACCCATCCAACCTGCGCCTGTATATGCAGGCAATGAGCGAGAGCGACTGGATCAGGATGGCGCGGACGATGAAGACGCGGCCTCCAATGCCGTGGTTTACCCTGCGCGACATGCACACGGATGACCTGCGCGCGATCTACCGCTACATCCGCCACCTGGGGCCGGCCGGGAAACCGGCGCCGGCCTTCGTTCCCCCGGGCCGCATGCCCGAAGGGCCGGCCATCCAGTTCCCGGCGCCGCCAGGGTAATCACGTCGATGGCTCGGCCACCGGCGCCGGGCCGGCCTCCTGTGCCGGCTGCGGCTCCTGCCCGGCAAACTCCGCATAGATCCAGTCATCCCCCGAACGCACCACGCCTTCGGGCGCCACCGGCGCGCGCTCCGGGACCTTCGCCAAAGCGACGCGCATGTAATCGATCCAGACCGGCAGCGCCAGTGTCGAGCCGAACTCGCGGCTGCCCAGCGAGCGCGGCTCGTCGTAGCCCATCCAGGCGACGGCGACCACGTTGCCGCCATAGCCGGCAAACCAGCCGTCGATGGCATTGCTGGTGGTGCCGGTCTTGCCCGCGAGGTCGCTCCGTTGTAGCTGGCGCGAGGCTTGCGCGCCGGTGCCGACACGCGCCACGTCGCGCAGCATGCTGTCGGCCAGGAAGGCGTTGCGGGCGTCCAGCACGCGCGCGCTCTCCTGGCGTGGCCGCAGCCGCGGGGCCTCGAACAGGAGCTTGCCGTCGCGGTCCTGGATCGAGGTGATGAGCAGTGGCTCGACCCGATAGCCGCCGTTCGCGATCACCGCATAGGCGCCGGCCAGCTGCAGCGGCGTTACCGCCCCCGTGCCGAGGGCCAGGGTCAGGTTGCTTGGATGGCGCGCCATGTCGAAGCCGAAGCGGGCCAGGTGGCTGCGCGTATCAATCATGTCGAGCGAGCGCAGCATGCGCACAGTGGCCACGTTGCGCGAATGCGTGAGCGCATGGCGTACCGTGATCATCCCCTGGTACAGGCCATCGTCGTTGCGCGGCGACCAGTTGGCATAGGCCTTGTCGCTTGACAGGTCGAGCGGTTCGTCGAGGATGGCCGTGCCCGGGAAGAAGCCCTGTTCCAGCCCGGCCGAATAGACGAAGGGCTTGATGCTGGACCCCGGCTGGCGCCAGGCCTGCGTGACGTGGTTGAGCTTTTGCAGCTGGTAGTCGAAGCCGCCGACCAGCGCGCGGTAGGCGCCCGTCTGCGCGTCGAGGGCGACGAAGGCCGAGGCGACCTGCGGCACCTGGCTGATCGACCACGCTCCCTTGCCGGCGCTGCTGATGCGCACGATGGCGCCCGGCGCCAGGCGCAGGGGCGTTTTCGCGCTGGCGGACAGGGCAGGGGCGGCGAACGCCAGGCCCGCGCCCGTGATCTCGATGGTATTGCCGTCGCGGGTGGCCACGCGCACGCGCTTGGGCGAGGCTGCCAGCACCACGGCCGGCACGAAGCCCGCGATCGCGGGACGGCCTTGCAGGGCCGTGGCGATGGCTTCCTCGCGGCCTTCGGTTCCCGCGGGGAGCGCAACCCGCGCTTCAGGGCCGCGATACCCGTGCCGCCTGTCGTAAGCGATGGCATTGCGCCGCACGGCGTCATAGGCCGCGCTTTGTTCCGCCGCGATGATGGTCGTCGTGACGCTGTAGCCGTGCTCATAGGCCGCCTGGCCGAAGCGGCCGAACGCGGCCTGGCGCGCCAGTTCCGCGACGTACTCCGCCCCCGCACCCGGGCCGCCGCCGTCCTGCCGCACGCGCAGCGGTTCGGCCAGGGCATGCCGGTACTGCGCCTCGGTGATCTTCTTCAGCTCGAACATGCGCCGCAGCACCGTATGCTGGCGCTGCTGCGCGCGCTCCGGGTTGGCGACCGGGTTGTGGCGCGAAGGGTTCTGCGGCAGCCCGGCCAGCATCGCGGTCTCGGCCAGCGTCAAGGCGTCGAGAGGCTTGCCGAAGTAAGTGCGCGCCGCGCTGGAAAAGCCGTAGGAACGCTGGCCCAGGTAGATCTGGTTCATGTAGACCTCGAGGATCTGGTCCTTGCTGAGCGCCTGCTCGATCTTGTAGGCGAGGGCGGCTTCGGTCAGCTTGCGCGGCAGGGTCTTGTCGCGCGACAGGAAGAAGTTGCGCGCCACCTGCATGGTGATGGTCGAGCCGCCCTGGCGGTAGCCCCCGCCCAGGCTGGCCAGGTTCGCCTTGGCGGCGCCGAGCGCGCGGATCCAGTCGATGCCGCCGTGCTCGTAGAAGCGCGCGTCCTCGATCGCCAGCACGGCCGCCTTCATCAGCGGCGGGATGTTCGCGATCGGGACGAAGTCGCGCCGCTCGGCGCCGAATTCCCCGATCAGCACCCTGTCGGCCGAGTACACCCGGAGCGGGATCTTGGGCCGGTAGTCCGTTACCGCGCCGATGTCCGGTACTTCGTCCAGGATGCCGGCAGAGGCAGGCGCGCCGGCAGCGGGCAGCAGCAGGGCAAGCAGGGCGAGGCGATGGAGGAAGCGGGGAGGGCTGAATGTGGTCATGTTGGCACGGTCGAGTCAATCGGGAGTGCGCGGCAGTTGCAACGCGCTGCGAATAGTACTGCCGTATCAAGGCGCGCGCATCCGCAACAGGAAAGGTAGCGCGAGCTGGCTTGCCGGGGCCCGGGTGGCGGTACCCGGCACCTGCCGCAGGATAGGCGCGAAGCGATTGTCGTAGGGCGGCCGGCTTTGCCGGCCGCGCGGTCAAATCGCATGAACGAAGACACACCGTGGTTCCGTGGCGTCCGTTGAACGCGCGGGCGGGAGGGCCCGCCCACGTTTTGACAGCAAAACGCCCGGATGACACCGGGCGTTATGTGGGTGAAAGTCCCGCCGCGAGCTGACCACAGTGAGCGAAGCAAAGCGCAACTGCATGAGGGCGACCGAGTGTGGAGAGGAAGCGTGGAGCGAAACTGCGAGCCGATGAACAAGAATCGGATACAAGGCGCTGCCGAGCAGGACGTGTCAGGCATATTCTTTGAGAAAACGTTGAATGGCCGAGACCCGAAGGGTGGGCAAGTTCCTTGCGCACCCTTCGATGTTGCTCTGTACGAACTATACAAGCCCGAACTCGGCATGGTGACCAGGAGTATTTGCGCCGTTTAAGGTATAATTTCTATTTCCCGCGTGTGCCGTTCGGCACCTTCAGCACAATGACCAAATTTGTATTCGTCACTGGCGGCGTCGTGTCTTCCCTGGGCAAAGGGATTGCGGCCGCTTCCCTTGCCGCGATCCTCGAATCGCGCGGCCTCAAAGTCACCATGCTCAAGCTCGATCCGTATATCAACGTGGATCCTGGCACCATGAGTCCAACCCAGCACGGCGAAGTCTTCGTCACCGACGACGGCGCCGAGACCGACCTGGACCTGGGCCACTACGAGCGCTTCATCAGCACCCGCATGAAGAAGGTGAACAACTTCACCACCGGCCAGATCTATGAATCCGTGATCCGCAAGGAACGCCGTGGCGAATACCTCGGCAAGACCGTGCAGGTGATCCCGCACATCACCAACGAGATCCAGGACTACATCCGCCGCGGCGCCGAAGGCGTGGACGTGGCGCTGGTCGAAATCGGCGGCACCGTCGGCGACATCGAGTCGCTGCCTTTCCTCGAAGCCGCGCGCCAGCTGTCGCTGCGCTCGGGCCGCAAGGGCGCCGCCTTCGTCCACCTGACCCTGGTTCCGTGGATCGCCTCGGCCGGCGAGCTCAAGACCAAGCCTACGCAGCACTCGGTGCAGAAACTGCGCGAGATCGGCATTTCGCCGAATGCGCTGCTGTGCCGCGCCGACCGCCGCATTCCGGACGACGAGCGCGCCAAGATCTCGCTGTTCGCCAACGTCGAAGAGCAGGCCGTGATCTCGGTCTGGGACGTGGACACCATCTACAAGGTGCCCCAGGTGCTGCACGACCAGGGCCTGGATGACATCATCCTCGAAGCCCTCGGCCTGGAAGCGCCGAAAGCCGACCTGTCGGTGTGGACCAAATTGATCCATACGCTCGAGAATCCGAAGCACGAAGTCACCATCGGCATGGTGGGCAAGTACGTCGACCTGATCGAATCGTACAAGTCGCTGACCGAGGCGCTGCGCCACGCCGGCATCCATACCGAAAGCCGCGTCAACATCGAATACCTCGATTCGGAAGAAATCGAGTCGAAGGGCTGCGACCACCTGGTCAAGTACGACGCCATCCTGGTCCCGGGCGGCTTCGGCAAGCGCGGTGTGGAAGGCAAGATCATGGCCGCGCGCTATGCCCGCGAAAACAAGATTCCTTACCTGGGCATCTGCCTGGGGATGCAGGTCGCGCTGATCGAATACGCGCGCCACATGGCCGGCTTCCCGAATGCGAACTCCACTGAATTCGACCAGGACACCGACCAGCCGGTCGTCGCCCTGATCAACGAGTGGCAGAACCACGACGGCAAGGTCGAGCGCCGCGACGAGAACTCCGACCTGGGCGGCACCATGCGCCTGGGCGCGCAGACCTGCGCGGTGAACCCGGGCACGCTGGCCGCCGAAATCTACGGCAATGTCGTGACCGAGCGCCACCGCCACCGCTACGAAGGCAACAACTACTACCTGCCGAAGGTGGAAGCTGCGGGCCTGATCGTGTCGGCGCGCACCCCGAACGAAGACCTGCTCGAGATCATGGAACTGCCGCGCAGCGGCGACAACGCGCACCCGTGGTACATGGGCGTGCAATTCCACCCCGAGTTCAAGTCGACCCCCCGTAACGGCCATCCGCTGTTCACGTCCTTCATCCGCGCCGCGCTGGCGCACCAGGCGGCAAACACCAACGTCGCCGCGAATGTTCAAACCAGTGCGCCTGCACTGCAAGGAGACGCAGCATGAAACTCGCCGGATTCGACGTCGGCCTCGACAAGCCAATCTTCCTGATCGCCGGTACCTGCGTGATCGAATCGCGCCAGATGGCGATGGACACCGCCGGCACGCTCAAGGAAATCACGAGCGCACTGGGCATCCCCTTCATTTACAAATCGTCCTTCGACAAGGCCAACCGCTCGTCCGGTAAATCCTTCCGCGGCCCGGGCATGGAAAAAGGCCTGGAGATCCTGGCCGACGTGCGCCGCGAGATCGGCGTGCCCGTGCTGACCGACGTGCACACCATCGAGGAAATCCCGGTGGTGGCCAGCGTCGTCGACGTGCTGCAGACCCCGGCCTTCCTGTGCCGCCAGACTGATTTCATCAACGCCTGCGCGCGTTCGGGCAAACCAGTGAACATCAAGAAGGGCCAGTTCCTGGCCCCGGGCGACATGAAGAACGTCATCGACAAGGCACGCGCCGCCGCGCGCGAAGCGGGCCTGCCGGAAGATAATTTCATGGCCTGCGAGCGCGGCGTCTCGTTCGGTTACAACAACCTGGTCTCGGACATGCGGAGCCTGGCCATCATGCGCGAATCGAACTGTCCGATCGTGTTCGATGCGACCCACTCGGTGCAGCTGCCGGGCGGCCAGGGCACCTCGTCGGGCGGCCAGCGCGAGCACATCCCGGTGCTGTCGCGCGCGGCGGTTGCCTCGGGCATCGCCGGCCTGTTCATGGAAACCCATCCGGATCCGGCCAACGCCATGTCGGACGGCCCGAATGCGGTGCCGCTGGCACGCATGAAGGAACTGCTGACGACGCTGGTCGAGATCGACCGCATCGTCAAGAAGGCCGGCTTCCTCGAAGCGGACTTCAAGTAACCGATTCAATCACGCGTCCAGTGGCAAGGCGCGCGCCGCAGTGTGACCTGCCTACCGAATTCTTACCCTTCCGGAGACTGTAAAACATGAGTGCTATCGTTGATATTATCGGCCGCGAAATCATTGACTCGCGCGGCAATCCGACCGTGGAATGCGACGTCCTGCTGGAATCGGGCGTGATGGGCCGTGCCGCCGTGCCTTCGGGCGCCTCGACCGGTTCGCGCGAAGCCATCGAGCTGCGCGACGGCGACCCGAAGCGCTACTTCGGCAAGGGCGTGCTGCAGGCCTGCGAGAATATCAACACCGAGATCTCCGAAGCGATCATGGGCCTGGACGCCAATGAACAGGCCTTCCTGGACCGCACCCTGATCGATCTCGACGGCACCGAAAACAAGAGCCGCCTGGGCGCCAACGCCATGCTGGCCGTCTCGATGGCGGTGGCCAAGGCTGCTGCCGAAGAAGCCGGCCTGCCGCTGTACCGCTATTTCGGCGGTTCAGGCGCGATGCAGATGCCGGTGCCGATGATGAACGTCATCAACGGCGGCGCGCACGCGGACAACAACCTGGATATCCAGGAATTCATGATCATCCCGGTCGGCGCGCCAAGCTTCAAGGAAGCGATCCGCTGGGGCGCCGAGGTGTTCCACACCCTGAAAAAAATCCTGCACTCCAAGGGCTTGAGCACCGCAGTCGGCGACGAAGGCGGTTTCGCGCCGTCGGTGGCCAACCATGAAGAAGCGATCAAGCTGATCATGCAGGCGATCGAGCAGGCAGGCTACGAAGCCGGTTCGCAGATCGCGCTGGGCCTGGATTGCGCGGCCAGCGAATTCTACAAGGACGGCAAGTACGTGCTGGAGGGCGAAGGCCTGTCGCTCACCGCGACCGACTTCACCAACATGCTGGCCACCTGGTGCGACAAGTATCCTATTATCTCGATCGAAGACGCGATGCATGAGGGCGACTGGGAAGGCTGGGCGATCCTGACTGCGGCACTGGGCAAGCGCGTGCAGCTGGTGGGCGACGACCTGTTCGTCACCAACACCAAGATCCTGAAAGAGGGCATCCAGAAGGGCATCGCCAACTCGATCCTCATCAAGATCAACCAGATCGGCACCCTGACCGAGACCTTCGCCGCCATCGAGATGGCCAAGCGCGCCGGCTACACCGCCGTGATCTCTCACCGCTCGGGCGAAACCGAAGACTCGACCATCGCCGACATCGCGGTGGGCCTGAACGCCCTGCAGATCAAGACCGGCTCGATGTCGCGTTCGGACCGCATGGCCAAGTACAACCAGCTGCTGCGCATCGAGGAAGACCTGGGCGACGTCGCCAGCTACCCGGGCCGCGACGCGTTCTACAACCTGAAGTAAGCAAACGGCCGGGCCGCTTGCACGCGGCCCGGCCTTTTTTACGTCCATGCGACTCATCACCATTGCGCTTGCCGCCCTGCTGCTGCTGATCCAGTACCCCTTGTGGCTGGGGAAGGGCGGCTGGCTGTCGGTTGCCGACATGCGCGGCCAGGTCGAGGCGACCAGGCTCAAGACCGACCAGCTCAAGGCGCGCAACGCCAAGCTCGATTCGGAAGTACGCGACCTGCGCGAAGGCCTGGGCGCGGTCGAGGAGCGTGCCCGTTACGACCTGGGCATGATCAAGCAGAATGAAATCTTCGTGCAGGTGCTGCGCAAGGACGGGCAGCCGGCGGTCTCGATGACCGTGCCGCCGCCGCCACCTACGCCAAAAGACAAGACGAAGCGCTGAGCGCGCCTCGAGAGGAATTGCGCATGACCGAACCAATCAACCCGTCCGAACTCGACTCGCTCGACGCCATCGCCGACTGCCTGGCAGAGGCTTTCGAGGATGGCGAGGGCAGCGTGATCGCTGCCGCCATGCAGGCCGTGGCACTCGCGCCCGGCCTGGGCGAACTGGCTGCCGCCGTGGGCATGTCGCGCGAGGCGCTGCAGGCTGCGCTCGCGGCCGAAGAGTTCAACCTCGACCTGACCCTCGAGATCATGAAGGTGGTCGATTTACATATGTCCGGCGGGCGCGCCTGAGGCGGCCCGGCCTGATTCAACACCAGCGCCCCCGGACTCCCGGGGGCTTCCAGCTGAGTCTTCAGCTGCTCTCCTCTTCTTCCCGTTCAATCCGACGACGCGTCGCCCTGCATCGCGCCCGCACCCTGCTCGAGGAAGGAGCGCAGCATCCATGCATTCTTCTCGTGCACTTCCATGCGGGTGGTGAGCATGTCGGCGGTCGGGAAGTCGTCGATCTCGTCGGCGACCTTCACGCCGGCGCGCAGCGTGCGGGTGATGATCTCATTGCCGTCGACCAGCTGGCGGATCATTTCCTTGGCCGACAGCACTTCCGGCTCTTCGGTGATGTTCGACAGATCGGCATAGCGCTTGTAGGTCGCCGGTGCGAAATGGCCCAGGGCGCGGATGCGCTCGGCGATGTCGTCCAGCGCATTCCACTGCTCGGTGTACTGTTCCTCGAACATCACGTGCAGGGACGAGAACATCGGGCCGGTCACGTTCCAGTGAAAATTGTGCGTCTTCAGGTAGAGCATGTAGGCGTCCGCGAGGACGGTCGACAGCGAATCGACGATCTTGGCGCGGTCTTCGGTATTGATGCCTGTATCCATATGCATGACTAAATCTCCCAGTGGTAAAAGGCGACAGTGCCGTAACGATTACGCAACGCTGTCAAAGATGCATCAGCTTAGCACCCGCCGGAATTTCGTGCGGCACGCTGCTACGGTTCAACTCCGGGGCGTGGAAATATGCGCATCTCTACGGCTGGCTTGTCTCTACAATCACGTGATCATTTACATAAAGGATCTGGATGACACGTCTCATCGTGATGGCTGCGCTACTGGCCAGCTTGCCCGCGTCCGGACAGGAGGCGCAGCCGGCCGGTGTGCTGGTGACGGTGCGCCAGGCCGCGCCGGATGCGCTGGAAGTGAGCTACGCACTGCCCGCCGCCTGCAGCAGCCTGCCTTTCGAGAAGAACGGCCGGGATGCCGGGAAGATCCGCGCGCGCTGGCAGGCGCAGGGCGATTGCGGCGTGGCCGGGGGCAACACCTTGCAGCGCAGCGGCAGCTGCCGCGCGCTGCGCTTCCGGGTGCCGGCGACCACCGACAAGGTCAGCGGCTATCCCGGTTCCTTCCCGGTTGGCCGGGCGATCTATGCCCACATGTCCAACTATGCGGTGGGCACGCAGTGTGGTCCTGTGCGCTACCGCTACGCCTCGACCGGCAGCATCCGCACGGCCCGGACCCAGTTCGAGGGCGAGGCGCCCGGCGATGCCGATGCGCCGGCCCTGCTATTCCCGACTCGCCAGGCTTTCGACGGCGAGGATGCCGATTATTTCGATCCGGCCTTGAGTGCGGCGGCGGTGGCCCAGATCCGCGGCGTGGCCGCCGGCACCGCGGCTTACCTGCAGGCGGCGATGCCGAAAACCGCGTTCCGGCGCCCGATTCTGGCTGCGAGCCTGGCGCGCGAGCCGGGCGGGCCGAACATCGGCGGCAGCGCCGGCGAGGTCTTGCAGCTCACGCTGTTCAACTGGCCGGACGCGCCCGCACCGCAATACCAGCGCCAGATGAACAAGCTGGTGGCGCACGAGATGAGCCACCGTTTCCAGCTGCGCGACGCGGTCGACGTGTATCCCGACGCGCGCCTGATCCACGAAGGCGGCGCCGAATTCCTGCGCTGGTCGGTGTCGCTGCGCCAGGGCTGGCTCACGCCGCGGCAGGCCGCGGACGAGCTCGACGACGCGCTGGCCTCCTGCATGCTTGGTACGGGAGGGCGCCGCTGGCGCGCGGTGCCGCAGCAGGAGATCGCCACCGAGCGCTTGGAATACAGTTGCGGCTTGCCGGCTTACGCGTACGCGCTGGCGGCGCGCCAGGGCAAGGGATCGCCCTATGCGCGGATCGAGGCGTTCTACGGCCGCCTTGGCAGCGGCGGCAGGCCGGACTTCGCGCAGGCGCTGGAATGCGGCGCGCTTGCCTGTACCCCGCGCGTGCTGCCGGCCATCCTCGATGGGCAGGGCCCGATGCGCGAAGCCTGGGTCGCGGCGCTGATTGCTACCGGCCTGGCCACGCCGCGCGCGCCCAGCCAGTCGCAGACCGATGCCATGGTGCTGCAGGCACTGACCGAGTTGATCAAGGAGGATTGCGGCGGCCAGCGCAGCATGACGCCTACCCCGAACAGCGTGCTGGTCGACAGCCTGGCGAGCTGCCTGCGCCTGCGCGCCGACGTCGAGGTGCTGCGGGTGGAGGGGCTGCCGGTGTTTGGCGGTGCGCAGGCGCTGCCGGCCATGGTGCATGCCTGCCGCAGCCGGCAGGCGGTGACGCTGGGGCTGGGCAATGGGGCGACGCTGGACCTGGCTTGCCGTACGCCTTACCAGGTTACGGAGCGCATGGTTGCGGCCGATATCGGCAAGATCATGGAAGCGCTGGCGCGCGGGGAATAGGGAAACTGGCGCCGGGGCGGCTGGCCGCGCCCGGCGTGATCGGCAGGCTTATGCCGACGGCTGTTGCTTGCGGCGCGATGCGGCGAGGCCCGCCAGTCCGGCGCCCAGCAGCAACAGCGAAGCCGGCTCAGGCACGTCGGCGGCAGGCACGCCCACTTGCGATACCTGCGACAGGGTGCCGTCGGTCGCGCTCATGGTCAGGCGCCATGCGCCGAAGTTCTCGGTGCCGACGTAGGTATCGAAAGGACGGTTGCGCTCGAAGCCCTGCAAGGCTTCGTTTTCGAAATAGGTGCCCTGGCCAATGGTGACCATGTAGGTGCCGGCCTGGCTGAAGGTCCAGCGCTGCGCCGCGTCGAGGCGGTTGGTCGAGCCATCGCCGAAGGTGCTGCTGGAATCGTCCGCGTAGAACAGGTTCTTGCCGGCGGCATCGAATACCATCAAATAGCTGTCGAAGGCGGTGATCAAGCCATCGCCGTTCAGGTCCTTGTCCGATTCCCACGCCAGCGAATCGAAGAATACCTGGGTGCCCGCGGTGACGCTGAACATGATGCGCGAAATCTTGAGGTCGTCGGCCATGCCGTCGCCATCGCCATCGAAATTGGAAATCTGCCCGTTGATGACGGCCGCACCAGCGACCGACGAGGCGGCCATGCCAGCCGCTAAAAACAGTCCTGCAAGAATCTTGCGCATTTCAGCCTTAGAATGGTTCAAATAATCGATTTGAAGCAAGAACCATGCCCAAACTTAAATGTTGAAAGCAATCAATGACTTATGGAAAATTTTTACCGGTAGAATTTCTCTGTGTAAAGAAGCTCGACAGATCACCTCACCGTCCCGCAGCGGAAATTGTCCACGAAGCGTGTTCAAAGCACTTCGAATGGGGCCAATTCGCTACGGAACGTGTTTGATCTTCGCAGCCGCAGCTAGTTGATGCTGCCGCTCGGCGGCAACATGGTTTCAACAGGAATGTTGCTGGCGAACAGTTGGGCGCAGTCCACTTTGTCGAAGGAGTAGTGCTTGCCGCAGAAATCGCAGTTGATGCCCAGTTCGCCCAGGTCGGCGATCGCGGCGTCCACTTCCGGCTGGCCCAGCATCTTGAGCATGTTGCCGACCTTCTCGCGGGTGCAGCTGCAGTGGAACTGCGGGTGCTGCGGCTCGAAGACGCGGATGGTCTCTTCCCAGAACAGGCGCTTGAGCAGGATTTCGATGCCGGTGCTGAGCAGCTCTTCGCGTTTCAGGGTCTGGCCCAGCATGACGGCACGGTTCCAGGTTTCCAGGTCTTCGGCTTCGGAGGCCTGCTTTTGCTGGTCGTCCTTGCCGCTGTGGCGCGGCAGCTTTTGCAGCAGCAGGCCGCGCGAGACCTTGTCGTCGGCCGCCAGCCACAGGCGCGTGTCCAGCTGTTCGGAACGCAGCATGTAGTTTTCGATGACGGTCGCCATGTCCTCCCCGTCGAGCGGCACCACGCCCTGGTAGGGCTGCTGGCCCGGCATCTTGTCGACCGGGTCGAGCGTCATCACGAAGCGGCCCTTGCCATTGACATTGAACATCGAGGCCAGGGTGGCGTCGTCCGCAATCTCGGCGTCCGGCGCCAGTTTGGCGGTGGCGCGGATGCGCAGCTCGGCGTCGCATTCGACCACGAGCAGGCGCACCGGCCCATCGCCGTGGATCTGCATCACGATCGCGCCATTGAACTTGAGGTTGGCCGAGAGCAGGGCGCTGGCCGCCACCATCTCGCCCAGCACCGTGCGCACGGCCTTCGGGTAGGCGTGGCGGGCCTGCACCTCGCGCCAGGTGTCGGAAATCTCGATCAGCTCGCCGCGGACGGCAGCGTTATCGAAGATGAATTTTTGCAGGGTGTCGCGAGGGTCAGTCATAGCGTCAGTCGTCATTCTCTTATCCGATTTTCTTGAGCTGCGCCTTGAACAGCTGGCCGCGCGCCACATAGCTCGCGGCGCTGGCCTGCAGGCGCAGCAGGTCTTCTTCCGTCAGGGTGCGTACCACCTTGGCTGGGGAGCCGAGGATCAGCGAGTGGTCGGGAAATTCCTTCCCCTCGGTGACCAGGGCGCCGGCGCCGACCAGGCAGCCCTTGCCGATCCGGGCGCCATTGAGGATCACGGCCTGGATGCCGATCAGCGAACCGTCGCCGACCGTGCAGCCATGCAGCATGGCCTGGTGGCCAACCGTCACGTTCTTGCCCAGGGTAAGCGGGAAGCCCATGTCGGTATGCATCACCGTGCCTTCCTGCACGTTGCTGTTTTCGCCGATGGTGATGCGTTCGTTGTCGCCGCGCAGCGTTGCGCCGTACCACACCGAGGCATTGGCCTCGAGCGTGACCTTGCCGATCAGGGTAGCCGAATCCGCCACGAAGGCCGATGCGTCGATCTCGGGCGCAATCTCGCCCAGCTGGTAAATCGCCATGGATGTGCTCGCGGAGGGTTGAAATGCCGCTATTGTAAACCTTGCGCCCGCCATCGTCCGGTCGAGGGCAAATGGGGCCGGGCAACACGAAATCAAGCGTGGCGGTATAATGCGAACGGTCGTACTTTTTTGCCGCACTTACCGTTTCGAGGTCCCATGCAACCCTCCCGTTCCGAATTCCTCACCGTGCGCGGCCTGCGCACCCATGTCCGCCACTGGGGCCGCGAAGGTGCACCCAAGATCTTCATGCAGCACGGCTGGATGGACGTCGCCGCCTCGTTCCAGTTCGTGGTCGATTGCCTGAAAGGGGACTGGCAAGTGATCGCTTTCGACTGGCGCGGTTTCGGGCTGAGCGAGCGCTCGCACGCCGATACCTACTGGTTCCCCGACTACCTGGCCGATCTGGAGGCGGTGCTCGACCACTATGCGCCGGATCAAGCGATCAACCTGGTCGGCCACAGCATGGGCGGGAACGTCGCCAGCCTGTACGCGGGCGTGCGTCCGCAGCGCATCGCCCGGCTGGTCAACCTGGAGGGCTTCGGCCTGCCCGAGACGCGCCCTTCCCAGGCGCCGGGACGCTTCGCCAAATGGCTCGACGAACTGCGCGAGAAACCGGACATGCGCGGCTATCCCAGCCTGGAAGCGGTCGCGGCCCGGCTGCGGAAGACCAATCCGCGCCTGGCCGTTGAGCGCGCGGCTTTCCTGGCCGGGCACTGGTCGGCGCTCGACCTTGATGGCCAATGGCGCATCCTGGGTGACCCGGCGCACAAGATGACCGGCCCGCTGCTCTACCACGCCGACGAAGTGCTGGCTTGCTGGACCCAGATCACCGCGCCCGTGCTGTGGGTCGAGGCGGAAGACACCGACATGTGGCGGTGGATGGGGCCGAAGGACCAGGCGCGTGCGGAGGTCGACCGCCGCCGCCGCCACCTCAAGCAGGTCACGGCGCGGATGGTGCCGGGGGCGGGGCATATGCTGCACCATGACCAGCCGGAGCTGCTGGCGGGGATGATCGAGGCGTTTTTGACTGGGGATGAGGTTCCGGGCTGATCGTGCAAATGAGGTTCCGCCTTCGCGGGAACGACGGTTTAAGACCAACACAATAAACACGTCATTCTTGCGCAGGCGGGAATCCAATTCCGTTGCCTACCACGAACGTTGTAAGCACCCCTCAGCACCATATCGATAATTGCTCTGCGGAAACCACTGTGCTACAGTCGCTTTCCAAACGGCCACCCGTCGCCGTCGAGACCGACCCACAGGACACACATGCAAGTTCGAGCCGCCCTCGCGCTCACCGGCGCCCTGCTACTGGCGGGCTGCGCCATGCCTTACAGCCCGGCCCCGGTAGCCACCAATTTCAAGAGCACCCAGCAGGCCAAGCTGCAGGCAGCCGGGCACTGGGGCGTGATCGCGCGCCACATGGCCGGCCAGCTTGCGCCTTCGCTCAAGGCCAACGTGCGCCGTCCGCTCTACGTGTCGTCCCAGCAGTCGTCCGCATTCGCGCAGGGCGTCAGCGCGCATCTGGTCACGGCCCTGGTCAATGACGGCTATATGGTGGTGAAGGTGCCGGATGCGAACACGCTGCGGATCGAGCTCGATACCCAGGTGGTGGCTTTCTCGCCCGACCGCCCGCAGTACAAGTTTGCCGGCGAGCGCACCGCGCTGGTGGCGAGCATGTGGGTGCTGACAGGGATCGACCACACCATCGAATGGCTGGCCACGGCCGCCATCGCCGGCCAGGACGCGTATTCGTGGTTTCGCTCCCAGTTCGCCACGGGCGCCACGCCCAGGACCGAAATCATCGTCAACCTGTCGCTGGCCGACGACCACCGCTACTATGCGCGCTCTACCAACGTGTACTACACCACGGACACCGACCGCGCCCTGTACGACGCCGCCCACCAGCCATCGAAGACCTTCACGGTCCGCAACCAGTAAAGGTCCAGCATGCGAATCACGCTACTCCGCGCGGCCGCCCTGGCCACCGCACTGCTGCTGGGCGGCTGCGCCAGCCAGCCGCAGGAAAACACCAATTACACTTCGGTCTCGGCCAATGCGTTCGTCGCCGCCAACTACCGCGCGGCCGACGCGCTGGCGCTGCAACTGCGCGGCAAGCTGTTGGAAGACAGGCCGCTGATCATGGCGACCGTGGTCAACATCGATTCGCTGGAGCAGACCTCGATGCTGGGACGCCTGGTGTCGGAACAGCTGTCCACGCGCCTGGCGCAGGGCGGCATGAAGATGCTGGAGATGAAGCTGCGCAACAGCGTCTATCTCAAGCGCGGACAGGGCGAACTGATGCTCACGCGCGAGATCGGCGATGTGGCCCATACCCACAACGCCCAGGCCGTCGTGGTCGGGTCGTATGCGGAGACGCGCGACGCCATCTTCATCAACGTCAAGGTGATCCAGCCGACCACCAACCTGGTGCTGGCCGGCCATGACTACGTGCTGGCGAAAGAAGCGACCGTCAGGTCGATGTTGCAGTCTTACTAAAGCACGGCCGGCCGTTGGCGCGTACAATCATCGCCTCCACCGCCATTGCGTCCGCCGTGCCATGAAAGTCGACCTTCACTGCCATTCCAATGTCTCCGACGGCGTGCTCGCACCGGCCGCGGTGGCTGCGTACGCCCGCAAGAGTGGCGTCGACATGTGGGCCCTGACCGACCATGACGAAGTGGGCGGCATCAAGGCCGCGCGCGCTGCCGCCGGCGAACTCGGGATGCGTTTCGTGGCCGGCGTCGAGATCTCGGTCACCTGGGCCAACGAAACGGTGCACATCGTCGGCCTGCAGATCGACGAGGACAACCCTGCGCTGCTCGCAGGATTGGCGGCCACCCGCAACGGCCGCGAAGCACGCGCTCGCGAAATCGCCGCCCAGTTAGAAGCGGCCGGCATCCCCGGCGCTTATGAGGGCGCACGCAATTACGTCGGCAACCCGGACCTGATCTCGCGCACCCACTTCGCGCGCTACCTGGTCGAAATCGGCATCTGCGGCTCCACCCCGGAAGTCTTCCGTAAATATCTCACAGAGGACAAGCCGGGCTATGTGCCGCACCGCTGGGCCACGCTGGGGCAGGCGGTCGGCTGGATCCGCGGCGCCGGTGGCGTGCCCGTGATCGCCCATCCGGGCCGGTATAAATTCAGCGCGACCGCCGAAGGCGCGCTGTTCGACGAATTCCGCCAGCTCGGCGGCGCCGCCATCGAGGTGGTCACCGGCAGCCACACGCCCGACCAGTACGGGACCTATGCCGAGATGGCGCGGCGCTACGGCTTCCTGGCTTCGCGCGGGACCGATTTCCATGCGCCGGGCGAGGCGCGCGTGGAGTTTGCGGAATTGCCGCCGCTGCCGGCGGGGCTGACGCCGGTGTGGCGCGATTGGGTGTAACCGGTTTTTCGTAGGGTGGGCGGCTCCGCCGTCCGCGCGTTCAACAAACGTCAGATCAATCACCGCATCTGTTCACACGTGATTGAACGCGTCGGCAAGGTCATCAATACCGCGGCGGAGCCACCGATACAACTGCCGAGCCCTTGAATTTCCCACCCCACAGCCCAATCTTGGCAGCCTGATATCGTCAAGCTGTCCGGAGACCGTCCATGAAACGCATTGTGTTGTTCCTCGCTACCAACCTGGCCGTCGTGCTGGTGATGTCGCTCGTGCTGAACCTGCTTGGGGTGGGGCGCGCAGTCACGGGGCAGGGGATCGACGTCGGCTCGCTGGCCGTGTTCTCGCTGGTGGTCGGCTTCACTGGTTCGTTCATTTCACTCCTGCTGAGCAAGCCGATGGCCAAGTGGTCCACCGGCGCGCGCGTCATCGAGCAGCCCGCCAACAGCACCGAGCAGTGGCTGGTCGCTACCGTGCGCAGGCTGTCCGAACGCGCCGGCATCGGCATGCCGGAAGTGGCCGTGTACGATGGCGAGCCGAACGCCTTCGCAACCGGCGCCTTCAAGAATTCCGCGCTGGTGGCGGTGTCCACCGGCCTGCTGGCCAACATGAACCAGGACGAGGTCGAGGCCGTGCTGGGCCACGAGGTCGCCCACATCGCCAATGGCGACATGGTCACGCTGACCCTGATCCAGGGCGTGGTCAATACCTTCGTGGTGTTCCTGGCGCGCGTGGTCGGCTTCTTTGTGGACAAGGTCTTGCTCCGCAACGAAGGCCGCGGCCCGGGCATCGGCTACATGGTCACCGTGTTCGTGTGCGAGATCGTGTTCGGCATCGTCGCCTCGATCATCGTGGCCTGGTTCTCGCGCAAGCGCGAATTCCGCGCCGATGCCGGCTCGGCAAAGCTGATCGGCACCCCGGTGCCGATGCAGCACGCGCTGGCCCGCCTTGGCGGCCTGGAGCCCGGCGCGCTGCCCTCGTCGATGGCCGCTTCGGGCATCTCCGGCAGCGGCGGCGGCTGGGGCGCGCTGTTCTCGACCCACCCGCCGATGGAAGAGCGCATCGCCGCGCTCCAGGCCCTGCGCCAGGCACCCACCCGATAAGAAGGCTCGACGATGGCCCAATACTTCCAGATCCACCCCGAGAACCCGCAGATGCGCCTGATCAAGCAGGCCGCGCAGATCATCAGCGGCGGCGGCATCGTCGCCGTGCCCACCGACTCGGCCTATGCGCTGGTCTGCCGCCTCGACGACAAGGGCGCGGTCGAGAAGCTGCGCCGCATCCGCGGGGTCGACGACAAGCACCACCTGACCCTGCTGGTGCACGACCTGTCGGCGCTGGCCCACTTCGCGCGCGTCGACAACACGCAGTACCGCCTGCTCAAGGCCATCATGCCGGGCCCGTACACGGTGATCCTCGAGGCGACGCGCGAAGTGCCGCGCCGCCTGTCGCACCCCTCGCGCAAGACCATCGGCCTGCGCGTGCCGGAGAACCCGATCATGCTGGCGCTGCTCGAAGAAATCGGCGAGCCGCTGATCGGCACCACCCTGCAGCTGCCGGGCGACGACCACATGCTGTCCGACCCCGACGAGGTGCGCGAGCGCCTCGACAAGCTGATCGAGCTGGTGATCGACGGCGGCGCCGGCACGCTGCAGGCAACCACCGTCATCGACCTGACCGGCGACGCGCCGGTCCTGCTGCGCGAGGGCAGGGGCGATCCGGCTGCCTTTGGTTTGTAATTCCACGCGCGGGACGCAGTTCGTCGGCCTGCGCCTTCAGCCTGCCCTAACTGCCGGCCCTCCCGCCTCTGATAGAATCCCCCCATGGATGAACTGATTCGTAACATTGCTGTCTACGCGCTGCCCGTTCTTTTTGCGATTACCCTGCACGAAGCCGCCCACGCCTATGTCGCCCGCTATTTCGGCGACAACACCGCCTATGCCGCCGGGCGCATGACCTTGAATCCCCTGGTGCACGTCGATCTCTTCGGCACCATCATCATTCCCATCGCGCTCTACCTGACCACCGGTTTCGTGTTCGGCTACGCCAAGCCGGTGCCGGTCGAATTCGGCAATCTGCGCAATCCGAAGCGCGACATGGCCTGGGTCGCGCTGGCCGGACCGGGCGCCAACTTCATCATGGCGCTGCTGTGGCTGATCTTCGCGGTGCTGCTGGTCGCCCTGGGCGTGGGCGAGGAATTCCCGCACAAGGTGGCGCAGGCCGGTCTGATCGCCAACCTGCTGATGTTCGCCTTTAATTTGCTGCCGATCCCGCCCCTCGACGGCGGCCGCGTGCTGACCAGCATGCTGCCCAATAATCTGGCCTACAAGTTCGCGCGCATCGAGCCCTATGGCTTCTTCATCGTGCTGGGGCTGCTGTTCTTCAACCTGCTGTCCTTCTGGGTGGGTCCGGTGATGATGCTGGGCCGCGTGCTGCTGCAACTGATCGCCTCGCCGCTGACCCTGCTGCTGACGTGAACCCGATGCCGAAGTTGCCCGATTCGCTGCCGGTGTCGCCCTGGGTCGCGCGCTTCGCCCCCCTGGTGCAAGACGGCGAAGTGCTCGACCTGGCCTGCGGCGCCGGGCGCCATACCCGCCTGTTCGCCGCACGCGGCCTGCAGGTGGTAGCGCTGGACCGCAATGCCGAGCACCTGGCCGCGCTCGCGGGTGACAAGATCACCACGCTCCAGCACGACCTCGAAATCGACGGCGCCACCTGGCCCTTCGGAGCAGGCCGCTTCGCCGCGATCGTCGTCACCAACTACCTGCACCGGCCGCTGTTCCCGCAGCTGGTGCGCAGCCTGCGCCCGGACGGCATCCTGATGTACGAGACCTTCGCGCAGGGGAACGAAGTATTCGGCAAGCCCTCGAACCCGGATTTCCTGCTCGCGCCCGGCGAACTGCTGGCGCTGGCAGCCAACGGCGGCCTGCAGGTGCTGGCTTTTGAGGACGGCCACGTCGAGCGTCCGCATCCGGCCCAGGTACAGCGCCTGTGCGCGGCGGGTCCGGCCTTCGCCAAAACCGAAGCAGGGCTCGACCATAATCTGGCCGTGAAATGAACCATACCGGCGGGCGATCCGCTACAATCAGACTTTTATTTACTTAGTGGCACGGTCAACGCATATGATTAAGGGAAGCATCGTAGCAATCGTCACCCCGATGTTCGAGGACGGCAGTCTTGACCGCGATTCGCTGCGCAAGCTGCTCGACTGGCATATCGCGGAAGGCACCGATGGCATCGTCATCGTGGGCACCACGGGCGAGTCGGCCACCGTGTCCCCGGAAGAGCACGGCGAACTGATCAAGCTGGCGGTGGAACACGTCGCCGGCCGCATCCCCGTCATCGCCGGCGCGGGCGCCAATTCCACGGTCGAAGCCATCGCACTGACGCGCCACGCGAAAGAAGTCGGCGCCGACGCGACCCTGCAGGTTGTCCCTTACTACAACCGTCCGACCCAGGAAGGCATGTACCGCCACTTCAAGGCCATCGCCGAAGCGGTGGATCTGCCGGTCATCCTGTACAACGTGCCGGGCCGCACCGTGGCCGACATGAGCAACGAGACCGTCGCGCGCCTCGCGGCGATCGACAACATCATCGGCATCAAGGACGCGACCGGCAACGTCGGCCGCGGCATCGAGCTGCTGCGCATGGTCGACAAATCCTTCGCCGTGTACTCGGGCGATGACCCGACCGCGATGGCCCTGATGTTCTGCGGCGCCGCCGGCAATATCTCCGTCACCGCCAACGTCGCCCCGCGCGCGATGCACGAACTGTGCGCCGCCGCCATGGCCGGCGACATCGCGCGCGCCGTCGAGATCAACAACCGCATGCTCGACCTGCACGCCAAGCTGTTCGCCGAGCCGAACCCGGTGCCGGTCAAGTGGGCGCTCGCCGAGATGGGCAAGATCCCGTCCGGCCTGCGCCTGCCTCTGGCGCCGCTGTCCGGCCCGTTCCACGATACCGTGCGCACCGCACTGGCCCAGGCGGGCCTTCTCCAGTCCTGATCCCGCAAGGGTTCCGGTTCCCAGCAACTGACATCGAACGACATGACTATTCGCACCAATAAGAACTTGAACCCGGCGCAACTGGTTTCCGCGCCTGCCGCCGTCCGCGTGCTGACGCTTTCCGCGTTGGCCCTGAGCCTGGCAGCCTGCACCACCGTCTTCGAATCGGACAAGGTCGACTACCGCGGCGCCAAGAAGGCAGCCGCGCTGGAAGTGCCGCCTGATCTCACCGCCCTGCAGCGCGACAACCGCTACGCCGTCCCCGACGGCAAGGGCGTCGCCACCGCATCCGGCTTCCAGCAACAGCAGCGCGGCGCCGTCGCCACGCAAGGCGTGACCCCGGTCGCGGGCTCGATGGACGCGATCGGCCCGGTCTCGACCGACGCCGTCAGCATCCAGCGCAACGGCGGCCAGCGCTGGCTGGTGGTGAAGCAGACCCCGGAACAACTCTGGCCGCAACTGCGCCAGTTCTGGGAAAACCAGGGCTTCGCCATCGAGACCGAGTCGGCAACGACCGGCACCATGGAGACCAACTGGGTCGAGAACCGCTCGAAGATCCCGCAGGACTTCATCCGCAACACGCTGGGCAAGGTGTTTGATCGCGCCTATTCGACCGGCGAGCGCGACAAGTTCCGCACCCGCCTCGAGCGCCTTCCGGACGGCTCGACCGAGATCTATGTCAGCCACCGCGGCGCCGAAGAAGTGCTGGGCGGCCCCCAGAAGGAGACCACCGTCTGGACCACCCGTCCGAACGACCCGGGTCTGGAATCCCAATTCCTGGGCCGCCTGGTGGCCCAGTTGACCGGCGTGAAGGAAACCAAGGCCGCCGAAAGCATGGTCGCCAACGCACCGGTGGCCGCCCAGCACGCCAAACTGGTCGCCAACGCCGTCCAGCTCGACGAAGGCTTCGACCGCGCCTGGCGCCGTGTCGGCCTGGCGCTCGACCGCGTCGGCTTCACCGTGGAAGACCGCGACCGCGTGCAGGGCGTGTACTTCGTGCGCTACGTCGATCCGGACGCCGCCAACAAGGAAGGCTTCTTCAAGAAGCTGTTCACCTTCGGCAGCGCGGAAGAAAAAGCCAAAGAAGCCCAGCGCTACCGCGTGCTGGTCAAGGGCGAGCAGGGCGCGTCGACCAGCGAAGTGACCGTGCAGACCAATGACGGCAAGGCTGATACCGGTGCGACCGGCGCCAAGATCCTGAAGCTGCTGACGGATGAGCTGAAGTAATCAGCTTGCCGTTGGAACGGGAAACCGGCCTGAGGGCCGGTTTTTTTACGTCTGCGGCTTGTCCGCACATTGGGTCCCGACCTGCGCCGGGACGACGGTCTTGAGGGTAATGGATGAGGAAAGCATGTTCTCTGCGCTACCCTTGAAACCGTCGTACGCGCCACGGGCGCCTACGGCTTTCCGCGAAGGCGGGAACCCAAGTTCGCTCCGCAGCCGCAAAAATCGTGTTGAACACCCGGCCGTAAAAACCACCAGACGTAAAAAAACCGGCCCGAAGGCCGGTTCTTCTTAACCAGATAAATCTGATTACTTGGTTGCAGCGTCAGCAGCTTGCGAAGCGGCGGTCGAAGCGGCAGCAGCAGCGTCGGCAGCGGTCGAAGCAGCAGCCGAAGCAGCAGCAGCAGCGTCAGCAGCAGGAGCAGCGACGGTTGCGTCGGTAGCAGCTGGAGCGACGACGGTGGTGTCGGTGGTGGTTGCAGCAGGCGCTTCAACAGCAGCTGGAGCGACTGGAGCAGCTTCTTCTTTCTTGCTGCAAGCAGCCAGAGCAACAGCCATCAGAGAAACGATCAGCAGGGATTTTTTCATGATTTTCCTTAATATTTCAAAAGTAAGTACTACTTGTTTGAATAATAATTACCGGTAATTATTGCTCAGCGGAATTCTCGTGCTTTCATAGAAAGCAAGACTGCCAGATTGGCAACGGAACCTTCCTGACCTGATATTATAGCCAAATTTACTGAATCGCAATAGCGAACTCATGCTCTAGCGAAAGTAATTTGCGCTCTAATAAGCTTCATATTGTTACAAGTTGCAACCGGCAGGCCCAGCGACCACTAATAACCATCTTATAACGCTTACAGTCCGGTTTTGGTTGACTGCAAACTGACCCTGGATTCGTCCCAGATTGCATCAAACCGATGGCGCGGCAAGTCGACCGCTCCCAGGGCGTCGAAAGCAGCCTCGCCACGCATGTGGTCGCTATGAAAACGCCGCACGACATGCAGGTCGTCCGCGATGCAGAACGAATCGGTCAGGTGATGCAAGCCTTTCGGCGTGACCCGGCATTCCACGCGGTGGCTGAAGTCACGCAGCAGGCGCAGCAGACGCGGAGAGTGGCGCTCGATGTAGGCGGGCGAGTGCATGGCCAGGCGCAGAACGCCGCCGCGCCCGAAAAACGCCCGCAGCTGCGCCTCGACTTCGCTCGCGCCCAAGGAAAAGACCTCGAAATCCGGATCGAACAGGTCCAGGCGCGTGCGCGCAGCCGCCAGGCAGGCACGGAACTGCGCCTCGAACTCGCCGCGGGTATCGAAACGCAGCGACCGTGCTTCCTGCATGGCTCCTCCGTGGGTTCTATTAGCCGAGCTCGACCCAGCCGTCCTGGTACCAGGTGTACAGCGCTTCGAGCACGTCGTCGGTCGCGCCTTCGAGCTGGGCGCCGGCCAGGCGGCGCTCGTTCGCCAGCACGTCCAGCACTGCCTTGTCGGCCCGGCCAACGGCAAACGATTCGCCATTGATGAAGACGTTCTTGCCGCGGTAGAGCATCAGGGTCTTGTTTGAGAGCCTCAGTCCCTTTTTTGCCGCCTGCTCCATGAAGCGGCCGACCACCAGCGGCTTGGGCGGGGCGGTGAAGAACACGTTGTGCTTCGGCTCGGACAGGTATTCGCCCAGGAAGATCGCGACGTCCTCTTCGTCCCAGCGCACCTTGTTCAGTTCTTCGGTAATGGTGGCGAGCATCTCGCGCGGGATCTCGGCCGGGTTCTTGGCCGGCTGCAGGTCCGGATCGGCATAACGGCCGGGCAGGTCGATCGAGTCGGCCATGAACTGCAGGAAGGCTTCGCCGATTTCCTGGTAGCCCGGCGAGCGGAAACCGATCGAATAGGTCATGCATTCGCCTTCGGCGACACCATCGTGGGCGTAGTGCGGCGGCAGGTAGAGCATGTCGCCCGGCTCCAGCACGTATTCTTCGTCGGCCTCGAAATTGGCGAGGATCTTCAGCGGCAGGCCCTCGACCAGGTCCAGGTCCTGCTGCGCGCTGATGCGCCAGCGCCGCTTGCCGTGCGCCTGCAGCAGGAAGACGTCATAGGAATCGAAGTGCGGACCGACGCCGGCGCCATCGGTGGCATAGCTGATCATCAGGTCGTCGAGGCGCGCGTCAGGAATGAAGCGGAACTGGCGCAGTAATTCTTCGGCGCGTTCGTCGTAGAGGTTGGCGCCCTGGACCAGCATGGTCCATTCGCGCTCGGTGCGCGCCGGCAGCGCGGTGAGGGGACCGTGCTGCATGTTCCACTGGCCGTCGCGCTGCGTGACCAGGCGCGATTCGACGTAATTCTCGCGCGCCAGTTCGGCCAGTTTCTCGAATTTAAGCAGTGGCTTGAAGCCGGGCATGGCCTGGCGGATCAGCAGGGGCTTCTTGTGCCAGTAATCGCGCAGGAACTGAGCGGGAGTAATATTCCCTAGGAGCTGTAATTTTTTCATGCGCCATTATAACCAGCCAGAACGAGGCTACGCCCGGGCAAGGGTTATAATCCGGACCTTACAATGAAAGGAATCGCGATGAAGATTGCCAAGAATACGGTCGTGACGGTCAACTACAAGCTGTCGGACGCCCAGAACAACCTGATCGAAGAAGGCTCCCAGCCGATGGTCTACCTGCATGGCGGCTACGAGAACACGCTGCCGAAGATCGAAGAAGAACTCGACGGCAAGGAAGCGGGCTATTCGTCGACGATCCAGGTCGAGCCGGACGACGCTTTTGGCGACTACGACCCTGCCCTGGTGAAGGTCGAAGACCGCAAGCGCCTGCCTGAGCCGCTCGAAGTCGGCATGCAGTTCGAAGGCGTGGCCGATGGCGCGGAAGAAGAGCCGACCATCTTCACCGTGACCGACATCGCCGACGACAAGGTCGTCCTCGACGGCAACCACCCGCTGGCCGGCATGGCCCTGCGTTTCGAGCTGAACGTGGTCGAAGTGCGCGCCGCATCGGACGAAGAAATCGCCCACGGCCACGTGCATGGCGCGCATGGCCATCATCATGAAGAGATGGACGACAGCGACGAAGGCGATCATTTCCGTAGCCAGCCGCTGCAGTAATTTCCGGGTACGCGCCTGCGGCGCTTTGTGACGCTGCGGGTTTGCACAAAAATTGAAGGGGACAATGCCAGTGGCATTGTTCCCGCCTTCGCCGGAACGCCGTATCCGGGGCTAGTGGCCCCAGGACCGTCGTTCCGGCGCAGGCGGGAACCCAATTTTTCAGAGCAGCCAAGATCGCTGATCAGCGAAGCGCTTCACCAAGGCTGAACACATTCTTGCCCTCATCCGCCACCCGCAGCTCCACCGCATGCGCACCGACGGACAAATGCCCCACATTGCCGCGCCATTCGATCGCCGGCTTCGCATCCTTGGGCAGCCCGGCGCTGTCGATCACCAGCACCTGTCCCTTGAACTTCGCCGCGTGCATCTGCACCTGGCGCCGCGTGTCGGCAAAGCCATCGTGCCCTGACGGCGCGCGCTGCAGCAGGGCGCGCAGGCCGTTGGCCGGCTGCAGCAGCGGCAGCATATTCCCCTCCGAGAACAGCACCACCGCATTGACCTTGTTCTGCCTGGCGATCGCGAACAGGCGGTTCAGCCAGAAGCGGTTGGCCACCGCCCGGTCTTCGTATTCGCTGTTGCGGCCCGCCGCCGGCAGGTAATGGTTGTTCGCTGCCGGCAGGTTGATGGTGGCATACAGCACCTTGTCGACCTGCCAGTGCGCATTCTCGGCATAGCTGCGAAAGCGCGGGCTGCTCGACAGGCGCGTGAGCGGCAGTTTTTCCTTGCCGAGCGATTCCGGCTCGCCGTAGAACAGTTCGCGCAAGCGGTTCAGGCGTTCGATGGCATTGGTGCGGCCAGCCGAATTGCGGCAGCCGGTCCAGTCGCTGCCGGTGAGCGAGACGATGACAGGCCGGCTGGCGTGGTCGAACCAGTCGCGGCGCTTCTGCAGCACGCGGTCGCCGCAGCCCTCTTGCGCACCCTTGATGCCGGTGACGACCAGGAAGGCCAGGTCTTCGTTCTTCGCATCCGTCAGCACGTCCTTCAGCGCGGCTTCGCCGCCGTCGGCCGCGCGGTGCCCGACCACGACGAAATGGTGCGCCTGCTCGTCCTTTTCCTTCTCTTTCTTCTTGTCGCGGGTACCAGCCGACATGGCCGGCGCCGTCGCCAGCGCGGCCGCGAGCAGGACGGCGAAGAGGAGGGGACGGCGCGCCGGCATCAGGCGGCCAGCCGTTTCAGCTCATAGAGCCGTTCGAGCGCTTCGCGCGGCGTGAGCGCGTCCGGGTCGATCGCGGCCAGGGCCTTCTGTAGCTCGTCGTCCGGCGCCGCATGCGCGGCAGGCAGGTCTTCCGGCTCGTGCGGCGCTTTGCTGCCGATGGCGAACAGGTCGAGCTGCGGCGTCGCGTCGAGCGCCTGCGATTCGAGGCGCGCCAGGTGCTTGCGCGCGGCCTTGATCACCGCCGGCGGAACCCCTGCCAGCTGCGCCACCTGCAGGCCGTAGCTTTGCGAGGCCGGGCCGTCCTGCACCGCGTGCAGGAACACGATATTGTCCTTGTGCTCGACCGCCGACAGGTGCACGTTGACCGCGCTCGGATGGGTTTCTGGCAGCTGGGTCAGCTCGAAATAGTGGGTCGCGAACAGCGTAAAGCTGCGGCTGCTGTCGATCAGGTGGCGCGCGATCGCCCAGGCCAGCGCCAGGCCGTCAAAGGTCGAGGTGCCGCGACCGACTTCGTCCATCAGCACCAGCGACTGCTCGGTGGCGCCGTTGAGGATCGCGGCCGACTCGGTCATCTCGACCATGAAGGTCGAGCGTCCATTGGCCAAGTCGTCGCTGGCGCCGATGCGGGTGAAGATGCGATCGATCGGGCCGATCGTGGCACTCGTGGCCGGCACATAGCTGCCGACATAGGCGAGCAGCGTGATCAGGGCCACCTGGCGCATGAAGGTCGATTTACCGCCCATGTTCGGGCCGGTGATCAGGAGCAGGCGACGGTCGTTCGACAAGCGGCAATCGTTGGCAATGAAGCGCTCGATCTGGTTTTCCACCACCGGATGGCGGCCTTCGACGATGGTAAGGCAAGGCTCGTCGACCAACTGCGGCGCGCACCAGTTGTTGCGCACCGCGTGAGACGTCAGCGCCACCAGGGTATCGAGCTGCGCCAGGCCATTGGCGATCGACTGCAGGCAGCCGATGAAGGGCGCGAGGTCCGCCAAGAGCTGGTCGTACAGCATCTTCTCGCGCGCCAGCGCGCGGTCTTGCGCCGACAGCGCTTTGTCTTCAAAAGCCTTGAGTTCCGGCGTGATGTAGCGCTCGGCGTTCTTCAGGGTCTGGCGGCGGCGGTAGTCGTCCGGCACCTTGTCGGTCTGGCCGTTGGTGACTTCGATATAGAAGCCGTGCACGCGGTTGTATTCGACGCGCAGGTTGCTGATGCCGGTGCGGGCGCGCTCGCGCGTTTCCAGGTCGACCAGGAACTGGCCGGCGTTCTCGGACAGCGCGCGCAGCTCGTCGAGTTCGGCATCGAAGCCGCGCGCGAACACGCCGCCGTCACGCACCATCGTGCTCGGCTCTTCCATCACCGCGCGCGCCAGCAAATCGAGGCAGGCTTCCGGCGTGGCCAGCAAATCGTGGACCTCGCGCAGCAGGCAGGTATCGCCCGGAATGAAGCAGCGCGCCACCTGCTCGCGCAGGGCCGGCAGTTGTTTCAGGCCGTCGCGCAGGCAGGACAGGTCGCGCGGACGCGCCGACAGCAGGGCGATGCGCGTGGTGATGCGTTCGATGTCCGGCACCTTGGCCAGCGTGCTCGAGAGCGAACCAGTAGCGTCGGCCTGGGCCAGCGCCTCGATCGCCTCATGGCGCGAGCGCGCCACCCGCTGATTGCGCTTGGCATGGTGCAGCCAGTGGCGCAGCAGGCGTGAGCCCATCGCGGTGCGGCAGCCGTCCAGCAGCGAGAACAGGGTCGGCGCTTCCTGGCCGCGGATGGTCTCGGTCAGTTCCAGGTTGCGGCGCGTGGCCGCGTCCAGGCCGATGTATTCGTTTTCGAGTTCGCAGGCCAGGCTGTTCACGTGCTGCAGGCCGCGCCCCTGCGTCGACTGCGCATAGCGCAGCAGCGCGCCGGCCGCACCAAAGGCCGCGCCCAGGCCGTCGGCGCCAAAGCCGGTGAGGGTGGCGACGCCGAGCTGGTCGAGCAGCGACTGGTGACCCTTTAGTACATCGAAATGCCATTCGGGCATGCGCTGGGTATGCGCGACCGGCTCGGATTCGAACAGGTCGGCGCAGTCCGCGCGCAGGATCTCGGCCGGCGCGATGCGTTCGAGTTCGTGCGCGAGACGCGCTTCGACCGCACGCGCCTCGCCCGAGAATTCCATCAGGCGCAGGTTGCCGCTGGCAAGCGACAGCCAGGCCATGCCGACCGTGACCGTCTTGCGCTGGCTGTGCATGCACAGTGCCAGCAGCGGGCGGTCGGCTTTTTCGGGCAGCAGATCGCTGTCGGTCAGGGTGCCCGGGGTGACCACCCGCACCACCTTGCGTTCGACCGGTCCTTTGGCTAACGCCGGGTCGCCGATCTGCTCGCAGATCGCGCAGGATTCGCCCAGCTTGACCAGCTTGGCGAGGTAGCCATCGAGCGAGTGGAAGGGCACGCCCGCCATCTTGATCGGACTGCCGTTCATGGAACCGCGCGCCGTGAGCGTGATGCCGAGGACGCGCGAGGCCTTCTCGGCGTCTTCGAGGAACAGCTCGTAGAAATCCCCCATGCGGTAGAACACCAGCATAGTCGGGTAATCGGCTTTGATGCGCATGTACTGCTGCATCATCGGTGTGAGCTTTTCCGCGGTGCTGTTCTTGAGGGCGGCGGCGTTGATTTCAGCTGGAACGGTGGTCATTTCTTCGATGGTCGTGCGGCAGGGCGGGGTGGAAAGCCAGAACCTGTCATTTTACCGCGATCGGCCCGTCGCTTGCTGCAAAAGGGACAAGTCGGCCGGGCCCTGGTCTGGTTTGTTGTACTGCTGTGCCGGCTGGGACATCCAGCGTGTCGAAAAACTTTACATCCACCGGTTTTGTGGGTGTGTCGTTTCTTTTAACCGATTGAAATCAAAGGATGTTCTATTGCTGGTGCGAAACTTGCTTGTACTTGAGGAAAATTAGGGAAGACCATGAAAGCATTTTGCACAAAACTGATGGGATCTGCAGCCCTCGCGCTCGCTGCGGGCTGGGCCAGCGCAGGCGTCATCGCTGTCGACACCGATTACCGCGCCTTCGATGCCTCGTCCGGCTATGTCGGTTTCGATGTCACGACGCACGGTCTGGTCAAGGACCTGGATGTCGTCATCGCCTTCTCCAAGTGCGACAACCCCTACCTGAGCACGAACGGGCAAGCCTGCCTGAGCGATAACAAGCCCTTCGAGAACGAAATCGTCATCCGCCTCGTCGGCCCGGATGGCCGCGTTGTCCGCCTGGTCAATGAAAACACCTACGACCAGGGCGACACCGGCGGCATCGGCCGCGTCACGGTGACCTTCGACGATGAGGGCGCTGCCCTCGGCCGGCGCGTGGCGGCGGGATCCTTCCGCCCGGTCGAGTCGCTTTCCTTGTTCGACGGGATGGACATGTTCGGCCAGTGGCAGCTGTATTTCGAGGATACCAAGCGCTACGATCCGTTCGAGGTGTATTCCTCGCGCCTGCTGTTTACCGAGAAGCTGGCCTCGCCGGGTACGGACCTGCCGGAGCCGGCCAGCCTGCTGATCTTCGGCGCCGGCCTGCTCGGGCTGGGGGCGGCACGCCGCCTGCGCAAGCAGGCTTGATCGTGTCGCTGGCATCACGCCAGCGTGCAACGTCCCGTCACCGCCGGCATGCTGCCGCCTTCGACCACGAAATCGCCTGATTCCATTTCCGCCCGCAGTGCGACGGTCATTCCCAGCGCAACGGGTGCGCGGAAGCGGCAGGCGATCGACATGGCATGGCGTCCCGATTGCTTTTCCAGGGCGGCGCAGCTTGCGGCAAGCGTGTGCATCCCGTGGATGATCGGCGCGCGCATGCCCATCAGGCGTGCGCTCCAGCCATACAGGTGAATCGGGTTCCAGTCGCCGGACAGGCGCGCATAGCGGCGGCCTGCTGCGGCGTCGAGCGTCCATTGCGTCACGATCGCGCCAAGCGATGCCGCCGCTTCCTGCGCCGGCTTACCGTCGCGCCGTGTTCCGCGCTTGATTAAATAGGTGCTGGTGCAGGAGAACACCAAGGCGTCGTTCGCACTGCCGACGGTCTCCAGCACGCAGCGCAGGGCGCCGCTACTGGACGGCGGTAGCAGGCGCAGCGTGGTACGCACCAGCAGCGCTTGCCCCGGTTCGCCCCGGCCATGCTCGGTAAGCGCATTCTCCATATGCACCATGCCCGCGATCCGGAATGGAAAGCGCGGATCCAGCATCGTCGCCAGGTGCGCGCGCTGCGCGACCAGGTACCACCAGGTGACGGGGACATGCCCCTCCATGAAACCGAAGGCCGTGCGGTAGCGGTCGATGTCCTGAACAGGAAGCCGGTCGAGCCGATACTCGGTGACGAGTTCCGGCATCACCGCGTCTGGACGCGACTGCGGGCGCTTGAACAGCGCCCGCAGCAGGGTAGGCAAGCCCATCGCCGGCAGGGCCGGCGCTGTAGAAGACATCAGCCTTCGGCCACCCGGCGCGCGATATGCGCCAGCGCTTCGTCGACCTGGTCGATCAGGATCAGGCACAGGTCGCCCGGTTCCAGGCGCGACAAGGCGCGGTCGATAGCCACGAATTCGCCGTTGATTTCCTCGACGTGGGTGGTGCGCGTGGCGCCGTCCAGACCCTGGCGCAGCAAGGCGAGCACTTCGCCGTCGGCGCGGCCACGCTGGCACTGGTCCTGGTAGAGCAGCACGTCGTCGAAAGCGCGGCCGAGGATTTCGGTCTGCTGGGTGATGTCCTGGTCGCGGCGATCGCCCGCGCCGCTGATCACCACCGAGCGACGTTTCGCCGGCATCGCTTCGACCGCGTTGACCAGGGCCGCGATCGCGTCCGGGTTGTGGCCGTAGTCGGCGATGAGGGTCGCGCTGCGGTAGTCGAACACGTTGAAGCGGCCCGGCGCATTGTCGCTTTCGCCGACAAAGGTGCGCAGGCCGGCGCGGATCGCGTCCCACGAGATGCCCACGGCCCAGGCGGCAGCCACCGAGGCCATCACGTTCTCGACCTGGAAGCCGACCGCGCCGCCGCGGGTGATCGGCACGTCGGCGAGCGGCACGCGGTGCTCGACCTTGCCCTGCGCCGCGACCAGCTGGCCGTCTTCGACGAAGACGACGCGGCGGCCCTGGGCGCGGTGCATCGACATCAAGGGGTTATTCACGTCGAGCGCGAAGAAGGTGACGTCGCCATGGGTGTTCTCGGCCATCGCGGCCACCACCGGGTCGGCGGCGTTGAGCACGGCCATGCCGCCTACCGCCACGTTCTGGACGATCACGCGCTTGAGTACCGCGAGGTCCTCCAGGGTGGTGATGTAGTTCAGCCCGAGGTGGTCGCCCGCGCCGATATTGGTGACGACCGCGACCTGGCAGCGGTCGAACGCCAGGCCTTCGCGCAGCAGGCCGCCGCGCGCCGTTTCGAACACGGCGGCGTCGACGTCCGGGTGCAGCAGCACGTTGCGCGCGCTGCGCGGGCCGGAGCAGTCGCCGCTGTCGATGCGGCGGCCTTCGATGTAGACGCCATCGGTATTCGTCATGCCGGTACGCAGACCCGATGCGGTGAGCAGGTGGGCGATCAGGCGCACGGTCGTGGTCTTGCCGTTGGTGCCGGTCACGGCAACCACCGGGATGCGGCCGTCGTCGCCATCCGCGAACAGGGTCGAGACGATGGCTTCGCCGATCGGGCGGCTCTTGCCGAACGAAGGCGACAGGTGCATGCGCAGGCCCGGCGCGGCGTTGACCTCGACGATGCCGCCGTTTTGTTGTTCGATCGGCTTCAATACGCTGTCGCACACCAGGTCGACGCCGCAGATGTCCAGGCCCACCATGTGGGCGGCCGCGATGCAGCGCTCGGCGACTTCCGGGTGCACGTCGTCGGTGACGTCGGTGGCGGTGCCGCCGGTCGACAGGTTGGCGTTATTGCGCAGCACGACGCGCTGGCCCTGGGCCGGCTTGGAATCGGCGTCCATGCCGCGCGCGGCGAGTGTGGCCAGGGCGATGTCGTCGAAGCGGATCTTGGTCAGCGAAGTCGAATGGCCTTCGCCGCGGCGCGGGTCGCGGTTGACCTGCTCGACCAGCTCGCGCACGGTATGCACGCCGTCGCCGACCACGAAGGGCGGATCGCGGCGGGCGGCGGCCACCAGCTTGTCGCCGATCACCAGGAGGCGGTAGTCGTAGCCCGGCAGGTAGCGCTCGACCAGGATGTCGTCGCGAAATTCCGACGCGGTGTGGAAACCGGCCGTGAGTTGTTCCTTGGTAGTGACGTTGACCGTCACGCCCTTGCCCTGGTTGCCATCCTTCGGCTTGATCACAACCGGCAGGCCGATTTCCTGAGCCGCGGCCCAGGCATCGTCCGGGTCGCTCACGCTGCGGCCTTGCGGCACCGGCACGCCGGCGGCGTCCAGCAGCTTCTTGGTCAGTTCCTTGTCCTGCGCGATGGTCTCGGCAATGGCTCCGGTGGCGTCGATCTCGGCGGCCTGGATGCGGCGCTGGCGGCTGCCCCAGCCGAACATGACCAGGCTGCCCTCGGTCAGGCGGCGGAACGGGATGTTGCGGGCCACTGCGGCCTGCACGATCGCACCGGTGGATGGCCCGAGGCGCACGTCTTCGTCGACATCGCGCAGGCGCGCCAGGGCGGCGGCGAGGTCGAATTCGGTGTCGTTGCGCGCAGCGTCGCACAGCTGCTGGGCCAGTTCGATGGCCAGGCGGCCGACGTCTTCCTCGCTGTATTCGACCACCACCTGGTAGATGCCCGGTTCCAGGGTGGCGGTGCTGCGGCTGAAGGTGACCGGGCAGCCGGCTTCGGCCTGCAGCGACAGGGTAACCCGCTCGAGCACCTGGGCCATCGATACGGTGTCGTCGTGGCCGGTCGGCTGCAGGTAACCCACCTGCGGGAAGCGCGCGCGCAGGCGGGCTTCGAAGCCGCTCAAGGTGCCGATCGATTCTTCATCCGGGGTGCAGGCGACGATCGCCTCCACCGAGGTGTGGTGGCTCCAGAGGTTGGGGCCACGCAGGGCCCGTACGCGAGATACTTCCATAAACCGTCAGTCCTTTCGCGGCGCCGCATGCCTTGGGGCGGTGCGGACGCCAGGGCCCGGCGCGGCGGCCGGGCCATTCTTGTATTAGTGATGCGTTTTTTTAGGGGTGGCGTCGAAGGCGCGCAGGCCGCCGCAGATCAGGTCCGGCGGCACGCCCAGCGCCCATGCCGCGGCCACTGCCGCCAGTACGCTGTCCGGATGCTTGACCGTCGCCGGCGGGATCTTCGACAGGTCCAGCAGCGCGGTTTCTTCGTCAAAACCTTCGGCCAGGATGATGCGGTTGTCGCGCACGAACACCACGCGTTCGCCTTCGGCGCGGTGGCTTGCCACGACCTGGTTTTCTTCGTCGAGCGCATAGAAGATCACGCGGCCGTCGGACAGTTCGGCCAGCGCCGCCACGGCTTCATTCGCGGCATTGAGCACGGCCGTGCCTTCCGGCAGGATGACGTCGACCTGGCTGCGGATGACGTTGTACAGCGCATCCTGGTCGCGGATGTAGAACTCGTCGAGACCTGCCAGGCCCTCCATGTCGGTCACGATGCCCACCGTGCAGCGGTCGTAGGGCAGGCCCTCCGACAGGATCGAGCGCGCATTCGATTCGAACACGGCGGTCTGCACGCTGCGGTTGATCAGGATGCGCTGGCCGGCGTCGAAGCCGGTCGCGTCTTTCGCGGAGACCTTGCGCGCGTCCAGGTACAGGCCTTCGCCGTTGGCCACGCCCACGTGTTTGCCCGTGATGTGCACCAGGCAGCCCACCAGGCGCGCGATCAGGCTGGTGCCGAGCGTGCCGGTGACGCCGACCACGGGGATGCGGCCGCTCTCGGTTTCCGGGAACAGGTGGTCGACGATCGCCTTGCCGACGTTGCGCGGCTCGCCGCTGGCCGGCTTGATGTGGGCCAGCAGGCCCGGGCTCGAATTGACTTCGATGATGGCGCCGCGCGTCTCTTCCAGCGGGCGCGTGATGTCGCTGGTCACCAGGTCGATGCCGGCGATGTCCAGGCCAACGATGCGCGCGGCCAGGGCCGCGGCATGCGCGACCGACGGGTGCATCTGGTCGGTGACGTCGTCGGCGACGTTGCCGTTCACCTGGATCAGCACTTTCTGGCCGGCCTGCGGCACGGAATCGGGCGTGAGGCCCTGGCGCTTCAGGTCGAGCAGGATTTCGTTGTCCTGCGGGGTGACGCGGCCGAGCGGGTGCTCTTCGCTGTCGCCGCGGCGCGGGTCGGTGTTGATCTGGCTGTCGCACAGTTCGGTGACCGACTGCGTGCCGTCGCCCGTCACCCACAGCGATTCGCCCTTGGCGGCAGCGACCACCTTGCGGCCCACCACCAGCAGGCGGTGTTCGTTACCGGGGATGAAACGCTCGACCAGCACCGCCGTGCTGTCGCCGGCTTCCGAGGCGATCGCGTAGGCGGTGGCGACTTCGGCCCCGGTCATGAGGTTCAGGGTCACGCCGCGCCCATGGTTGCCGTCGACCGGCTTGACCACGACCGGCAGGCCGATGTCCTGCGCTTCTTCCCATGCCTGTTCGGCGCTGCGTACCAGGGCGCCTTCCGGCACCGGAACGCCGCACGAGGCCAGCAGGGTCTTGGTCAGGTCCTTGTCGCTGGCGATGCCTTCGCCGATGGCGCTGGTGCGGTCGGTCTCGGCGGTCCAGATGCGGCGCTGCGCGGCGCCATGGCCGAGCTGCACCAGGTTGCCTTCGGTGAGGCGGATCGACGGGACGCCGCGGCCGGTGGCGCCATCGACGATGTGCGCGGTGGACGGGCCGAGGCAGTAGCGGTCGACCAGGCCGGTCAGGTGCTGGACCGTGGCGGCCATGTCGAAGGGCGTGTCGTTGATGGCGGCCATGATCAAGGCGTGGCCTGCGTCCAGCGCGGCGCGGCCGACGATGGGGTCGCGGGTGCGGAAGGCCATCTTGTAGATGCCATGCTCGCCGGTCGAGCGGGTCTTGCCGAAGCCGGTCTTCATGCCGGCCAGGTTCTGCAGTTCGAGCACGATGTGCTCGAGGATGTGGCCGGCCCAGGTGCCTTCGTGCAGGCGCTCGACGAAGCCGCCGTGGTGGCCGACGCCGCAATGGTGGGCCATCAGGCCCGGCAGCCAGGCGAGCAGGCGGTCGGTGAAGCCGGGCAGGGTGTGCGAGGGGTAGTCTTCGAGTTCGCCGATGTCGAGCCAGGCTTCGATGACCGGGCGGTAGGTCCAGATGTTCGGACCGCGCAGGTGGTTCACGCGGAGGAACTTGATGTCGTTCTTCTTGTTCATGAAAAAATGTCTTTGCCGGCCGCCGCTGCTCGCATGTCGCGCGCCTTTACCTATGTTTGCCTGCCTGTCGCTACGGTACCGAAAGCCGGCGTTCCGCAGCGCGCATCATGTATACTTGCCGGCCCGAAGCTTACCGTGCCGCAACGTTTTCTGCCAAGCTTCGTTCCTGTCATCCAAAGGATACGCAGAAACGTTATATCCGTTTGTGGAGCATTTCACGCAAACGGAAGCGCCGGCAGACCTGTGCGCTGTCAAGGCGGCCCTGCTGCACATCCCACCAGAACCCATTGCCTGATGTCGGGCGCATTACATGACAACTCAACAACTTGCTATTCCGTCGTCCCCGGCGGTCACCGCCGGCGTGTTGCCTGATCACTGGCAAAATGACGTTACGAAACAGCTTGCACCAGGGGAAAACGTTTTAAACAGTGTCGAGGTTGACCTCGATTCGAAATTACGTTTCACGAAAGGCCTGGTGGTGGTCACCAACCGCCGCCTGCTGGCGCGCGCGCCGGGCGAGAGCGGCTGGCGCGACTGGGGCTGGCGCCCGGGCCTGGCCTTGCGCCACCACGACCACGCCGGGGTCGGCCACCTGGAGCTGGTCGATCTTGATGGTTTGCTGGCGTCCTGGCGCTTTACGCTGGGGCAGAACCTGCACGCGGTCCGGGTGGCCGACGCTTTCGCCGACCAGCTGAAAAGCCACCTCTCCGGCATGCCGGTGTGCGCGCCCGACCAGCATGCCTGCCCGAGCTGCAAGGCGCCGCTCGAGGCCGACGACGCCGAATGCGCCGTGTGTGCCAAGGTGCTGCACACGCCGCCGTCCACCTGGACCCTGTTCCGCCTGTGGCGCTTCGCCCGGCCTTACAAGGGCCAGCTGCTGGTCGGCTTCCTGCTGATGCTCGGTTCGACGGCGGCGCACATGATCCCGCCGTATCTCACCAAGCCGCTGATGGACAATGTCCTGATCCCGTACCAGAACGGGCAGAGTATCGACGTGTCGCTCGTCTATCTCTATATGGGGGGACTGTTCGGCGCGTCCATGCTGGCCTGGGCGCTGGGCTGGGGCAAGACCTATGTGCTGGCGCTGGCCTCCGAGCGCATCAGCGCCGACCTGCGCTCGACCACCTACGAACACCTGCTGCGGCTGTCCCTCGAATTCTTTGGCGGTAAACGCACCGGCGACCTGATGTCGCGCATCGGCAGCGGGTCCGACCGGATCAGTGTCTTCCTGTCGCTGCACCTGCTCGACTTCTTGTCGGATGTCCTCCTGATCATCATGACGGGCGTGATCCTGTTCAGCATGAACCCCTGGCTGGCACTGGTCACCCTGGTGCCGCTGCCCTTCATCGCCTGGATGATCCACGTGGTGCGCGACCGGCTACGCACCGGCTTCGAGAAGATCGACCGGGTCTGGGGCGAAGTCACCAACGTGCTGGCCGATACCATCCCCGGCATCCGCGTGGTCAAGGCCTTTGCCCAGGAAAAGCGCGAAGCCATGCGCTTTCGCGAAGCCAACCGCCACAACCTGGTCGTGAACGACAAGTTGAACAAGGTATGGTCGCTGTTCTCGCCGACGGTCTCGCTGCTGACCGAACTGGGTCTCCTGGTAATCTGGTGTTTCGGCATCTGGCAGGTCTCGCAGGGCGACATCACGGTCGGCACGCTGTCGGCCTTCATCGCCTACAGCGGCCGCTTCTACGTGAAGCTGGACTCCATGAGCCGTATCGTGTCGGTGACGCAGAAATCGGCGTCGGCGGCCAAGCGCATCTTCGACATCCTCGACCACGTCTCGAGCGTGCCGGACCCGGTCAACCCGGTCACGGTGCCTAAAGTGTCGGGCAACATCGAGCTGCGCGAAGTCGGTTTCCGCTACGGTAACCGCGCCGTCAACCGTGGCATCTCGCTGAAGATCAAGGCCGGCGAGATGGTCGGCCTGGTCGGGCATTCGGGTTCGGGCAAGAGCACGCTGGTGAACCTGATCTGCCGTTTCTACGACGTGGCCGAAGGCGCGATTTTGCTGGACGGCGTCGACATCCGCAGCTTTGCGGTGGCAGACTACCGCCGCCACATCGGCCTGGTGCTGCAGGAGCCTTTCCTGTTCTTCGGGACGATCGCCGAGAACATCGCCTACGGCAAGCCGGGCGCCACACGCGAAGAAATCATCGCGTCGGCGCGCGCGGCCCACGCCCACGAGTTCATCCTGCGCCTGCCGCAGGGCTACGACTCGATGGTGGGCGAGCGCGGCCAGGGCCTGTCCGGCGGCGAGCGCCAGCGCATCTCGATCGCGCGCGCGCTGCTGATCGACCCGCCGATCCTGATCCTGGACGAAGCGACGTCCTCGGTGGACTCGGAAACCGAAAAGGAAATCCAGAAGGCGCTCGACAACCTGGTGAAAGGGCGCACTACCATCGCCATCGCCCACCGCCTGTCCACGCTGCACCGCGCCGACCGCCTGGTGGTGCTGGACCGCGGCGTGGTGGTGGAAGAGGGCAACCACGATGACCTGATGGCGCGCGAAGGCGCCTACCACCGACTCTACGAAGCGCAGGCGCGCAACGTGGACCAGGATCCAGACGACAAGGACGACTGATGACGATTACTTTCCAACTGCGCCGGGACAGCTTCGGCAAGCTGGTGCTCACCACCGCTGAAGGCGAAGAGCACGTCGGCGTCATCCCGGTGCGCGCCTTCCCGATCCAGGCGCCGACCCGCGGCATCTCACTGGTGCGCGACGGCGGCAAGGAAGCGGCCTGGATCGACGACCTGGATGAATTGCCGGAACAGATGCGCAGCCTGGTGCAGGAAGAAATCGAGGGCCGCGAATTCATCCCCGAAATCTTGCACATCAAGGACGTCTCGAGCTTCGCCACGCCCTGCACGTGGTATGTGAACACCGACCGCGGCGACACCGAGTTCGTGCTCAAGGTCGACGAGGATATCCGCCGCGTCGGCGAAGCCTCGCTGCTGGTATCCGACAGCCACGGCATCAACTTCCTGGTGCGCGACATGTTCCATATCGACAAGCACACGCGCAAGATCCTGGACCGCTTCCTGTAGCCGCTCACGGCGGCGCAAGTGTTCGCGTTCCCACAGACGCGCCGCCCGATCGCCGCTAAAGTCGCCCCATCGGCCCACCGGCCAGGGGAAACCTCATGGATTCAATCAATCGCAACCAGCCAGAACGCAACCGCCGCGACCTGAATGGCGTCGATGCCGTCGAATGCCTCAAGGGCATCGTCGACGACGCAAAATCCTGCTTCTTTACCACCCAGGGCGGGATCGGTCCGAGCCGCGGCATGCGTCCGATGAGCGTGCGCGAGATCGACGACGCCGGCCAGTTGTGGTTCCTGAGCGCGAGCGACAGCCACAAGAACGCCGAAATCGCCGCCAACCCGGCAGTAAAACTCTACTTCCAGAAATGCTCGCATTCCGGCTTCGTCGAAGTTGACGGCTATGCCGAGGTGCTGACCGACCGTGCGCGCATCAAGCAACTGTGGAATTTCATGCTCAAGACCTGGTTCACCGAAGGCGAGGACGATCCGCGCATCACCGCGATTCGCGTGATTCCGCGCCAGGGCTACTACTGGGACAACAAGCACGGCGGTGCGGTGGCGGGCGCCAAGATCGTGGTCGGCGCGGTGCTCGGCAAGACGCTGGACGATTCGATCGAAGGCACGCTGAGCTTCTGACCGGCGCGGCTCGCCCCATGCACCCGTCGCCGGCTCACTTCGTGGTCGTCACCATCGGCTCGGCCGGCGACCTGTTCCCCTTCATGCGCCTGGCCCTGGCCTTGCTCGAGGCCGGGCAGCGCGTCACCCTGCTGGGGCCTGTGCAGCACGCGCCCTATGTGGAAGGCGCCGGCCTGACCTTCCACGGCCTGCCGGCAGACGAAGCGGTGCTCGACCATCCCGACCTGTGGCACCCTACGCGCGGCCTGGCTGTCGTCTGGCGCGCGACGCGTCCGGCCATGGCGCAGCTGCCGGGCTTCGTCGCCGGGCTGCCGCCTGGCGATCGCATAGTGCTGCTGGTCCATCCGCTGGCCCTGCCCGAGGCAGACCTGTGCCGCGCGCGCCGGCCCGGCCTGAAAGTGGCGGCAGCCTACCTGGCGCCCTCGAACCTGCCGACCGTACACGATCCGCTCATGCTCGGCCCCTGGCCGGTGCCGCGCTGGGTGCCGCTGGGCGCGCGCCGCTGGCTGTGGCGCCGCATCGGCAATGCGCTCATCAACCCGGTGGCGCTGCCCGACGTGAACGCGGCGCGCAGCCGGCATGGCCTGGCGAAGGTAGAGGACCTGATCGACCACATCGTGGCGGTGCCCGACCTGTCGCTCACCCTGTTCCCCGAATGGTTCGCCCCGACCCAGCCGGATTGGCCGCAGCCTTTGGCACGCGGCGACTTTCCCCTGTACGACCCGACACCGGACGCGCAACTGGCGCCCGAGATCGCACGCTTCATTAAAGAGGGCACGCCGCCGGTGGTGTTCACGCCGGGTACCGGCAACCGTCAGGCCGCACATTACTTCCGCTGCGCACTGGATGCTTGCGCAAGCCTGGGGCTGCGCGCGATCTTCCTGACGCCGCACCGCGAACAGCTGCCGGCCCACCTGCCGTCGCAAGTCGCGTGGCAGAACTATGTGCCGCTGCGCGTGCTGCTGCCGCACGTCGCCGCGCTGGTGCACCACGGCGGCATCGGCACCATGGCCGAAGCCCTTCGGGCCGGCACGCCGCAACTGGTCGTGCCGCTGGCGCACGACCAGTTCGATAACGCGGCGCGTGCGGAAAGGCTCGGGGTCGGCGCCAGCCTGCGCGCCGCGCGCCTGAATCCGGCGCGGCTTAGGGCGGCGCTGCGCCGGGTGACCAGGCAGGACGTGGCCATGCGCGCCAGGCAGGCCAGCGCCCGGTTTCGCGGGCAGGATGGCATCGCTGCGGTGCGCGACCGCCTGCTGGCCCTCGCTGCCGGGCCATAGCGCTACTGTTCGTGAGCGCACCGTCAGCGCGGCAAGTGGGGGCGACAATGGCCCATCGACCATGGGGACGGGAATGGCATGCGCAAACAAGACAAAGCGACGCCGGCCGCCGGCGACGGCCAGATCGGCTACGTCCGGGTGCGCGGCGCGAGAGAACACAACCTGAAGAACGTCGACGTCGACATTCCGCGCGGCGCGCTGGTGGTGTTCACCGGCGTGTCCGGCTCCGGTAAATCCTCGCTGGCCTTCGGCACGCTGTATGCGGAAGCCCAGCGGCGCTACCTGGAATCGGTCTCGCCCTATGCGCGCCGGCTGTTCCACCAGATGCCGGTGCCGGAAGTCGACGAGATCGAAGGCCTGCCGCCGGCCGTCGCCCTGCAGCAGCAGCGCGGCTCGCCCACCGCGCGCTCCTCGGTCGGCAGCGTCAGCACCCTGTCGAATTCCCTGCGCATGCTGTACTCGCGCGCCGGCGACTATCCGCCGGGGCAGGAGCTGCTGTATGCCGAGTCGTTCTCGCCGAATACGCCGGAAGGCGCCTGCACCCGGTGCTCGGGCCTGGGCCGCGTCTACGAAGTCACCGAACAGTCGCTGGTGCCGGACGACTCGCTCACCATCCGCGAGCGTGCGGTGGCGGCCTGGCCGCCCGCCTGGCATGGCCAGAACCTGCGCGACATCCTGGTGACGATGGGTTATGACGTCGATACTCCGTGGCGCGACCTGCCGAAAAAGGACCGCGACTGGATCCTGTTCACCGACGAGACGCCCTCGGTGCCGGTCTACGCCGGCCTCACACCCAAGGAAACCCGTGCGGCATTGAGGCGCAAGGAGACGCCCAGCTACCAAGGCACCTTTACAGGCGCGCGCCGCTACGTGCTGCAGACCTTCGCCAATACCGAGAGCGCGTCCATGAAAAAGCGCGTCGCGCGCTACATGGTCAGTACCGAATGCCCGCTGTGCCGCGGCAAGCGGCTGCGGCAGGAAGCGCTGTCGGTCACCTTTGCCGGCATGGACATCACCGAGTTGTCGCGCACGCCCCTGGCGCGGCTGAGTGAACTCATGAAGCCGTATGCGGCGGGAGAAGCCCTGAAGAACAAGCGCCGCGCCAAGGAGCATCCCGAGCAGATGATCGTCACCCAGCGCATCGCCCAGGACCTGTGCGCGCGCCTGGAGGTGCTGCTCGACCTGGGCCTGGGCTACCTGGCGCTGGAGCGCAGCACGCCGACCCTGTCGCCGGGCGAGCTGCAGCGCCTGCGCCTGGCCACGCAGGTGCGCTCGAACCTGTTCGGCGTGGTGTACGTGCTGGACGAGCCCTCGGCCGGCCTGCACCCGGCCGACACCGAGGCGCTGCTCGATGCGCTGGCCCAGTTGAAGAGCGCCGGCAACTCGCTGTTCGTGGTCGAACATGCGCTGGACGTGATCCGCCAGGCCGACTGGATCGTCGACGTCGGCCCGGCCGCGGGCGAGAAGGGCGGCCAGGTACTGTATAGCGGCGCACCGGCCGGCCTGAAACAGGTGGCCGCCTCGCAGACGCGCAGCTACCTGTTTGACGAATTGCCGCTGGCGCCGCGCACCCCGCGCGAGCCCACCGGCTGGCTGCGGCTGGAAGGCGTCACACGCAACAACCTCAATCAGCTCGATGCCGCGTTCCCACTGGGGGTGCTCAGCGCGGTGACTGGCGTTTCCGGCTCGGGCAAATCGAGCCTGGTCAGCCAGGTGCTGGTCGAGCTGGTGGCGCAGGCACTTGGCCATCCTGCCCCCGACCAGGATGCGGGCGAGGGCGAGGACCCCGGGCTGGAGCAAGAGGGGGCGCTGCCGCTGGAGGGCCGCATCGTGGCCGGCATGGAGGGCGTCAAGCGCATGGTGCGGGTCGACCAGAAGCCCATCGGCCGCACCCCGCGCTCGAACCTGGCCACCTATACCGGCCTGTTCGACGGCGTGCGCAAGCTGTTCGCGGCCACGCCGGATGCGAAGAAGCGCCGCTACGACGCCGGGCGCTTCTCGTTCAACGTGGCCAAGGGCCGCTGCGAGCACTGCGCCGGCGAAGGCTTCGTGATGGTCGAACTGCTGTTCCTGCCGAGCGTATATGCGCCATGCCCGACCTGCGAAGGGGCGCGCTACAACGCCAAGACGCTGGAAGTGACCTACCGCGGCCGCAACATCGCCCAGGTACTGGGCATGACGGTAGGCGAGGCGATCGACTTCTTCGAAGGCGAACCGCTGGTCGGGCGCGCGCTCGAAGTGCTGCGCGAAGTCGGGCTGGACTACCTGCGCCTGGGCCAGCCGGCCACCGAGCTGTCCGGCGGCGAGGCGCAGCGCATCAAGCTGGCTTCGGAGCTGCAGCGGGCCGGCCGTGGCAACACCTTGTACGTACTGGACGAGCCGACCACCGGCCTGCACCCGCACGACGCCGACCGCCTGGTGGTGCAGCTCAACCGCCTGGTCGACGCGGGCAATACGGTCATCGTGGTCGAGCACACGATGCGGGTGGTGGCGGGCTGCGACTGGGTGATCGACGTGGGGCCGGGGGCGGGCGACATGGGCGGCACCGTGGTTTGCGCCGGGCCGCCGGCCGGAGTGGCAGCCTGCAAGGCGAGCCGGACGGCGCCGTATCTTGCGACCCACCTGGCGGCGCGGCACAAAGGAAAGCAGGCCCCGCAGGTGCTCGGGAGATAATTTTCATATTGACAATATCTGTATCAGATTAACATTCAATTGTGCGAATGGAATTTCGTTGATGCATTACACTCAGGATATTTTTCTCCTAACATTTCCTACGCATGCCCGGCTCACCCATCGACAATTCCCGGTTCCGCCGCATCCTGACCCGCAACGTCGCCTTGCCGCTGGCAATGAGCGTCGTGACGGCGGTTGTGTTCGTAGGCATCATCGCCTACCTGATCAACGTCCTGAACTGGGTCGAGCACTCCGAGCGCGTGATCGGCAATGCCCAGGAGGTCAGCAAGCTGTCCGCCGAGATGGAGACGGGCTTGCGCGGCTACCTGATCGCCGACGACGAGGCCTTCCTGTCCCCCTACATGCTGGCGCGCCGCCGCATGCAGGACGGCTTGCAGGACCTGGCACGGCTGGTGTCGGACAACCCGGCGCAGACCGACCGGATGCGCCGCATCCAGTCGGTACAGACCCAGTGGGAGCAGTTCGCCACGGAGATGATCGCGCTGCGGCGCGAGGACGGCGATTTCGTCGGCCCGGTGCGCGCCGGTCGTGGCAAGAGCCTCACCGACGACGTGCGCAAGACCTTCGAGCAGTTCCTGGATGTCGAACGGCGCCTGCTGCAGGAGCGTACCGAGCAGGCGCGCCGCGTCACGACCTGGTCGGTGGTCAGTTTCCTGCTGCTGAGCCTCCTGGTCGGTATCGGCCTGGCCCTGTTCGGCCGGCGCCAGCTGGTGAGCCTGTCGACCTCTTACCAGGAGACGATCGAGCACGAGGCCAAGCACAATGCACGATTGCGCCACCAGGACTGGCTGCGCTCGGGCCAGACCGAGCTGGCTGCGCTGAGCACCGGTATCCATACGCTCGAACCGCTGGCCGATGCGGTATTGCGGCATGTGACCCGCTACCTGGAAGGCGTGGTGGCAGCCATGTATTCCCATGGCGAGGACGGCGTGCTGCGCCGGATCGGCGCCTATGGCTTCGCCTACGATGCGGCCGACGATGCGCAGGTGCTCATGCCGCGCGACTCGCTGGCCGGCCGCGCCGTGCTGGAAAACCGCGTCCTGGTGTTGAAAGACCTGCCGGCCGGTTATATCAAGGTTGCCTCGAGCCTGGGCGAGGCGCCGCCGCGCGAACTCCTGATCGCGCCGGTCCACAACCACGGCAAGATCAAGGGCGTGATCGAAATCGGTTTCCTGCGTCCGGTGACAGATCGCGACCGCGAATTCATGGACCTGATCGCACCGTCGGTCGGCGCGTCGATCGCAGCGGTGCTGTACCGCCTGCGCCTGCAGCATGCGCTGGAAGAAACCCAGACCCTGAACGAGGAACTGCAGGTGCAGCAGGAAGAGCTGCGCACCGCCAACGAGGAACTCGAGGAGCAGTCGCGCGCGCTGGAAGAATCGCATTCCGCGCTGGAAAACCAGCAGTCGGAACTGCGCGCCACCAACGACCAGCTGGCCGAGCAGGCGCTCAATCTGGACATGAAAAACGCTTCCTTGAGCAGCGCCCAGGAACAGCTGCGCGAGCGCGCGCTGGAACTGGAGCGCGCCAGCCGTTACAAGTCCGAGTTCCTCGCCAATATGTCGCACGAGCTGCGCACGCCGCTCAACAGCTCGCTGATCCTGGCCAAGCTCCTGTCCGACAACGTGCCGGGCAACCTGAACGAGGAGCAGGTGCGCTTCGCCCAGACCATCTACTCGGCCGGCAACGACCTGCTGCACCTGATTAACGACATTCTCGACATCTCGAAGGTCGAAGCCGGCAAGCTCGAACTGGTGCCGGAGAACGTGCCGCTGCGCCGCATGGTCGAAGGCATGGCCCGCACCTTCGAACCGCTGGCACGCCAGAAGGCGCTCGACTTCTCGGTGACGGTCGAGGCCAGCGTGCCGGCCACCATTGTCACCGACCGCCAGCGCATCGAGCAGATCCTCAAGAACCTGATGTCGAACGCGGTGAAGTTTACCGATGCCGGCGCCGTCAGCATGCTTGTCTCGGTCACGCCCGAAGGCTGGGTGCAGTTTGCCGTGCGCGATTCGGGCATCGGTATCCCGCAGGAACAGCAGGGCAAGATCTTCGACGCATTCCACCAGGCCGACGGCACCACCAGCCGCCGCTTCGGCGGCACCGGCCTGGGGCTGTCGATCTCGCGCGACCTGACCAACCTGCTCGGCGGCAGCCTCACGGTGGCGAGCACGCCCGGCGAGGGCAGCCTGTTTACCCTGAGCCTGCCGCGCGACGGCACGGTAGCGGCCAGCCCGCCGCCGCCGCTGGTGCAGGCGCAGGTGTTCCAGCCGGCCCAGCCAGCCCAGCAGGTCAAGCCGGTCAAGCCGGTCAAGCAGGTCAAGCCGGTGGCCGCCCAGCCTGTCCCGACGGCCGATGCCGTGCCAGCGGCAAGCTTCGCGGACGACCGCGAACAGCCGGCCGAGGGCATGCGCACCGTGCTGGTGGTCGAGGACGATCCCGAGTTCGCCCGCATCCTGTTCGACCTGGCGCACGAACTCGATTACCGCTGCCTGGTGGCGCTCACCGCCGGCGAAGGCCTGGCGCTGGCCACTGCCCGGAAGCCGGACGCCGTGCTGCTCGACGTGCGCCTGCCGGACGGCTCGGGCCTGTCGGTGCTGCAGCAACTCAAGGACAACCCGGCCACCCGCCACATCCCGGTACACGTTGTATCGAGCATCGAGAACGGCGGCGAAGCCCTGCACCTGGGCGCGATCGGCTATGCGCTCAAGCCTACCTCGCGCGAGCAGCTGGAAGAGGTGTTCCGCAAGCTGCAGGAAAAGTCGTCGCAGAAGATCAAGCACGTGCTGCTGGTCGAGGACGACGAGCGCCAGCGCGACAGCGTGGTGAAACTCATTGCGGACGCCGACGTCGAGATCAATGCGGTCGGCACCGGCGGCGAAGCCCTGGCCCTGCTGCACAGCCAGGTCTACGACTGCATGATCATCGACCTGAAGCTGCCCGACATGCAGGGCAGGGAGCTGCTCGAGCGCATGTCGCATGAAGAACTGTGCTCCTTCCCGCCGGTGATCGTCTACACCGGCCGCAACCTGACACGCGACGAAGAGGCCGAGCTGCTCAAGTATTCGCGCTCGATCATCATCAAGGGCGCGCGCTCGCCCGAGCGCCTGCTCGACGAAGTCACGCTGTTCCTGCACAAGGTCGAAAGCGAGCTGTCGTCCGAGCGCCAGAGCATGCTGAAGACCGTGCGCGGACGCGACCGCGTGTTCGAAGACCGCACCATCCTGCTGGTGGACGACGACGTGCGCAACGTGTTTGCCCTCACCAGCGCGCTCGAGTCGCGCGGCGCGAAGGTCGAAATCGGCCGCAACGGCTTCGAAGCGATCGTCAAGCTCGACGAAGTCCCTGGCATCGACCTGGTACTGATGGACGTGATGATGCCCGGGATGGACGGGCTGGAAGCGACGCGCCGCATCCGCGCGGACGGGCGTTTCGACCGCCTGCCGATCATCGCGATCACTGCCAAGGCCATGAAGGACGACCAGGAGCAATGCCTGGCCGCGGGGGCCAACGATTACCTGGCCAAGCCGATCGACCTGAGCCGCCTGTATTCGCTGCTGCGGGTATGGATGCCGGCGCTGGAGCGGATTTGAGCATGCCCGACCACCTGCCGTCGGTGCCGTCGGTGCCGCCGGACGATTTCGACATCGAGCTGAAGATGCTGGTCGAAGCGGTCTACCTGAAGTACAACTACGACTTCCGGGACTACACCGGCGCCTCGCAGAAACGCCGCGTGCTGGTGGCGATGCGCGAGATGGAATGTGCAACCGTGTCCGCCCTGCAGGCGAAGGTGATGCATGAACCGAGCGGTTTTGCCCAGTTGCTGCAATACCTGACGATTCCCGTGACCGAGATGTTCCGCGACCCGGAATACTGGAACGCCATCCGTGAGCAGGTCGTGCCTTTCCTGAAGACCTACCCGTCGCTCAAGCTCTGGGTGGCCGGCTGCAGCACCGGCGAAGAGGTGTATTCACTGGCTATCCTGCTGCAGGAAGAAAGCCTGCTCGATCGCGCCATCATCTACGCTACCGACATCAATCCGGAGTCGCTCGAGGCGGCGCGGCGCGGGGTGTTCGCACTCGAGCGCATGCGCCTGTACACCGAGAACTACCAGAAGGCCGGTGGCAAGGAGGCCTTCTCGGATTACTACACGGCGGCCTACGACGGCGCCATGTTCAACCGCGCCTTGATCGAGAACGTGACCTTCGCCGACCACAGCCTGGCCACCGACAGCGTGTTCTCGGAAACCCATTTCGTCAGCTGCCGCAACGTGCTGATTTACTTCAACCGCCGCCTGCAGGACCGCGTGCTCGGGCTGTTCCACGAATCGCTGTGCTACCGCGGCTTCCTGGGCCTGGGCAGCAAGGAGAGCATCGATTTTTCGGCTTATGCCGACCGTTTCGACGTGCTGGCCAAGCGCGAGCGCCTGTTCCGCAAGGGGGTGTTGTGACCGTCTCCGCACAGGTGAGGGAAGCGCTGGCCGGGCGCCGCATCGAACTGGTGGTGATCGGCGGCTCGGCCGGCGGCGTCGATGCGCTGGTCGGGCTGCTGCCGGCGCTGTCCGAGCGCTTTCGTTCGGCCGTGGTGTGCATCCTGCACGTGCCGGCCGACCGCGAGAGCCGGCTGGCCGAGCTGTTCGACCGGCGCGCCGGCCTGCCGGCGCGCGAGGCGCGCGATAAGGAATCGGTCGAACCCGGCGTCATTTTTTTTGCCGGTTCAGGCTATCATCTGTCGGTGGAACGCGACCGGACCTTTTCCTTGAGCTGTGAACCCCCGGTGCAGTTCGCGCGCCCGGCGATCGACCTCTTGATGGAATCCGCCGCCGACGCCTATGGCCCGGCGCTGGCAGGCATCCTGCTCACCGGCGCCAACCACGATGGCGCCGAGGGCATGCGCCGGATCCGCGAGCGCGGCGGCCTGACGGTAGTGCAGGACCCGGGCGAGGCCCAGGCCAGCGCCATGCCGGTCGAGGCCATCCGGCGCTGTGCGCCTCATCTCGTGCTGCCCCTGTCCGGTATCCGGGCATTGCTTCCCCTGTTGGAGACCCAATGAGCGTCCATGACCCTAGCAAACTCCTGATCGTCGACGACCTGCCGGAAAACCTGCGCGCCCTCGACGCCTTGATCCGCGGCGAAGAGCGCCTCGTGTTCCAGGCCTCGTCCGGCGAGGCGGCGCTGGCGCTGATGCTCGAGCACGAGTTCGCGCTGGCCATCCTCGACGTGCAGATGCCGGACATGGACGGCTTCGAGCTGGCCGAACTGATGCGCTCGACCTCGCGCACCCGCGACATCCCGATCGTGTTCGTCTCGGCCGCCGGGCGCGAACTCAATTACGCCTTCAAGGGCTACGAGACCGGCGCGGTGGACTTTTTGTACAAGCCGCTCGACCCGGATGCCGTGCGCAGCAAAGTGAACGTGTTCGTCACGCTCGACCAGCAGCGCCGCCAGATGCAGCGCCAGATGGCCGCGCTCGAGCGCAGCCGCCAGGAGCAGGAAACCCTGCTGCGCGAACTGAACCAGACCCAGGAAGAGCTGCAGCGCTCGCTGCGCATGCGCGACGAATTCATGTCGCTGGTCGCGCACGAGCTGCGCACGCCGCTCAACACCTTGTTCCTGGAAGCGCAGATGCGCAGCCTGCAGCTCAAGCGCGGCACGCTGGCCACCATCGGGGCCGAGCAGTTCGACGCCATGATCAAGCGCGACGAGCGCCAGATCAAGGCCATGATCCGCCTGATCGACGACATGCTCGACGTCTCGCGCATGCGCAGCGGCCAGCTCTCGATCCGCCCCAGCCAGGTCGAGCTCATGAACCTGCTGGAGCGCATTGTCAGCGACCTGTCGCTGCAGGCCGCGGCCACCGGCAGCACGCTGTCGCTGCGCGAGCATCATCCGGTGCAGGGCTGCTGGGACGAATTCCGCATCGAGCAGGTGGTGGTGAACCTGCTGACCAATGCCATGCGCTATGGCGGCGGCGGGCCGGTCGAGGTCAGCGTGCGGTGCAGCGGCGACATGGTACGCATCGACGTGCGCGACGAGGGCAAGGGCATCTCCCCCGGCGACCTGGATCGCATCTTCGAGCCGTACGAACGCGGCGCGCGCAATGGCGAGCCGAAGGGGCTGGGCCTGGGGCTGTACATCTCGCGCCAGCTGGCGATGTCGCATGGCGGCGAGCTGCGGGTCAACAGCAAGCCGGGCGAGGGATCGACGTTTACGCTGGTGCTGCCTTGCTGCGAGCAGACGGTGGCGGCTACCGCGAACGCGTGAAGGGCCGTATCCCGGACGCTGGCGGCGAGCGCGAACGCATGAGAGGCCCACGCGTTCAACCAGCTGACGATTCGCCGCAACGTCGGCTCACCCGTGATGTGAACGCGTGGGCAGAATCTGCCCACCGTACGAGCCGGCTAATCCCTTATCGAAGCGCTGGTTGCACCCTGCTGTCAATTCGTCCACACTGCACGCCTATGCCGGTTCCCCGGCATTATTCGTTTGTCATGACATACGTTAAGCTTGTTTGATAGTTAAAATCTATAACAAGCATCGAATCAATCAATTTCACAAAAGACGAGCACGGCAGTACACTTGCGTCTATCAACTTTCAACCCCAAACAGGAGATTACATGTCCCTCATCAATACCCAGATCAAGCCATTCAAGGCAACCGCTTTCGCCAACGGCAAGTTCGTCGATCTGACCGAAGAAAACTTCAAGGGCACCTGGTCGGTTGTCATGTTCTACCCGGCTGACTTCACCTTCGTTTGCCCGACCGAACTGGAAGACCTGGCTGCATTCCAGCCTGAATTCGCCAGGATGGGCGTGAACGTGTACGGCGTGTCGACCGACAGCCACTTCGCGCACAAGGCATGGTTCGACACCTCGGAAGCCATCAAGAAGGTCAACTATCCGCTGATCGGCGACCCGACCGGCACCCTGTCGCGCAATTTCGAAGTCATGATCGAAGAAGAAGGCATGGCACTGCGCGGTACCTTCGTGATCAATCCTGAAGGCCAGATCAAGATCATGGAAGTGCACGACAACGGCATCGGCCGCGACGCATCGGAACTGATGCGCAAAGTGAAGGCTGCCCAGTACGTCGCCTCGCACCCAGGCGAAGTCTGCCCGGCCAAGTGGACCGAAGGCGCCGAGACCCTGACCCCGTCGCTGGACCTGGTCGGCAAGATCTAATCAAGTAGTCGAGTAGTACCCTGCCGGGCCGCCGCGGCGGCCCGCTTGTTTTCCAACGTCCTATTCACTGCCATTCAAGGAAAAACACCATGCTCGACGCAACCCTCAAGAAGCAGTTGCAAGCCTATCTGGAAAAAGTGGTGCAGCCGATTGAGCTCGTTGCATCGCTGGATGATTCGCCGAAAGCGCGCGAAATGGATGAACTGCTCCGCGAAATCGCCGCGTTGAGCGACAAGATTATCGTTCGACAGAGTGACGATGCGAACGAGCGCAAGCCGTCCTTCGCCATCAACCGCGTCGGCACCGACATCGGCGTGCGTTTCGCCGGTATCCCGCTCGGCCACGAATTTTCGTCGCTGGTGCTGGCGCTGCTGCAGGTCGGCGGCCACCCGATCAAGCTGGACGCCGCCGTCATCGAGCAGATCAGGAACCTGGAAGGCGACTACGTCTTCGAGACCTTCATCTCGCTGTCCTGCCATAACTGCCCGGAAGTCGTGCAGGCGCTGAATTCGATGGCGGTGATCAACCCGCGCATCAAGGTCGTCGCCATCGATGGCGGCGTGTTCAAGAGCGAAGTCGAAGCGCGCCAGATCATGGCGGTACCGATGATGTTCCTGAACGGCCAGCACTTTGGCCAGGGCCGCACCAGCGTGGAAGAGATCCTGGCCAAGATCGACACCAATGCCGGCGCCCGCAAGGCGCAAGAGCTGAACAGGAAAGACCCGTTCGACGTGCTGATCGTCGGCGGCGGTCCTGCCGGCGCGGCCGCGGCGATCTATGCCGCCCGCAAGGGCATCCGCACCGGCGTGCTGTCCGACCGTTTCGGCGGCCAGGTGCTGGACACCCTCGCCATCGAGAACTTCGTCTCGATGAAGGAAACCGACGGCCCGAAATTCGCCGTCGCCCTGGAAGAGCACGTCAAGCACTACGAAGTCGACATCATGAATACCCAGCGCGCCACCAGGCTGGTCGAGGGCAAGCTGATCGAAGTGCATACCGAAAGCGGCGCCGTGCTGCAGTCGAAGTCCGTGATCATCGCCACCGGCGCCCGCTGGCGCGAAATTAACGTGCCGGGCGAAAAGGAATACCGCAACCATGGCGTGGCGTATTGCCCGCACTGCGACGGCCCGCTGTTCAAGGGCAAGCGCGTGGCCGTGATCGGCGGCGGCAATTCGGGTGTGGAAGCGGCGATCGACCTGGCCGGCATCGTCAAGGAAGTCACCCTGATCGAGTTCGGCGCCGAACTGCGCGCCGATGCCGTCCTGCAGCGCAAGCTCTATTCGCTAAAGAACGTTACCGTGATCAAGTCGGCTCAGACCACTGAAGTGCATGGCGACGGCAAGATCGTCAACGGCCTGTCCTACAAGGACCGCGACAGCGGCGACGTACACCGGATCGACCTGGAAGGCGTCTTCGTGCAGATCGGCCTGGTGCCGAATGCCGAATGGCTCAAGGGCACGATGGAGCTGTCGGCGCACGGCGAGATCGAAGTGGACGTGCGCGGCATGACCTCGATCCCGGGCGTGTTCGCGGCGGGGGACGTCACCACGGTGCCGTTCAAGCAGATCGTGATCGCGGTGGGCGAGGGCGCCAAGGCCTCGCTGGCGGCTTTTGATTATCTGATGCGCCAGCCGGTGGAAGAAGAAGTGCAGGAAGCGAAAGCTGCCTGATGGGAGGGCGGGCCGCATGGCCCGCTTTCCAGTAAGGACAAAACGCCATCCTCGTTGCCAGGGATGGCGTTTTTTATTGCTACGGTCGGTGCGGCAGGTCGCGCCGCACGGGATCGATCAGTGGAAAGCCACCATCATCGCGCCAGTCAGCGCTTCGGTTTCAAGCAGCAACCAGGTTGCTACGCTGGCCAGCGCCAGGTGGACGGCGGTCCACGTCATGGGATTGTGGCGTGACATGATGTTCTCCTGATCGGCTAGATGCGTTATTGATGGTGTCATCTTACGACCCCGACCCGGCAGTGACTATCGGTAAAAACTCCGTGGATCTGTAGGAATTGATGCTGTGACATTCTTGCCACGTCGAAAAGTTGAGCTCCTACGGGAGAGTTAGGCTGTGTCCTATAGTGTGCGCCATGTGCCGGCCCTACAGTTGGTGTCACCATGACACGACACGAACCCACTCTCCTGCACCGCGGCCTGCTGGCCGTGCGCCGCAACACCATCCGCCGCCTGCTGCGTTCGACCTTCGGGATCGAGCAGCTGCGCGAAGGCCAGAAACTCATCATCGACAGTGTCCTCGACGGAAAGGACACGCTGGCCATCATGCCTACCGGCGGCGGCAAGTCGCTGTGCTACCAGATCCCCGCCAAGATGCTGGAGGGGATGACCATCGTCGTGTCGCCCCTGATTTCGCTGATGAAGGACCAGCTCGAGAAGCTGGAAGAGCTCGGCATCCGCTCGGTGCAGGTCAACAGCACCCTGAATGCGGAAGAAGAAGCCGCGGCGCTCGAGGCGATTGCCACCGAAGCCTGCGAGATCGTGTTCTGCACGCCCGAACGCCTGGTCTCGCCCGACTTCATCGACGTACTCAAGGCCGTCACGCTGGCCATCGTCGTAATCGACGAAGCCCACTGCATTTCCCAATGGGGGCATGATTTCCGCCCGGCCTATATCGGCCTGGGCGCCGCCATCGACGCCCTCGGCAAGCCGCCGGTGCTGGCCCTGACGGCCACCGCCACCGACGAGGTGATTGCCGACATCGGCAAGCAGCTGGGCCGCAAGATGAACGTCATCAACACCGGCATCTACCGGCCGAATTTGCACTACAGCGTGGTACAGGTCACCAATCCGCAGGAAAAACTGAGCCAGGCGCTCAGGCTGGTGCAGGAAACGCCGGGCATCGGCATCGTCTACGCTGCCACCGTCAAGGTGGCCGAGGAAATGCTGGCCGTGCTGGAAGAAGCCGGCGAATCGGTCACGATCTACCACGGCAAGCTCCCTGCCGCCCAGCGCAAGCTGAACCAGGACATGTTCATGAACGGCGAGCGCCGCGTCATGGTCGCCACCAATGCCTTCGGCATGGGGATCGACAAGAGCGATACCCGCTTCGTGATCCACCTGCAGATTCCGGCCAACCTCGAATCCTATTACCAGGAATCGGGCCGCGCCGGCCGCGATGGTCTGGACGCGCAGTGCACCTTGCTGTTCCTGCAGGACGACAAGCGCATCCAGCAATTTTTCCTCATCAAGCATTACCCATCCGCAGCCGAATTGCAGACCGTGTTCATCGTGGTAGGCGAGCTGGCGCAGGAAGGCCCGGTCACCGGCGCGCGCCTGGAAAGCGCGCTGGAAGAGGCGGGGGAAGCCAAGCTCACGGTCTGCCTCAAGCTGCTCAAGGACGGCAAGCTGCTGCGCCAGAACCGCAAGCTCGAATTTTTGCCTTCCAGCAAGGAGCCGAAGCCCGGCATTTTCGAGGAGCTGGCCGAGGTCTATGTGCAGAAATCCGATCGGGACCGCGAGGCGCTCGACCAGATGGTAGGCTATGCCGTGAGTGGCTTTTGCCGCTGGAAACTGCTATTGGATTATTTCGGCGACGAGGTCGAGGGCTTCGAGAAGTGCTGCAAGTGCGACAACTGCCTGAACCCGCCGGCGCAGGCACTGGACGACATCGAGATCCGCGACGACGAGTTCGACCGCGAACCGGCGCCCGAACCGAGCGGCCCGCAGTACGAAGTCGGCGGGCGCGCCATGGCAGCGAAATATGGCGAGGGCACGGTAATTGCCGTGGCCGGCGACCAGGTGACGCTGGCCTTCCCTGGACAGGAAGAACCGCATACTTTCCTGGCCGGATTCCTCCAGCCGCTGCAGGCCTCGCAGGCCCAGGCGGCGTGAGCCGCGCTTCAACGAGAAAGGACCGCATGGGAGACATGGTAGTCGTGCGCAAGGAGGGGCTGTATTGCGTGCCCGGCCAGTTCTATATCGACCCCTGGCGCCCGGTGGACCGGGCCGTGATCACGCACGCCCACGGCGACCACGCGCGGGTCGGCCACGGGCATTACCTGTCCACTAGCTCCGGCGTGAACGTGCTGCGCTCGCGCTTAGGTAGCGACATCAATATCGACGGCATCGAATACGGCGAGACCGTCACCCATAACGGCGTGGCCATCTCGCTGCACCCGGCCGGCCACGTGCTCGGGTCGGCCCAGGTGCGCATGGAATGTGGCGGCGAAGTCTGGGTTGCCTCGGGCGACTACAAGGTCGAACCCGACAAGACCTGCGTACCCTTCGAGCCGGTTGTCTGCGACACCTTCATCACGGAATCTACGTTCGGCCTGCCGATCTACCGCTGGGAGCCCGAGCAGCAGACCATCGACGAGATCAACGCCTGGTGGCGCAAGAACGCTGACGAAGGCCGCTGCAGCGTGGTGTTCGCCTACGCCTTCGGAAAGGCCCAGCGCATCCTGTCGCGCCTCGACGCGTCGATTGGTCCGATCGTCTGCCATGGCGCGGTCGAGCCGCTCAACCGCGTCTACCGTGCCGGCGGGGTGGACCTGCCCGAGACGGTGATGGTCAGCGACATCGACAAGGCCGCGCTGCGCCGTGCGATCGTCATCGCGCCGCCGTCCGCGGGCGGCTCGCCCTGGATGAAGCGCTTCGGCGACTACAGCGACGCGTTCGCCAGCGGCTGGATGCTGCTGCGCGGTGCGCGCCGCCGCCGCGGCGTGGACCGCGGTTTCGTGCTGTCCGACCATGCCGACTGGCCCGGCCTGATGAGCGCCATCAAGGCGACCGAAGCCGAACGCGTCATCGTCACCCATGGGTCGATTCCGACCATGGTGCGCTGGCTGTGCCAGAACGGGCTCGATGCCAAGGGTTTCGATACCGAATACGGCGACGAGGAAGAGGACGAATCGGCGCCGCCGGCTCTTGATGCGGCCTCAAAGGTGAAGGCGGAGGGGGAGGATGAGGCGCCCGCAGGAGAGCCTGATGCGTGAATTCGCCCGCCTGTACGCCGAACTCGACGAAACCACTTCCACCACCCGCAAGCTCGACGCCCTGCAGCAGTATTTTTCCAGCGCGGCGCCCGAAAACGCCGCCTGGGCCGTCTACTTCCTGGCCGGCGGCAAGCCGCGCCAGGCAGTGCCGACCAAGCTGCTGCGCCAGTACGCCATCGAATACGCGGGGCTGGACGAATGGCTGTTCGACGAGTCCTACCACGCGGTCGGCGACATGGCCGAGACCATCGCCCATATTTTGCCGGCGCCCAGCAGGCGCAGCGACGTCGGGCTGGCGCAGTGGATGGAAGAGCGCATCGGCCCCCTGCGCGGCGCCGACCCCGGCACCATCCGCGAGGCGCTGTTCGCGGCCTGGGATGAACTGGATTGGCGCGAGCGCTTCCTGTTCGTGAAACTCATCGGCGGCGGCTTCCGGGTCGGCGTCTCGCGCCTGCTGGTGACGCGTGCGCTGGCGGCGATTGCCGCCGTGGACAGCAAGCTGATTGCCCAGCGTTTGATGGGCTGGACCGACAATTCCGTCAGACCCACGGCGACCAGCTTCCTCCAGCTGATCGCCGAACAATCCGATGAGGAGCACAAGCTGCGCGGCGGCCAGCCTTACCCCTTCTTTTTGGCGCACCAGTTGCAGGGCGACCCTGCTACTTTAGGCGAAGTCGACGACTGGCAGGTGGAGTGGAAATACGACGGCATCCGCGCCCAGCTGGTGCGGCGCGGCGGCCAGAACTACCTGTGGTCGCGTGGCGAAGACTTGATCACCGAGCGCTTTCCGGAACTGGCGAGCGTGCGCATCCCCGAAGGCACGGTCCTGGATGGCGAAGTGCTGATCTGGCAGCCTGGTTGCGACGCCCCGGCGGCGTTTGCGGACCTGCAAAAGCGCATTGGCCGCAAGACCTTAAGCAGTAAACTGCTGGGCGAACTGCCGGCGGTGCTGTGCTGCTACGATTTGCTGGAGTTCGGCGGCGTCGACCTGCGCGCGCTGCCCCAGCACGAGCGGCGCGCCCTGATGGAAACCGAGGTGGCCGCCGCCGCTTCCCCGCAGCTGCGCACGTCGCCTGTCATCAAGGCCGACAGCTGGGCCGAGCTGGCGACCTTGCGTGAAGAATCGCGCCAGCGCGGGGTCGAGGGCATGATGCTCAAGGCGCGCGGCGCGCAGTATGGCGTGGGCCGCACCAAGGATGTCGGCACCTGGTGGAAGTGGAAGGTCGACCCGTACACGGTGGATGCGGTGCTGATCTACGCCCAGGCCGGCAGCGGACGCCGCGCCTCGCTCTACACCGACTACACCTTCGCGGTCTGGGATGGCGAAGGCGAGGAGCGCAAGCTGGTGCCCTTTGCGAAAGCCTATTCCGGCCTGACCGATGCCGAGATTGCGCAGGTCGACAATGCCGTGCGCAAGACGACCATCGAGAAATTCGGGCCGGTGCGTTCGGTGAAACCCACCATGGTGTTCGAACTCGGCTTCGAAGGCATTGCGCTGTCGACCCGGCACAAGGCCGGTGTGGCAGTGCGCTTTCCGCGCATCCTGCGCCGGCGCCAGGACAAGCCGGTGGACGAAGCCGATACCCTCGATACCCTGAAAGGCTTGCTGGCCGCAGCGGGAGAAAAAGCGGGTGCATGACTAAAAAGAACCCTGTTACCGAACGCATCGACGCCTGGTTCGCGGAGAAAGGCTGGAAGGTCTTTCCCTTCCAGCGCAACGTCTGGAAGGCGGCGCTCAAGGGCGAATCGGGCCTGCTGCATGCGAACACCGGCGCCGGCAAGACCTTCGCTGTCTGGTTCGCCGCCCTGCAGCGCGCAGGCCTCAAGACTGGACGCCAGACGGCGGGCCTGCGCGTGCTGTGGATTACGCCAATGCGCGCGCTCGCGGCCGACACCATGCGCGCACTCGAAGAATCCGCCGCCCAGCTCATGCCCGAGTGGGCCATCGGCGCGCGAACCGGCGACACCGGCTCGGCCGAGCGTGCGCGCCAGACGCGCAAGATGCCGGCCACCCTGGTGACCACACCGGAAAGCCTGTCGCTGATGCTGAGCCACGCGGCCGCTGGTGAGCAGTTCAAGCATCTCGACATGATCGTCATCGACGAGTGGCACGAACTGATGGGCAGTAAACGCGGCGTGCAGGTGCAGCTGGCGCTGGCGCGCCTGCGCCACTGGCGCCCCGAATTGCTGGTGTGGGGTGTGTCGGCCACCATGGGCAACCTCGACCTGGCGCGCCAGGTGCTGTTAGGGGGCGACGAGGGCGTGCTGGTCGAGGGCGACATGCGCAAGCAGATCCAGGTCGACTGCCTGATTCCCCAGAACGTGGCGCGCTTTCCCTGGGGCGGGCACATGGGCCTGCAGATGCTGCAGCCGGTGATCAACGAGATCGAACACTACAATGCGACCCTGGTGTTTACCAATACCCGGGCCCAGTCCGAGATCTGGTACCAGAACATCCTGGAGGCGCGGCCCGACTGGGCCGGCGTGATTGCGCTGCACCACGGCTCCTTGGATCGCGAGGTGCGCGAATGGGTGGAACAGGGACTCAAGAAGGGCGAACTGAAGGCCGTGATCTGCACCGCCAGCCTGGACCTGGGGGTGGACTTTTTGCCGGTCGAGCGCGTGCTGCAGATCGGCAGCGCCAAGGGCATCGCCCGGCTGCTGCAGCGCGCCGGCCGCAGCGGCCACGCGCCGGGACGCATCTCGCGCGTGACCCTGGTGCCGACCAACAGCCTGGAACTGCTGGAAGCGGCCGGCGCCAAAAAAGCGGTGGCGGCGCGCCGCATCGAAGGCCGCTACGTGCCGAACAAGCCCTTCGACGTGCTGGTGCAGCACCTGGTCACGGTGGCACTGGGCGGTGGCTTCGTGTCGAAAGAGCTGTACGAGGAAGTGCGCCAGGCCTGGTCCTACCGCAACCTGGATGAGGAAGAATGGCAGTGGGCGCTCGACTTTGTCGCGCGCGGCGGCCAGAGCCTGACGGTCTACCCGGAATATCGCCGCGTGCTGCCCGACGAAGAGGGCGTCTACCGCGTGCCCGACAGCGCCATCGGTCGCCGCCACCGCATGGGCATCGGCACCATCGTGTCCGATGCCTCGATCTCGGTGAAATACATGAGCGGGGGCCGCATCGGCAGCGTCGAGGAATCCTTCATCTCGCGCATGAAGCAGGGCGACCATTTCCTGTTCGGCGGGCGCATCCTGGAATTCATCCGCGTGCATGAGATGACGGCTTTCGTCAAGCGCGCCACGGGCAGCCGCGGCGCGATCGCGCGCTGGGGCGGGGCCAAGATGCCGATGTCGTCGGAACTGGCGAATGCGGCGCTCGAGGAATTGCGGCTGGCATCAACGGGCATCTACGATAGTCCCGAGATGGAATCGATCCGCCCGCTGATCGAAATCCAGTGCCGCTGGTCGGCGCTGCCCACCAACGAGACCCTGGTGCTGGAGCATATGAAGAGCCGCGAAGGCTACCACCTGTTCGTGTACCCGTTCGCGGGACGCTCGGTGCACATGGGCCTTGCCTCGCTGTTCGCCTACCGCGTCGGGCGCATGCAGCCATCGACCTTTTCGATCGCGATCAACGATTACGGCTTCGAGCTCATGAGCCCGGAGCCGGTCGACTGGCCGGGCATTTTTGACGCCGAAGCAGGCGCCGGCGTGGACTTGTTCTCCACCGACTGCCTGCTCGAGGACGTGTTGGGCAGCCTGAACGCGACCCAGTTGTCGCAGCAGCGCTTTCGCGAGGTGGCCCGCATCGCCGGCCTGATCTTCCAGGGCTATCCGGGCCAGCCGAAATCGAACCGGCAGCTGCAGGCTTCGTCCTCGCTGTTTTTCGAAGTCTTCCGCAAGCACGATTCAGGCAACCTGCTGCTGACGCAAGCCCAGCGCGAGGTGCTGGAGCAGGAGCTGGAACTGACCCGGCTGCGCGAGACCCTGGTCGAACTGCACGGGCGGCGCGTGGCCTACCGCGAGGTCAAGCGCGCCACGCCCTTCGGTTTCGCGCTGATGGTCGAGCGCTTCCGCGAGAAGGTCAGCACCGAGAAGCTGTCCGACCGCGTCTCGCGCATGGTGCGCGAACTGGAAAAAGCGGCTGCCGTATGAGCACCATGGCCAAGACCACGAGCCTGCCGGTGCGCATCGCCGGCGAAACCATGCTGCTGCTGCCCGAGAAGGCGCTGTACTGGCCGGCGCAAGACATGCTGGTCATCGCCGACATCCACTTCGGCAAGGCCGCCGCCTTCCGCGCGCTCGGCGTGCCAGTGCCGCGCGGGACCACCACCGAGAACCTGGCCGGGCTGGACGCGCTGATCGACGCGCATGGGGCGCGCCAGGTCGCCTTCCTCGGCGATTTTTTGCATGCGCGCGCGGCCCATGCCAGCGCCACCCAGCAGGCAATGCTGGCCTGGCGCGAGCGCCGGCGCGAGCTCAACCTGATTCTCGTGCGCGGAAACCACGACCGCCATGCGGGCGACCCGGCCAGGGCGCTCGGTATCGAACTGGTGGACGAGCCGCATGCGCTCGGGCCCTTCGCCTTTTGCCACCACCCCGACCTGGCTACCCCGGGCTATGCCCTGGCCGGCCACATCCACCCGGTCTACGTGCTGGCGACCCGCTTCGATTCCCTGCGCCTGCCGTGTTTCGTGGTCGGGCGCGAGCGCATGATCCTGCCGTCCTTCGGCTCCTTCACCGGCGGCCATGCGATTCGTCCGGAAGCGGGCGACACCATCTACGTCACCTCCGGGGAGGCCGTTCACTACGTTCGTTAGCGAACGGACTCCTGTTGGGTCAGGGCGTAACTTGCACGTATTGACATACAAGCTCGTGCCTGCATTCAAAAACGGAGGAAACACCATGCAATTTCGTAATCTAGTACAAGCCGTCTTCGCCACCATCGTGGCGTTCGGCCCCGTCGCCCTGGGTGGCGCCGCTGCCCAGGCCCAGCAATACCAGGACCGCGACAGCCGCGACAGCCGCGACAGCCGCGACAGCCGCGCCTACGGCCCGGTCATCAATGGCTTCAACGTGGAAGAAGTGCGCCGCCTGATGCCGGGCGTCGAGCTGCACTTCGACCTGTACGGCAGCCCGGGCGGCAACGCCACGCTGCGCATCGACGGCGCCACGCGCAACCTGAACCTGACCGAAGTCGAGCCAGGCCAGTACACCGGCACCTATACCATTGGCACACGCGACCGCATCGTGGCCAGCAGCGGCGTGACCGCAAACCTGCGCCTGGGGAACCAGGTCGCTACCAGCCTGCTGAGCGAATCGGTGCTGGCCGCGAACGTCCAGCGCGGCGACCGCCGCGGCCAGATCGCCTCGAACCTGGTGATCCAGCGCTTCGACGTGCAGGGCGCACCGGATCTCGGCCCGGGCAACGAGCTGCGCTTCATGGTGGTCGGCACCCCCGGCGCCCGCGTCGAAGTGGCGATCGCCGGTACCCGCGGCGTGTTCTTCCTGCCGGAAGTGCGTCCGGGCGAATACGAAGCCATCTACACGGTGCGCAACCGCGACGCCGTCACCCCGACCAGCCGAGTCACCGCGACCATCCGCGCCAACGGCCGCTACACGACCTCGGTGCTGGCCCGTCCACTGCTGATGGAAACCCGCGGCGAGCAGGCGCGGGTGGCACGTTATTGCACCAATTGCGCCACCGTGGAAGCGGTCAACGTGATCGAAGTGTCGGGTAACGGCAACTACCTGGGCACCGTCGGCGGCGCCGTGGTCGGCGGCCTGCTGGGCAACCAGGTCGGCAGCGGCAGCGGCCGTACGGCAGCTTCGGTGGCCGGCGCAGTGGCGGGCGGCCTTGCTGGCCGCAACATCCAGCGCAACATGAACAAGGCCCAACGCTACGAGGTCGTGGTGCGCTACGCTAACGGCGGCACCCAGACCTTGCAGTACGAAAACGACCCGGGCTTCCGCCAGGGCGACCGCGTGCGCGTGAACAATGGCGTGCTGGCGCGCGATCAGTAACTAATTAATGGCGGGGCGGTTCGCCGCTCCAATGAAGAAGGCCGGCTTCCTTGTGGGAGCCGGCCTTTTTATTATTGGCGGGGAGTTCAGGCAGTCGCCAGCACCTGACTGTCGCCGGCCTGGTCGAGCTCGGCTTTCTTGGCCGCGCCCTTGGTGCGCGAGCGCGATGGCGGCAGGCGGCGCAGGGTCTTGAGCGCTTCGGCATCCTTGATGCCGATGGTGCGCTGGTCGACGGTGATCAGGCCGATTTCGTTGAAGGCCGACAGCGTGCGGCTGACCGTTTCCAGGGTCAGGCCCAGGTAGCTGCCGATCTCGTGGCGGGTCATGCGCAGGTTGAACAGCTTGCTGGAATAGCCCATTGCGGCGAAGCGGTCGGCCAGCGAGACCAGGAAGCGGGCCACCCGCGCTTCGGCCGACAGGGCGCCAAGCATGCCGATCATGGTCTGCTCGCGCACGAGTTCGCGGCTCATGACGCCGTACATCATGTTTTCGAGTTCCGCGTGCACGCGGCCGAGGGCGGTGAGCTTCTTGAACGGCAGCAGGATCAGGTCGCAGTCCGACAGCGCGACAGCTTCGGAAGCGTAGTGGCGGGTGTGGATGCCGTCGACGCCGAGCATGTCACCCTTCATGGGGAAGCTCAGCACCTGCTCGTTGCCGAACTCGTCGATGAGCACGGTCTTGAGGAAGCCAGAGTTGACGATGTAGAGGGTGTCGAAGGCCTGGCCGATGGTGTGGACGCGCTGGCCGGTCTTGAATTGCACGTGCTGGAACAGCAGTTCTTCCGAGGTGACCGATACGCTGGCAGGGATGCGCAGCAGGTCGCAGACTTCCTTGAGGTTGGACCAGAGACGTCCCTGGCGCTGGCGGCCAGCTTCCATGGGGGAATGCAGGGTAGGCGTATTGACGTTGCGTTGTTCTGACGTTGGCTGGGACTGCATGCTCATCTCCAGGTAAAAAATCTTGGGTTTCAGGCGGCGACCACAGGGCGGAGACCCAACCGGCACTGTAGAGGCGGACCTCGCCGCAGGCTGGCTCACGCTGGGACTTGGATCGCAGGCAAGTCGAAACGTTGAATTCAGTATGCCAACACGAGTCCGGCACGGATATCAGCGGCTACTGAAAATGTAGGTAGGAGGGATTACGGCTTTGTAGGAATCGTCTGACGCCCGACAGTAACGCCAGAGGGAGAGGCGGGGCAGGAGCAGGAAATGCGGGGAAGGGCAAGGGCAGGGCGCAGCCGACGGTTTGCGCCCGAGAGTGGCACAAAAACCGCGGCGGCTTGTCTAAAGCTGTTTGTCCTATGCGTTCATTGGCGAGAGCAGGCGGTGGGCGACCGCGTATTGCACCATCTCCGACAAGGACGTCATGCCCATCTTTTGCATGATGCGGGTCTTGTGGGTGCTGACGGTCTTGACCGACAGGTGCAGGCCATTCGCAATTTCCGTGATCGACTTGCCGCCGACGAGTAGCGAAAATACCTCGAATTCGCGGTCTGACAGCTGTTTATGGAGCAATTGTTCATTCGGCGCCATGATGTTCAGCGCCAGCTGCTCGGCTACCTCGGTACTAATATAAGGGCGTCCCGAGGCCACCTTGCGGATCGCCCCCACCAGTTGCGTGCCCGCGCTTTCCTTGGTCAGGTAGCCCTGGGCGCCGGCGCGGATCGCGCGCACCGCGTATTGCTCTTCTTCGTGCATGGTCAGGATCAGGATCGCCAGCTTGGGCGCTTCGCTGCGCACCTGGCGGATCAGGTCGACCCCGCTGCGGCCCGGCATCGACAGATCGAGCAGCAGCAGGTCGAATCCGCCCTGGCGCACCTGGGCCAGCACTTCGAAGCCATTGGTGGCCTCGCCGGCAATCTCGATATCCGGCGCGCCGTCGAGGATGCGCTTGAGGCCCTCGCGCATGATGGTGTGGTCGTCGGCAATGACAATTCTAATCATGAATCACCCTTCCAGCGGGAAGCGATAGTAAGCAGCAAAGGCTAACACAGTATTACAAAACAAATTGTCATTGAATGCTATCCGGCCGCAGGCCGGTGCCCGGGCCTGGGCCTTTCCCGGCGGCCGATGACGGGCGGCGGCCCTCATGTGGCGGCCGGCTCGCTGATCAGGCGGTGTACCAGCACCGGCTTGGCCGTGTGCGACAACACCTTGTTGGTGACGCTGCCCAGCAGCAGCTGGCCCCAGCCGCTGCGGCCGTGCGAGCCCATGAAGATCAGGTCGCAGCCCTCTTGTTCGGCAACGTCGACGATCTTGAGGGCAGCGGTATCGGAGAAGGCGGTCACGCAGGCATGCTTGAGGCCGGCATTCTCGGCCGAGCGCATGATCTTGCCCATGTATTCCTCGCCCAGGCGGCGCATCTGGGCGATGTATTCTTCTTCACTGGGGTAGGACGGCGGAATGATCTCCACGTACACGGGATACTGGTAATCGGGCGCGACGAACAGGGCCAGCACTTCGGCGCCCATCTGTTGCGCAAATTTGACACCGGCGCAGGCCGTGTGCTGCGACACGGCCGAGCCGTCGGTAGTGATCAGGATTTTGCGATACATGGTTGACTCCTCCAATGGCCACGCCATTCTGGGCTGTCCGGGACGTGGCGGCTATTGCGGGAACGCAAACTGTTGAGCTCGATCAAACATCAGGCCGCCTCCTCGGCGCACGACCACATGCAAGAAACAAACGATCGCGATTACGAAAAACAACACCAAGCTTGTGTAAACACTCAGGAACCGGGCATTTTGATTGTCGCGGAATTAAGATTCCTTGTCCATTTTGTTGCGTTGCCTTCGCCGACATTTACCTACGGCAACCACGCTGCTACACTCCCGTGCAGACTCTCACCATCTGTCACATTGCGCCTTTGCGCGGACCGGATGGCCGCAGTACACACCGACGCACACGCACATCGCGAACCAAACACCATGGAGAAGCAGGGATTATGACTGACGCCGCTGACGATTTCGACGCACTATTCGAGGAAGTGGCGGCCCAGCGCGCCAGTGCGCCTGCTGCCGCCCCGGCGCCTGCCGCGTCTGCCGCCGCCGCTCCCGCCATTGACGAAGACGACCTCGAGTCGCTGTTCGACCAGGTGGCCTCCAGCGCCGCTCCGGTAGCCGCCGCACCGGCAGCACCGGTAGCCGCACCAGCCCAGGCCGGCGCCGCGAGCGCCGCCGCCGCTGCCGACGGCGAGCATAGCGGCATGTTCGAACGCCTCGGCGGCATCGTGCGCCTGCTGCACGATTCGCTGCGCGAACTGGGCTACGACAAGGCGCTGACCGAAGCCTCGTCGGCCATCGTCGATGCCCAGGACCGCCTGGAATATGTCGCCACACTGACCGAACAGGCCGCCAACAAGGTGCTCAATACCCTGGACGACGGCATGCCGGCCCAGGACCTGCTGTCGAAGCAGGCCAAGGACATGGAAACGCGCTGGGCCGACCTGTATTCGGGCAAGCTGAGCCTGGACGAATTCAAGGCCCTGGCCGGCGACTCGCGCCAGTTCGCCGCCACCGTGAGCGAAGCGACCGAAGCCGAAAAGGCGCGCCTGCTAGAGATCATGATGGCCCAGGACTTCCAGGACATCACCGGTCAGCTGATCAAGAAAGTGGTCAAGATCACCCAGACCGTGGAATCGGAACTGGCGCAGCTGCTGCGCGACCACGCACCGGCCGACCTGAAGGAAAAGCTGGCCAAGAAAGAAGCGCCGCCGCCACCGGCGCCGCTGATGTCGGGCCCGTCAGTGCCGGAGTCGGCACTGAACCAGGACAACGTTGACGACCTTCTCGCCGATCTGGGGTTTTAATGGACGATATGCTCAAGGACTTCGTCGTCGAGGCGATGGACCTTGCAGTAAATGTTGAAGAACATTTGCTGCGCCTCGAACGCGATCCGGACAACAAGGAAACGCTCAATGCGGTGTTCCGCTCCTTCCACACCATCAAGGGCGGCGCCGGTTTCATGGGCCTGCCCGCGCTGGTCGCCGCCTGCCACCTGACCGAGAACCTGTTCGACGCCCTGCGTACCGGCCAGGCGCCGGTCACGCCGCTGGCGATCGAAGCAGCGCTGGAAGCCTCGGGCTTCGTGGCCGACCAGCTCAATGACCTGAACAACGGCACGCCGCCGGAAGGCCTGGCGCAAATGCCGGCCGCCCTTGAGCGCATACTGACGGACGCGATCGAAGGCAAGGCAGCCGCGGCCGCTGCACCTGCGGCAGCACCGGCGCCTGCCGCTGCCGCGCCGGTCGCGGTGGCAGCAGCGCCGGCCGCAGCTGCCGTCGGCGACGATGGCCTGGACTGGACCGCGATGTACAACGCCGTGGTGCCGGCCGGCAGTGCCATCGCCGTGACGGCCGGCGCCGCGGACGCACCGGTTGCCGCTGCTGCCGCACCCGCAGCGCAGGGCGAGGCCGCAGCGCCGGCACGCGCGAGCGGCTGGGATGGCGTCGATCGCCGCAGCGACAAGGTGGCCGATGCACGTGCCGCCGCGGCGCCTGCGAAAGACGAAAGCATCCGTATCGATGCGGTCAAGCTCGATGCGCTACTGGAAGTGGCGGGCGAATCGGTGCAGGCTGCCAACCAGGCCGCCGTGCTGCTCGAGCGCCTGCAGCAGTTCAAGTTCGAAGGCCCGGCCGCCGCTTTGATGGCTACGCTGACCGAAACGCTGGAACGCGCCTCGCGCTATTCGGCCGAACTGCAGCGCGCCACGCTGGCGACCCGCATGCAGCCGGTGGGCCGCCTGTTCCAGAAATTCCCGCGCCTGGTGCGCGAGCTGGCCAAGGACCTCGGCAAGGACGTCGAGCTGACCATCGAAGGCGCCGAGACGGAAGTCGACCGCGTCGTGGTGGACAGCCTGTACGACCCGCTGGTGCACATGCTGCGCAATGCGCTCGACCACGGTGTCGAGTCGCCGGAAGAACGTGTCGCCGCCGGCAAGCCGGCCAAGGCTTTCATTTTGCTGAAAGCCTGGCAGGAAGCCAACAGCGTCATGATCGTGCTGCAGGACGACGGCAAGGGCATGGACCCGATCAAGCTGCGCAAGAAGGCAGTCGACAAGGGCCTGATCGGCGAGAACGGCGCCCAGAGCGACGAAGACGCTTATCAACTCGTGTTCCTGCCGGGCTTCTCGACCAAGGAAGTCGCGTCCTCGGTCTCGGGCCGCGGTGTGGGCATGGACGTCGTGAAAACGGCGGTGGAAAAGAACCGCGGCGCGATCCGCATCGATTCCTCGCTGGGCCACGGCACCAAGTTCGCGATCCGCCTGCCGATCGAACTGTCGATCGTCCCGACCATGCTGGTGTCGACCTCGAGCGCCTCGCTGGCGCTGCCGATGGCCGTCGTCGAGCGCGTGGTCGAGCTGCCGGAAGAGTTCCAGTGCGTCGGCGGCGCCCCGGTGCTGAAAGACCAGGGCCGCCCGCTGCCGGTGCGCTCCCTTGCCGCGGCGCTGGGTTACGAAGCCTGCTCGGAACGCGTCGGCATCGTCATCAACGCACCACAGCCATATATTTTGGCGGTGGAAGCGGTGGATGGCACGGCCGACCTGGTGATCAAGCCGATGACGGCGCTCAGCGTCGAAGGCATTACCGGTACCGCGCGTTCGGCCGAGGGCGAGCTGGTGCTGGTGGTGGGGCTGTCCTTCCTGATGGATGGGTGCCGCGGCAATGTGCGATTGGCTGCGTAGGGTTGTCGGCGGAGCCGACCACCCTGCCGCACTGCGCAATACGGGTTATCCACCCGTAGCGTGACAAAAGCGCATACAAAAGCCTGTGCAAGCCGCGCAGGCTTTTTTTATTTGCATCCCGACTTGCCTGTGCAAATTATATTTGCATGAGATCGTATTGATTGGCAGAAAAATGCGCCGCCCCCTCTTGGTGCGGCACTGCACAATTATGGCATAATCAAAATCCGGCTCCGCACAAGCGGTGCGCGCTTACGGATTGACCATGCAAAAAACGCTCTACGACAAACTCTGGGATTCCCATGTCGTGCGTGCCGACGCCGATGGCACCACTGTCCTCTACATCGACCGCCACCTGGTGCATGAAGTGACCAGCCCTCAGGCCTTCGAAGGCCTGCGCGAAGCGGAACGGGGGCTATGGCGCACGTCCGCCAACCTGGCCGTGGCCGACCACAACGTGCCGACCACCGATCGTGCCCAGGGCATCGCGGACCCGACTTCGCGCCTGCAGGTCGAGACGCTGGACGCCAACGCCAGGAGCTTCGGTCTGACGTATTTCAACATGAACGACAAGCGCCAGGGCATCGTCCACGTGATCGGCCCGGAGCAGGGCGCCACCTTGCCTGGCATGACCGTGGTCTGCGGCGATTCGCACACCTCGACCCACGGCGCCTTCGGCTGTCTGGCGCATGGCATCGGCACCTCTGAAGTCGAGCACGTGCTGGCCACGCAAACCCTGCTGGCGAAGAAATCCAGGGCAATGCTGGTGCAGGTTGAAGGCAGCTTGGGGCCGGGCGTGACCGCCAAGGACATCGTGCTGGCAGTGATCGGCGAGATCGGCACGGCCGGCGGCACGGGTTATGCCATCGAATTCGGCGGTTCCACCATCCGCGCGCTGTCGATGGAAGGCCGCATGACGGTCTGTAACATGGCGATCGAAGCGGGCGCCCGCGCCGGTATGGTCGCGGTGGATGACACCACCATCGACTACGTGAAAGGCCGCCCGTTCTCGCCCAAGGGCGAACAATGGGAGCAGGCCGTCGCTTACTGGCGTACCCTGCGGTCCGACGAAGGCGCGGTGTTCGACACCGTCGTCAGCCTGGACGCGTCCAGGATCCGCCCGCAGGTCACCTGGGGCACCTCGCCCGAGATGGTCACTTCGGTGGACGGCCGCGTGCCCGACCCGAGCATCGAGCCGGACGCCGTGCGGCGCGGCGCGATGGAAAAGGCGCTGGCCTACATGGACCTGGCGCCGAACACGCCAATCGAGCAGATTGCGATCGACAAGGTTTTCATCGGCTCCTGCACCAATTCGCGCATCGAAGACCTGCGCGCGGCAGCCGACGTGGTGCGCGGCCGCCAGCGCGCCGCCAGCGTCAAGCTGGCGATGGTAGTGCCGGGCTCCGGCCTGGTGAAAGAGCAGGCCGAGCGCGAAGGACTGGACCGTATCTTCATCGATGCCGGTTTCGAATGGCGCGAGCCGGGCTGCTCGATGTGCCTGGCCATGAACGCCGACCGTCTCGAGCCGGGCGAACGCTGCGCCTCGACCTCGAACCGCAACTTCGAAGGACGCCAGGGGCAAGGCGGCCGCACCCACCTGGTCTCGCCGGCCATGGCGGCGGCCGCAGGAATCGCCGGCCACTTTGTCGACGTACGCGCACTTTGATACGTTAATACCGTTTTAACCGTTCCACCGAACCACAGGATCATCATGAAAAAAGTCATCGCACTCGCAGCACTCGCCGCATTTGTCCTCACCGGCTGCAACACTATCTCGGGCTTCGGCCGCGATGTGCAGAAGGTCGGCCAGGTCGTCACCGGCGCCGGCGGCAAATAAGACGACACCCGCACGGGGCAACAGAGGACAACTGAGGGGCAAGGCAGATGGACAAATTCACCGTACACGAAGGACTGGTAGCGCCGCTGGACCGCGCCAATGTCGATACCGACGCCATCATCCCGAAGCAGTTCCTGAAGTCGATCCGCCGCACCGGCTTCGGCCCCAACCTGTTCGACGAGTGGCGCTACCTCGACCACGGCGAGCCGGGCCAGGATTGCACGAACCGTCCACTGAACCCGGACTTCGTGCTGAACCAGTCGCGCTATGCCGGCGCCTCGATCCTGCTGGCGCGCAAGAACTTCGGCTGCGGCTCCTCGCGCGAGCACGCGCCCTGGGCCCTGCAGCAGTATGGTTTCCGCGCCATCGTCGCGCCGAGCTTCGCCGATATCTTCTTCAACAACTGCTACAAGAGCGGCCTGCTGCCGGTCGTGCTGCCGGAAGATGCGGTCGAGGATTTGTTCCAGGCAGTGGAAAACACGCCCGGCTTCAGCCTCGTGGTCGACCTGGAGCAGCAGCGCATCGGTTCGAAGGACGGCAGCCTGTCCTACGGCTTTGCCATCGACGACTTCCGCAAATACTGCCTGCTCAACGGCCTGGACGATATCGGCCTGACCCTGCGCCATGCCGACGAGATCCGCAGCTTCGAGCAAGGCCACCTGGCGGCCCAGCCCTGGCTGGCCAACACGATCTGAAAGAGTCTGCATGAAAATCGCAATCCTGCCGGGTGACGGCATCGGCCCCGAGATCATGAGCGAGGCCGTGAAGGTGCTGAACGCACTGGGCGAGCCGTTCGAGATGGAGACGGCGCAGGTTGGTGGCGCCGGGTATGCCGCCCATGGCCACCCGCTGCCGGATAGCACCCTGAAGCTGGCGAAACAAGCCGACGCGGTGCTGTTCGGGGCGGTGGGCGACTACCAGTACGACACGCTCGAGCGCGCGCTGCGTCCCGAGCAGGCGATCCTCGGACTGCGCCGCGAACTCGGCCTCTTCGCCAACCTGCGCCCGGCCATCCTGTATCCGGAGCTGGCCGGCGCCTCCACCTTGAAGCCCGAAGTGGTCGCCGGCCTGGACATCCTGATCATCCGCGAACTCACCGGTGACATCTATTTCGGCAAGCCGCGCGGCGTGCGCGAATGCCCCGACGGCCCGTTCAAGGGCCAGCGCGAAGGCTTCGACACGATGCGCTACGCCGAGGGCGAGATCCGCCGCATCGCCCACGTCGCCTTCCAGGCCGCGCGCAAGCGCGACCGCCGCGTGACCAGCGTCGACAAGGCCAATGTGCTGGAGACCTTCCAGTTCTGGCGCGACGTCGTGACAAGCGTCCATCAGGAATACCAGGACGTCGAGCTCGAGCACATGTATGTCGATAACGCGGCCATGCAGCTGGTGCGCGCGCCGAAAAAATTCGACGTCCTTGTCACCGGCAACATGTTCGGCGACATCCTGTCCGACGCCGCGGCCATGCTGACCGGTTCGATCGGCATGCTGCCCTCGGCCTCGCTCGATGCCAATAACAAGGGCCTGTACGAGCCTTCGCACGGTTCGGCGCCGGACATCGCGGGCAAGGGCGTGGCCAATCCGCTCGCGACCATCCTGTCTAGCGCGATGATGTTGCGCTTTACTTTCGGCCGCGTTGATCAGGCCGAGCGCATCGAGGCGGCCGTCAAGCGCGTGCTGGCCCAGGGCCTGCGCACCCCCGACATTTTTGAAGCGGGCACCAAGAAGGTCGGCACCCGGGAGATGGGCGACGCGGTGGTCGCCGCCCTCCAGTAAAATATTCGCAAATTTTGATACCTGAGAGAAGACAATGACTTTAGTAGGCCTGGTAGGTTGGCGCGGCATGGTGGGTTCGGTCCTGATGCAGCGCATGCAGGAAGAGGGCGATTTCGACCACATCGAGCCGGTGTTCTTCACCACCTCGAACCCGGGCGGCGCCGCGCCAGGCATGGCGAAGAACGAAACGACCTTGAAAAGCGCCAGCGACATCGCTGAACTGAGCAAATGCGAGATCATCATTTCCTGCCAGGGCGGCGACTACACCAGCGAAGTCTTCCCGCAGCTGCGCGCCAGCGGCTGGAACGGCTACTGGATCGACGCCGCCTCGACCCTGCGCATGAACGATGACGCGGTCATCGTGCTCGATCCGGTCAACAGGGACGTTATCAAGAACGCCATGTCGCGCGGCGTGAAGAACTACATTGGCGGCAACTGCACGGTGTCCTGCATGCTGATCGGCCTGGGCGGCCTGTTCGAGCAGGGCCTGGTGGAGTGGATGACTTCCATGACCTACCAGGCGGCGTCCGGCGGCGGCGCCCAGCACATGCGCGAGCTGCTCACCCAGTTCGGCACCATCAACGGCGCCGTCAAGCCGCTGCTCGACAATCCGGCTTCGGCCATCCTCGAGATCGACCGCACCGTGCTGGCGACCCAGCATGGCTTGAGCGCGGACGAAACGAAGCAGTTCGGCGTTCCGCTGGCCGGCAACCTGATCCCGTGGATCGACAAGGACCTGGGCAACGGCCAGTCGAAGGAAGAATGGAAGGCCGGCGCCGAGACCAACAAGATCCTGGGCCGTGGCGAAGGTTTTGGCTCCCGCGCGATCCCGGTGGACGGCCTGTGCGTGCGCATCGGCGCCATGCGCTGCCATTCGCAGGCGCTGACCATCAAGCTCACCAAGGATGTGCCGCTCGACGAGATCAACGACATCATTGCCTCGCACAACCAGTGGGTGAAAGTCGTGCCGAACACGCGCGAAGCCTCGATGCTTGAGCTATCGCCGGCTGCCGTCACCGGTGGCTTGAGCATCCCCGTGGGACGCTTGCGCAAGATGTCGATGGGCGGCGACTACCTGTCGGCCTTTACCGTCGGCGACCAGCTGCTGTGGGGCGCGGCCGAGCCGCTGCGCCGCATGCTGCGCATCGTGCTCGACAAATGATGTAGAAACAGGCGGGCGCAGCCATGCGCCCGCGCCGGGTTTCGCGGCCTTGTCGCAGGACCATATTGAAACATCATCGGCCGGCGGTTTTTCCGCCAATCTGGCCACACTTCCCTTCTCGCGGGAAGGAGTTGTGCGCGGAGAGCTTGCATGCTCCAGAGCATGATGATATGTTGAGACTCCCGGGGAGTTTCTTGCCCAGAGTCAACTATTTCACTGCCAATTATGCACCTTCCTCACCGTCCTGCGCTCATGGCGTTTGCGCTGAAAACAGTCACCGCGGCAGTTGCCAGTGCCGTGCTCCTGTCGCCTGCCGCCTCTGCTGCCGGCCTCGGCAAGCTGTCGGTGCTGTCGGCCCTCGGCCAGCCGCTGCGCGCCGAGATCGAACTGACGACGACGGCGGGCGAAGATGCGTCCAGCCTGGCAGTGAAACTGGCCTCGCCGGAAGCCTTCCGCGCGGCGAATATCGAATTCAACCCGGCGCTCCTGTCGCTACGCTTCAACGTCGAGACCCGCGCCGGCCGCCAGTTCATCCGCGTGAGCTCGACGCAGCCGCTGAACGAACCTTTCGTCGACATGCTGCTCGAGCTGTCGTGGAATAACGGCCGCCTGGTACGCGAATACACCTTCCTGCTCGACCCGGCCGAACTGCGCGCCACCCAGCCGGCCCAGGTCGCCGCCGAGACCCCGCGCCCGGCAGCCGCCATGGCGCCCGCTGCTGCTGCGGCCCAGCCGCGCGCCGCGACGGCGCAGCCGGCCCCAGTGCAGGAGCCGCGCCGCGAGGCGGCAGCCCCAAGCCCGCGCGCCACGCCGGCCGTCGATGCCCCGTCGAGCTACCGCGTGCGCCCGGGCGACACCCTGGGCAAGATCGCGACCAGGCTCAAACCGGCCGACATCTCGCTCGACATGATGCTGGTGTCGCTCTACCGTGCCAATCCGGATGCCTTCATCGGCAACAACATGAACCGCCTGAAGTCGGGCCAGATCCTGTCCGTGCCGGATGCCGGCGCGCTGCGCGGCAGCGGCGAGGGCGAGGCCAATGCCGTCGTCGTGGCCCATGCCGCCGATTTCAACGCCTACCGCAACAAGCTCGCCGGCCAGGTGGCCAGCGCCGCGCCCCAGCGTACGCCCCAGGCCGGCCAGAGCGCGACCGGCAAGATCACCGCCAAGGTCGAGGAGCGCCCGACCGCGGCGAACGAATCGCAGGATCAGCTGCGCCTGTCGAAGGCGACCCAGGCCGCTACCGGCGCCGCGGGTGCCACCGCGAGCGCCGAAGACCGGATCGCACGCGAGCGCGAACTGGCCATGGCCCAGGCCCGAGTCAAGGAACTCGAACGCAATGTCAGCGAGCTGGAAACGCTGATGACGGTGAAGAGCCGTACCGGGACCGACACCCAGAATGCCGCGGCCGTCGGCGCCGCAGCCGGTGCGACTGCAGGCGCCGCCGCCGGAAAGGTCGCAGAAACCACGCCTGCGCCTGCGTCGAAGCCGACCGACAAGGCCGTGGCCAAGCCGGAGAAACAAGCCAAGCTCGAGGAAAAGACCCTGGCCGACACGCTGATGGACAACATCAACCTGGTCGCCGCCGGTGCTGCCGTGCTGCTGCTGGCAGCCTTCGGCCTGTCGCGCCGCAAGAAAAAGAAAGCCAACGAACGCATCCTGGACGCCGAGCCCTCGATGCTGGGCGTGCCGACCAAGGCGGCGCACTCGCTATACGCAGAAGCGGGCGGCCAGAGTGTCGATACCAGCAACAGCGTGTTCAACTCGAGCTTCGCGCCCTCGGCTTCGCAGCTCGACACCAATGAAGTTGACCCCGTGGCCGAAGCCGACGTCTATATCGCCTATGGCCGCGATGCCCAGGCCGAAGAGATCCTGAAGGAAGCCCTGCGCAACCATCCGGAACGCCATGCGGTGCGCCTGAAGCTGCTTGAGATCTATGCCGCGCGCAAGGACACGCGCGCGTTTGAGACCCAGGCCGGCGAACTGTTTGGCATCACGCGCGGGCAGGGCGACGAATGGACGCAGGCGGTGGCGCTGGGCCAGAGCATCGACCCGAGCAACCCGCTGTATGCCAGCGCCAGCGGCGCTGCGCCCGTGGCGCACGTGCCAAGCCCACAGGAACGCGACCAGCAGTCGCTGCTCTCGCAGCAGCTGGAAGACGCCTTCCGCAGCGGCGGCCCGGCATCAAGCTTCGGCGCCGGCGCGGCTGGCGCCGCACTGGCCGGTGGCGCGGCTTATGCCGCCATGGACCATGACCAGGATGCAACCGCAGTGCCGGCCGCGGACACCGTGGCCGAGCAGCGCGCCGAAGACAATGCGCTCGACTTCGACCTCGGCGGCTTGAGCTTCGAGCCGGTGAGCAGCAGCGGGTCGATCGCGATGGGCGGACCGTATTCGCCGGAGCAGGACGAGACTGCCGTGCCAGACCTCGATTTCGCGCTCGACCCGGTCACGCCGGCCGACATCACCGCGGCGCCGGCCCCGGCGTCCGAAGAACCCTTCGACCTCGCCTTCGACATGGGCTTCGGCGAGCCGGACGCGCCACAGGCGCAAGCCGCCCAAACGGCGATGAACGCGCCGGGCATGGATGTCGACATGGCCGGCCTGGCCGCCGACTTCGAGCTGCCGCCGCTGCCTGCCGTCACCGAGGACGAGGTGCCGATGGCTTCGGCCCCGGGCGCCGCGCAGGATCCGCTGTTCGACCTCGACATGATGGACTTCGGTCTGCCCGCTACCCCGGCCGCGCCGGCGGCCGTGGCCGAGGCCACGCCCTTCCACGACGAGGTGCCTGCCATCGTCGCCACGCCGGCAATGTCCGGCGTGGCGGACGATCCGCTGTTCGACCTCGATACCATGGACTTCGGCAGCCCGTCCGACTATGCCCAGGCTGCACCGGCGCCGGCCCGGGCTCCCGTCGAGCCCTTCGAATTCGACGCGCCGCCTGCCGCCCAGCCGCCACGCGAAGCGCCGCAGGCTTTCGACCAGCAGTTCGCGTCCGACGAGGATCCGTTCGCGCTGCCGGAGATGCCGATGGCCGCACCAGCCTACGATGCCGCCCCAGCTGCAAGCGCGCCAAGCTTCGACCTGACCGACATCGACCTCGACCTGCCCGCAACCAGCCAGGCGGCGGTGGCCGATGCCGCGCTGCCGGAGCCGGACGAAGCCCTGGCGCCGGGGGCGATGTCGCCCGAGCACATGGAAATGGAAACCAAGCTCGATCTTGCGATCGCCTACCAGGAAATCGGTGACAAGGAAGGCGCGCGCGAGCTGCTCGATGAAGTCATCAAGGGTGGCAACAGCGAACAGGTGAGCAAGGCCAGCTCGATGCGCTCCCTGCTCGCGTGAGGCGTATCGCATTAGGTCTCCAGTACGTCGGCACGGGCTGGAACGGTTACCAGAAACAGCCCGACCGAAACACCGTCCAGGACCGGCTCGAGATCGCGCTCGAGAAGTTCGCCTGCACGCCGCTGGCCACGACCTGTGCCGGCCGCACCGACGCCGGCGTGCACGGCCTGGAGCAGGTTATCCACTTCGACACTGAGCTCGACCGCGCCACCCAGAGCTGGGTGCGCGGCGTGAACACCTTCCTGCCCGATTCGATCGCGGTGCGCTGGGCCCACGAAACCCAGCCAGAGCTCGACGGCCTGGAATTCCATGCGCGCTTCTCGGCGCGCTCGCGCACCTACCACTACGTGCTCTACAACCACCCGACCCCGTCGGCGCTGCTGGCCGGCCGGGCAGGGTGGGTATTCCGCCCGCTCGACCTGGACGCCATGCGCGAGGCAGCGCGCCACCTGGTCGGGGAACACGATTTCTCGGCCTTCCGCGCCGCCAGCTGCCAGGCCAATACCCCGGTCAAGCTGATGCACGAAGTCGGCATCCAGCGCTACGGCGACGTGATCGTGTTCACCGTGCGCGCCAGCGCCTTCCTGCACCACATGGTGCGCAACATCGTCGGCTCGCTGGTGTATGTCGGCACCGGGCGCCACCAGCCGGGCTGGATGGCCGAGGTGCTGGCCAGCCGCTCGCGCGACGTGGCTGCGCCCACCTTCATGCCGGACGGCCTGTACCTGGCCAAAATCGATTACGATCCACGCTGGGGATTGCCGCAGGAGCCATCCTCGCCGCTACCCTGGCTTTGAGAATTCCTTAGGATCGACATGCAACGCACCCGTATCAAGATCTGCGGCATCACGCGCGAGGAAGACCTGCGCGCGGCTGTCGCTGCCGGCGCCGATGCGCTGGGCTTCGTGTTCTACCCGAAGAGCCCGCGCTACCTCACCCCCGAACGGGCAGGGGAACTGTGCGCCGCGCTGCCGCCTTACGTGAGCGCGGTGGCGCTGTTCGTCAACGCGACCATCGACGAGGTGCGGGCGGTCGCGGCCCATGCCCCGCTGTCGCTGATCCAGTTCCATGGCGACGAAACGGCCGAGGAATGCGCGGCGGCGGCGGCGGCCGTGCAGCGCCCCTTCGTGCGCGCCTTCCGGGTCCGGCCGGACACGACCCAGGATGAACTGCTAGAATACGAGCGTGCATACCGCGCCGCCAGCACCTGGTTTTCGGGTCTCCTGCTCGACACCTGGGTGGATGCCTACGGCGGCACAGGAAAGGTTTTCGATTGGTCTCTCATCCCAAAAGAGCTCGCGCCTCGGGTCGTTTTGAGTGGTGGCTTGAACGTACAAAACGCGACTGACGCGGTGGTACGTGTTCGTCCCTTCGCGGTCGACGTCAGTAGTGGCGTCGAAGCGCAGAAGGGCATCAAGGATGCCCGCAAGCTCGCCGACTTCGTCGGCGCGGTGCGGGCGGCCGACGCCACCATCTGGAGTGAGACATCCCATGAAAGAATTGCCTAGCCGCGGCACTGCCGCCCTGTTCAAGAACCTGGAATACCAGCTGCCCGACACCTCGGGGCATTTCGGCCCCTACGGCGGCAGCTTCGTCGCCGAAACCCTCTCGCACGCGCTGGCCGAGCTGAGCGAAGCCTACGCGCGCTACTCGCAAGACCCCGAATTCCTCGACGAATACCGCTACGAGCTGGCCCACTTCGTCGGCCGTCCGTCGCCCGTGTACCACGCGCGCCGCTTCTCCGAGCAGGCCGGCGGCGCCCAGATCTTCTTCAAGCGCGAAGACCTGAACCACACCGGGGCGCACAAGATCAACAATGTGATCGGCCAGGCCCTGCTGGCGCGCCGCATGGGCAAGAAACGCATCATCGCCGAAACCGGCGCCGGCCAGCACGGTGTAGCCACCGCCACCATCTGCGCTCGTTTCGGCCTCGAATGCGTGGTCTACATGGGCAGCGAAGACGTCAAGCGCCAGGCCCAGAACGTCTACCGCATGAAACTGCTGGGCGCGACCGTGGTGCCGGTGGAATCGGGCTCCAGGACCCTGAAGGACGCGCTCAACGAAGCGATGCGCGACTGGGTCACCAATATCGAAAACACCTTCTACATCATCGGCACGGTGGCCGGCCCGCACCCTTACCCGATGATGGTGCGCGATTTCCAGTCGGTGATCGGCGAGGAATGCCGGGTGCAGATGCCCGCCATGACGGGGCGCCAGCCCGACTACGTGGTCGCCTGCATCGGCGGCGGCTCCAACGCCATGGGTATCTTCTATCCATATATCGACGAGCCGGGCGTCAAGCTGGTGGGCGTCGAGGCGGCGGGCGAGGGCCTGGACTCGGGCAAGCATGCGGCCTCGCTCACGGCCGGTTTCCCGGGTGTGTTGCACGGTAACCGCACCTATTTGCTGCAGGATGCGAACGGCCAGATCATCGAGACGCATTCGGTGTCGGCAGGCCTGGATTATCCGGGCGTGGGGCCCGAGCACGCATGGCTGAAGGATTCGCTGCGCGCCGAGTATGTGTCGATCACGGACGATGAGGCGCTGCAGGCTTTCCACGACTGCTGCCGCATCGAGGGGATCATCCCGGCGCTGGAGTCCTCGCACGCGATCGCGTATGCGGTGAAGCTGGCCGCCACCCTGCCGAAGGACCAGCTCATCCTGGTCAATCTGTCGGGCCGCGGCGACAAGGACATGCACACGGTGGCGCAAAGGATGGGGCTCGATTTTAGCTGACGCATGTCGGCCCGTCGTTTCCCGCCCTTCGTGAACCCTGATTGAAAGAACCGCATGTCCCGTATCGAATCGACCTTTGCTGCGCTCAAGGCGCAGGACAAGACCGGCCTGGTCACCTTCATCACCGCAGGCGACCCGGCGCCCGAACTGACCGTGCCGCTGATGCACGCCCTGGTAGAGGGCGGCGCCAACGTGCTCGAACTCGGCGTTCCGTTTTCCGACCCGATGGCCGAAGGCCCGGTCATCCAGCGCGCCTGTGAGCGCGCCCTGAAGTTCGGCATCGGCCTGGCGGACGTCTTTAACTTTGTGCGCGAATTCCGCCAGAAGGACACCACCACGCCGGTGGTCCTGATGGGCTACGCCAACCCGATCGAGCGCATCGGCCCCGACAACTTCATCCGCCTCGCGAAAGAAGCGGGGGCCGACGGCGCCATCGTCGTCGACTACCCGCCGGAAGAGTGCGCGTCCTTTGCCGAGGCCATGCGCGCCAACGGCCTGGACCTGATCTTCCTGCTGGCCCCGACCTCGACCACCGCGCGGGTGCAGCAGGTGGCGCAATATGGCAGCGGTTTCAGCTATTACGTCTCGCTCAAGGGCGTGACCGGCGCCGGCACCATCGACACGGAAGACGTGGCACGCCGCGTCGCCGCCATCCGCGAGCACGTCAAGTTGCCGATCGGCGTAGGCTTCGGCATCCGCGACGGCGCCACCGCCCGGGCCGTGGCTGAAGTGGCAGACGCCGTCGTCATCGGCAGCCGCATCATCCAGGAACTCGAATCGGTGCCGAAAGACCGCGCCGTCGACGCCGTCCGTACCTTCACCACCACCATCCGCACCGCCCTCGACGCCTGAACCCTGGGGTCAGAGTTGAATTGTTGAGAAACTCTCAAAAGTTTCCTGCAATTCGACTCCGACCCTCATTATCAGCAGGCGAGACCGGGCGCTGATTAATTAGGGTCAGAGTTGAATTATTGGGAAACTTTACAAAGTTGCTCAACAATTTGACTCTGACCCTCGTTGCGTTGAAACTTAATCTCGACAATAAATTGCTTTCACTCAAAAGGCGATTTGCGTTATCGCGCCTTTGTCTTCGAGCTCGGCGGTATATTGGGATTGGTATTTCCGATAACCAATATTTCGGATGCTGCCATGTCACAAATGTTTCGGTAGGCCAGTCGGCAAAGGTGTTCGCGGTAATGTACACGGTCATGTCGCTTCCCATCTTCATCGTCTTGGCAGCTGCCGGCATGCTTGGAGGGAGCGGGATTGCCTTGGTTGCCTTAGTGGTGGCGCCAGTCGTCTATGGTGTTTTGGCATTCCTCGGTGCCGGTCTGTCTGCCTGGCTCTATAACGTAGTGGCAAAATTCGTCGGCGGCCTCGAATACAGTACGAAAGAAGTGTCGGAGGCCCCGGCAAACGCATAGGCACGTCGCGCGATCACCCTCAGTTGTAGTGCTTATTCACGGTTGCAGCCTCGTCGTAATGAGGGTCAGAGTCGAATAAGTGGGAAACATTCTAAAGCTCGTAATGAGGGTCAGAGTCGAATAAGTGGGAAACATTCTAAAGTTTCCTGTAATTCGACTCTGACCCTAATTATTTTGCAACAGACCTGCTAGCCGGCAGTTAGGGTCAGAGTCGAATTGTGGGAAATTCCGGGGAATTGCTCAACAATTTGACTCTGACCCCAGGGTGGGAGAGATGATGTCAGGATGCTAATTGGCAGCCAGACATGATTCGACAAGCGGGTTCTGAGCGGCTACACTACCGCCACCTCGAAGAACTGCCGCAAGGAGAAAAAGATGAGTTGGCTAGAAAAACTGCTGCCCCCACGGATTCAGCGCTCCGATGCCGCCAACCGCAAGACCATGCCCGAAGGGCTGTGGGTCAAGTGCCCCTCGTGCGAAGCGGTGCTGTACCGGGCCGACCTGGAGTCGAACCTGCACGTTTGCCCGAAGTGCAACCATCACATGCGCATCCGCGCGCGCGACCGCCTCGATGGGCTGCTCGATGCCGGCGGCCGCTATGAAATCGGCCAGGAAACCCTGCCGGTCGATACCCTGAAGTTCAAGGACAGCAAGAAATACCCGGACCGCCTGAAGTCGGCAATGGAAGCCACCGGCGAGACCGATGCGCTGATCGTCCAGGGCGGCTCGATCATGAGCCTGCCGGTCGTCGTGGCCTGCTTCGAATTCGAATTCATGGGCGGCTCGATGGGCTCGGTCGTCGGCGAGCGCTTTGCCCGTGGCGCCCAGGTGGCACTCGAGCAGAAGGTGCCCTTCATCTGCATCACCGCCACCGGTGGTGCGCGCATGCAGGAAGGCCTGCTGTCGCTGCTGCAGATGGCCAAGACCACCGCCATGCTGACCAAGCTGTCGGAAAAGAAGCTCCCGTTCATCAGCGTGCTGACCGACCCGACCATGGGCGGCGTGTCCGCGTCGTTCGCCTTCATGGGCGACGTCGTGATCGCCGAACCAAAAGCGCTGATCGGCTTTGCCGGCCCGCGCGTGATCGAGAACACCGTGCGCGAAAAGCTGCCGGAAGGCTTCCAGCGCGCCGAGTTCCTGGTCCAGAAGGGCGCTGTTGACATGATCGTCGACCGCCGCAAGATGCGCGAAGAAATCGCGCGCCTGCTGGCCTTGCTGCAGAACCAGGCAGTCGAAGTCCTCGCTTGACCCCGTTCGCGCAGCGGATGCCACGCATCCGCTGCGCGTATCCGCATCTGCGCGTCGATCGCGAATGAGTACCGTGCCACGCACGCACCACCGAAGTTCATCCATGCCCACTACCCCGACCACCTTGCCCGACTGGCTGGCTCTGCTCGAGTCGCGCCATGCCGAAACCCATATCGACATGGGACTGGACCGCGTGCGCGCCGTCAAGGAGCGCCTGCAGCTTGGCTTTGCTTGCCCCGTGATCATGGTGGCCGGCACCAATGGCAAGGGCTCGACCTGCGCGATGCTCGAAGCGATGCTGCTGCAATGCGGCTACCGCGTGGGCCTGTACATCAAGCCGCACTTCCTCGACTTCAACGAGCGCGCCCGCATCAATGGCGAGATGGCCTCGAACGAAGCCCTGGTGGCAGCCTTCGATGCAGTGGAAAGCGTGCGCGGCGACGTGTCGCTGACCTATTTCGAATTCACCACGCTGGCGATCATGCACCTGATCTCGCAGTCGAACGTCGACGTGGCCATCCTCGAAGTGGGCCTGGGCGGGCGCCTCGACGCGGTCAACGTGGTCGACGCGGATGTGGCAATCGTCACCAGCGTCGACATCGACCACACCGACTACCTCGGCGACACGCGCGAAAAGATCGGCTTCGAGAAAGCCGGCATCTTCCGCGCCGGCAAAGCGGCCATCTGCAGCGACCCGGTGCCCCCAACAACGCTGATCGATCACGCGGAGACCATCGGCGCCGACCTGTGGCTGCTGGGACGCGACTTCAACTACCAGGGCGACCAGCAGCAGTGGAGCTATGGCGGGCGCGGCCAGCGCCGCAATTCGCTGGCCTATCCGGCCCTGCGCGGCGCCAACCAGCTGCTCAATGCCTCGGCCGCGCTAGCCGCGCTCGAAGTGCTGCGCATGCAGCTGCCCTGCGGCGCCCAGGAAGTGCGCGCCGGCCTGGCGCTGGTCGAGCTGCCGGGACGCTTCCAGGTGCTGCCTGGGCGCCCGACCCAAGTGCTCGACGTCGCGCACAATCCGCACGCCGCCGCAACCCTCGCGCAGAACCTCGGCAACATGGGTTTCCACCGCTTTACCTATGCGGTGTTCGGCATCATGGAAGACAAGGACATCGACGCGGTGATTGCGCCGATGGCGCAGTACATCGACCACTGGTGCGTGACGGCGCTGCCTTCGCCGCGCTCGAGCGACCCGGCGCAGCTGGCCGAAAAACTCGCATTGCTCAAGCCCGCGGGCGCGAAAGCAGACGATTTTTCGGTCGCCACTTTCGCCAATCCTGCCGAGGCGTATGCGAATGCGGTGAGCCGGGCAGGGGAGAATGATAGAATTGTGGTCTTTGGTTCGTTCTATACGGTCGCCGGCGTGATGGCGGCCCGTAAATCCTCTCTACACTGATACCTGAAACGCATGGGCTTGTTCTCGTTCGGCAGCAAAAACAAGCAAGACACCGTCCGCGACAGCGGCCACTTCGTCAAGGATGACGACGCAGCCTATGGCGAGCGCGCCCGCGCCAAGCGCGCGACGCACGCCGGCGAAGGCGCACGGCGCAGCCGCGGCCCGGATCCTGTCCTCCCCGAGAAAAAACGCGCACGCCGCCGCCTCGTCGGCGCGATCGCACTGGCGCTGGCCGCGGCCGTCGGGCTGCCGATGCTGCTCGATTCCGAGCCCAAGCCGCTCGGCACCGACATCGCCATCAACATCCCGGACAAGGAAAAATCGGCGCCCCTGCCGGTGCCGGCAGCGGCCACCGTGGACAGCGGCGAGGAAATCGTCGAGCCGGTGGACGTCGGCCCGCAGCCTGGCGCCACGATCGCGGTGCCGCCGTCCGATCCACTGCCGATGCGTACCGTCGACACCGGCCGCACAGACCCCGTGCCGCCACTGAAGCCCGAACCCAGACTCGAGCCCAAGCTTGACGCAGCCAAGCTGGATGCGAAGCGCGCGCCCGCCATCGACACTGTCCATCCAAAGGCCGCCGACCTGGTCCTCAAGAAGCCCGAGCCAGCCGCTGCCAAACCCCTGGAAACCAAGCCGAAGGCCAAGGAAGACGCCGCCCGCGCGATCGCCATCCTCGAGGACAAGGCGGCCGTCAAGGTCGAAGGCCCGTCGCAGAAATACGTGGTGCAGGTCGCCGCGCTGACGACCCCGGAAAAAGTCACCGAGCTGCAGGGCCGCCTGCGCGCTGCCGGCGTGTCCTCGTTCACCGAGAAGTCCGGTGACCTGATCCGTGTGCGGGTAGGACCGTTCAGCAAGGAAGAGGCGGACAAGGTCAGCTCGAAGCTGATCGGCATCGGCCTGTCGGGCAAGATGGTCCCGCTCTGATGGACGTTTTCAAGCGGGGCAGCGCGGCGTGACGATTTTCGATTACCTGGTCCTGTTCGTACTGATTTCGTCGGTCATCATTTCCACCCTGCGCGGCCTGGTGAAGGAGATCCTGTCGCTGCTGGGCTGGGTGGTCGCCTTCGTGGTGGCCAACATGTACGGGGCAAAACTGGCCCCCATGCTGCCCGACCTGGTTCCCGGCGCGACCGCGCGCCTGATCGCGGCGTTTGTCCTCCTCTTCCTCGGCGTGCGCGTATTGATGGGCCTTCTGTCGCTGGCGATCGGCGCCCTGATCACCGCGAGCGGCCTGAGCCTGGCAGACCGGGGACTGGGCGGATTGTTCGGATTGGGCCGCGGCATTGTAATCGTGCTTGCCGCCGTCATATTGTGTGGGATGACTTCCATCCCGCAACAGGATTTCTGGACAAATGCGCTGCTCTCGCCAATGGCGGAAACCGGAGCGCGCACGGTCAAGCCTTTCTTGCCTGCAGCATTGGCGCAGCATGTGAAGTATTGAACACCCTCATTGAATTCTTTTTTGTAATCAGCAGGTCAGTTATTAGGAGCGCACCATGTGTGGCATCGTCGGCGTCGTTTCGCACAATCCCGTCAACCAGCTCTTGTATGACGCATTGCTGCTCCTGCAGCACCGCGGCCAGGACGCTGCGGGTATTGCTACCAATCACAGCAGCATGTTCTCGATGTACAAGGCGAATGGCCTGGTCCGTGACGTGTTCCGCACCCGCAACATGCGCTCGCTGCAAGGCAATACCGGTATCGGCCACTGCCGCTATCCGACCGCCGGCTCGTCGAGCGAGGAAGAAGCGCAGCCCTTCTACGTCAACGCACCTTTCGGCATCACGCTGGCGCACAACGGCAACCTGACCAACCAGGCCGTGCTCAAGGACGAGCTGTTCCGCAACGACCGCCGCCACATCAACACCGATTCCGATTCCGAGGTGCTGCTCAACGTGCTGGCCCACGAGATCCAGGAGGCGGCCGATGGTTTCAACCTGAACAAGGAAGCGGTCTTCAAGGCCGTCGCGGCAGTGCACCGCCGCGTGCGCGGGGCGTACGCCGTGGTGGCCCAGATCGCCGGCCACGGCATGCTGGCCTTCCGCGACCCCTTTGGCATCCGTCCGCTTTGCCTGGGCATGAACGAGACCGAAGGCGGCACCGAATACCTGGTGGCCAGCGAATCGGTGGCCCTGGAGGGCCTGGGCTTCCGCTTCGTGCGCGACATCGCGCCGGGAGAAGCGGTCTATATCGACAACGATGGTAACTTGTCCGAACAGCAGTGCGCCGAGAACCCGTCGCTGAACCCCTGCGCCTTCGAATACGTGTATTTGGCGCGCCCGGACTCGGTGATCGACGGCGCCTCGGTGTACGCGACCCGCCTGCGCATGGGCGAATACCTGGCCGACAAAGTCCGCGCCGAGATTCCCGATGGCGAGATCGACGTGGTCATGCCGATTCCCGATTCGTCGCGCCCGGCCGCCATCCAGCTGGCTTTGAAACTGGGCATCGAGTACCGCGAAGGCTTCATCAAGAACCGCTACATCGGCCGCACCTTCATCATGCCCGGCCAGGGCATGCGCAAGAAGTCGGTGCGCCAGAAGCTCAACGCCATCGCCTCCGAATTCAAGGACAAGAACGTGCTGCTGGTGGACGACTCGATCGTGCGCGGCACCACCAGCCGCGAGATCGTGCAGATGGCCCGCGAAGCCGGTGCGCGCAAGGTGTTCTTCGCTTCGGCCGCGCCGCCGGTGCTGTACCCGAACGTGTACGGCATCGACATGCCGACCCGCGACGAGCTGATCGCGCACGGCCGCACGACCGAAGAAATCTGCCGCGAGATCACCGCCGACCGCCTGGTCTACCAGGATGTCGACGCGCTCAAGCGCGCCATCTCGGACGTCAACCCGGCGCTGAAAAACTTCGAGGCGTCATGCTTCGACGGCGTCTACGTCACCGGCGACGTGACCCCGGAATACCTCGACCGCCTGGAATCGGCACGCCACAAGCCGAGCCCGAAGCGCGGCGAGGATGACGTGACCACGCACCTGCACCTGAAGGCTCCGGCCGCCGAATAAGGTTCTGCTTCAAGCGAAATCCCATGAGCGATACCAAGTACGGTTTCACCACCACCATCCTGCACAACGACCGCCGCAAGACGGTCGAGCAGGGCTCGCTGCACAAGCCGGTGCATACCTCGGTGGCCTTCGGCTACAACGATGCGCGCCAGTTGGCCTCGGTCTTCCAGGGCAAGGAGCCGGGCTTCCGCTACGGCCGCCAGGGCAACCCGACCGTCAGCGCGCTCGAGGACAAGATCACGAAAATGGAAGACGGTGTCGGCACACTGTGCTTTGCCACCGGCATGGGCGCCATCGGCGCGCTGTTCCAGGCGCTGCTGCGCTCGGGCGACCAGATCGTGTCCTCGTCCTTTTTGTTCGGGAATACCAACAGCCTGTGGCAGACGGTGGCGGGGCAGGGCGTGGATGTCGCTTTTGTTGACGCGACCGATGTGGCGAACGTGGAAGCGGCGCTGACGCCTGCAACGCGCATGGTGTTCGTCGAGACCATCGCCAATCCGCGCACGCAAGTGGCCGACCTGGCCCGCATCGGCCAGCTGTGCCGCGAGCGCGGCATCCTCTATGTGGTCGACAACACCATGACCACGCCCTACCTGTTCCGCCCGAAGGCGGTCGGCGCGGGGCTGGTGGTCAATTCGCTGACCAAGTCGATCGGCGGTCATGGCAATGCGCTGGGCGGGGCGCTGACCGATACCGGTTTGTTCGACTGGAGCGGCTACCCGCACATCGCGCCGAACTTCCGCAAGCAGCCGAGCCAGGCGCAAGGCCTGGCCCAGCTGCGCGCGAAAGCCCTGCGCGACTTCGGCGCGGCGCTGGGTCCCGAGGCGGCCCACCATATCGCTGTCGGCGCCGAGACCTTGGGCCTGCGCATGGACCGCACCAGCAGCAATGCGCTGGCGCTGGCCCGGCTCTTGGAGGCCGATGAGCGAGTCGCCGCGGTGCACTACCCCGGCCTGGCCTCGCACCCTCAGCATGGCATCAGCTCGGAGCTGTTCCGCGCTGCCGGTTCGCTGCTCAGTTTCGAACTGGTCGACGCGATCGACCCCTTCGACTACCTGAACCGCCTGAAGCTCGGCATCCCGGCCAGCAACCTGGGCGATACCCGCACCCTGGTGATCCCGGTGGCGCATACGATCTTCTTCGAGATGGGGGCGGAGCGGCGTGCCAGCATGGGCATTGCCGAGTCCTTGATTCGGGTCTCGGTGGGCATCGAGGACACCGACGACCTGCTCGCCGACTTCCGCCAGGCCCTTGACGCGTAAGGACGACAGCAGCCTTCGGGCTGCCGTTCTTGTGCCAAAGGTTGAGTAGCACGGACGATGCCGCTATGATGGGGATTCGATTCCTCATCCGTAAGCGCCCATGAAGACCACGCTGTTCTGCCTCTCCCTCTTGTTCTGCGGTAGCGCCTTTGCCGGCGAGCTGGAAGATGCCCACGCCCTGTTCGCGAAGAAGGACTACGCCCAGGCCATGAAGCTGTACACGAAGCTCGCCAATGGCGGCAACGCCGAGGCGCAGCAGGCGCTGGGCCAGATGTACTGGTATGGCGAAGCAGGTCAGGTCGACGAGGCCAGGGCCGAAGCGCTCTTCAAGAAATCGGCCGCCAAGGGCAACAAAGTGGCCGCCGCCTCGCTCGATGTGATGGACCAGCGCGTCAAGCGCCGCAAGGAGATCGATTACTGGGTCAAGGGCTATGACGGCGAAGACCTGAAGTCGGGCGAATTCCGCTGCACCGCCCCGCGTATCCCGGCCATGTCGAAGATTAACGCCGACATCGACCGCATCGGGGCGGCCGTGACGAGCTGGCAGGATTGCTACAACAAATTCGTCACCAACCTGAACGCGGCAACGCCGCTGACCAAGCGCATCCCCGCGGATATCGCCAAGCTGATGACTAAAGAAGAGACGGAGAAGTCGACCGCCTACCTGACGCAGCTGCAGTCGAACCTGACCGAGGAGGCGAAGGTGAGCTCACAGATGGTGCTGGCCGATTTCGCGGCATGGCGTAAGGCGACCGAGGCCTATGTGTCCGAGCACAATGCGATGGTGAAGAGTTCTTCGGATGCGAAGAAGCTGAAGTGACGGGAGCGCGGCTATTCGCAAAAATTGGGGTCCCGCCTTCGCGGAAACGACGGTCTTAAGAGTAACGGTATTAACTGCGATGTTTGTACCATTCCCCTAAAAACCGTCATCCCCGCGCAGGCGGGGATCCAAGTTCTGGTATTGCAGTGTTAGCTGGATTAATGCCAACTACGCATCAACCCCACCGCCAGCCCCTCGAGCGCAAACTCGTCCTCGGGGGTGACTTGAATGACCTTGAAGTCCGGGTTTTCCGGCAGCAGTTCGACCACGCTGCCCGTCTTGCGGTAGCGCTTGACCGTGACTTCGTCGCCCAGCCTGGCCACGACGATCTGGCCGTTCTTGGCGCTGTCGATCTTCTTGACCGCCAGGAAGTCGCCGTCGCAGATGCCGGCATCGCGCATCGACCAGCCCTTGACCTTCAGCAGGAAGTCGGGCCTGGCCGAGAACATCGCGGCGTCGACGTTATAGGTGGCTTCGACGTGTTCCTGGGCCAGGATCGGCGAACCGGCGGCGACGCGGCCGACCAGCGGCAGGGCCATCATCAGGGCGGCAGGCACCAGGGGGACCTGTTCGACGGAAGCGCCGATCAGGCGGATGCCGCGCGAGGTGCCGGGCGAAATCTCGATCGCGCCCTTGCGCGCCAGGGCCTGCAGGTGTTCTTCGGCGGCGTTGGCCGACTTGAAGCCAAGTTCGGCCGCGATTTCGGCGCGGGTCGGGGGGAAACCGGTGTTCTCGATCGCTTCCCTGATCAGGTTCAGGATCTGTTCTTGCCTTGCAGTGAGCTTGAGCATGGGTGTGTTAAAGCAATCCGTTGTGTGAGTAGACTGTATTTTTGTACAGTATTCCTGTCTGCGCAAGGGAAAACACGGGAAAAGTGTAAAAAAATTGTGCAGCGCGGTCACGGGCGTGGCAAAAACCGCGCGTCCTTGCAGGCCCATCAGCGCCGCGAACAACGCCCGGCTTTCCAACTCGGCCAATCTCAGGCTATAATGTCCGGCTTTCCCTTCCCACACTCGTCTTGACGCCGAGGTGGGCATTTGTTTAAACGTCCTTAAGGAGTAATGCATGCGTCATTATGAAATCGTTTTTATCGTCCACCCGGACCAAAGCGAGCAAGTCCCGGCGATGATCGAGCGTTACAAAGCCACGGTGTCGAGCCGCGGCGGTAACATCCATCGCGTCGAAGATTGGGGCCGTCGCCAGATGGCTTACCAGATCCAGAAGCTGCCGAAAGCCCACTACATCTGCCTGAACATCGAGTGCGACAACGAGACCCTGGTCGAGCTGGAAACCGCATTCAAGTTCAACGATGCCGTCCTGCGTCACCTGACCGTCAAGATGAAGAAGGCTGAAACCGCACCGTCGCCGATGATGAAGTCGGTCCAGCGCGAAGACGCAGCCAAGAGCCACCGCGCTGAAGCCGCAGCACCAGCTGCCGCCCCGGCCGCAGCAGCCTAATTGTTGATCCGGTTTTTCCAGGGAATCCCGAACACGAGTGAATCAGTAGCGTGAACGAACTGCGGCTCGTGGCGACCATCGCCGAGCGTGACGTGTTGCGTTACACCCCGGCCGGTGTCCCCATCGTGGGCGCCATCCTGATGCACAGTTCGCAGCAGGAAGAGGCAAGGGTAGCGAGGCTGGTCGAGTTTGAAGTCACCGCGCTGGCCGCGGGCGAGATTTCAGGCAGGTTTGCCAGCGCCGAACTCGGCGCGGCCTACCAGTTCACCGGATTCCTGGCACGGAAGAATCGCAACAGTAAAGCCTTGGTGTTTCACATCATTGATTTCAGTGCCGCCTGAAGCGGCATTCATTTAGATACAGGAGCCTAAAATGGCATTCGGTAAAAAGTTCGACAAAAACAAAGCGAAACTCAAAGAGAAGCGCAAACAGCAAAACCCGCTGTTCAAGCGTAAGAAGTTCTGCCGCTTCACCGCTGCAAACGTGGAACAGGTCGACTACAAAGACGTCGACACCCTGAAGGACTTCGTCCAGGAAAACGGCAAGATCATGCCGGCACGCCTGACCGGCACCAAGGCGCACTACCAGCGCCAGGTCGACACCGCGATCAAGCGCGCACGCTACCTCGCGCTGCTGCCGTACACCGACCTGCACCACGGTTAATCCGCGGCGTACAGATCAGAATTTCTGGAGAAAAATATGCAAGTTATCCTTTTGGAAAAAGTTGTTAACGTCGGCAACCTGGGCGACGTGGTCAAGGTCAAGGACGGTTACGCACGTAACTTCCTGATCCCGCAAAAGATGGCACGCCGTGCTACCCAGGCCGCCGTGGCCGAGTTCGAAGTCAAGCGCGCAGAACTGGAAAAAGTAGCAGCTGAAAAGCTGTCGGCTGCCCAGGCGCAGGGCGACAAGCTGAGCGGCATGACCGTCACCATCGGCCAGAAAGCCGGCGTCGACGGCCGCCTGTTCGGTTCGGTCACCAACTTCGACATCGCCGAAGCCCTGAGCAAGCAAGGCTTTGCGGTCGAGAAGTCGCAGGTTCGCCTGCCGACCGGCCCGCTGAAGACCACCGGTGAATTCCCGGTTGCAGTCGCCCTGCACACCGATGTCGTGTCGGAAATCACCATCGCCGTCGTCGGCGAAGCTGCTTAAGTTCTAGCGTAAAGCACTTGTTGCATAAATAAAAAAGCCGGGTTCGCCCGGCTTTTTTTATTGCCAGAATCTACCCAATTATTTCAGCCGTGTGACCGGAAAAGGTATAATGCCCGCCATGAATTCCCCATCCGATCCGCAAGTCGACTCGCTGCGCATCCCCCCGCATTCCATCGAGGCAGAGCAGTCCGTCATCGGCGGCCTCCTGCGCGATAACGCGGCATGGGACCGTATTGCCGACTTCATGCACGCGGACGACTTCTACCGCTACGACCACCGCATCATCTTCGAACAGATGGTCCGCCTGATCAATGGCGGCAAGCCGGCCGACGTGATCACGGTCTACGAGGCCATGGTCTCGCTGGGCAAGGCCGACGATGTGGGCGGCTTGCAATACCTGAACGCGATGGCGCAGAACACGCCGTCGGCGGCCAACATCCGCCGCTATGCCGAGATCGTGCGCGACCGCGGCATCCTGCGCAAACTCATTACGGTGGCAGACGAGATCTCGGGCAATGCCTTCAACCCGCAAGGCAAGGAAGTCAAGCAGATGCTGGACGAAGCCGAATCGAAGATCTTCGCGATCGCCGAGACCGGCGCGCGCGGCCAGCAGGGCTGGAACCCGATCCAGCCGCTGCTCACGCAAGTGGTCGAGCGCATCGACGAGCTGTACTCGCGCGAGAACCAGGGCGAGATCACCGGCGTGCCGACCGGCTTCATCGACCTCGACCGCATGACCTCCGGCCTGCAGCCGGGCGACCTGGTGATCGTGGCCGGCCGTCCGTCGATGGGCAAGACCGCGTTCTCGATCAATATCGGCGAGAACGTCGCGATCGAGGCGGGCCTGCCGGTGGCCGTTTTCTCGATGGAGATGGGCGGCACCCAGCTGGCCATGCGTATGCTCGGTTCGGTCGGCCAGCTGGACCAGCACCGCCTGCGTACCGGCCGCCTGAACGACGAGGACTGGCCGCGCCTGACGCACGCCATCCAGAAGATGAACGATGCCCAGCTCTACATCGACGAGACGCCGGCGCTGAACCCGATCGAGATGCGCGCACGCGCGCGCCGCCTGGCCCGCCAGTGCGGCAAGCTCGGCCTTATCATCGTCGACTACCTGCAGCTGATGCAGGGTAGCCAGCCGGGCGACAACCGCACCGCCGAGATCTCCGAGATCTCGCGTTCGCTCAAGGGCCTGGCCAAGGAACTGCATTGCCCGGTCATCGCGCTGTCGCAGCTGAACCGCTCGCTGGAGCAGCGCCCGAACAAGCGCCCCGTCATGTCCGACTTGCGCGAATCGGGCGCAATCGAGCAGGATGCGGACGTGATCATTTTCCTGTATCGCGACGAAGTCTATAACCCGGACTCGCCCGATAAAGGCACCGCCGAGATCATCATCGGCAAGCAGCGTAATGGTCCGATCGGGGCGATCCGCCTGACCTGGATCGGCCAATACACCAAGTTTGGCAACTACAGCGGCAACCTCGCCGTCTACCAAGGCGATTAAGCCGATATTGCGCCACGGCCGGGATGCCATCGAGGCAGGCCTGCCGCGGACCCTCGCAGACCCCCAAAGTTTTACAACGGAGAACTACATGTTTGGACGCCTGATGCCCCAGGAGGGGAAGTTTTTTGACCTGTTCAACCAGCACGCCGCATTGTGCGTGAAGGGTGCGCAGGAGATGGTTGGCCTGATGACCAACTTCGACGACCTGGAAATCCGCACCCACGCCGTGGAAAGCATCGAAAAACAGGCCGACAAGATCACCTACGCCTGCGTCGACCTGCTGCACAAGACCTTCATCACGCCGATCGACCGCGATGACATCCACAAGCTGATCACCCGCATGGACGACATCCTCGACATGATGGAAGACGGCGCCCAGACCGTGTCGCTGTACGACCTGCACGCGGTGACCCCGGAAGCCAAGCGCCTGGCCGAGCTGTGCCTGTCGTGCTGCCTGAAGGTGCAGGAAGCCGTCGGCCTGCTGCACGACATGGGCAATGCCCAGAAGATCGTCGCCATCTGCGAAGAGATCGACCGCTTCGAATCCGACGCCGACCACGTGATGCGCGCCGCCATGTCCAAGCTGTTCCGCGACGAGCCGGATGTGCGCAACCTGATCAAGATGAAGGCCATCTACGAGATCCTGGAGACCGTCACCGACCGTTGCGAGGATGTCGCCAACATCATCGAAGGCATCATCGTCGAGAACGCGTAACCCGCCGCCAAGAACAACAACAATTATGGAAACTATTAACATCAGCATCTGGGTGCTGGGCATGCTGGTGCTGCTCGCACTGGTGTTCGACTTCATGAACGGCTTTCACGATTCGGCGAATTCGATCGCCACCGTGGTGTCGACCGGGGTACTGAAGCCGCAGGCCGCGGTGGCGATGGCGGCCTTCTTCAACTTCATCGCGATCTTCGTGGTCAGCATGAAGGTGGCGCAGACCATCGGCAAGGGCACGATCGACCCGCACATCGTCGACCATTACGTCATCTTCGGCGCCCTGGTCGGAGCGATCACCTGGAACGTGATCACCTGGTACTACGGCATCCCGTCCTCGTCCTCGCATGCGCTGATCGGCGGCCTGGTGGGCGCCGCGGTGGCCAAATCCGGCACCGGCGCGCTGATCGCCGGCGGTCTGCTCAAGACCGTCGCCTTCATCGTCGTGGCTCCGCTGCTCGGCTTCGTGCTGGGGGCCACCATCATGCTGATCGTGTCCTGGATCTTCGTGAAATCCACGCCGCGCAAGGTCGACGTCTGGTTCCGCCGCCTGCAGCTGGTGTCGGCGGCCGGCTATTCGCTGGGCCACGGCGGCAATGACGCACAGAAGACCATGGGCATCATCTGGATGCTCCTGATCGCCGCCGGCGTGACCAGCCCCGATGCGCCCCTGCCGCCGATCTGGGTGATCATCTCCTGCTATGCGGCGATCGCCTTCGGCACGCTGTTCGGCGGCTGGCGCATCGTCAAGACCATGGGCCAGAAGATCACCAAGCTCAAGCCGGTCGGCGGCTTCTGCGCCGAAACCGGCGGCGCGATAACGCTGCTGATGGCGAGCTTCTTCGGTATCCCGGTCTCGACCACCCACACCATCACCGGCGCCATCGTGGGCGTGGGCGCCTCGCAGAAGGCCTCGGCCGTGCGCTGGGGCGTGGCGGGCAATATCGTGATGGCCTGGGTCGTCACCATCCCGGCATCGGCTTTCATGGCGGCGGTGGCGTGGTGGATCGGCACCAAGATCATGTAAGTGACGCCTGTAGCAGGGTCGCTCCACACAACCCGGCGATTGCCGGGTTTTTTTCTGCGCCGCGCGTCGACGTCCTGGCGAGACCATTGGCTTTGGGCACTATTTTTACCCGTGCAGGGCCCTGGAATGCTACAGTCACAGTCCGATTGTGCCGGAGTCCCCATGTTGAACGATTTGAGCATCAAGAACAAACTGATACTTGGCCTGGGAGCCATTGTCTCGATCATGCTGTTCCTGCTGGCGCTGGCGTATAACAACTCGCAAAAGCTCGCCGATGCCAACAAATGGGACCGCCACGCGCTGGAGGTGCTGGTCCAGTCCGACCATATCGCCACTTCCGTGCTGCAGGTCCAGAGCGCCATACGCGGCTTCCTCCTGACCGGCAACGAGGGGCTGATCGCGCCCCTGAACGCCGAGTTTGCCGAGGCAAAGGACCACCTGGCCACGGCCACTCGGCTAACGGCTGACAATCCACTCCAGCACGGCCGTCTCAAGCAGCTTGGGCCGACGCTCGACGAATGGATGGCCCAGGCGGTGCTGCCGCAAATTGCCTTGCGCCGGGCGCGGGATGCCGCCCCCGGGACTGCCAATGCGGCCGACACCAACGCAGCCGTGCTCGCTGGCGCGCGCACCGTGGCGGCGATCCGCAAACAGATCAACGATATCGCGGCCGAGGAAAATCGCCTGATGACCCTGCGCTCGCAGCACTCGGCGGCGCTCCAGGAAGACATGACGCTACTGCTCACGGTGGGCGGCGCGGCGACCATCGCACTGGCGGTGCTGATCGCATGGCTGCTGATCCGGGCCCTGCTGGCGCCGCTCAACAGCCTGAACCAGACGCTCGGGCGCATCGCCGCGGGCGACCAGTCGGCCCGAGCCCGCATCGATTCGAATGACGAGCTGGGCAAGGTGACCCGCGAATTCAATCGCATGGCGCAGGCGATCCAGGACAGCCAGGCCAAGGAGCAGGCAGCCACTACCGACCTGCGCGACAAGGTCGACGCGCTGCTGGCCGTGGTCTCGAAGGCCGCCGCTGGCGACCTGAGCGGCCGGATCGGCATCCATGGGAAGGACGCCATCGGCCAGCTCGGCCAGGGCTTGTCCACCATGTTCGACAACCTGCGCAGCCACCTCAACAACGTGCAGAAGGCCGGCATCCAGGTTACCACCTCGGCCACCGAGATCGCGGCCTCGTCGAAACAGCAGGAAGCAACCGGCATCGAACAGGCCCAGACCAGTGTCGAGATCCTGTCGACGACCAGGGAAATCTCGGCCAACACCACCCAGCTGCTGCGCACCATGGAGCAGGCTACCGCGGTGGCCGATTTCACTACCAGCGCCACGGCCGAAGCCCAGGGCAACCTCAAGCGCATGGACGCCACCATGCAGCACATGGTCAGCGCGACCGACTCGATCAACGCCAAGCTGGCGGCGCTGTCGGAAAAGGCGGGCAACATCAACAGTGTGCTGGTCACGATTACCAAGGTGGCCGACCAGACCAATATCCTGTCGCTCAATGCCGCGATCGAGGCCGAGAAGGCGGGCGACGCCGGGCGCGGCTTCTCGGTGGTAGCCACCGAAATCCGCCGCCTGGCCGACCAGACCTCGGTATCGACCTGGGACATCGAACAGATGGTCAAGGAAATGCAGTCGGCCGTGTCGGCCAGCGTCATGGGCATGGACAAGTTTTCCGAAGAGATCCGTCGCAGCGTGGGCGAGGTGCGCCAGGTGGCCGAACAGCTGTCCTCGGTGATGGACCAGGTGCAAAAGCTCGCGCCGCAGTTCGACCTGGTGCTCGAAGGAATGCAGTCGCAGGCGGTGGGTGCCTCGCAGATTTCGGAAACCATGCTCCAGCTGAGCGACGCGACGCAGCAGACGGTCGAGTCCCTGAAGGCGACCAGCGAAGCGGTGCGTCAGCTCCAGTACGCGGCCGGCGACCTGCAGTCGTCGGTGGCCACCTTCTCCGTCAACAGCTGATACGGCCATGAAAGTGCTGGTCTTTCACATCGGCGCCCAGCGCTACGGCTTGCACCTGGCGGGCATCCGCCAGGTGCTGCCGGCGGCGGCGCTCAGGGAGCTGCCGCTGGCGCCGCCCTACGTGGCCGGCCTGCTCGACCTGCACGGCGCGCCGGTACCCGTGATCGACCTGGACCGGCTGGCCGGCATCGCGCCGTCGCCGCCGCACTACGATACCCGCATCGTGGTGGCCGACTACGTCCTCGGTGACGGCAGCCTGCGGGCCCTGGGCCTGCTCGCCGCGCGCGTCCAGGGCGTGCAGCAGATCGCGCCCGGCCTGCTCACCGATGCCGGAGTGCGCGGCGCGCCTTTCCTCGGCCAGGTCGCCTCAAGTGACGGTGCCATGCTGCAGCTGGTCGAGGTCGACCAGCTGCTGTCGCCCGAGGTGCGCGCCTTGCTGTTTCCCGAGGGGCAGGCGTGAGCGCCCGTCAATTGCTGCAGCAGGCCACCGGCCTGAACGTCAGCGAGGCCGACGCCGAACGCGCGGTGCGCGAACGGATGGCCCGGCTGGGGGTGGCCGAGCGCGGCGCCTACCTCGATGCATTGCCCGCTGGCGAACTCGAGGCGCTGACCGAGCTGGTGGTGGTGCCCGAGTCCTGGCTGTTCCGCGACGCTGGGGCCTTTCGCGCCGCAACCGGGTTCGTCCAGCGCGCGCTGGCGCTGCAGCCCGCGCGCACGCTGCGCATCCTTTCGCTGCCATGCGCCGGCGGCGAAGAGCCGTATTCGATGGCGATGGCGCTCGACATGGCGGGGGTGGCGCCGGCATCGGTGCGGATCGACGCGATCGACCTGTCGCATGCGGCGATCGGGCGCGCCAGCGCCGCGCACTACACGCGCAACGCCTTCCGCGGCGCCGACCTGGCCTTCCGCGCCCGCTACTTCAGGGCCGAGGACGACGGCTACCGCCTGTGCGACGCCATCCGCGCCAGGGTCGGCTTCAGGCAGGGCAACCTGTTCGCCCTCGACACGGCGCTGTTGGCCGGTTGCTACGACCTGGTGTTTTGCCGCAACCTGCTGATCTACTTCGACGATCCGGCCGCGCATGCGGCGGCGCAGGTCCTGCGCCGCCTGCTGGCGGACGACGGCCTGCTGTTCGCCGGCTATGCCGAAGTGCCGGCCTTGTGCCGCCATGGCTTCGCTGCGCTGCGCCTGCCCGGTGCGTTCGCGCTCGAGAAAAGCGCGGCGCAGCCGGCGCTGCCGCTGCCGGCCTTGCGGCGCACCCTGGCAGTGCGGCCGGTCCCCGCGCCGGCGCCGCTCCCTGGTATGCCCGCGCGCGCCCGGGCGGCAAATCCCCTAGCGGCGGAGCATGATGCGCTGGCGCAGGCACGGCAGCTGGCCGATGCCGGCGACCATGCGGCGGCGGCGAGGCTCTGCCACGGCTGGCTGGCCGCCCACCCGGACTCGGCCGACGCCTATTTCCTGCTCGGCCTGGTCAGCGAGTGCGCAGGACAGCTGCGGCCGGCCGCCGATTACTGGCGCCGCTGCGTCTACCTGCAGCCGGACCACTACGCGGCGCTGTGCCACCTCAGCCTGCTGGCCCGGCGCGATGGCGACGTACGCGGCGCCGATGCCTACCAGGAGCGCGCCGCACGCGTGTATGGACGCGGCCAGGCCGGGAGGAGGACCGCATGAGCCTGCCTGAAGACGCGGCGCGGCGCATCCTTGAACGCCCGGTCGATGGCGCCTACCGTGCCTATTGGGCCGAGCGCCTGCGCCAGCCACCGGCGGCGGTCGAGGCGCCGGATGCCTCGGCACTGGTATTCCGGGTGGGGGCGGAGTGGCTCGCGGTGGCAGCGGCGATGGTGGAATCGGTCGCTCCCGTGGCCCCGGTGCACCGGGTGCCGCACCGCAGCGGCGGCGCGCTGCTCGGCGTCGTGAACGTCGGCGGCCGCCTGGTGCCGGCGCTGTCGCTGGCAAGCATGCTCGGCATCGACGAGGCCAGGGGCGCCGCGGTCAGCGGCCGCCATGTGTTCGCCCGGCTGCTGGTGCTGGACTGCGCGGGCCAGCCATGTGCCTTGCCGGTAGCCGAACTCAAAGGGCTGGTGCGCTACACCGGCGCCCATCTGGCGGCGCCGGCCGCCACCATCGACAAGGGCCTGGGACGGCAGCTGGCGGGCGTGCTGTCGCACGACGGCCTGCTGGTGGGCGTGCTCGCCCCGGGCCTGCTGGCCGCGCATTGCGCGGGATTGCTGCGATGAGCCACGAATCCGTCGACCTGAGCCAGTTTTCGCTGCTCGACCTGTTCCGGATGGAGGCCGATGGGCAGGTGCGCCACCTGACCGAAGGCTTGCTGCGCCTGGAGGGCGGCGGCGGCGCCGAGGTGCTCGATGGCCTGATGCGTGCGGCCCACTCGATCAAGGGGGCGGCCGCCATCGTCGGGCTGCAGGTGGTGGTGGAGCTCGCGCATGCAATGGAAGATGCCTTCATCGCGGCCCAGGCTGGAGCGCTGGCGCTGCAGCCGGCCGCCATCGACGTGCTGCTGGGCGGCGTGGACCTGGTCGCGCAGGTGGCGGCCTTGAGCGAGGCAGGCCTGGACGACTGGATGCGCGCGCACCGGCACGCCATCGATGCGGCCGTGACGGCCATGCGCGGCCTGGGCGCACCGCCCGCCGAGGACAAGGCCGGGCATGTCCCGGCGGAGCCCGTGCACGTTCCGGCGCAGCCGCCTGCGCCGCCACCGATTGCCGCCGCACCCGATCCGGCGCCGCCTGCGCCTGCCGCTGCGCCCCGCGGCGCCGGCCCCGCCGCCGACGCCTTGCTGGCGCAGGCCAGCCAGGCGCGTGTCAATGCCCACAAGCTCGCCGGCTTCAACGCCTCGCTGCAACGCTTCAAGCGCCAGCAGGCCACCATGCTGGCCGCGCTGGCGCAGCTGCACGAAGCCGTCGCCGCCCGCGGCGACCCTGCGCTGGCCGAGCAGTCGGCGCTGGTGTTGGCGCGCGCCGAGCCGCTCAAGCTGCTGCTGCAGCAGCACATGGCCGAAGCCGAAACCCATGAGCGCCGCGCGGCCCAGGTCGCCACTCGCATGGTGGACCAGGTGCTGGCGCTGCGCATGGGCCCGTTCAGCGACGGCGTGCATGCCTTGCCGCGCATGGTGCGCGACCTGGCACGCAAGCTCGGCAAGCAGGTGAAGCTGGTCATCGAAGGCGGCGCGATACCGGTCGACCGGGCGATCCTTGCGCGCATCGAGAATCCGCTCAACCACCTGCTGCGCAATGCGCTCGATCACGGCATGGAAAGCCCGGACGAACGCAGTACGGCGGGCAAGCCGGCGCAGGGCACGATCCGTCTGGCGGCGCGCCATCGCGGCGGCATGCTGGTGATCGAGGTCAGCGACGACGGCCGCGGCATCGATCCCGATCGGGTACGCAGCGCGGTGGTCGAGCGCGGGCTGGGCAGCGCGGCCATGGCGGCGGCGCTGTCGCCGGCCGAGCTGATGGAATTCCTGTTCCTGCCCGGTTTCAGCCTGAAAGCGGATGTGACCGATATCTCCGGCCGCGGCGTGGGCCTGGACGTGGTCCAGCAGGTGGTGCGTGAGCATAACGGCAGCGTGCGCGTCGACAGCAGGCCGGGCCAGGGCTTGCGCACGGCGATCACGCTGCCGCTGACGCAGTCGATCGTGCGCGCGCTGGTGGTGCTGGTAGCGGGCGAAGCCTATGCCATCCCGATCGCCAAGGTGCAGCAGGTGCTGCGGGTGGCCCAGGATGCCGTGCACACGCTGGAAAACAAACAGTTCTTCGAGCTCGGCGGCGTGCATTACGGGCTGGTGGCCGCGGCCCAGGTGCTGGAGCTGGGCCAGGCGCCGCCGGCGGCCGAGCTGTCGGTGGTGGTGCTGGGCGAGGGCGCCGCGCGCTATGCGCTGGTGGTCGATGCCATCGCCGGCGAGCAAAGTCTCACCGTGCAGGCGCTCGACCCGGTGTTCGGCAAGCTGCGCAACGTGGCGGCCGGCGCGCTGCTCGACGATGGCGCACCGGTGCTGGTGCTGGACGTGGCCGACCTCCTGGTGTCGATCGACAGGCTGCTGCATGCCGGCGACCTGCAGCAGCTGCCGCGCCAGGACGAGGGCGCAGTGCGCGCCACGCGCCACGTGCTGGTGGTCGACGACTCGCTCACGGTGCGCGAAATGGAGCGCCAGCTGCTGGCGGCGCGTGGCTACCGGGTCGATACCGCGGTCGACGGCGTGGACGGCTGGAACATGGCGCGCGCCGGCGACTACGACCTGCTGGTGACCGACATCGACATGCCGCGCATGGACGGCATCGAGCTGGTCGGCCTGGTGCGCCAGGATGCGCGCCTGCGCAAGCTGCCGGTCATGATCGTCTCGTACAAGGACCGTCCGGAAGACCGCGCGCGCGGGATGGAGGCGGGGGCCGACTATTACCTGGCCAAGGGCAGCTTCCATGACGCGACCCTGCTCGATGCCGTATTCGACCTGATCGGGCCGGCCGCGCCATGAGGATCGGCATTGCCAACGACCTCAATCTGGCAGCGGAAGCCTTGCGCCGCGTCGTCACGGCCGGGACCGGGCACCAGGTGGCGTGGATCGCGCGCACCGGCCTGGACGCGGTGCGCCTGTGCGCCGAGGACCGCCCGGACCTGGTCCTGATGGACCTGAACATGCCCGGCCTCGATGGCGTCGAGGCCACCCGGCGCATCATGCTTGCCTCGCCCTGCGCGGTCCTGGTGGTCACCGGCCATCCGCAGGACAACGTCGGCCAGGTGTTCCGCGCGCTGGGCGCGGGAGCGCTCGACGTGACCGCCACGCCAGTGCTGGCCGGCGACGGGAATGGCGCGGCCGAACTGCTGGCCAAGATCAAGACCATCGGCAAGCTGATCCGCTTCGACCGGACAGCCCCTGCCGCCGCCGGCGCCGGGCCCGGACGCCCGCACCTGCCCGCGGGGCGTATCCGGCACCTGCTGGCCATCGGCGCCTCGACCGGCGGCCCGGTGGCGATTGCCGCCGTCCTGGCCGGGTGGCAGGCGCCGCCCGACACGGCGATCGTGGTGGTGCAGCATATCGACGCCAGCTTCGCCGGGCATTTCGCGCGCTGGCTCGACGATCAGCTCGGCATGCCGGTGCGGGTGGTCGCCGAAAACGACGCCTTGCAGGGCGGGGTGGTGCAGGTCGCGCAGAGCAACGACCACCTGGCGCTCGGTGCCGGACAGCGCTTCCATTACCAGCCCGAACCGGTCGACAATCCCTACCGGCCGTCGGTTGACGTCCTGTTCGGCTGCGTGGCCTCGCACTGGGCGGGAAGTGCGACCGGCGTACTGCTGACCGGGATGGGACGCGACGGCGCCGCCGGCCTGCTGGCGATGCGCCGGGCCGGGCACGCGACCATCGCCCAGGACCAAGCCAGTAGCGCCGTGTATGGCATGCCGCGGGCCGCCGCTGAGATTGGCGCTGCAACAGATATTTTGCCGCTTGGTAAGATTGGCGCGGCGATTCGCGATAGAATTCGTGATTAATTCCAGTTAAAAACAGATTGAACCCTCACTTATTATTGCAGGCTTACCATGTCTGAAGTTGTACCCATGGACGTTCCGCAGCAAGATCCCTTCCGCCATCGCGTCCGGGTCTTGCTGGTGGACGACCAGCTCATCATCGTCGAGGCGATCCGTCGGATGCTCGTTGCCGAGCATGACATCGAATTCCACTTCGTGACCGATGCCGCCAAGGCGCAGGCGGCTGCGGCCGTGCTGCGGCCAACCGTGATCCTGCAGGACCTGGTGATGCCGGGAAGCGACGGGTTCGACCTGATCCGCCAGTACCGCATCGACGCCGCCCTGCGTTCGGTGCCGGTGATCGTGCTGTCGGCCAAGGAAGACCCGAAACTCAAGGCTCACAGCTTCGCCGTCGGCGCCAATGACTACCTGGTCAAGCTGCCCGATGCGCTGGAGTTGCTGGCGCGGATTCGCTACCACTCGGCCGCCTATGTCAGCCGGCTCGAACGCGACGAAGCCTTCCGTTTCCTGCGCGAGAGTCAGCAGAAGCTGGCCGATGCCAACGTCCAGCTGCAAAAGCTGGCGGCCCTGGACGGCCTGACCGGCATCGGCAACCGCCGGGCCTTCGACGACACCGTGCAGCGCGAATGGCAGCGTGGGCAGCGCACCCAGAAGCCGCTGTCGATGCTGCTGTGCGACGTCGACCATTTCAAGCTGTACAACGACGAGTTCGGCCACCAGGCGGGCGACCTGTGCCTGAAGAAAGTGGCGGCCGTGCTGACCGAGCAGCTCAAGCGTCCGGCCGACCTGGCGGCGCGCTACGGCGGCGAGGAGTTCGCCATCGTCCTGCCCGAAACCGACCTGGTTGGTGCGGTGAAGCTGGCCGAAGCCTGCCGCGCCCGCCTGGCAGGCCTGGCGCTCGAGCATCCCTGCACCGAGGCGGGCATGGTCACGATCTCGATAGGCGTCGCCTCGCTCGTGCCCGCTCCCGAGCACACGGCGGAACACCTCATCGCCAGCGCCGACAAGGCCTTGTACGCGGCCAAGGCCGAGGGACGCAACCGCGTTCGCCAGGGATAAGGCGGCGGGCCGGGCAGGGTCATCCTTGCTTGTGTGTCCCAGACGAATGCGCTGCGGCTGTTCCGGCAAGCCTCGTGGCATACTTTGCCCGTGGCTGTCCATGCCGTGCCGGAGCGCGAATGACCCAGCATATCGACAAGGCCTTACCCTCTGGCACCCCGATTGGTCTCGGTGTGCTCGGCCCCCTGCGTCCTTTCCTGGCCTTCCTGCGCCGGCACCTGGCGCTGCTCTTGCTGTGGCCGGCGATCGCGCTGGGCACCGCAGCCGTGCTGTGGAGCATGGTACTACTCGACCTGAAGCACGAACGGCATGACCGCGAGGCCGAGCTGGAGCAGCAGGTCGACGCCTATACCCGCAGCCTGGTGCTGCGCACGCGCCGCTCGATCGGCGACGCCGACCGGCTGCTGCTGCTGCTGCGCCACAACTGGACCACATCCGGCCAGCGCCTCGACCTGGGCGGCACCATCGAGGCCGGGATTTTTGCGCAGCAATTCATCTCCGCCGTGGCCCTGATCGACCGCAACGGCCTGGTCCTGAGCAGTTCCCATTCCGCCGCACCCGGCCTTGATTTCAGCGCCAAACCGTATTTCAGCGCGCAGCAGCGCGCGGCCAGCGACCAGCTCTATATCAGCGCCCCGCTCGACGGCCAGTTGTCGAAGCGCGAGATCATCGCTTTTTCGCGCCGGCTGCTCGCGCCCGACGGCAGCTTCGACGGCATCGTGCTGGTGTCGGTATACCCGTCCTTCTTCACCCAGCATTATGCCGAGCCGATACTGCGCGACTACGGCCTGGTCGGCTTCGTCGGCGCCGACGGGGTGGTGCGCGCCACCCGCACCGGCAATGTCGTGCATTCGGCGCGCATGCCCTTCCTGCGCGCCGCGCTCCCCACCGAGCCGCCCCAGGGCGTGGCGCGCTTCGAGGGCAGGCACTGGTTTGCCGACGGGCGCACCCGCGTGCTCGGCTGGCAGCGCATGATGGAACACGGCCTGGTCGGCGTGGTAGGCGTAGACGAATACTCGGCCATGGCGCCCTTCCGCGCGCACCGCCGGGCTGCGCTGGACAACGCATGGTGGAACACCGCCTGGCTGGCCCTCGCCGCACTGGCGGCCACCAGCTTTTACCTGCACGCCAAGTGGAAGCAGCACCAGATCGAGACCATCCGCTCCACCTACCGCCTGGCCACCGAAGACGCGGGGGAGGGCTTCTTCATCAACCGCCCGCTGCGCGACGCGCACGGCAAGGTACGCGATTTCGAGGTCGTCGACTGCAACCAGTACGGGGCCGACATGTTCGGGACGGAGCCTGGCCGGCTGATCGGGCACCGCCTCTCCGAGTTCTACCAGGGCAAGCTGTTCGAGGCCGCCTGCGCCCGGCTGCAGGAAGCGCTCGACACCGGCCTGTACGACAGCGAGCTCCAGGTGACGGCCGCGAAGCAGTTGCTCAAGCCGAAGTGGATCCGCTACAAGGCCGTGCGCGCCGGCGACGACCTGGCGGTGACGATCCGCGACATCAGCGAGGCCAAGGCGCATCTGACCGAGCTCGAGCGCAGGAGCAATTCCGATGCGCTCACCGGCCTGCCGAACCGCCACTGGATCCAGCACTACCTGCCGCAGGCGATCGAAGCCGCGCGCTCGGGCGGCCACGGCCTGGCGGTGCTGTTCATCGACCTCGATGGTTTCAAGACCGTCAACGACGCGCTCGGGCACTCGGCCGGCGACGAACTGCTGCGCACCGTCGGCAAGCGCCTGAAGCTGGCGGTGCGCCCGCGCGACCATGTGGTGCGCCTGGGCGGCGACGAATTCGTGGTGGTGCTCGAGCACGTCGACAGCGCCGCCGCCGTCGAACACGTCGCCGGACGCGTGCTCGAGGCCTTCCACAACGGCTTTCATCTACAACATACCACCCACGTGCTGGGCGCCTCGATCGGCATCAGCCTGTTCCCCGAGGATGGGGACGACGCCCAGACCCTGCTCAAGAATGCGGACATCGCGATGTACTCGGTCAAGACCGAAGGCAAGGGCAGTTTCCGCTTCTTCCAGTCGCGTTTTTTCGAAGCGATCCGCACCCGCCTGGAGACCGAGCTGGAACTGCGGCGCGCGCTCGACCACCATCAGTTCGTGGTGCATTACCAGCCGCGCGTCGACCTCGCCGCCGGCACGGCCTCGAGCATGGAGGCACTGGTGCGCTGGGACCGCCCCGGCAAGGGGCTCACCGGACCGGACAGCTTCATCGCCCTGGCCGAAGAGACCGGCCTGATCGTGCGGCTGGGCGAGCAGGTGGTCGACAGCGTCTGCCGCCAGCTGGCCCTGTGGGCAAAGGACGGCGCCGAACTGGTGCCGGTGTCGGTGAACATCTCGCCGCGCCAGTTCAGCCAGTGCGACGTGCTGGCGCTGTTCAGGAGCGCCAGCGCCCGCCACGGGATCGACCCCTCGCTGCTCGAAATCGAGGTCACCGAGTCGTCCATGATGCAGGAGGGGATCGGGGAGTCCGACGTGTTCCGCCAGCTGCGCGGCCTGGGGATCAAGCTGTGCATCGACGACTTCGGCACCGGCTACTCGTCGCTGTCCCAGCTGCAGAAGCTGCGCTTCGACGTGCTCAAGATCGACCGCGCCTTCGTGCTGCGCATCGAACAGCCCGAGGGCGACACCCTGATCGCTTCGATGATCGCGATGGCCCACGCGCTGGGCATGCGGGTGGTGGCCGAGGGCGTCGAGAACCGCAGGCAGATGCAGCTTCTCAAGACGCTCGGCTGCGACGAGGGCCAGGGCTATTTCTTCTCCCGTCCGGTTGCCCCGGGCGAGCGCCAGCCGCAGGGCAGCCGCGAATTCCAGCCGGCAATCTCGCCCAAATCCTGAGCTTGTTGCTATCCAGGGACAGGGCACACCGCCCTGTTTTTTTGTGTGCGTGCACCAGCATATTGCCGAGTCTTGGTAGTAATATTACATCGTGGCGCTCGCCACCCTTGCCGCCAGCGGTCAACCGTAGGGCGCCACTGCCAATGACAATAAAGACAAAGGGGACAACATGCGCAACAGACGTAGTTTGATTTCACGGCTGCGCCTCACCGTGGCGGCTTGCGGAACAATGATGCTGGTGGCAAGCTTCGCCCTGCCGGGCTCAAGCGTCGCCGCCCAGACGGCGGCTGCCAGCGCCGCCGCACCGGTCGCGGCCGGCACCATCCGGGTGCACTTCCGCCGCGTGCAGAACGACACCAGCCAGTGGGGCGTGTATTCGTGGGACGGCCCGGCCAACCCCAGCTCGGCCTGGATCACCGACCGCTTCATGTTCACCCAGGGCGACGCCTTCGGCGGCTATGTCGACATCCCCCTGGCGAGCGGCAAGACCGCGCTGTGGTTCCTCGTCACCGACGGCAGCGGCAACAAGAATTGCGGCGCCGACCAGGGTGCGCCGCTCAACCCGGACGTCGCTACCCGCGGCCACGAGATCTGGCTGCTCGAGGGCGACTGCACCGTCTACACCGCGCCGCCCGCCATCAGCTTCGGCAACCTGGCCAATGCCAGCGCCCACTGGCTGGCCGCGAAAACCATCGCCTGGCCGGGCGTGCCCGCCGCCGGCAGCTACAAGCTGTACTACGCCGCGAACGGCGGATTGGGTTCCAGCCTGGCCGGCGTGACGGGCGCGGACGGCAGCATGGCGCTCACGCCCAGCAGCTTGCCCGAGGCGCTGCGCGAGAAATTCCGCCACCTGGCCGGCGCCACCGGCCTGGCGCTGTCCAGCGCCGATGCCGCCAGGCTCCCAATCCTGGCCAGCGCGCAGTTCGCCGTGGCCCAGTTCGACGCCGCCGGCCAGCTGGTGCAGGTCACTTCGCTGCAGAACGCCGGCATGCTCGACGAGGTGTTCGCCGAGCGCGCCGCGACCGCCAAGCTGGGCGTGAGCTTCAGCGCCCAGGGCGTGCCGACTTTCCGCCTGTGGGCGCCAACCGCGAAATCGGTGGCGCTGGACATCTATGCCAGTGCCGACGCGCCGGCCAGCACCCAGGTGCCGATGCGCTTCGACGCCGCCAGCGGCATCTGGAGCTATACGGCGCCGGATGCCGCCTTGGCCAACCGCGCCTATTACACCTATACCGTGAAGGTGCTGTCGCGCTGGGCCAACAACACCCTGGTGACGAATACCGTCACCGATCCGTATTCGCTGAGCCTGAACGCCAATAGCGGCCGTTCCTTCGTCGCCAGGCTCGACAGCCCGGCGCTCAAGCCGCGCGGCTGGGACAGCCACCAGCTGCCCCGGCTCGAGCACCCGGCCGACATCTCGCTGTACGAGCTGCACGTGCGCGATTTCAGCGCCGGCGACGACTCCGTGGCGGCCGCGAACCGCGGCAAATACCTGGCCTTCACCGAGCGCGGTTCGCGCGGCATGCGCCACCTGAAGTCGCTGGAAGCGGCGGGCCTGACCCATGTGCACCTGCTGCCGGCGTTTGACTTCGCCAGCGTCAACGAAGCCGGCTGCAGCACCCCGGTCATTCCGAATGCGGCGCCGGATTCCGCTGCGCAGCAGGCGGCGGTGGATGCAAGCCGCGACAGCGACTGCTTCAACTGGGGCTACGACCCGGTGCACTACAACGCGCCGGAGGGCAGCTATGCGTCCAACGCCAACGACGGCGCCGCGCGCATCCGCGAGTTCCGCGCGATGGTGCAGGGGCTGCACGAAACCGGGCTGCGGGTGACGATGGACGTGGTCTACAACCACACCAGCGCCTCGCAGCAAGGCCCGCTGTCGGTGCTCGACAAGATCGTCCCGGCCTACTACTACCGCCTGAACGCCAACGGCGCCAACCTGAACGACAGCTGCTGCGCAGACACCGCCGCCGAGCACGCGATGATGGGTAAACTCATGATCGATTCGGTGTCGCTGTGGGCATCGGAATACAAGGTCGACAGCTTCCGCTTCGACATCATGGGCTTCGCGCCGCTGGACCTGATGAAGCGCCTGAAAGCCAGCGTGAACCGCGCCGCCGGCCGCGAGATCTACCTCTACGGCGAAGCATGGAACTTCGGCGCGGTGGGCAACGACCAGCGCTTCGTGCAGGCGCGCCAGGCGAACATGTTCGGCAGCGGGATCGGCTCGTTCAACGACCGGCTGCGCGATGCGGTGCGCGGCGGCGGCTGCTGCGACGGCGGCGACAACCTGATCAGCCAGCAAGGCTTCATCAACGGCGTGTGGTACGACCCGAATGCGTTAAGCAACCAGTCGCGCGACGATGCCCTGCGCCTGGCCGACCTGGTGCGCGTGGGCCTGTCGGGTACCTTGCGCGACTACCGCTTCACGGACCGTTTCGGTTCGCTGCGCTCGAACGCCCAGATCGATTACTTCGGCCAGAACGCGGGCTTTGCCGCCAGCCCGGCTGAAACCATCAACTACATCGAGGCGCACGACAACCAGACCCTGTTCGACATCAACGCCTTCCGCCTGCCGCAAGCGACGTCGCTTGCGGACCGCGTACGGGTGCAGAACCTGGGCGCGGCCATCGTGCTGCTGTCGCAGGGCGTGCCCTTCATCCATGCGGGGCAGGAGATCCTGCGCTCCAAGTCGCTCGACCGCGACAGCTATAACGCGGGCGACTGGTTCAACCGCCTGGATTACAGCTACACGTCGAACAACTTCGGCGTCGGCTTGCCGATGGGCGGCCCGAACGGCGACAACTGGGGCCGCATGGCGCCGGTGCTGAACAACCCCTTGATCATGCCGGATACGAAAGCGATCCTGTCGGCCAAGGCGGCGGTTGAAGAGTTGCTGGCGATCCGCAAGGACAGCAGCTTGTTCCGCCTGCGCACGGCGAAGGACGTGAGCGAGCGCCTGGTCTTCCACAACACCGGCCCGGACCAGCAGGCGGGCCTGGTGGTGATGCGCATCGACGGCGATTCGCCTTACCGCTACCCCGACGCGCAGTACCGCAGCGTGGTGGTGCTGTTCAACGTGGACAAGGAAGCAAAGACCATCGCCATCCCCGCGCTCAAGGGTCTCAAGCTCAAGCTGCACAAACTGCAGCGCAAGTCGGATGACCCGGCGGTGAAGGCGTCCGGCTACCAGGATGAGAGCGGCACCTTCACCATCCCGGCGCGTACCACGGCGGTCTTCGTGGAAGGCGGCTCGGGCGACTGAGTGGTATTCACGCCCTAAAAGAAAGGCCGGCAGCGCGCGATGCGTTACCGGCCTTTTTGCCGTGCGGGGACCGGGCGCCGGGCTGCTTGCCGGCGCGGCCTTTAGGTGCCCGTCGGGGTGGGCTGTCCCGAATTCATGTTGCGCTGGTTTTCGAGATCGTCCTTGTTGACCGTGCCGACATTGGTGGCGTTCGGGCCCTGGTTCTTCTTGCGCGGGATGATGGTCCCGGTCGGAACATGGGCTTCTTCGCGGGCCAGCTTCTGGCCGCCCTCGGCCGGCGTCGACTCACAGCCCGTGAGCAGGGTACAGGCCGCAGCGGCGGCCGCGATGAAATATTTCATGTGGGGCTAACTCCTCTAAATGTCCCGTTATCGTGTATGCATAATTCGGTAAGTGACGAAAAATGGCAGGGTTGATTGTAATGGTGATTTGCAGGGAAAATGTCAGCTAACTGTAGCGCTTTGCAAAGATTCGTATTTTTATGCAAGACGCGAAAGCGGCAGGCCAAAAAAAGCCAGGAGGGCAGGCGCGCTCCTGGCTTCGTCCCGGCGCGATGCTGCCCCGTTTACAGCACCACTTCCAGCCCTTCGTAGGCCAGGTGCACCTGCAGGCTGCCCAGGCGGTCGCGGTGGCGCGCCATCACGCCGGCAAACACGGCTTCGAGGTCATCGTCGCTGCGGGTCGGCTCGTGGTGGGTGCAGTAGAGGGCGCGCGCGCCGACGCGCAGCGCCATGTCGATGGCGGCGTCAAACGTGCCGTGGCCCCAGCCGGCCCTGGCCGGGTATTCCTCGCGCGTGTACGAGCAGTCGACGATCAGCGCATCCACCCCGCGCATCGCGGCATCGATCGCGCGCTCGCGCTCGTTCAAGTGCTTCTCAAAGGCGTCGAAGGCAGGGTTGCCCGGCGGATAGGGGTTGTGCCAGGGTTCGTGGTCGCCCGTGAAGAACAGCGCGCGGCCTTTGCTGGCGATGCGGTAGCCCAGGTTGGTCACGGGATGGTTCATGACCACGTTGCCGACGACCGCGTCGCCGACCTCGATCGGCACGCCGATGTCCAGCGTGCGGTAGTCGATGGTGGCGTCCATCTGGGTTTCGCTCACTGGAAAATAGCTGTTCTGGAGCTGTACGCCCATCACGTGCTCGATGCCCTGTTTCGTCACCGGGTCGTAGGCGCCGTGCAGGCGCACCCGGCTGCCCTTGATGAACAGCGGGGTGAAGAAGGGCAGGCCATGGATATGGTCCCAGTGGCTGTGGGTGATGAAGATGTTGGCGTTCACCGGCGGGCGCTGCGGCTGGGCCAGCAGGTGCTGGGCCAGCGGGAACAGGCCGGTGCCGCCGTCGAGGATGAGCAAGGTGCCGTCGTCCGTGCGCACTTCGATGCAGGTGGTATTCCCGCCATAGCGCGCGGTACGCGGACCCGGGGACGGTATCGAACCGCGCACTCCCCAAAAGCGGAATTTCATCTGTACTCCCAGCCGGACAAGTCGTTATTTTTTGGCGAACATCGAACATGATAGCGAGTTTGTGTAGTAAATAGTCCAAAATTTCTCGTTTTTCCCTTCCCGGGCCCCATGGTGACAAATCGAGCACATCAGGGGATATACAGCCAGGCGTAAGAAAGCTACACTTCCCTAAAATTACCACCCGGCAAAAACTGTTCCACGTGCACCTCCGGCGCGTGCACACGCCCTGTACCGAGCAACCACCATGCAAGAGCTGAACCCGTCACAAATCGCGCAACGCCTGCACCAGCTGACGGAAGTGAGCGTCGCGCTCGGGGACATCCATGGCACGCCCGCGCTGCTCGACCGCATCCTGCGCGTGGCCAAGGGCATGACCGATGCCGACGGCGGCACCCTGTACCGCCCGAGCGAGGACCGGCGCAGCCTGTGCTTCCATATCTCGATCAACGACAGCCTGGGGATCTACCAGGGAGGCGTGAGCGGCCAGCCGATCGACATCGCGCCGGTGCCGCTGTACGACGCCGACGGCGACAAGAACCTCGCCTCGGTGGCGGCCTATGCGGCCAACTGCAACCAGTCGGTGAATATCGAAGACGTGTACCGGGCGGAGGCCTTCAATTTCTCGGGCATGCGCAGTTTTGATGCGACCTTCGGCTACCACTCGCAGTCCTTCCTGACGGTGCCGATGACCGACCACGAGGGCGAGCTCGTGGGCGTGCTCCAGCTGATCAACGCCAAGGACCCGGAGACCGGCGCCATCCGCGCCTTCACCCAGACCGACCAGCGCTTCATCGAGGCCCTGGCGGCCCAGGCGGCGTCGGCGCTGACCAAGCAGCTGCTGATCCAGCAGCTCGAGAACCTGCTCGAGTCCCTGGTCAACCTGATCAATATCGGCATCGACGAAAAATCGCCCTATACCGGCCGCCACTGCCAGTTCGTGCCCGAGCTGACCATGCTGCTGGCGGAGGCGGTGCACCAGACCAGTGAAGGGCCGCTGGCGGCCTTCCGCATGACGGACGCCGACCGCAAGGAACTCTGGCTGGCCGGCCTGCTGCACGACTGCGGCAAGATCACCACCCCGGTGCACATCGTCGACAAGGCCACCAAGCTGGAAACCATTTTCGACCGCATCCACCTGGTCGATACCCGCTTCGAGGTGCTGCTGCGCGATTGCGAGATCCGAGCGCTGCGCGGGAAATGCCAGCCTGGCGCTGACCACGCGGCGATCGACGCACGCTGCGGGGAAGAACAGGCGCGCATGCGCGCCGACCGCGAATTCCTGCGCCGCGCCAACCTGGGCGGCGAAGGCATGTCCGAGGACGACCAGGCGCGGGTGCGCCGCATCGCCCGGATTCGCTGGACCGGGCCAAGCGGCCAGGAACAGGACTTCCTGAGCGAGAACGAGATGCTCAACCTGACGGTGCGCTTCGGGACCCTGACCGAGGCCGAGCGCAAGGTCATCAACAACCACATCGACGTCTCGGTGCGCATGCTCGAGTCGCTGCCCTGGCCCAAGCACCTCAAGAACGTGCCGGAATACGCGGGCGGCCACCACGAGCGCATGGATGGCAAGGGCTATCCGCGCGGCCTGATGCGCGACCAGATGTCGGTGCAGGCGCGCATCATGGCCATTGCCGACATCTTCGAAGCGCTGACCGCCGCCGACCGCCCCTATAAGAAGGGCAAGCTGCTGTCCGAGTCGCTGAACATCCTCGGCAAGTTCGCGCTCAACGGCCACATCGACCCGGACCTGTTCGACATCTTCGTGCGCAACAAGGTGTACCTGGAGTTCGCGCACAGGAACATGGACGCGCACCAGATCGACCCGGTGGACGAGTCGGCGATCCCCGGCTACCGGCTGTAGGCCCCCGCGGTCATGACACGTCTACGGCAGCTGTTGTCACGCTATGGCGCGCGCTGGGCGCTCGGACTGCTCCTGACGCTGGCCGCCGTGCTGTACCCGCTCGACTTCTGGACCAGCCACACGATCGAGCGCCAGGACACCATCATCTCCGACCTGCGCATGCGCCTCGAGCCGTTCGAGCTCGACCCGGGTATCGTCATCGTCGACATCGACAGCAAGAGCCTGAACGAACTCGGGCGCTTCCCCTGGAGCCGCAACGTGCTCGCCAAACTGGTCAGCCAGCTCACCACGCACTACGAGGTCGGCGCGGTGGGCTTCGACGTCTCCTTCCCCGAGCCCGATACGAGTTCCGGCTACGACGTGCTGGCGCGCCTGGCCGGGCACGAGCTGAAGGACGTGCCGGGACTGCGGCGCCAGCTCGAGATGCTTCAAACCTCGCTCGACTACGACGGCATGTTCGCGAGCGCGCTGCAGGGCCAGCCGGTGGTGCTGGGCTTTAACGTCTCGGACGGCCAGGCCAAGGGCCTGCTGCCCGAACCGGCCTTTACGCTAGAGTTCCTGAACGGGCGAGAAGGCCATGCCTATACCGCCAAGGGCTATGAAGCCAATATCGCGCGCCTGCAGCAGGCCGCCGCCGGCGCCGGCATCTTCACTGCCATCACCGATGCCGACGGCATCGTGCGCTCCTCGCCGGTGCTGTTCCGCATCAAGGATGGCTACTATCCTTCGCTGTCGCTGGCGACCCTGGCGGCTTTCCTGGACACCGGCTCGATCAAGCCGGTGCTCAGCGGGACCGTCGACACCCTGTCCGAGAACGAGCGCCAGGCCTCGGCCTTCGACACCCTGCAGATGTTCACGAAAAAGGCCGGCCGGGTGGTGTTCCCGGTGGGCGAGGCATTGACTTCGACGGTGCAGTTCCGCGGCCGCGGCGGGCCCGATGGCGGCGCCTTCCGCTATGTGTCGGCGGCCGACGTCTTGGGGGGGCGGGTCGACAAGGACGTATTGGCCGGCACGATCGTCCTGGTCGGCACCACGGCGCCCGGCCTGCAGGACTTGCGGGCCACGCCGGTGAACGCCGAATACCCGGGTGTCGAGATCCACGCCAACATGATCAAGTCGATGCTCGACGGGCGCTTCAAGACGCGCCACTGGTCGGCCCAGGTGGTCGAGGCGATCCAGCTGCTGGCGGTGGGCGTGGTGCTGAGTCTCGCGCTGGCGGTGCTGGCGCCGGCCTGGTCGGTGCTGCTGGCCGCCTGCGCTTTCGTGGCCTGCGGCGCCTTCAACTATTACATGTACAGCCAGCACGACGCCATCCTCAATGTCTTCACCTGCCTGCTGCTGGTGGGCACGCTGTTCGTGCTGAACCTGGCCTGGGGCTACTTTTTTGAAGTCCGCAGGGGCAGGGCGCTGGTCTCGCGCTTCGGCGAATACGTGGCGCCCGAGCTGGTGGAGAAAATGGCCGACAACCCTGAAGCCTACAACATGGATGGCGAAAGCCGCGAACTCACCGTGATGTTCGTCGACGTGCGCGGCTTCACCACGATCTCCGAGGGCTTGAGCCCGAAGGCGCTGCGCGAATACATCAACCTGTACCTGACGGCGATGTCCGAGGACATCCGCTCCAGCCACCAGGGCACGCTCGACAAATACATCGGCGACGCCGTGATGGCCTTCTGGGGCGCGCCGGTGGCATTTGCCGACCATGCCAGCCGCGCCGTGGCGACTGCGCTGCTGATGCAGGCCAGTGCGGCGCGCCTGGATGCGGACTTCCGCGCGCGTGGCTGGCCTGCTTTAAACATTGGCATTGGCCTGAACAGCGGCACCATGCACGTCGGCGACATGGGCTCGAAGATCCGGCGCGCCTACACGGTGATGGGCGACGCCGTGAACCTGGGCGCGCGTCTGGAAGGCATCACCAAGGTCTATGGCGTGGGCATCGCGGTGGGCGCCGCCACCCGCCTGGGCGCGCCCGAATTCGTCTATCGCGAGCTCGACCTGGTGCGCGTAAAAGGCAAGAGCGAGCCGGTCGCCATCTACGAGCCGCTTGGCAAACCGGAGGCGCTACCCGCCGGGACGCTCGACGAGCTGGCCGAATGGGATGCGGCACTGGCCCTGGTGCGCAGCCAGCAGTGGGAGGCCGCGCAGGCCGCGCTCGGGCGCCTGGCGGCAGGCCAGCCGCATCGCGCCCTGTACCGGCTCTACCTGGAGCGCGTCGCCCGTTTCCGTGCCCAGCCTCCCGGCGCCGACTGGGATGGTGTGACCAACTTCGACACCAAGTAAGGCCTGGCACGCGGGCCGGTGTGTTGTCCGTACAACGCCGGCTTTGCGCTTTCCCCGGTTGGGTGGAAGAAGTTGCTTGCTTAAATGCAATTTTTCCCAATTGCAACAAAAACCTCGGTAGACTTCCACACTGGAGCGCTGTGGCCTTGCTGCCGCGTGTTGCCAGACCAGAAGACAATCTTATAAAAACAACTATCTGTAAAGCAACGCTAATGAATCAACGTTTCGCACGCCTGTTTCTAGGCTCCGTGCTTGCCCTCGCGGTGAGCGCGGCCTGGGCACAGGATCCGGCGCCGGCCGCGGCGCCTGACGACATCGTCCGTTTCGACATCAGCCGCTTCGAGGTGACCGGCAATACCTTGCTGCCGGCCTTTGAGGTCGAGCGCGCCGTCGTCCCCTTTACGGGCGCCGGGCGCGACTTCGGCGACGTCCAGCGCGCGCTGGAAGCGCTCGAAGCCCTGTACCACGAGCGTGGCTACAAGGTCGTGACCGTGCAGCTGCCGGAGCAGGAACTCAATGGTGGCGTGGTGCGCCTGAAGGTGGTGCAGGCTACCATCGGCCAGCTCAAGGTCGCGGGCAACCGCCACGCCGGCACCGACAATATCCGCCGCAGCCTGCCGTCGCTGCGCGAAGGAACCACGCCCAACCTGGAGCAGGTGTCGGCCAACCTGAAACTGGCCAACGAGAACCCGGCGAAAAAAATCAAGTTGAGCCTCGAGAGCGGGCAGGTCGAGGACACCTTGGATGCGCGCGTCGATGTGCTTGATGAGCGTCCCTGGACCGTCATGGCCAACTTCGACAATACCGGCACCCGCGAAACCGGCAAGACCCACGCCGGCCTGGTGCTCCAGCATGCGAACCTGGGGGGGCGCGACCATGTCGGCAGCCTGCAGTACACCACTACGGTGGAAGAACCCTCGCAGGTCGCGGTATGGGGCATGGGCTACCACGTGCCGCTGTATGCGCAGGGCGCCTCGGTTGACCTGTACGCAAGCTATTCGGACGTCGATTCCGGCCTTGTGACCGCCGGCCTGTTCGACCTGGCCGTCAGCGGCCGCGGCGCGGTCTACGGCGCGCGCTACAACAAGGTGCTGGCCAAGCGCACGCTTGCCGGCCACGAACTGGAAGGGCGCATCGTCTACGGCGTCGAAGTCAAGGCGTACAAGAACAGCGTTGTGTTCTTCAACCAGGACTTCGGCAACGACGTCACCGTGCGCCCGGTCAGCATCGGCTACCAGGGCCGGGTGGCGCTCGACAACGGCGAAGCGAACTTCACGGCGACCCTGGTGCGCAACGTCTCGGGCGGCTCGCGCGGTGACCAGGCCGCATTCACGGCCGCACGCGCAGGCGCCAAGGATGGCTATACCGCGCTGCGCTTTGGCGGCGCCTGGGCCCGTGCCCTGGGAAGCGGCGACTGGCAGACCCGCGTGCTGGCCAATGGCCAGTACACGCCGGACGCGCTGGTGCCGGGCGAGCAGTTCGGCGCCGGCGGCTCGACCAGCGTGCGCGGCTTCGACGAGCGCGAACTGTCTACCGACTCGGGCCTGGGCCTGAACCTCGAACTTTACGCCCCGAATGTGTGCGCTGGCGGCGGCTGGCAATGCCGCCTGCTGGCGTTCTACGACACCGCCTGGGGCAAGCGCAATCATGCGCTGCCGGGCGAGCTGCGCAGCACCAGCATCGCCAGTGCGGGCCTCGGCCTGCGCGTCGCGATGGGCAGCGCGGTCAGCCTGCAGATCGATTACGGCAATGTGGTGAAAAAGGGCGCCCTCGCGGGCACCGGCAAGGACAAGCTGCACGTGCGCGTCGGCCTGGCCTACTAGGAGAAGAAATGAGCAACTCGAGCAACATCAGGAACGGATTGATCAGACTCAGCCGGGCGGCGCTGTGCGTTGCCGGCTGCTTCGCCGTCGCGCATGCCGCACCGACGCTGCCGCAGGTGGTGGCGGGGCAGGCCAGCTTCTCCCTGCAGGGCAACGTGTTCTCGATCACGAACACGCCGGGCACCATCATCAACTGGCAAAGCTTCTCGGTGAACGCGGGCGAGATCACCCGCTTCATCCAGCAAAACGGCGATAGCGCGGTGCTCAACCGCATCCTGGGCCAGGACCCGAGCCGCATCCTCGGCGCACTGCAATCGAACGGCAAGGTCTTCCTGATCAACCCGAACGGCGTGGTGTTCGCTCAAGGCGCGCGGGTCGACGTGGGCGGCCTGGTGGCGTCCACGCTGAACCTGAGCGACGCCGATTTCCTGGCCGGGAAGAAGCACTTCACGGCAGGGCTAAACCCCGGCGCAGTGCGCAACGAAGCTGCGATCGCGACGCCTTCCGGCGGCAGGGTCTACCTGGTGGCGCCGAACGTCGAGAACACCGGCATCATCAGCGCGCCGAACGGCGAGGTGGTGCTGGCGGCCGGCCGCAGCGTGCAGCTGGTCGATTCAAACAATCCCGACCTGCAGGTGGTGGTGTCGGCGCCGAACGACCGTGCGATCAACCTCGGCCAGGTGGTGGCGCAGGGCGGCCGCATCGGCATCTACGGCGCACTGGTCAACCAGCGCGGCGTGGTCAACGCCAACAGCGCGGTGGTCGGCCAGGACGGCAGGATCGTCCTGAAGGCCACCCGCGATACGGTATTGGAGGCGGGCAGCGTCACCAGCGCGGTGGGTGCCGGCAAGGGCGGCGAGGTCCAGTTGCTTGGCGCGCGCGTCGGCCTGGCCGGCAACGCAGTGGTCGATGCGAGCGGCCAGTTCGGTGGCGGCACCGTGCTGGTGGGCGGCGACTACCAGGGCAAGAATGCCGCACTGCCCAATGCCCGGCAAACCTGGTTCGGCAAGGATGCCAGCATCCGCGCCGATGCGCTCACTTCCGGCGACGGCGGCAAGATCGTGCTGTGGTCGGACGGCGCCACCAGCGCCCACGGCAGCATCTCGGCGCGCGGCGCCGCCAATGGACACGGCGGTTTGGTCGAGACCTCGGGCCACGACCTGGACACCGCCGGCGTCAAGGTGGACGCGGGCGCCAGCAATGGCAAGAGTGGCACCTGGCTGCTCGACCCCTGGAACATCATCGTGCGCGCCGACGGCACCGCGCACGCAGCGGCGGTCGACGTGTTTGCCAAGCCGCCCGGCAGCGGCGATACCGTGGTGTCGCCGGCGACGCTGCTGGCCACCAATGCCAACATCGTGCTGCAGGCGCAGAACGACCTGACCGTCAGCGACAACCTCGCCGCGGTCAAGAGCGTGCGCGCCGAGGCGGGCAACAACCTGACCGTCAATGCGCTGGTCAGCTCGAGCGGGGGCGACCTCGATTTCCGCGCCGGGAACCGCTTCATCCTGGGTGCAGCCGGCGCGCTCGCCAGCCCGAACTACATCGACCTGAAGGCCGAGCGCATGACGCTGCTCGGAAATATCGTCGGTGTCGCCGGTACCCTGCCGGTCATCTCGTTCAACACCTTCAACAACACCACCGCCATCCATGTCAGGAGCGTCGAAAGCGGCAGCGCGCTCACGCTCGATCCGGCGCGCCTGGGCGCCTTCAGCGCCTTCGGCATCAACATCGGCAACAGCGGCCACGTGGGTGCGGTCAACCTCGACGCTGCCTTGAGCATGCCGGGCCACCTGCAGATCGACTCGGCCGGCATCGTCAACATCAACGCGCCGGTGGTCCTGACCGGCAGCGCCAGCCAGTTCGGCGGCACCCTGCACCCGCACCTGGGCGGCGGCGCCATCAACGTGACCGGACCGGGCGCCTCGATCACCGCGCCGGGGAAGGTCGCGCTCACCGGTGGCGGCATCGTCGTCGACGGCGCGCTCAAGTCAGGCACGATCGCGCTCGCCGCCGGCAACGAAGGCATGAAGCTGGGCGGCGTGCTCGATGCGAGCGGCCTCATGACCCTCAGTTCGATCGCCGACATCACCCAGCACAACGGCTCGGTCGTGAAGGCGGCCAGCCTGCTGGTCGACGCCGGCCAGGTGGACATGAAATACGCCAACCAGGTCGGCACGCTCGCAGGCGCGGCCTCGACCGGCAACTTCCGCTTCGGCTGGACCGGGGCCCTGCAGGTCGGGACCGTGGCCGGCGTGGCGGGCATCGCGGCCGGTTCCGAACTGGACCTGGTGGGCGGCGCCTTCATTGCGAACGCCAACCTGCAAGCGCTGGCGATGTTCATCGAAGCCGATTCGGTTTCCGGCAGCGGCACCCTGGGTGCCAATTTCCTGTCGCTGGCATCGGGCGGGGGCATCGGCACCAATAGCGCTCCGCTGCGCACCAATGCACAGGTGCTCAGCGCCATCAACACCGCGACCGGCAATGCGCCGATCAACATCCTCAGCAGCCGCGCCGTCATTCTGCAGGACGTGGTGCAGGCGGGCCCGGGCAACACCGGCGCCATCACCGTTGACAGCGCCGCCGGCCTGACCGTCTCCGAAACCGGCGTCGAAGGGCAGGGCGTGAAGACCGGCAACGGGTCCATCAGCCTGCTGACCCGGGGCCCGCTCACGGTCCAGGGCAAAGTGCGTTCCGGCAGCGGCAACATCCGCCTCGAGGCCGGCAACGGCGGCGTGCTGACCGTGACCCAGGGCGCGCAGGTGGCGTCGACTTCGGGCAGCGTTCAGGTCACGGCCGGCAGCACTGCCATCGCCACGGGCAGCATCGTCGTCGCCAGCCCGGACAAACTGACCGTGACCATCCCTGGCGCCCCGGCCGAGCCAGGGCCGCCGACGCCAGGCCCGGCACCGACGCTCGAAACTTGTCTCGCCAACCCGGCCGCCACCGGCTGCGGCCCGGTACTGCAAACCGCTACCCAGGCCTGCATCGTCAATCCGGACGGCCCGAACTGCGGCCAGGTGCTGCCGGCGCCGGCCGCCTGCCGCGCCAACCCGTCGACCAACGGCTGCGCGGCCGTGCTCGAACGCGCCGCACTGCTGGCCTGTATCGCCGAGCCATCCGGCGCCGGCTGCGCCAGCGTGCTGCCTGCGCTCGAAGTCTGCGTGGCCACGCCGGGCAAACTGGGCTGCGCCCCGGTGCTGGCGGCGCGCGCCGCATTCGAGGCCTGCGTGGCCAACCCGGCGGGCAGCGGCTGCCAGGCCGTGCTGCCGTCGCTGGCGGTGTGCAAGGCCACCCCCGGCATCGCCGGCTGCGCCCAGGTCCTGCAACTGACCTTCAATGCCTGCCTGGTGAATCCAGGCGATGCGGCCTGCAGCGGCGTGCTGCCGACGGTGTCGCAATGCGTCGTCAACCGCGCGGCGCCGGGTTGCAGCGTGGTGCTGCCGACCGTGGCGCAGTGCGTCTCCAGCCCCTCGCTGCCGGGCTGCTCGGTGATGCTGCCGACTGTCGCACAGTGCGTCGCCAACCCTTCGCTGCCGGGCTGCTCGGTGACCTTGCCGACGCTGTCGCAATGTATCGGCAACCCGTCGCTGCCAGGCTGCCCGGTGACGCTGCCGACCCTGGCCCAGTGCGTCGGCAGCCCTGCGCTGCAGGGCTGCTCGGTGGTGCTGCCGACCCTGACCCAGTGCGCGGCCTCGCCGACGCTGGCGGGTTGCGCGGCGGTGCTGCCTAGCGTCTCGGCCTGCGTGGCCAACCCTTCGCTGCCGGCTTGCCAGGTCCTTGTCCCGCCCACTGGTGGCGAGACCCAGACGCCGGTGTCGCTGGCCCAGCAGACCACGGTCAACCTGATCAATTCGCGCACCCCTACAGCTGTCCTGGCGCCGGTCGTCGCGCCGGCAGGCAGCGGCGAAGGCGCCAAGGGCGGCGGCGAAACGGCTTCGGACAAGACGGAACAGCAGGCCGGTCCTGCAACGGGTACCACCCCAGGAGTAAAGAATGAAACACCAGCTGCAAAAATGTACTGCAATTAAAGCGGCGCTGTTCGCGGCGCTGCTCATGTTCGGCAGCGCGGCCTGGGCGGCGCAGGTGGCCGGGGTCGTGGCGCGCCTGAGCGGCCCGCTGATGGCGAAGAAGCTTGATGGCAGCGTCAAGGTGCTGGCGCTGCGTTCGGAAATCGAAAGCGGCGACACTCTGGTGTCCGAGAAGAACACCTACGCCCAGATCAAGTTCATCGACAACAGCGAGATCACGCTGCGCCCGGGCACCACCTTCAAGGTCGAGAATTTCGCCTATGACGCCGGCAAGCCGGACGAGGACAACGCGAGCTTCAGCCTGGTCAAGGGCGGCCTGCGCTCGATCACGGGCATGATGGGCAAGCGCAACAAGGAGAAGTTCTCGCTGAAGACGCCGAGCGCCACCATCGGCATCCGCGGCACCACCTTCATCGCGCAGTTCGTGCCGCCCGGGATGCCGGGTGCCGGGCCGGCCAAGCTGCCCTCGGCCAGCGGCGCGCCCGGCCTGGCTCCGGGCCTGCACGTGCAGGTGAGCGACGGAATGATCGTGGTGACCAACCAGGGCGGGGCGCTGAACTTCGCGGCCGGCCAGTTCGGCTTCGTGCCGAGCATGACCCAGCCGCCGGTCATCGTACCTGTCAACCCGGGGCTGCAGTTCATGCCGCCGCCGGTGTTCAACGTGGCCGGGCCGGCCGTGCCTGGCGCCAAGAGCCCGTCCGATCCGAACACTGTCGATTGCATCGTGCGCTGATTGGCACGGATGCATTGCGCCCCGCACGGCCCTGGGCATGCGGGGTTTGTTTACGCCCCTTGTTCCCGGGCGCGGGACAGCAGCAGCTCGCGCTCGGCCGCGTTGGCCGTCATGCCGGCGGCGCGTTCGAATTCGGCGCGTGCCTCATCGCAGCGGCCAAGCCTGGACAGCAGGTCGGCGCGCACGCTCGGCAGCCAATGGTAGCCCTGCAGCTTGCCCTCCGTTGCCAGCACGTCGGCCAGCGCCAGCCCGGCCTCCGCTCCCTCGGCCATCCCCACTGCCACCGCGCGATTGAGTTCGACCACGGGCGAAGGCTGGACCTGGGCCAGTTCGCCATACAGCGCCGCGATGGCTGGCCAGTCGGTATCCTGCGCGACGTGGGCGCGGGCGTGGCAGGCCGCGATCTCGGCCTGCAGCAGGTAGGGGCCGCGCGGCGCGCCAAGCTGCGCGGAGCGTTCGAGCGCTGCCAGGCCGCGCCGTACCAGCACGCCGTCCCAGCGCGAGCGGTCCTGGTCCATCAGCAGCACCGGACGGCCTTTGCTGTCGACGCGCGCCTTCATGCGCGAGGCCTGCAATTCCATCAAGGCGACCAGGCCATGGGCTTCCGGCTCGCCAGGCGCCAGTTCGGCCAGCATGCGACCCAGGCGCAGCGCTTCGTCGGCCAGGGCAGGCCGCATCCAGTCTTCGCCCGCGGTGGCGGTATAGCCTTCGTTGAAGATCAGGTAGACCGCCTCTAACACGGCGCCCAGGCGCTCACCGAGTTCGCCAGGTGGCGGCAGCTCGAAAGGCACACGCGCGTCGCCGAGCGTACGCTTGGCGCGCACGATGCGCTGGGCCATGGTCGCTTCCGGCACCAGGAAGGCGCGCGCGATTTCCGCCGTGCCCAGGCCGCCCAGCAGCTTGAGCGTGAGCGCCAGGCGCGCATCGAGCGAGAGCACCGGGTGGCAGGCCGTGAACATCAGGCGCAGCAAATCGTCCTGGAAGACGTCGTTGCGCGCGGCGTCCAGGCTGTCGACGAAGTCGGGTACCACCAGTGCCTCCCGGGCCTCGAGGTCGAGGCCGATCTGCTCGAGCTTCTGGCGTAGCACGCGATCGCGCCGGAGGCGGTCGAGCGCGGCGTGCTTGGCCGTGGTCATCAGCCAGGCGCCCGGCTTGTCCGGGATGCCCTCAAGCGGCCAGTGTTCGAGGGCCGCGACCAAGGCATCCTGAGCCAGCTCCTCGGCCAGGCCGACGTCGCGCACCATGCGCGCCACGCTGGCGACGATCTTCGCGGACTCGATGCGCCAGACCGTGGCGATGCTGCGTTCGACCTGGGCCTGCATCAGATCTGGGCGGCGGCGTCTTCTGCCTGGGACTCCGGCATGCTTTCCATGTACGCCAGCTCCCACAGGTGGCCGTCGAGGTCTTCGAAACCGTGCTGGTACATGAAGCCGTAGTCCTTCGGCTCGTTCGGCCAGGCGGCGCCGGCGGCTTTCGCCTTGGCGGCCAGCTCGTCGACCGCGGCGCGGCTGTCGCAGGACAGGCAGAGCAGCACTTCGGTGGCCTTGCGCGCATCCAGAATCGGTTTGTTGGTAAAGGTCTGGAAGAAGGGCTCGGCCAGCAGCATGACGTAGATGTCGGGTGAGACGATCATGCAGGCCGCGTTCTGGTCGCTGAACTGCGGGTTGAAATCGAAGCCGAGCGCGCCGAAGAAGGCCTTGCTGCGTTCGAGGTCCTTGACCGGGAGGTTGACGTAGATCTGCTTGTTCATGGCGGTGTCCTTTCAGGTAGGGGATGACAGGGAGCGCAAGCGCTCGCGGGCAGGGGAGGCCGGCAGGTCTTCGGGTTCGTAGAGCTGGCGCACTTCGATTTCGGCGTCTGGCAGCTCGCCGTGCGGAGCCGGGAAGCGGCGCGACCATTCCATGGCTTCTTCGCGGCTGCGCACCTGGATCAGGGTATAGCCGGCGATCAGCTCCTTGGTTTCCGCGAAGGGGCCGTCGACCACACTGCGCCGGCCTTCGTGGTGGCGGATGCGCCAGCCGTCGCGGGTGGGGCGCAGCCCGTTGGCGTCGAGCAGGACGCCGGCCCGGGCCAGCTCCTGGTGGTAGCCGGCCATGGCCGCGAACAGCGGCTCGCCGGGCATGACCCCGGCTTCCGTGTCGGGTGTTGCCTTGACGATGATCATGAAACGCATGTAAGTCTCCTTGTCGTGGGCGGAGCCTTTATAGGCTTCCAACTGGTACGACGAATGGAGGGTTGGGAGATCGACATCGTGGTCGAATATTTTTTTGGGCCGAGCTGCGAACCTGGATCCCGGCCTTCGCCGGGATGACGGTTTTAAAGCGAAAGGTAATGGTAGCGCTACCTTACAGCCGCTACCATTAAAACAGTCGTTCCGGTGTAGGCCGGAACCCAATTCAAGCTGCGTATCGCTAGCGTTCAAAGCAGGGCGCCAGCCCCCTGACCTCTACCGTCGCCCATTCGGCCGCCGGACATTCGCCCGCCAGCTTGATCGCTTCTTCGCGCGAATCGACATCGACCAGGAAGAACCCGCCCACCATCTCCTTGGCTTCCGCGAACGGCCCATCCATGATGCGCGTCTTGCCCCCCGGGGCCGTCACACGTGCCGCCCCATCCTGCGAGGCCAGCGATTCGGCGCCCAAGAGCAAGCCGCGGCTGCGCAGGTCGTCGCCCCAGCGCAGCATGCGCTCGTAGACGGCGCGGCCTTCTGCTTCGCTGCGGGTGGCGCGCTGGCCGGCAGGTTCGTGGATCAGGAGCATGTGGGGCATCGAGGACTCTCTATACAAATCTTGGACCGGCTATTCTAAACCGCGTTGCACGGGTGGGCACGCCGCGGCGCGCAAGGCCAGGGCATCGGCCCGCCGCCCCAGCAGCCATTTCACGCCCAGTTGCACCGCCAGCGCGGCGCCGGTTGCGGCAGTGAATGCAAACGCAATCGACTCCGACCGCAGCAGCGAGGACAGCACCAGGCAGAACACGGCAAACGCGTAATAGCCATTGACCATCCCGCGCAGCAGCGCCACCGCGAATCCTGGCCCGCTGGCGCGGTGCGAAAAGCCGACCAGCACGGTGCTCATGACGGGAAACATCGCGAACAGCCCGCTCAGGCGGGGGCCGAGCTGGGCCGCGGCATAGGTCACGCTCAGGCACAGGACTGCGCCGGCCAGCATGCGCCAGGGCAGGTCATTGGCCGGCTTGCCGGCCTTGGCCGCCCCCTGCGGCGCCGGACCGAACAGGAAAGGCGCGCCCAGCAGCGCCGCCAGCACGGCGGCAAACCCGGTCCACATAGGCAGCGAAGTCGATTTCAAGATCACGACCGCGACGGCATAGGCCAGCAGGGCGGCCGCCATCGCCCTCGGCATGCCAAACCTGGCCATGCGCGCATAAGCAATGCTGAAAACGAGAATGGCGAGCACGGCCAACAGGGTATTGGCGGCGGCAACCGAAGCGAAATCGGCGCCTTGCTCCAGCGCGATGGCCAGCAGGATAGGGCCGGAGACGATAGGAAAGGCCGACAGCCGGCCGGCGACTGCGGGACCCCAGCGCCGTCCGGCCAGGGTGACGAGGGCGATCAGGGTCGGGACCAGCAGGAGCTTGAGGAGAAAGAGCGTAGAGAGTTCGGGCATGCGTAGTGAATAGGAAGGAGAAATGAAAAACGCCCGCCTTGCGGCGAGCGTTTCGACAAACCACCTGCTGACTTCGGGCAGGCGATACAAGCAAGGCCAGGCTTACAGCACTTCGCTGGCGTGGTCCGCCAGGCGCGAGCGTTCGCCGCGCGCCAGGGTGACGTGGCCGCCATGGCTCCAGCCCTTGAAGCGGTCGACCACATAGGTCAGGCCGCTCGAGCCTTCGGTCAGGTAAGGCGTGTCGATCTGGGCGATGTTGCCCAGGCACAGGATCTTGGTGCCGGGGCCGGCGCGGGTGACCAGGGTCTTCATCTGCTTCGGCGTCAGGTTCTGCGCCTCGTCGATGATGAGGAACTTGTTCACGAAAGTACGGCCGCGCATGAAGTTCAGCGACTTGATCTTGATGCGCGAGCGGATCAGGTCTTGCGTCGCCGCGCGGCCCCAGTCGCCGGCATCGCCGTCGCCCTTCATCAGTACCTCGAGGTTGTCGTCGAACGCGCCCATCCACGGCGACATCTTTTCTTCCTCGGTACCCGGCAGGAAACCGATGTCCTCGCCCACCGGCACCGTGACGCGGGTGACGATGATCTCGTTGTACTGCTTGGTCTCGAGCACTTGCGCCAGGCCCGCGGCCAGGGCCAGCAGGGTCTTGCCGGTGCCGGCCTGGCCGAGCAGGCTGACGAAATCGCATTCCGGGTTCATGAGCAGGTTCAGTGCGAAATTCTGCTCGCGGTTGCGCGCCGTGATGCCCCAGACATTGTTCTTGTTGTGGCTATAGTCGCGCAGGGTCTGGAACACGGCAGTCTTGCCGGTGATCTGTTTAACCTGGCCATAGAAAGGCGCTTCGCCATTCTTCGGCTCGATGAACACGAACTGGTTCACGAGCAGGGTAGGGATCACCGGGCCGGTCATGCGGTAGTAGGTAGCCGAGTTGCCGTTCTTGTTCTCCTGCCACGACTCCATGTCCTTGCCGTGCTTGTTCCAGAAGTCGTCCGGCAGCTGGACGATGCCCGAGTACAGCAAGTCGGTGTCTTCCAGCACATGGTCGTTGAAATAGTCTTCGGCCGGCAGGCCCAGCGCGCGCGCCTTGATGCGCATGTTGATGTCTTTCGACACGAGCACGATCGCACGGCCGCCCATCTGGTCTTCCAGCGCGCGAACCACGCCCAGGATCTGGTTGTCCGCCTTGCCCGATGGCAGGCCTTCCGGCAGCGGCGCCGCGTCCAGCTTGGTCTGGAAGAACAGGCGGCCCTTGGCATCCTTGTTGCCGAGCTTGGCCAGCGGGATGCCGGCTTCGATCGCATCGTCGTCGATGTTGGCGATCAGGGCGTCGAGGGTGCGCGACACCTGGCGGGCGTTGCGCGCAACTTCCGACATGCCCTTCTTGTGGTTGTCGAGCTCTTCCAACGTCATCATCGGCAGGTAGACGTCGTGTTCCTCGAAGCGGAACAGCGATGTCGGGTCGTGCATCAGGACGTTGGTGTCGAGCACGAAGACCTTGGTGGTGCCGCTGCGGTCGGCCTTGCGGCTGGTGGAGGATTTGACGGTGACTTCCACCGGCTTGTGCTTGGCCGGATGCGGCTGGTCGGCATCGAGCTCATCTCTCGATTCGCGCAGGCGCGCGACCGGCTGGGGCGCGGCGGCGCCGTTCCTGGCCTTGCGGGCCGGGGTCGCAGCCTGCGGTGCTTCGGCGGCGGTATCGTTGGCGGCAGGGGCCATGGTGGACGCGGCGTCGGCTGCAGCCTTGGCCTTGCGCGCCTTGGCCGCTTTCGGGGTCGGCACGGCCTGGCCCGAGATCAGGTCTTCGAGGTCGGCGTCGGCCTTCGCGGCCACCGGGCGCACGGGCGACTTGCCCGGTTCAGCTTTTGGGTAATCTTTTGCCAGCAGCATGGTGGCTGGCTTGGTAGGCATTTTTGGCAATGGCATCAGGTTCTCAATCTAAAAAAAGTCTGGAAGGCCGCAAGGGCGCAGCACAGGGCGCGCCGCTGAACGGAATCGATGCTCTTGGGAGTGTTGCAGAGATACAGGTTGCAGCCGGAGGATGCCGGTCCGGCAGGCAGCCGAAAGGGAATGGTGCGGATGAATGAATCGGATGGAATGCGGTTGACTCAAAATAGGAGGCAGGTTCCAGCAAAGTTAATAACTGGAGCCATCCGTTTTCAGGGCTGGCTCTTCAAAAATTCCAGCACTTCGGTCACGTGGTCATTGACTTTCACGCCACGCCATTCTTTCACCAATCGGCCGTGAGCGTCAATGATAAACGTACTGCGCTCGACCCCGCGCACTTGTTTCCCGTACATATTTTTCGTCTTCATGACGCCGAACTGCTGGCACATCAGCTCGTCCGGATCGGAAATCAGTTCGAACGGCAGTCCGAGCTTGCCCTTGAAGCCTTCGTGTGAGCGCAGCGAGTCGCGGCTGATGCCGTAGATCTCGGCCTCGAGCGCCTGGAACTCCGGATAGGCTTCGCGGAAGGCGATGCTCTCGGTGGTGCAGCCCGGCGTGTTGTCTTTCGGGTAAAAGTACAGCACGGTGTGCTTCGCCGGGCGGCCGGCGAGCTCGAAGGTAAGTCCGCTCGTCATGGCGGCAGAAAAATTCTCGACGGGGGCTGCGGTCAGGCTCTCGGCCACGGGGGTCTCCTGGTTCATGGCGGCAGGCCGCCGGGTCCCTGGCGCTGCCATAAAGGCGGCCAACAACGCGGCGGGAAGCGGATACCGCCATGATAATCGGCGCCGCGTCCCGATGCTAGTGGTCTGTAGCCAGGGTGATAACCCGCGAGATGAGGCGGATTTTAATTTATTCAAGATGCAAACTGGAATTTATTTCGATTTCAACTACGCGCCAGCAGCAACACGCCCAGCATGATCACGCCGATGGCCAGCATGCGCTGGGGCGAGATCACTTCGCCCAGGAACATCCAGGCGCCAACCGCGCCGATGACGTAGCCGAGCGAGAGCATCGGATAGGCAACCGTGACGTCGGTGCGCGACAAACCAAGGATCCAGACCACCAGCGACACGCCGTAGCACACCAGCCCGAGCACGATCGGCCATTGGGTGGCGACTTTCAGGCTGGTGAGCAGCCAGTTGTCGCGGGTGAGATGGATGGCGCCGCCGAGGGCATTGGTGCCGGCCTTGAGCAGGAGCTGGGCCGCGGCGTTCAGGATGACGCCGCTGATGATGAAGGCAAAGGCCGAAGAATTCATGTTCTTGTTATTGTTGGGGGCAGGACCGGCAATCCCGCACTGCAGCGCGGGCATGCCTTGCCGTGGCGCTCTAGGTTCCGGCGGCGCCGTCGATGATCAGGGCCAGCGTGACCTTGCGGCCTTCGCCCATCAGGATGTTGTAGGTGCGGCAGGCGGCGTGGCTGTCCATGCACTCGACCCCGATGCGTTTATCGGACAGGCTGGTGGTCAGACGCGGGTGCACGAAGCGCTGGCGCTCGCCGGTGCCGAGTACGACCACGTCCGGGTTGTCCGCGGCAATTTGCTCGAAGTGAAGGGCGGCCAAGTCTTCGAAGCGCGCCACTTCCCAGGGGCGAGGCGGCACTTCGGGCATGACGGTCAAGCTGAAGTCGAAGCGCTGGGCATTGATCTCGACCCCGCCGGCATCGTAGCCGGTGACGGTCTGGTATTGCTGGGTGTTGTCGGAATGGAGCTTCATCGTGGCGCGAACGGGTAGGTAGATGCGGTAGCGAAATGGGCGAACCGAAGGGTCCGTAACTGGCGTCCATTGTACCCGGAGAGGCGAGGTTGCTTAAATCCTGCGCTTTCGGCAGAATGGTATTTTTTCGCACTGCAACAAAAGCAGGCGCACAACAGACGATGAGCCAGGGGATACTTTGCGACCGATTCTGAAATCGAACAAGCTGGACGACGTCTGCTACGAAATCCGCGGTCCCGCCCTGGAACAGGCCCGGGCCATGGAAGACGACGGCCAGAAGATCATCAAGCTCAACATCGGCAACCTCGCCGTGTTCGGCTTCGACCCGCCCGACGAGATCGTGCACGACATGATCCGCAACATGCACGGCGCGGCCGGCTACACCGATTCGAAGGGCATGTTCGCGCCGCGCAAGGCCGTCATGCACTACACCCAGGGCAAAAACATCCTGGGCGTGGGCATCGACGACATCTACCTTGGCAATGGCGCATCGGAACTGATCGTCATGGCGATGCAGGGCCTGCTCAATACCGGCGACGAGGTGCTGGTGCCGGCGCCCGACTATCCGCTGTGGACCGCGGCCGTGAGCCTGGCCGGCGGCGCCCCGAAGCATTACATCTGCGACGAAGGCGCCGGCTGGCTGCCCGACATCGAGGACATGCGCCGCAAGATTACGCCGAACACGCGCGCGATCGTCGTCATCAACCCGAACAACCCGACCGGCGCCCTGTATCCGCGCGAAATCCTGCTCGAGATCATCGAGCTGGCACGCCAGCACCAGCTGATCGTCTATGCCGACGAGATCTACGACAAGACTTTGTACGACGGCGAGGAACACGTATCGATGGCCTCGCTGGCCGACGACGTGCTGTTCGTTACTTTGAACGGCCTGTCGAAGAACTACCGCTCCTGCGGCTACCGTGCCGGCTGGATGGTGGTCTCGGGCGAGAAGCGCCACGCGAAAGACTATATCGAAGGCCTGAACATGCTGGCCTCGATGCGCCTGTGCGCCAATGCGCCGGGCCAGTACGCGATCCAGACCGCGCTCGGCGGCTACCAGAGCATCGCCGACCTGGTCGGCCCCGGTGGGCGCCTGTTGAAGCAGCGCGACCTTGCCCATAAACTGCTTACCGATATTCCGGGTGTGTCCTGCGTCAAGCCAAAAGCGGCGCTGTACATGTTCCCGCGCCTCGATCCGAAGATGTACCCGATCGCGGACGACCAGCAGTTCATCTGCGAACTGCTGTCCGAGGAAAAAGTGCTGCTGGTGCAAGGCACCGGCTTTAACTGGATCGCCCCGGATCACTTCCGGCTGGTGTTCCTGCCCAATTCCGACGACCTGACGGATGCCTGCGGACGCATTGCGCGCTTCCTCGACGGCTACCGGCGGCGCCACGCGCGTTAGACCCCTTGAGAAGAACCACAATCATGAAACCCATCCGAGTTGGCCTCCTGGGCATCGGCACCGTCGGTGCCGGCACCTTCAACGTCCTGCAGCGCAACCAGGAAGACATCCGGCGTCGCGCCGGCCGCGGTATCGAAATCACGATGGTGGCCGCGCGCGATACCGAGCGAGCCCGTGCACTGACCGGCAACGGGGTGGAAGTCGTGTCCGATCCCTTCGCGATCGTGAACAGCCCGGACATCGACATCGTCGTCGAGCTGATCGGCGGCGTCGAGCTGCCACGTGAACTGGTTTTAAAAGCCATTGCCAACGGCAAGCATGTCGTGACGGCCAACAAGGCGCTGCTGGCGCTGCACGGCAACGAAATCTTTGCCGCCGCCCAGGACAAGGGCGTGATGGTGGCCTTCGAGGCGGCGGTGGCCGGCGGCGTGCCGATCATCAAGGCGTTGCGCGAAGGCCTGACCGCGAACCGCATCGAATCGGTGGCCGGCATCATCAACGGCACCACCAATTTCATCCTGTCGGAAATGCGCGAGAAGGGCCTGGACTTCGCCACCGTGCTCAAGCAGGCACAGGAGCTGGGCTATGCGGAAGCCGACCCGACCTTCGACATCGAAGGCGTAGACGCGGCGCACAAGCTCACCATCATGTCGGCGATTGCCTTCGGCATCCCGGTGCAGTTCGACAAGGCCTATATCGAAGGCATCAGCCAGCTGCAGGCAGTCGATATCCGCTACGCCGAGCAACTGGGCTACCGCATCAAGCTGCTGGGCATCACCCGCCGCACCCGCACCGAAGCAGGCGAGGGCATCGAGCTGCGCGTGCACCCGACCCTGATCCCGAATGCGCGCCTGATCGCCAACGTGGAAGGCGCGATGAATGCCGTGCTGGTGCAGGCCGATGCCGTCGGCGCTTCGCTGTATTACGGCAAGGGCGCCGGCTCGGAACCGACGGCGTCCGCCGTGATTGCCGACCTGGTCGACGTCACCCGCCTGGCCACGGTCGACCCTTACTGCCGCGTGCCGCATTTGGCCTTCCAGCCGAACGAGATGACCGACGTCGCCATCATGCCGATGGCCGAGATCACCACCAGCTACTATCTGCGCGTGTATGTGAAGGACCAGCTCGGCGTGATGGCCGACCTGACCCGCATCCTGGCCGAGGGCGGCATCTCGATCGACGCCGTGCTGCAAAAGGAGCCGGGCAACCAGGTCAACCTGGACATCATCATGCTGACCCACCAGACGCGCGAAAAGAATATCGATGCGGCCATCGCCAAGATCGAAGCCTTGCCGGCCGTGATTGGCAAGGTCACCCGCATCCGCCTGGAAACCCTGGCCTGACCCTTACCGCCAGTTGATGGCGCAAACATGATTCGGATTTGGCGGCCTGTGGCGCTAAACCGAATCATTTTTTTTGCCGGGTCGGCCAGATTGGCCGGCATGCCTCAGGACAGCGGAATGTCCAGCGGCAGCGGGCAATGCGCCGGCATGGCACCCTGAAAAGGTGTGGAAGGAGGCTCGTCATCGTCGATGAAGGCGGAGGCAAGTGCCAGCATGTCGTGTTCGATGTGGTCGAACAGTGCGGTTGTCACACTGGCGTAGCGGAGGAGAAAGTCGGAAGAGGTCATCTGCGGATTCTACCCGCGCTGCGCTGCACAAATCTGACGTATGCAGGCTGGCTTGAGCGGTTTCAATCGGCATTCCAACTCCCCGGATCCAGTCGGGTCGCCGCTTGTGGCTGGCCGCGGTCTATGCCTTTTATCCAACCGGTATCGCCAGTCGAGACTTTACGGATTAGTATCGGAAACTTAATGATGAGAGAGGGCAATAAGTTGGCCAGGCCTCTCCTGTAAGCTTCGCGCTTGCTGTACATTCCGACCATTCTTCATTCAACGACGTGACGCATGAGCCAATCGAGCCAGTTTTTCCTGCTGACGCAGCGCCGTTTCGGTCCTTTCTTCTGGACCCAGTTCCTGGGCGCCTTCAACGACAATTTGTTCAAGACCGCGTTGCTGGTGGTGCTGACCTATGACGCGCTGAGCTGGACGAGCGTCAGCCCATCGCTGCTGAACAACCTGATCCCCGGCCTGTTCATCCTGCCCTTCGTGCTGTTTTCGGCCACTGCCGGGCAGGTCGCAGACAAATTCGACAAGGCGCAGCTGGCAAGGTTTGTCAAGCTGCTGGAAATCGTGATCATGCTCGTGGCCGGCATCGGCTGGATGACCCACACGCTGTGGCTGCTGGTGGCCGCCGTGGTCGGCATGGGCGTGCATTCGACGCTGTTCGGCCCGGTGAAATATGCTTACCTGCCGCAGCAGTTGAAACCCGAAGAGCTGGTGGGCGGCAATGGCGTGATCGAAATGGGGACCTTTGTCGGCATCCTGCTGGGCGAAGTGGCCGGCGCCATGCTGGTCGCCTACAAGCCCTGGGGCATTCACCTGGTTGCCGGTGGCACGCTGTTCTGCGCGGTGCTGGGCCTGCTGGCGAGTTCGCGTATCCCGCCTTCCCCCGCGCCGGCGCCGGAACTGAGAATCAGCCGCAACCCGTTCGCCGAATCGGTGCGCAACCTGAAGTTCTCGCGCCAGAACCGCACCGTCTTCCTGTCGATGCTGGGCAATTCCTGGTTCTGGTTCTATGGTGCACTGCTGCTGTCGCAATTCCCGGTGTATGCCAAGGACTACCTGCACGGCGACCATAGCGTGTTCGTGCTGCTGCTGACCGTGTTTTCGCTCGGCATCGGCACCGGCTCGCTGCTGTGCGAAAAGCTGTCGGGGCACAAGGTCGAGATCGGCCTGGTGCCTTTTGGGTCGATCGGCCTGTCGGTGTTCGGCGTCGACCTGTATTTCGCCAGCATGGGCTATACGAATACCGTCACCGTCGACGCATTTGCCCTGGTCGCATTGCCGGGCATGTGGCGCATCCTGGCCGACCTGGTGCTGATCGGCGTGTTCGGCGGCTTCTTCATCGTGCCGCTGTTCGCCCTGATCCAGACCCGCTGCGACCCGAAACACGTCTCGCGCACCATTGCGGGCATGAACATCCTGAATGCGATCTTCATGGTGGCGGCGGCCGGCGTGGCCATCCTGCTGCTCGGGCAGGGCTTCACCATTCCCGAAATGTTCCTCGTGACCGCGCTGCTCAACGCCTGCGTGGCCGTCTACATCTTCTCGCTGGTGCCGGAATTCCTGATGCGCTTCCTGGCCTGGATGCTGATCCATACCGGCTACCGCGTGCGCACGGTCGACGCCCACCGCATTCCCGAGCAGGGTGCGGCGGTACTGGTCTGCAATCACGTGTCGTATGTGGATGCGCTGGTGATCGGCGCCGCCAGCCCGCGCCCGATCCGCTTCGTGATGGACCACCGCATTTTCAAGACGCCTTTCCTCGGCTGGATCTTCCGCGCTGCCAAGGCGATCCCGATCGCGCCGGCCAAGGAAGACCCGTTCCTGATGGAACGCGCCTTCATCGACATCGCCGAGGCGCTGCACCAGGGCGAACTGGTCTGCATCTTCCCGGAGGGGAAACTGACCAACACCGGCGAGATCAACGAGTTCCGCGGCGGCATCGCCAGGATCGTCGAGCGCAGCAAGGTGCCGGTGATCCCGATGGCGCTGCGCGGACTGTGGGGCAGCGTGTTCACGCGCGATTCGACCAATCTCTTCGAGCGCTCGTTCGCGCGCGGGATCCGCTCGAAGCTGTCGCTGGCGGTCGGCAAGCCGGTGGAGCCGGATGCGGCATCGCCGGAGCATTTGCAGGAGCAGGTACTGGCGCTGCGCGGGGATTGGAAGTAGGGCGTCCTGCGCTGCCGCGATCCGGTGCGGCGGCAGGTGCCACGCCCCTGCGCAAGCGCAAAAAAACCGTTGCATATCCATAACAAAAAATCGGGAGTTTCGGACGAGCTCTGATATAATTCCCAGCTAGTCGGGGCGTAGCGCAGCCTGGTAGCGTACGTGCATGGGGTGCACGGGGTCGGAGGTTCGAATCCTCTCGCCCCGACCAATAGAATCAGATACTTGCAGCGTAAGCTGTATGGAAACAGCACTGTGTATTAGATGATCATCTAATATCGGTGCTGTTTTTTTATGTCTGGCCGAATGCAGCTGTTGTGTATGACAGGGCGGGCGCAAGTATTATTTGTGATCCATGAATAACAGGCACCTCGCTTTGCGGCGGCCCCATGGCACGCCAGGATACCGAACCAGGAAAAAGATAAAGAAAATTATGTCGATGTGCGAGGCGTCGATGTCGCTGATCGGCTGCGCATCGAGCGGACCAATCGCTACCGGAACCGATACCTTTATGCTGGCTAAAAAAAGTGCCGGTGGTGTCTTCGTATCCGGCGCCAGTGTGAAAGCCGACCTGCTGATCGAAGCACATGCATTCTGCGCCAAGCGTGGGAAGGCGATGACGCTGATCGATTGCACTGCAAAGAATGCCATCCCGTTCGCGCGCATGCCTTTGTCGGAAATTAATTTCAAATGCGCTTGAGTTGATCCGGCCTTCGGTACGGGCCTGGATTCACCAGTCTGCGGTGGATCAAAAAAAGGGTTGGAAACATTGTTTCCAACCCTTTTTTTGTTTCAGGCTGCACAGCCCTTCATGCCGTCACTGACGGCTGCGGCGCCGCTGGAGGGCCAGCAGGCCGCCGGCCAGGCCGAACAAGGCGAGGGTGCCGGGTTCTGGTATGCGCACCACGAACAGTCCCGTTATCGGCGCCGCATTGAATGGCGAGACATTCACGGCTGTCGCAACGATGCGCGCACAGTTGGTATAGGCCGGGCAGCTATCGCTCAAAGGGTTGCCCTGCTCGCCGTTGCCGAGGATGGCACTCACGGACCAGCCTAGCCCCATGCCGCTCGCGCCTTGGTGGCCGTTGGAACTCCAGGTCCCCGCGTAACCGGTGCCGGGAACCGTACCGCCCAACTGATAGATGAAGTTGCTTGCTCCCGGTACTGTGGTCCTCCACCCGGAGTCGCCTTCCGAAATGCCCAATCCTTGCAGCATCAGCGCGATTTCCTGTCTCGAGGCGAGGCGGTACATGGTATTCCAGCCGCCAGCGCCGTTGTTGAAATCATTCATGCTCAGGCCGACTGTTTCGGACAGTTTCAGCCATGTCTGCGAAGACGTCTTGTACTCATCGGGATTGATGAGCGACGCATGTACGCTCACGTGCAACGTTGCGATTGCAACGCCGATTAGCGCTTGAGAGAGACGCATACCAATCCTTGATTAGTTGAAGTAACCAAAACTGAGCAACGACTGTGCCAGCGGTAGTTTTCTCTTAATAATCAGCGCTCTGCGAAAACGTGGATTGGATTGTTCTAGAGCTTGTAAGTATCTTCGACAACAATAAGGGAATGAGAAAACGAGAAGTCACTCGGTAGCCGTCAATGGCATTCAACCCATAGTGCATGTTTGCCTGATTATCTGGCGTAAGGAAGCGTAGTACAAATCATTTCCCGCGGTTGCGTAGGCCGAAAATGACCGGATCGGATCCACATTGGGAACCCCAAGCCGGCGATGTTCATGCCGGTATAGCGGGCATTTCATCATCTTCTTGCCGGGCGAGTGTCAGCGCGCCGCTTCGTGGCCGGCAATCAGCACCGCTGCCGCATACAAATCCGGCGCCATGCGCGTGGGTACCCGGCGCGGTCCCAGCCGCCATTCGGTTTCGTTGCCGTTATCGATCAGCAGGGTCCGGCACCCCGCGCGGTTGCCGGCTTCCACGTCGTGCAGGATGTCGCCCACCATCCACGATGAGCGCAAGTCGATGCCATGCTCGTTGGCCGCCTTCATCAGCATGCCGGGCGAGGGCTTGCGGCAGGCGCACACCATGGCGTAGTCGCCGACCGTGCCGAGCGGGTGATGCGGGCAATAGTAAAAGCCTTCCATGGTCAGGTTTTCGCGGAACAGCAGGTCGGCCAGCCGGTCGGCGACCGGGCCCATCGCGTCTTCGCCAAAGCAGCCGTGCGCGATGCCGGACTGGTTGGTGACGACGAAGAAGCGGTAATCGAGCCTGGCCAGAAGCCGCAGCGCGGCGCCGGCGCCGCTGACGAGCCGGATGCGGCGCGGCTCGACGTTATACGGCACGTCGTCCACCAGGGTGCCGTCCTGGTCGAAGAAAACCGCCTTCATGCCGGGAACGCTTGTCGTTGCCGGCGTCGTGGCAAAGCCTTCGTGCGCCCGGAGGATGATTCCGGATTGCCCGCCATGTCGGCGGCAGGGACCGGCTCGCCCGGCGTGGAAAAGGAAATGCTTATCGTCATGCTCGTCGGCTTCCTCAGGTTGTAAGAATGGCGGGACCCGCAGCCAGCCGGGTGTCGTCCAGCACGTCGGCGTAGATGGCAAGCAGCCGCGCGGCGACGTGGTGCCAGGTGTAGTGCTCGCAGGCGCGGCGCCGGCCGGCCTCGCCCATGGCGCGCGCCAGGTCCGGCTGGCGATGCAGCCGCGCCAGGCGCCCGGCCAATGCTTCGGGATCGCGCGAGGGAACGAGGAAGCCGGTCACGCCGTCGTCGACCTTGCTCTTCATGCCGCCGACTTCGGAGCCGATCACGGGACGTGCGCAGGCCATTGCTTCCACCGGGGTGATGCCACAGGGTTCATACCAGGGCGTGTTGGCGAATACGTTGGCAGCGCTGTACCAGTCGCGCAGCGCGGTGCGCGGCTGCTGGCCCGTGAAGCGCACCTGCGTCGCGATGCCGAGGTCGGCCGCGAGGTGGCGGAGCCGTGCCAGCTCGGGGCCATCCCTTCGGATGGCACCGCCGGCATTGCTGTCGGCATTGGCAGCCGCATTGCCACCAGGCCCGCTGCCCGCGTCCCCGCCCACCACCAGCAACTGCGCATCGAGCCCGTGCCGGTGCCGCAGCATGGCCAGGCCCTGGATGACGGTATCGACGCCCTTGCGGGGCACCAGGCGCCCCAGCTGGAGCACGGTGAAACGATGCGGGTCCAGGCCGAGGCGGGCACGGGCTTCCATCATCGGCACCGGCCACAGTTCGCCTGGCGAAAAGCCGCAGGGTGCGATCTCGATGCGAGAGGAAGGCAGGCCATGCAGCTGCGCCATGTCGGCGCGGTCTTGCAGGCAGTCGGCAATGATGCGGTCGGCCGCGCGCATGAGCTTGCTTTCGATGCGGATGCAGGCGATGGTAACGGCATCGGCCGCAACCTGGGCGCGCCGATGTGCCCGCTCGAGCGCGGGGAAGGTCACCACGAAGGGAATATCCAGCGCCTCCTTCAGATGCTGGGCAACCATGCCGGCCATGAAGAAGTTTGCATGCACGATGTCGTAGTGGCCGCTCCGGCGCCGCATGAAGCGCGCGACGAAACGCGAGAACGCGTCGACGTGCGCGAGCATCAGCTCGTTCGGCACGTAGCCGGGCGGTCCGGCCGGGACGTGGATGAGGCGGATGCTGTCGTTCAGTCGCACCACCTGCGGCTGTCCGGGCGCGTCGCGGCGCGTGAAGATGTCGACCAGATGACCGGTGCGGGCAAGTTCGTGGGCGAGCTGGCGGACGTAGAGGTGTCGGCTGCTACAGACGATGCCCCCCGGCCTTGTGCCGGGGGCGGCGCAGTCGCTGACGAGGGCGATGTGCAGGCGCCGGCCAGGCGCGCGCGGCGCGGGAATGCCCTGGACATCGTTGAGTCTCATCTTGGCTCCCTCGGCATGGCGGTCTCACGCGAAGCGGACGCGGTAGCGCACCGCCCCGGCAAGGCGCCAGAACACGCACAAGGGCGGCAGCAGGGCCGAGGTGACGATCATTTCGGCCACGTGGGAGGGGGTATGCGCCGCGCCGCGCAGGCTATGGGCGCAGCGGCGGGCGGTGAGCAGCAGCCAGGCGCCAAAGGCCAGCGCCGCCATGACCGCCATGCCGAGCAGGGCGCTGAGCAGGGCGACCAGCAGCACGCCGGCCACCAGGTAATTGTCCCAGGCGGGGCGGGGCTCGACCTTCTGGCGGTACAGTGCCGGGTGCTTCTTGTACAGCAGGGCGTCGGACTCGGCGTCGCGCACCTGCAGCAGGCTAGCGCCCCATGGCGCCGGCCCGATCGGGTGCAGGACCAGCGCCTTTGGCGCCTGCCCGATGGCGACGCCGTGTTCGAGCAGGCGGAAGTACATGTCGGCATCGGTTCCGCGCGGGACATTGAAGCGCTCGTCGAAGCCGCCGAGGCGCTCGAGCACGGACTTGCGGAAGAAGCAGCTGGCGCTGGTGAAATCGGCCGCTTCGTGCTCGCGCACGCTGCGCCGCCCATCGGCGGGGCGGGGTGGGACCAGCGTCTGGATGCGTCCGCAGACGACTTCGGTGCTGTCGTGCAAAGCCGCCAGGCCGGCGGCCAGCCAGCCGGGCTCGGGCACGGCTTCGTCGCTGGTGAAGGCGACGATGCGGGCGCGCGCAGTGCGCCAGCCGCGGTTGCGCGCAGCGGCGGGACCGTTGGGGCCGGGATTGGCGATGTAGCTCAGCCGTGGCCCGCGGTCGAGCGTGCGGGTGCGCCAGCCGGCCACCAGGTGCAGGGTGTTATGGTTGGGCTCGTCATCGATGACGACGATTTCATAGCTGTGCGGGTCGACCTGCTGGCGCACCAGGGCGTCCAGGCAGCGGTCGAGCAGGTCCATCCGGCCGCAGGCGGGCACGACTACCGATACCGCGATGCTTGCGTCATCCTTCATTGCCGGCATGTTTTGTCTCCAGGTCTTCAGGCGGCCTCTACCGTCGCGATGTGCGGACGACAGGGCCTGTTGCCTGGGGTTGGAGTGGACGGGTACGGCCGGGTTCCTTTGTCGTGATGCGGCTTGGAGGTGGATCAAGGTCCGGGCCGGTCGGGCCCTGAACGCGAAATTGCTGGCGAACCCGTGCAGGCTGTGGTTTGCTACACTGGCCGCTTGTGTTTTTCATGACAACAGGAGCGACATGAAACAACTGTATATCGACGGCCGCTGGCTTGACGGCGCCACGTCCATCACTACGCGCAGCCCGTCCGATCGCAGCGACGTGGTCGGCGAGTACGCCAGCGCCGGCGCCGAACACGCCGCGCTGGCCGTGGCGGCGGCCCATGCGGCGGCGCCCGGCTGGGCGATGTCCGGCGTGCAAATGCGTGCCGACGCGCTCGACGCAATCGGCAGCGAGCTGCTGGCCCGCAAGAGCGAGCTGGGCAACCTGCTGGCGCGCGAAGAGGGCAAGACGCTGCCGGAAGCCATCGGCGAGGTCGGCCGCGCCGGCGCGATCTTCAAGTTCTATGCCCAGGAAGCGCTGCGCGTGCGCGGCGACCGGCTGGCGTCGGTGCGGCCCGGTGTCGAGGTCGACGTCACGCGCGAGCCGGTCGGCGTGGTCGGCATCATCGCGCCGTGGAATTTCCCGATTGCGATCCCGGCCTGGAAGATCGCACCGGCACTGGCCTACGGCAACACGGTCGTGTTCAAGCCGGCCGAGATCGTGCCGGGCAGCGCCTGGGCGCTGGCCGAGATCATCAGCCGCGCGGGCCTGCCGCCGGGCGTTTTCAACCTGGCGATGGGGCCGGGCAGGGTGGTGGGCGAAACCATGCTGAACGACACAAGGGTGAACGCGATCAGCTTTACCGGCTCGACTGCTACCGGCGAGCGCGTGATGCTGGCCTGCGCGCGGCGCCGGGCTCGCGTACAGCTGGAAATGGGCGGCAAGAACCCGCTGGTGGTGCTGGCCGATGCCGACCTGGATGTTGCCGTCAATGCGGCGATCCAGGGCGCCTTCTTTTCCACCGGCCAGCGCTGCACGGCCTCGTCGCGCCTGATCGTCGACGAAGCCGTGTACGGTCGCTTCGTCGATACGATGGCCGGGCGTATGGCGGCGCTCAAAGTCGGGCACGCCCTGGGGCAGGGGATCGATATCGGTCCGGTGGTCGACGCCTCGCAGCTGGAGCAGGACTTGTCGTATATCGGGATTGCGAAGGAAGAGGGGGCGCGCCTGGTCTGCGGCGGCGAGCGCCTGCAGCGCGAGACCGATGGTTATTTCCTCAGTCCGGCATTATTCGCCGATTGCGATCCCGGCATGCGGCATGCGCGCGAAGAAATCTTCGGCCCGGTGGCATCGGTGATCCCGGCCAAGGGCTATGAACACGCGCTGGCGCTGGCCAACGATACCGAGTTCGGCCTGACCGCAGGCATCTGCACGACTTCGCTCAAGCACGCCAGCCACTTCAAGCGGCATGCGAAAGCGGGGATGGTGATGGTTAATTTGCCGACTGCTGGCGTGGATTACCACGTGCCCTTCGGCGGCACCAAGGCATCGAGCTACGGCCCGCGCGAACAAGGCAGTCATGCAGTGGAGTTCTTTACGACCGTGAAGACGAGCTACACGGCGCCGTAAGCCCATGAAGAATGGGCGGCACGGCCGCCCATTCGATGAAACGGTCACACAGCCCCATCAACCCCGCGAGAATCCGGTGTCATCATCCATCTTGCGGTCGCCCGCCAGCTGGTTCGCACCCGCCGGGCTCTTCGGCAGTCCGCCGCCCAGGTCGTTTGAATCGCGCACCGGATTCTTTTCCGCATCCACGCTCTGCGCCGGCAGCCAGCCCGGCTCGTCGCTGGTCGGGCCGCTGTTGCCGGGGCTGCGCGGCAGGCCGCCGGAGACGTCGTTCGACTGGTGCACGTCACGGCTGCCGGCATCGCGCGCGCCGGTGCCGGTCTGCGAGCCGCCGCGGTCGGTGCTCTTCTGGGCATTGCCTTGCTGCGCATTGCCTTGCTGTGCGTTGCCCTGCTGCGTATTTCCCTGCTGATGTGGTGTCGCCATGCCTGTCCCTTCGCCGCCACGCATGGCGCTTTGCTGGTTGGAATAAAAGCCCGGTCCCGCCGGGGCCTGGTAGGTACCCGGCGCCACGTCATGATGGCGACCGAGCGAACCGCCCTGCAGTTCCGGCTGCGCCGGGTTTTGCGGGTTCATCGCTTGTGCGGCCTGGCTATTTCCCTGCTGGGTCGCGGGATGCGCATGCAGGTCGGTGCCGGAATGCTTGTCGCGGCGGCCCACCGGTTGCTCGAGCATGCCCCAGGCGCCGGAGTGTTGTTCCATCTGGCGCTGGTGGCTGTCGGTGATGCCTTGCTGCGGGCCGGTGCCGCCGGTCTGCTGGCTCTGCATCGAGCCGCCCGGCAGGTCGGCTTGCACCGCGCCGGCCAGCGTGCTCTCGTTGCCGGCACGGCCACCATCTTCAGCGGCGACGTCCTGCTGGCCCATGCGGGACGGATCTTGCCCGGCCATTTCGTTATCCCCTCGGATGGATTGCTGCTGGTTTGCTCCTTTGGGGTAGGTATGATCCATCGGGCCAGTGGTAGTGTTGCCCTTGGAGCCAGGCGTCCATTTTTCATTCGCGCCGTTATTAGTCTGGTTATTGACCTCGCTACGTTGGTTCGCATCCATATCGACTCCTTTGTATGTGCGGCGGCGCGGCCGCATAAGGCCATGACCAGCGCCGCCTGATATTGCCATCATGCGCGTGCCCGCGTCGATTCAGTATAGGAAGACGTAGGGGTGCTGTGTAGGACTCTTACTGAAGGGTTTGTTGTCGACTGGAAGGGAACTTTCACTGGTGCATTTTCTGTCGCGTGAAGTCCTACAAAGTCATCTGAAAGTGTCCTATACCCTCATCAATCAGGCGTGCCTAAGATGACTTTCGCCGTCCGCTCATCGGGGAACGACTTGCGGGCGGCAAAGCCTGCCGCACGAAGCGGCGGTTCAAAAGTGAACAGGGAGAAGATGATCATGGCCTCGAGTAACCAGGGTAACAAGCAAGGAAGCAACCAGGGTGGTAACAGCCAGAGCAGCGGCACCCGCAACCGCGGTTTCGCATCGATGGATCCGGCCCGGCAGCGTGAAATCGCCAGCCAGGGTGGCAAGGCCGCCCACGCCAAGGGCACCGCGCACGAATTCACTTCGGAAGAAGCTCGCCGCGCAGGCAGCATGAGCCATGGCAACCGCCAGTCAGCCAGCGCCGGTTCGGGCGGCGCTTCGCGCTCGAGCTCGCCGGCCAAGGGCCGCCAAGGCCCGCAGGGCGGCAACCGCGGCGGCTCGAAAGAGTAAGCCGGCATCTGGGGCTGCACCGGGCCGGGGGGCCGGGAAGCAGCCCTGCGAATACCAATGGGGAGCCTCGCCGGCTCCCCGTTTTGTTTCTGATACCACACAATTGGGCGATGGGATGCGGTAGAATCGCTGCGCCTTTTTCAACCTTTTCAGCAGGGACATCGTCGTGAAACCAGCGGTAATTCGTCAAGCCAAGAGCATCTCCATGTCGTGCGACCGGGTCGGTAACCTGTTGCTCACCAAGTTCTCCACCAAGGGCGCCAGCGACGTGTGCATCCAGCTGCCTGCCACGATCGTGTTCTGGCTGCTCAAGCACCTGCCGGTCAACCGCGATCCGCAACTGGCGGCGCCACCTGCGCCGCCCGTCATCACGCAGCAGGACTGGGACAATCCCTACACCCCGCGCGTTGAATACGTGATGTGCAAGGAACTGCCTGGTGCGATCCGCATGCACTTTGCGCTCAACAGCAAGGAAGACCTGACGGTGGTGCTGGACCGCAGCAACGTCGAGCTGATGCGCCAGATCATGGGAATGTACGCCGCCAGGGACCTGATCGACCTCGACGCGCAATGATCCAGCGCCAAGGGACCAGGTGCGCGCAGTATCGGCCCGCGCCAGTCCGGTAGGATGCGATTCGTTTGAACCGACAATGAAGGATTCACCATGCCCATCAAAATCAGCCAGAGCTTCGATTCCGGCGCCATCGACGTCGTCAGCGCCGCCAACGCCAAGGCGATCGACCTGAACCTGCGTGCCGATTCGAACGCCGACATCCACCAGTGGTTCCACTTTCGCCTGCAGGGCGCGCGTGGCCAAGCTTGCACGATGCGTTTCCTCAATGCCGGCCAGGCGACTTATCCGAAGGGCTTCGAGGGCTACCAGGTCGCGGCGAGCTACGACACCGAAAACTGGTTCCGTGTGCCGACCACGTTTGATGGCCAGGTCATGACGGTGAACCACACGCCCGAGCTCGACAGCATCTATTACGCCTATTTCGAGCCCTATTCCTGGGAGCGCCACCTGCGCCTGCTGGGTGAAGTCGCCGAGAACCCGATCGCGCGCGTGCTCGATATCGGCACCACCTTAGAGGGCCGCGACATGAACCTGGTCGTGATCGGCAACCCGCAAGCGGAAAAGAAGATCTGGGTCATCGCGCGTCAGCATCCGGGCGAAACCATGGCCGAGTGGTATGTCGAAGGCATGATGGATGCGCTGCTCGACAGTTCCAATCCGGTCTCGCGCAAACTCCTGCAGCGCGCCGTCTTCTACATCGTGCCGAACATGAACCCGGACGGATCGGTGCGCGGCAACCTGCGCACCAACGCGGCCGGCGCCAACCTCAACCGCGAGTGGATGACGCCTTCGCTCGAGCGCAGCCCCGAAGTGCTGTGCGTGAAGAACAAGATCCATGAGACTGGCGTCGACATGTTCTTCGACATCCATGGCGACGAGGCATTGCCGTACAACTTCGTGGCCGGCAACGAGATGCTGGCGGACTTCACGCCGGAACGCCAGGCGCGCCAAAGCGCTTTCGTGCAGCAATACATGGCGGCCAGCCCGGACTTCCAGAACGTCTATGGCTACGCGGCCAGCAAGTACAACGAAGAGCTCCTGACGCTGGCGTCGAAGTACATCGGCCATACCTTCAAATGCCTGTCCCTGACCCTGGAAATGCCGTTCAAGGACAATGCCGACCTGCCGGACCCGCACACCGGCTGGAACGGTGCGCGTAGCGCGGCGCTCGGCGCGGCAATCCTGCAGCCGATCCTGCAGTCGCTGGACTGACCAAGTGGGCGTCGAGATCGAGCGCAAGTTCCTGGTTGCAGGCGAAGCCTGGCGTGCGCTGGGCGAGGCAACCCTGCTGCGACAGGGCTACCTGAACACCGATCCGGCGCGCACGGTGCGCGTGCGCATCGAGGGCAACACCGGTGTGCTCACCATCAAAAGCAAGAACGTCGGCGCCAGCAGGGGAGAATGGGAATACGCCATTCCCCTGCTTGACGCCGAGGAAATGCTCGACACCCTGTGCGAGCGGCCGCTGGTCGAAAAAATCCGGCGCCGCATCGACCACGCCGGCTTCACCTGGGAAGTCGATGAGTTCCTGGGCGAGAACGCCGGCCTGGTGGTGGCCGAAATCGAGTTGCCGTCCGAAGACGCCGAATTCAACAAGCCCGACTGGATCGGCCAGGAAGTCACGGGCGAGAAGCGCTACTACAACTCCAGCCTGATCCGTTCCCCATATTCCCAATGGACCACTTCATGACTTTTGTTTCCCGCCGCAGCTTGCTGGCCTTGTGCCTGGCTGCGCTGCTGCCGGCCACCGCCGGCGCTGCATCGCCCATTGCCTCTCCTTATTTCCCGCCGCAAGGCGAGTGGGCCCGCAAGTCGCCTGCCGAACTCGGCATGGATCCCGCAGCGCTCGCCGCTGCCGTGCAGTTCGCGCAGTCGCACGAAACCACGCGCGCCGTGGATTTCTCGGACCAGGAAGCTACTTTTGGTGCCCGCCTCGGCTCGATGCCAACCCAGCGCGCCCGCACCAACGGGCTGGTAATTTATAAAGGCTATGTGGTGGCGGAATTTGGCGACACGCAGTTTGTCGACCCGACCTATTCGGTGGCTAAGAGCATGCTGGCAACCGTCGCGGGCGTGGCCGTGCGCGATGGTCGGATCAAAGTCGACGAAGCGGTCGCGACGCGCGTGAACGACGGCGGCTATACGTCGCCACAGAACGCCGGGATCACCTGGAAGCAGCACCTGCAGCAGGAATCCGAGTGGGAAGGCAGCCTGTTCGGCAAGAATGCCGACTTCATCGGCAAGGCGGCCTTCGGCGCGGGCGAGCGCAAGCCACGCACCCTGGGGCAGCCGGGCAGCTTCTACGAGTACAACGACGTGCGCATCAACCGTTTCGCGCTGTCGCTGCTGCGCGTGTTCGGCCAGCCGGTGCCGGAGGTGTTCCAGCAGCAAATCATGGACCCGATCGGCGCCTCCAATAGCTGGAAATGGGTTCCCTACCATAACAGCTACGTGGACCTGAACGGCAAGCCGGTAGCATCGGTCAGCGGCGGCACGCGCTGGGGCGGCGGCATGTGGATCAATTCCTGGGACATGGCGCGCTTCGGCTACCTGTGGCTGCGCGGCGGCGCATGGAACGGCAAGCAGGTGGTGCAGCCGGACTACGTGAAGGCCGCCTTGACGCCAAGTGCGCACGGGCCCGACTACGGCTATCTCTGGTGGCTCAATACCAAGGGCAAGAATCTGCCGGGCATGCCGACCAATGCCTATGCGGCGCAAGGAGCCGGCAGCAATACCATCCTCGTCTCGCCCGATCATGATCTCGTGATCGTCTGGCGCTGGCATGCCGGCAATGTCGCCGACTTCGCCACCAAGGTCATCAAGACCATCCGCCGCTAGCAGCAGTCCCAGGCCGCTGCACGGGCCGATCTCTACACGGCAGCCGCAGGGTAACTTGCGCTGCCGTGATTCATTTCCGCTTTCCCCATGCTGACGATGGAAAAACCCGCGCAGGCCGGCAGGCCGCGCGGACAGCACATCAATGAAAGTGCTCGGTCCCTGGCGGCGCGTCTTCCGGCATCTCGGCATGCACCAGCTCGCCCGTCGGGTCGGCGAACAGCGGGCCGCCGCAGTCGTCGCAGTACTCGGCCGGGTAGCGTTCGCTGATCCGTTTGATGTGCGTGATGCCGGCTTCGTTCAGGTGGGCCACGATGTCGTTGATCGGGGTCAGCGTCGCAGGGGCGATGGCGAACGGGCCTTCCATCGGGGTGCCGTTCTCATCTTCCTGGCCGTAGAGCGGCCAGACGATGCCGTACATGACGTCGGTGTCCTGGCGGATCGTGAACGACACACGGTATTCGTCGATCTGGATATCCGGCGCCTCTTCGCCGAAGCCGGCGATCACGGCGCGCAGGTCGGAGGCTTCGACGTCGAGCGTGTGGGTCAGGTAGTGCACGGCAGCGCGGATCGAGATGGGGCGGATCAATTTATCCGCTTCACGGCAGGCCACGTAATAGGCTTCCGGCAGCAGCAGCTCGACGCCGCAGCCCGGCATCAGGCGCGCGATGTTGGCGGTGCCCTGGGCACGCCATTGCTCGAGCGCGCGGTTGCGTTCTTCGGCGAAACCGACGTGGTGCTGCGGCTCTTGCCAGCGGAACATCGGCGCGCCCATCGGCGCGATGATCGCCACCAGCAGATAGCGGGTGTCGGCCAGGAACGGCGCGGTTTCTTCCACGCGGGTGGCGGATTTGATCGTCGTACCCTTGTGGGCGGCGCCAGCCAGCTTGTGCGTCAACGCATAGGTTTCGGCATGGGTACGCGGCAACTGGTCGATCGAGTACAGCGAGGGCGCCATCGCCAGGCGGGTGCCTTCGGCGAGCAGGTGGGCCGAGAAATGCGCTTGCAGGGTGGCCAGCATGTCGCCAGGGATGTTGCCAGAGGCGATATTGAAGCGGGTCCAGGCGAGCACCGGCGCGGCCACCAGCAGGGCCTGCCAGGTGACTTCCTTGCCGTCCTGCTGCTCCACCATGGTGGCCGATTCGCTGACCGCCTCGACCGCATCCATCAGCACGTCGTACGAGGCGAGATCGTCCTTGAACAGGGCGTTCAGCGCGGCGTCGATGCTGTCCTGGTGGTTGGTCTTGAGCAGCTTTTGCAGTTGCGTGTCCAGTTGGCGCTCCCAGGTCCGTTCCTCGACGCGGCTGGCGGCCTGCATGATGGCTTGCGCGACGCTGACGAGACGCTGGCTTTCGGCGGACAGTTTAGGGGATGAATCTTTGGAAGGACGACGCATGGCGCTGGGGATTCTCTTTTTTGGAAAGGTGTGTTGAAGGTCATGATAAACCCTAGTCCCGGTTATTGTAGTTGATTCGGCTACATGCCATGACACAAGCCCCCCCTCGGAGGGACAAACCGCGGGAAGAGCTCATCCAGGCTTGCAAAAATCCGCAATAGAAACGATAATGCGAATCGTTCTCATTTATATTCAGACCGATTAATTTACTCGTCCGCCACTTTGACGACAATCACGACCAAAAAAAACATGACCACGATTACGCCGCAGGCCAGCAGCCCCTTCATCAAGAGCAAGAAGCACACCCAGAAGCACACCCGTCTTTCCGCGCCGGCCCTGTCGGGTCCCGCGCTGGCCGTGCTTGCCACGCTGGCGATGCCGCTGGCCCATGCCGACGAAGCGCCTGAGCTGCTTGATAACGCCAACCTGCCGAAAGTGATCGTCAGAACCGGCCCGGACCGCTCGGTGCAGGGTCCGAACCGCTCTGCATCCGACAAGTTCACCGCGCCGCTGCTGGACACCCCGAAATCGATCACCGTGGTCACGTCCGAGACGATTTCGCAGACCGGCGCCGTATCGCTGACCGACGCACTGCGCACCGTGCCGGGCATTACCATCGGCGCCGCCGAAGGCGGCAACCCGGTGGGCGACAACCTGTTCATCCGCGGCTACAACGCCCAGACCGACACCTATGTCGACGGCGTGCGCGATTCGGGTTCGCAGTCGCGCGAGATCTTCGCGATCGAGCAGATCGAGGTGGTCAAAGGTCCAAACTCGGCGCTGGGCGGACGCTCGTCGGCCGGCGGCGGCATCAACATCGTCACCAAGACCGCCAAGGAATACGACTTCAACAACGCCACCGTGGGCATCGGCACCGACCAATATCGCCGCGTTACCGGCGACGTGAACCGCGTTCTGGGCAACAACGCCGCCTTCCGCCTGAACGTGATGGCCCACGAAAACAAGGTCGCCGGCCGCAACGTGGTCGGCGGCGAGCGCTGGGGCATCGCCCCGAGCGTCACCTTCGGCCTTACCGGCCCCACCCGCGCGACCCTGAGCTATTACCACATGGAGAGCAGCGAGATCCCGGACACCGGCATCCCGTTCAATAACCCGTTCACGACCGGCGCCAATGTGGCCCGCAATGGCGGCGGCACCCCGTACACTGTGGACCGCGAAGCCTTCTACGGCCTGGCCAACCGCGACTTTCGCGACACCGAGACCGATGTCGCCACCGTCGACCTGCACCACGAGTTCAGCCCCAGCCTGGCGCTGCGCAACGTGACCCGCTACGGCAAGAGCGGCCAGGATTATGTCTGGACCCAGCCGGACGACTCGAAGGGCAATGTCGCCCTGTACGGCACCGTCTGGCGCCGCGCCAACACCCGCGTGGTCGACACCGAGACCATCGCCAACTCCACCAGCCTGGGCGGCACCTGGAACGCGGCGGGCATGAAGCACAGCTTCAACGTCGGCGTCGAGTTCTCGGGCGAGCAGACGGACCGCGGCAGCTATGTCTTCACCCCGGGCACCAACAACCCGCTCACCAAGACCTTCACCTGCCCGACCGCAGGCGCGCCGACCCTGTACAACTGCACCACCCTGGTCAACCCGAACCCGTACGAACCCTGGGCTTACACCCGCGCCCAGTCGCCGCTGCTGACCAGCGTCGAGACCAGCACCCGCGCCGTATACGGCTTCGACACCATCGAATTCACCCCGCAGTGGCAGCTGAACCTGGGCGCGCGCTGGGATGATTTCCGCACCGAGCTGCATACCCCGGCCGCAGGCACCACCGCCGCGGTGCGTGCACGGGTCGATACCAATTTCGACACTTACCAGGCCGGCCTGGTGTACAAGCCGAAGGCCAACGGCAGCGTCTACCTGTCCTGGGCCACGTCGGCCACGCCGCCGGGCAACGACGGCGGCGACGGCCTGGATCCGCTCACCGCGGCAGTGCAGAACCTGCAGCCGCAGAAGAGCCGCAACATCGAGCTGGGCACCAAGTGGGAAGTGCTGCCGGGTGGCCGCCTGTCGCTGAGCGCAGCCGTGTTCAAGAGCGACATGGACAATGCCCGCGTCACCGCACCGGACGGCACCACCCAGAACGTCGGCCGCAAGGAACTCAAGGGCGTCGAGCTGGGCTTCTCGGGCCGCCTCACCACTGCCTGGACCGTGTTCGGCGGCTACACCTACCTGGACGGCGTCATTGCCGACAACGGTTTCGTCAACACCGGCACCACGGCAAGCCCGCGCTGGACCCCGTCGCCGTTCAACGGCAATGCCTTCCCGACCACGCCAAAGCACAGCGCCTCGCTGTGGACGACCTATGCGCTGAACAAATCGCTGACGGTCGGCGGCGGCGCCAACTTCGCGGACCGCCAGTTCGCCAACATCAACAACACCAAGTTCGCCCCAGCCTATACCCGCTTCGATGCGATGGCGACTTACACCCTGAACCCGAGCGTGTCGTTCCAGCTCAATATCCAGAACCTGACGGACAAGCTGTACTTCGACCGCGTCTCGTCGCCGCACTATGCGGGCGTGGGCGCCGGCCGTTCGGCCAGCTTGATGGCCAACCTCAAGTTCTGATTTCTCCCGCACCACCCCCGCCGGGCAACCGGATTCGCCCTCCTGATATTATCGGGAGGGCTTTTTTCTTCGTCGAAGGAATCGAATCATGATGCTGCATATTCCTGGTGTGCTCACGCGCGGGCAGGTAGCCACTATCCGCGCGCGGATGGAGGGGGCGCCGGAATGGGTGGACGGCCGCGAGAGCGTCGGCCCGCAGGGCGCACGGGTGAAACGCAACCGCCAGCTCAAGGAAGGCTCGCCGCTCGCCGTGGAACTGGGGCAGGCGGTGAGCAGCGCCCTGATGGCCAACCCGCTGTTCTTTTCCAGCGTGCTGCCGCTGCGCGTGCTGGCGCCGTATTTCAATGCCTACGGCGGGGGAGAGCACTACGGCCTGCACGTGGACGGCGCGGTGCGCGCCCAGCGCGGCGGCTTGCCGCCGGTGCGCGCGGACGTCTCGACCACCGTCTTCCTGAGCGAGCCTGAAGACTATGATGGCGGCGAGCTGGTGGTGGTCGACGCCTACGGCACCCACGAAGTCAAACTGCCGGCAGGCGATGCAATCGTGTATCCGTCGGGGAGCCTGCACCAGGTGCTGCCGGTGACGCGCGGCGAGCGGGTGGCTTCTTTTCTGTGGACCCAGAGCATGGTGCGCGACGATGCCAGGCGCGCGATGCTGTTCGAGCTGGACGCGAATATCCAGAAGCTGCGCGCGGCGCATGGCGAAACCGAAGCGGTAGTCGGCATCACGGGGCATTATCACAACCTGTTGCGGATGTGGGCGGAGATGTGATGATCCTGGTCCCGCCAGCGCATCTTGACGCCGCGTCCCTGCTTGCTTTCGAGCTGGACAACCGCCCCTTTTTTGAGGCGACCATCAATGCGCGGCCCGCCGGCTACTACTCGCTCGAGGGCGTGCAGGCGTCGATCAGCAGCGCGATGGCCGACGCGATGGTCGACCGCGGTTACCAGTTCCTGCTCAAGGACGACACCGGGGCGATATTGGGCAGGGCAAACCTGAGTGCGGTGAAGAGGGCACATTTTCATTCGGCCGTCCTGGGCTACCGTATCGGCGAATCCGCGTGCGGCAAGGGCTGCGCCCGAGAAGCGGTGCGTCAAATCCTCGACATCGCCTTCGTCAAGCTGCGCCTGGCAAGGATCGAAGCAGACTGCCGCGTCGATAACGAGGCGTCGAGGCGCGTGTTGCTGCGTAATGGGTTTGTGCAGTTCGGGCATTCCCGGCGCAGTTTCGAGCTTGGGGGCGTGTGGCATGATCGGCTGCATTTCGAATGCCATGCGCCGGAGATGTAGAGCGAAGGACGGATAGCAACGCCATCGGATTCGCTAGCTGTACCCATCCCCGCACCTGAATAAACGTCACTCCCGCCTGCGCGGGAACGACGGTCTTGGAGTTAACGGTGCTCCATCTGCGCCCATTCAATCGAGCCTGAGTGCGCAACGACGTCGCGCCATCTCCAAAAACAAAAGGCCGGAATCCTTATAGGTTCCGGCCTTTTTCAATTACGAGCTGGTGTTCGTCAAAGCACTTTTCGGCCCGTGAACAGGCGGATCAGGATGACGACGACGGCAACGACCAGCAGGATGTGGATCAGTCCACCGGCGGCCACGGAAGTGACCATGCCGAGCAGCCACAGGACGAGGAGGATGATTGCAATGGTATATAGCATGATGATTCTTTCGCTTTGGTGAGGGAGGTGCAAACCTGCGTGCTGGCTGCTTTCCCGATGACCCATCTTCTCTCTTGTTGGCCGCCTCTTCCGTGCGTTGCCGAACTGAACGCTTGTTTTTATGATAATTTTCGGGCGATCGCGCGGGAAGCCGCGATCGCCATACGGCATGTCGGATGACGTCGTAGTGAAAAAGTAGGGTGTTAATCCTACAGCCGGCGCAGCGGCAGCGTGGCGTCATCTGCGCCTCTGCGGGCAACCATGCGCAAGGTGTCGCGCTGTCGGCCTCGCTGCTGCGCTGCCGCGCGCTGATCGTCATGCCAACTACGACACCCGCCGTGAGGATCGACGCGGTGAGGCAGCACGGCGGTGCCTTTGTCGACATCGTGCTCCATGGGAATCGTATACCGACGCGTTCAGGCATGCCCATATGCTGGAGACCGAACTGCAATTGAACTTCGTGCATCCTTTCGACGATCCCGACGTCATTGCTGGACAGGGGAACTGTGCACACAACTGTCACTGATCAGGCTGCTCTTTGTCAATTCAACATACCTGCGGTTAGCACGAATTTTACACATAAGAAACTCTTGCAAGAACGCCCTCAATTATTGTGGTCACGTTCAGACCAGTACTGAGAATAATAACTGTTCAGACAACGTGGTTGACAACACTGGCCCAGACACTTTCGACCGAATCAGTGAACTTTCAATGGCGCCCGAAAGGGCTCATGTGACACTTCGATCGAAAGGTTATGGTAAGTCATGGATGCCATTAGATGAGATCGCAACACTGGTTCCAAATAAACCAGAACTAGGCAAAGGTTAGAAACTTATCGTGCGGGGGATGTCTTTAACCGTTGCCCCAGCCCGTCAGGTGACATAGAGTCAAGACCTCCAAGCTGACGCGAGCTCAATATGAGCCCGAAGGGTAATCCTGGACGCAGCGACTTCGAGCGTTTGCATCAACGTGCGCAGCTGCGCCGCTATCAGGCGAGCCGATTCGCTCGGATGGTCATCTGTTGAGTTTGGCAGCGCCCTGCAGCCCCAGAAGGCGCTGGAAAGTCGGACACTCCATATGAGTCGGCGCCGGACAGGCGGCGGCGTGGCGCAAGCCGTCGCGCATGGCGATAAGCTTGCGGATGGTGACATCGAGTTCATCCGCTTTGCTGCTGAGCATGCCGCGGTCTATCTGCGGACCACCATCGGGCCCGAACATCGCTGCAATCTCGTCCAATGAAAAACCGGCGGCACGGCCCAGCCTGATCAGGGCCAGCCGCTGCAGTACATCATTGCCGAACAACCGGCGCAGGCCCCGTCTTCCAACCGCGCTGATCAATCCCTTCTCCTCATAAAACCGCAGTGCCGAGGTCGATATTCCGGAACGCCGTGCCACTTCCCCAATGTCCATGTTATTTCCCTTGACTTCAAGTTGACTTGAAGTCGTACGCTACCAGTACTGCATAACAAACGCAAACCAGTGAGAAGATCATGGAACTGACATTCGCAGTACTCGTCATGGGTGTGGGCGCCACTTGGACAGTCGACGTATGGGCCGTTGTCCGCCAACTGTTGCTGGGCGTGCCCCGGCCGAACTATGGACACCTCGGGCGCTGGCTGGGGCACATGACGCGGGGCCAGTTCCTGCACAAGTCGATCGCTACGGCTGCGCAGTATCCAGGTGAGGTGGTGATCGGCTGGATTGCCCACTATCTGATCGGGATCGCGTTTGCCGCGCTACTGCTGGCCGTCACCGGTCCTGGCTGGCTGGCCCTACCCACCATCGGTCCGGCTCTGTTGTTTGGCATCGGCACTGTGCTGGCGCCGTTTCTCTTGATGCAGCCTGGAATGGGGGCCGGCATTGCGGCCGCGAGGGCGCCGCGCCCGGCCTTTGCGCGCTTGCAAAGCGTCCTCACCCATGCAGTGTTCGGCCTTGGGCTGTACGCCAGCGCCTGGCTAACCCATTAATCACATTCAACCAAGAGAGTCACCATGCAAATCCAGGCCCGCTTCGCACCAATCCTCTTCAGCGCCATCTTGTCGGCAATCATGGTCAGTATCGTCTCGGCGTTCGTATTGCTCAATACACAGGGCTTGCACCCCGGACTTCCCGGGCAGTGGGTGCGCAGTTGTCTAACCACCTGGCCGGTTGCGTTTCCCACTGTCGCGATCGTCGCGCCACTGGTTCGCAAGCTGGTCGCCAGGCTCACCAGGCAAGTCTAGCTACCTACGGACTTACCCAGGCACGGACCTCAAGCATGCCAATGAGCTCCAGAGCGACCGCCAGCAGCAAACATGCACTCCATCGTGCACCTCTACACTAATCCGATTTGTCGACGCTCGGGAAGGCCCGAATCCGACCCGAAGCAGACCTTCAACGTGGGCAGACAAGAGGTCTTGCTTTACTAGCGCGCCGCACAGCTACGAGATGCGCGACGTCAAAATCGTCCGTGTCTTGCTTGGCCGTTTGGTGCTCATCAATTTCCACGGTAGCCTGCCCCTGAACGCCGCACTCCCTGACCTTCGCTGGGGATGGAATGCGCAGCATCCGCTTCGCGTCGTCGATGTTTGTGAAGCAAAACCACATTAGTCTTCGGTCATCAGCTGGCCGGGTATGCCGAAATCGCGAACCAGAACGCGGATAGAAGCACACCGTGTCGCCCAACTGTTCCAGACTTTCCGCATCGGTGCTGTAAGTGTAGGTTCCTATGACAACGTTAGGAGACTTATCCAAGGTCTGCGCTTGGAGCGCTGAAACGCAGGCAAACAGGAGCACCCCGATACGAAAGCGATTCATGATTTTCTCGTCATCTTCTCAGCGGTAAAACGCAAATTAAGGTCCATTGCAGCCTGTGCAAGCTCTGCCGCCGATGCAATATTGCTAACGGTGTGCAAGTACTATCCGCACAGCTGTGTACAGCTTGATGCATGCAAGCGGCCAAAGAAGAATGGCTGCGGTTGCAATCATCAGTTCTAGACCGAGCAAATGCTCCGAGCCGGGAACATAGCATTCGCCATTTTGTGGGCAGCCGATTGCTGCATGATACCCGCGCCAATACGATATTAGAACGAACGGAAAATATCCGACCGCCGCCCAGTAGACAACGAGTAAGACGCCTAGAAATTTTTTATTTGGCTCTCTATTCATCAGTTCTGCTTTTGGCCGAAAGCGGCAGTTAGCGTACTTAAATTTTCCCCGTTTAGTTGTACACAGAGCTTGGCTTCGAAACTTCCGATACGGCAGCGGCCGGAAGTACGGTAGCGCGCAAAACCTCCGTGCTTGGTTTGCTCTTTGACTGAAAACGCACGGTACGAAAGCCGGCTTGCTGTAGGCGCGCGTCCCGCAATTTGTCCTTTTTGTGCGAGTGCGTCTGGTCATCCAGTTCGACTACGGCCACCACCTTACAGCTTCTGTCGCAGACTACATAATCAACACGCTGTTGCGCGATCCTCAGTCGGTCACTATGGGCCGTTTTTTTGTCAACGGTGGCGGCCTCAATGAGGGCCGTCATGGCGACCTGCGGGAAAATGTAATGGTCCGGCAGGGCTACCACTAAACGGCCGAAGAACTCTGCCTCATTATCCGTCATCAGCTGCCGCGCTTTATACGTGCTGGCTCGACTAGAGCCTTTGAGCATTGGCGATACGACTAAAATCGCCAGTGCCAGAAGGACGAGTACCACAATCATTATTTCCATTCCATTCTCCGTTTTATATCTCTTCGTCAACTTGAGAGCAAATTAACCGTACTCTGCAAGTCTTCTTCCGTTTTCGACCCATAACGGACGTTCGCCTGAGCTCGAGTTAAAGGAAGTAACTCGTATCACCCAAATCTATCGTGGACTTGCTTTCGCAGCATCGCATTCTACCTATTCCAGCACGGCCCCCTGCTGAGCTGCAAATCTGACGTGCGGCAAAAATACGTGACTCCTTGGTATAAGCAGCTGGAATGAATTGTTCAACATCTATGATTGTGCGACGCAGCAATTGACAGTGACACTGTTCAATAATCTAGTGGGCAAGGGTCGAAGCCTCAAGCCAATAAAATCCGTTAATCGTTGTTTTTAGCAGAAGTTCGTAAAAAAACGCTGGAACTATCAGCAAATTGGTCTACTCTAACGAGCTCGTGTCAGCGGCTTTCACTGAAAAGGACGGTGGCGCGGTGCAGCATCACATGTGAGTGTCGGCTGCGGCCGTCTCGATCGCAGCGCAATCACATCCATTGAACGGATACACTTATTAAGGGGTCATCCATGTTCCTATTTTCCCATTCTGTTACTCCTGCAGCTCGTACGCATCTGGACGCTCAAGTTGCCTTTCTGAACGACATGTCTAAATCATGGTCGCGTTCTATTCAAAGCATTGTGGAAGCGAACATCCAGTTAGGCCAGACTCTGCTTGAAGAGACCAATATTGCTGGACAGCAACTTTTTACTACTAATCGTCCAACAGATATCATCTCAACCACAGCTGCGCGCGCCCAGCCAACCGCTGAAAAGCTGCGCGCCTACCAGCAGCAACTTTCCCGTATCGTAGCTGAATCCCAGGTCGAACAAGCTCATGTAGCCCAGCAACATGTCCAGGAGACCTCGCGTACCGCGAGTGTCTTGGCCGAAGAGGTTGCGCGGGCTGCGACAGAAGAAACGCAAAACAGCATTCGTACCCAGCAAGAAAACTTGAAGAACTTCCGTAATCCGTTCGAACATGCCCGCTCTAACGGTGAAACATACCGCGGCAACCTTCAAAGCAACGGTGACGGCGCAAGCGCTGGTGCAGAGGTTCGAGCTGACGGGCGCAACGGAAGTATTTCTGGCACTGTGCAAGGTGGCTCGCATGGCAGCCAACAGGGTTCACAACAGGGCAAGTCGAGTGCGAAACCAAGCTAACAAGAAGTAGAAGTCCTGCGCCGGGCTTGGTATCTCTCCACTGTCTGGGTAATACAGCGCCCCGAAAGGGGCGTTTTTCTTTGCGGCTTCGCAGATTACACTTTTTTCGCTGAGGCAACGTAGCTTCTCCTGCGTGAGGCGCTACCTTGCCTGATATGCGGTGCTGCAGCGAAGTGCAAGTCTCGTGAAACTCTTATGAGATTTCTCATCTCCGAGGAAACACAATGCTGATTACCTTATTCGAGGCAATGACTTCTTTTACTCAATCCCAACGGCAAGCTCCGCTATTCGGCTTTCCGTTTGCCAATGCTGCCCATGGCGTGTCCGGAAGATTCATTCGGAAGCAGTACGTGGGTGACAGGGGATCCTTGCGATATAAACTATTCATACCAAGTAATTACACTGACTCTCCAGTCCCGCTGATTGTCATGCTCCATGGTGGGGGCCAGGATGCAGACGATTTTGCGCTTGGGACAGGTATGAACCATTTGGCTGAGGAATTTGGGTGCATGGTAGCCTATCCAGAACAATCGCTGGACGCCAACTTGGGTCGTTGCTGGAATTGGTTTGACCAGGCACACCACCGAACCGGCGGCGGCGAGCCTGTGCTTATCGCAGGCCTGACGCGCAAGATCATGGACGACTACACCGTCGATATAGCGCGCGTTTACGTTGCCGGAATGTCGTCCGGCGGCGCCATGGCGGTCCTACTGGGGCGAAACCATTCCGATTTGTTCAGCGCAGTCGGGTGCCACTCCGGACTCGCGGATGGCAGCGCCAGCGACCACTATGGCGCCATGTTGGTGATGCGCGACGGGCCAAGCGGTCGCACCCAGGCGGATGCCGGCCTTATGGCAAGCATTCCGACGATTGCCTTCCACGGCGATCAGGACTTCACCGTACACCCGGCCAACAGCCTCGAAGTCGTACAGCAGTCGGTCAACTACTATACCGCGACGGCATCTGGCACGCGTGCCCCTATCGTCACTAGAAAAGAGACCGGAGAAACCGCCGGGCGTCGTTATAGCCGAACCGTTTATCAGGGACCGGCTGGCAATACCGTCGCTGAGCAGTGGGTCGTGCATGGCACTGGGCATGCATGGTCTGGCGGGGATATCAGAGGAACGTATAGCGATAGGGCAGGGCCTAATGCTAGCAAGGAAATGTTACGGTTCTTCTTGCAACAAAAAACGCAGTCGAGCTAGACGACGGGAAGCGCTCGAGCCAGGCGCTTGGCGCTGCGCCTCAATCAGTGTTCGGAACCTGTTGCTCAGTCGCCTTTGCAAGTGGCTCCATCGCGACGACATACTCGTTCTATGCGATCGCGCCGCGGTTCGGTCATCGGTAGCACAAGCTGCGTGCGTGCGCGCTGAGGGAGTTCATGCCTCATTCGTCACGAGCGCGCAACAGGACGCGTTCACTAACCAAGATTGCATGCTTCCTCATCAGCGCCACTTTCAACCGCGGTAAAGATCGTATGGCGAAAGACACGTCCAAAATACTCTTGCATCCTCTTGCATCCGATAAAAAATCTTCCCACACGATACGGCTCTTTTAGTAGCGCGAATAGCATCTTTAATTCAGCTTGGTCACCGTCCGCTTCTGGCCGAACCCGGCCGTTGAGCTCAGCATAGCAGGTCGCCAAGACGGAAAAATCGCAGACGGTCAGGAAGGACCAGATCCGACTGTGGATTCAACTGGTGAACGCAACACTCTAAGAAGGTATGGAGGAGTGTTCATATGAAGCAGCGACCTCGAATTTACTACACGGACAGTCAAAAGGCGCTCATGTGGGAGCGATGGCGCCAGGGCGATTCGCTTCAAAAGATTGCCCGGCTGTTCGACCGTAACCACTCGTCTGTCATGCGGATTCTCGCGGAAACAGGTGGCATCCGTCCAGCGCAACGATGCCGTTCGCGATTGGCGCTCACATTGGTCGAGCGCGAAGAGATATCGCGCGCAGTCGTAGCCGGCAAGTCGATCCGTTCTATCGCTACCTCTCTTGGACGAGCTTCATCCACAGTGAGTCGGGAGTCAAGAGAAATGGCGGCCTGGAAGGTTACCGGGCAATCCAGGCCGAGCAGCGTGTCTGGGATCGGGCGCGACGGCCCAAGCCGTGTAAGCTCGTAGCGAACCGGAAGCTGGCCGACATCGTCGCCGACAAGCTCAAGTTCCAATGGTCGCCGGAGCAAATCGCTGGTTGGCTAAAGCAGGCATATGCGGGTGACGAGGACTATCACGTGTCGCACGAAACGATCTACCGCAGCCTCTATATCCAGGCTCGGGGCGCGCTGAAAAAGGAATTGCTCGAGCACTTGCGGCGCAGCCGAAACATGCGCCGATCACGCCATCACACACAAAAGACGGACGACCATGGCAGGATCAATGAGACGGGTCGCTTTAGATGCTCACGTTACGTCTGCTTCTGGCCGAACTTGGTCATTCAGCGCGAAACAATTTTGTAAGACCATCTCTGCGGCAAGTGCGCATTCATACTCATAGCTAGGGAAGCGATGATTAATTCAAAAATTGGTAAATTTATATTTAAACTTTGGTCTTAAATGTCCGACTTTCGGGAAGCTGAACTAATTAGCACTTCCCTATGTGTCTTCGAAGTCAGCAACTTATGCTCATACTGAAGTTGAAAATCAAATTAAGCAGCGCTTGTTTAGCTAGCGAACAGCCTCAGTAACGCTACTGCTGGGGTGGCTGCCCCGATCCTGCGATTGGCTTGGGCGGCCTCCAAGACCTCGACAAGTTCATCGTATTTGTCGGCTTGGCGGTCATTCAAATTGGTCATGTTCATACTCCAGCGAGGAAATGTACGAAACTTGGCCGGTTCGTTGTAGAGAACTCGCGAATTTTTGTGGCGAGGATCAAGTTCAATTTTTTGGTAAAGTTCGTTAAGGGTAGATTCTGGACCCTCCAGAACCTGCAAGAACCACCCACCGTTGTAGAACAAACTTCCGGTTACGTCGAGTGGAGCATTATTGTTTTTGGCCTTTTCCTGAATTGCGGCCAGATCGGCTTGGGACATCTTGCGTGTGGCTTGGCTAACGTATACAAGTTGATTGATTGACATTTTAAAATCCTTTCTGCATGGAAACAGAAAAACTATAGCTTGGCACAAAAATACTGTCGACAAAATAGTGCGTGATGGAAATCAAAAGCGGGTCAAAGATGCGCGGATGCTGGCGTCTGTTAATAGATTGCCAATTTCTCGTCGGAAGTGGGCCGTGTGCATGCAAGACCAACACCGCTCTACTCAAGCGAACCGTGTGGATGATACCAATGGACGTCGCATCGGGCGCCTGGGTAGCTGAGCTCAGCATAGCAGGTCGCCGCGGTCGAAAAACCGCAGACTGTCACGAAGTACTGGATCCGACCCAACGCGGACACAGGAGTCCAGCGATCGTATTTCGCCAAGAAGTGGTGAGTCTCTTGGTCTGCAGCTTCCAAATTGGTACCACGAGCCTCATCTACGGTGACAAGTCCGAGCAGCTCTGTCTAGCTTCCGGAGTGAAAGCGCAAGCCGTCTTTCTCAGCATGCCGGCCTTCGTATCCAGGTGCGGTAACGGTTTACACCTTCTGACTGAGCGCGAGGCAGGCCGGGACGTCTACGTTCGCAGTCGCGCGCAGTCGCCGGAGCTATTGGATAGTGTGGGGGGGCTCAGTGTAGGGCTTAATGCCGTTAAGCATGGGGTCAGTGGCAAGGCAGCGGTGGACTTGTGGCGACTCAGGCCAACTTTAATAAGCTACAAGCTAGCGGCGGACTAGCCAGAAAGTTGTAATCTTAGCCCCAGGGCTGGAATTCGAAACCATTGGTCATCACGCCAACCAATTGCGTGTAGTTTTCTTGACTTTCGCTAAATGCCACTAGAACCTCGGCAAGCGATGCCATTCCCTTGTCGAGCACATTCACCCAGTAAACGACGCCAGCCTGATCGGGCGTCCGGTTCAGTACGTTCTCGTAGAGCTCCGTCACGATCGCGAGATTGCTCGGCCTGGCGCCGTTCAAGACCCTAAATTCAGTCGATGCAATAAATGCGCCGGCGACCGATGCAAGGCTCGCGCCACTATCAAGCTGTGCAATCCAATAGCCCAACCCAATCTTGTCAGGCGTTCGATCGAACGCAGCCTGGTAGAGGCGATACGCCTGTCCGCCTTCGCCGTTAATATCGAGCGCGACACTTACATCGGCGAATTCAAGACGTTCAACATTCACCAGCAAATCCGTGCCTTCAGTGCGCAAGCGGTCGCCGACGAAGAAGCTGTCGCCATAGGACGATATAGTGAAGTCAGCACGCTTGCCATTGTAGAAGGCGACATCAATGCCAGCGCCACCATTGATATAGTCGTCGCCGCCACCGCCGAACAGCGAGTCGGCCCCGTCATAACCGAACATGTCGTCATCGTATTTAGTACCGTCAAGGACGTCGACCCGCGGCGTTCCACGCACGGCTGTGACCATTATCGGGTCAAGATCTTCCAGAATGGACAGGGTAACCGTCTGTTCGCCATAGTAGTCGCCTTGGACCCACGAGGCATTAACGTAATAGATACCGGTATATGGAGCAACGAAAGTCAGATAATCAGTACCGTAAAAACCCGATAGATTATCAATTGCAATGGCTTCACCGTCGCCGTTATAGATGATGAGGTCGTCAGGGTCGTAGAAACTGGCCGACGAGACAGAGTAAATCGCGCCCGCCAAAGCTGTGAAGCTGAAAATGGAATCGTGTTCCGCACCGGGGTAGCTGGTAGTAAAGAGGACCGCATTCTCGTACCCTGTGGCCGCGCCGGCGCCTGGTCCATACATCGACAAGGGAAGGTAGGTAGCCGTACTCATGTCTTGCCATAAAAGAGGACGATAAAGGGCGCTGTAATTCACAAAATTCTCATGTGGTGGTATCGGAAATGGAGTTAACTTATCCTGATACGATGTAATCGGGCGAAGAATTACAATTTGTTTCACCCCGCGCGAGCCTGTCAGATTTTCTGTGTGGAACGGGGTCATGAAATAATGCCCAAAGGATTGTTCGATGATCGACGAAATGACCACCAAGAAGCCGAAGAAGCAGAAAGCAGAATGCAGAAAGCAGCGTATCCATTCCCAGTCGAGCTGATCGACCAATTGCTCGCCCAGGTTGAGAACAAGGACGCTGAATCGATCCTTGGCGAATCCGGCCTGGCCGGGCAGTTGAAGAAGATGCTGGCCGAGCGCATGCTGTCTGCCGAGATGACCCATCACCTTGCCAGCGAAGGCGAGCGCAGCAGAAACCATCGAAATGGCACGAGCCCGAAAAAGATGCTGACGCCAGGCGGGGAACTCAATCTGGACATCCCGCGCGACCGCTTGTCGAGCTTTGAGCCTAAGCTGGTTGCCAAGCACCAGCGGCGGATGACGGGCTTTGATGACCATGTCATCAGCATGTACGCGCGTGGCATGAGCGTGCGCGAGATTTAGTCCCATCTGCGGAGCTGTACGGTACAGAGGTGTCGCCGGACCTGATCTCCACCATCACCGACGAAGTCCTCGACGAGGTCACGCAGTGGCAGCAGCGACCGCTTGAAGCGATGTACCCGATCGTTTATTTCGACGCACTGCGCCTGAAGATTCGGGACGAAGGCATCGTCAAGAACAAGGCCGTGTATCCGGCGCTGGGCATCTGCGCCGACGGTCGCAAGGAAGTGCTGGGGCTGTGGATCGAGCAGACCGAGGGCGCCAAATTCTGGCTGAAGGTCTTTAACGAGCTCAAGAACCGCGGGCTGGAAGACATCCTGATTACCGTGGTCGATGGCCTGCGCGGCTTCACGGAGGCCATCGAGGCCGTGTATCCGCAAGCGCAGGTCCAAACCTGCATCGTGCACCTGACCCGCAATTCGACCACGCTGGCGTCCTGGAAGGAGCGCAAGGACCTCGCAGCAGCCTTAAAGCCCGTCTACCAGGCCGCCAACGCGGATTTGGCATCGGCGGCGCTGGACAGCTTTGCCGCAGGGCCGTGGGAATTGCGTTTCCCGACCGTGGTGGCGATGTGGTGGCGCCAATGGCAGCAAGTGATTCCCTTCTTTGCCTACCCGCCCGAGGTACGCAGGATCATCTACACGACCAAGCCATCGAGAGCTTGCACATGCGCCTGCGCAAGATCGTCAAGAACCGCGGCCACTTCCCGACCGACGAAGCGGCCACCAAATTAAAGTTCCTGGCCTTGCGCAATATCGAGAAAGATTGGAAGATGCCTCCGATCGTCTGGAAGCAAGCTGCCAACCAGTTCGCCATTCTGTTCGGCGAGCGCTTCACCAACGCGATTCACTAACTACAGATTTCTGGCCCCGCACACAGAATTTCTGACAGGTCCACTGTCACCAAGGACCGAAACCGACCCGAAGCAATGGGATGGACTCCTCCTCCCCCTGAGGGCACGTTAGTGCCAAACTGGAGTTTCCACACAACCGGTTCGGAAAGAAGGAGTCCACCATGAAGCTTATCCGCGTTGGGGTCGATCT
>NZ_JCASID010000007.1:0-214904 GCF_059685855.1 Telluria sp. ZB4P37
TTTGTAACCCGCAGTGCCGGAAAGGTACTGCTGGACGATGGCGAGCTTAAATTGCTCACTGTACTTCGACATGAAAAAACCCCAAAAGTTGGTGTCCAACTTTTGGGGTTCAGTTCAATGCGGGAGCTTCTTTATTACTACTGGCGGAGAGGGTGGGATTCGCCCACATGCTGCGGGCCGCCCTCGCGCAAGTATGCGCGAGGCTTCGAATCCCACGCGGGAGCCATGCAGATGGCTCCCTCCTTCCGCGTTACATAATAAAAAAGCTCCCATGCGGGAGCTTCTTTATTACTACTGGCGGAGAGGGTGGGATTCGAACCCACGGTACGATTTAACGTACGCCTGATTTCGAGTCAGGTACATTCGACCACTCTGCCACCTCTCCAAAATCGGTGTTGCGGTCGCTGCAAGAGACCCGCATTATAGCGAGCCTCCTGCAAAAACGGAAGAGCAAATTTTAGACGGCCGCAGGCACCAAGCGCTCCAGCCCACCCATATACGGCCGCAGCACTTCCGGAATCGCCACGCTGCCATCCGCCTGCTGGTAATTCTCCAGCACCGCCACCAGCGTGCGTCCCACTGCCAGGCCTGAACCGTTCAGCGTATGCACCAGTTCCGGCTTGCCGGCCGCGTTGCGGAAGCGCGCCTGCATGCGGCGCGACTGGAAGGCTTCGCAGTTCGACAGGGACGAGATCTCGCGGTAGGTATTCTGGGCCGGCAGCCACACTTCGAGGTCGTAGGTCTTGGCGGCCGAGAAGCCCATGTCGCCGGTGCACAGCAACATCACGCGGTACGGCAGGCCGAGCGAGGTCAGGATGAACTCGGCCTGGCCGACCATCTCTTCCAGCGCCGCATACGACTGTTCCGGATGCACCACCTGCACCAGCTCGACCTTGTCGAACTGGTGCTGGCGGATCATGCCGCGGGTGTCGCGGCCGTAGCTGCCGGCTTCCGAGCGGAAGCACGGGGTGTGCGCCGTCATCTTCAGTGGCAGCTCGTCCAGCGCCACGATCTCGTCGCGCACCACGTTGGTCAGCGAGACTTCCGAAGTCGGGATCAGGTAGAAGGTCTCGCCTTCGCCCTCGACGCCGCCCTTCTTCACCGAGAACAGGTCGGCTTCGAATTTCGGCAGCTGGCCGGTGCCGCGCAGCGAATCGGCATTGACCATATAGGGGGTGTAGCATTCGGTGTAGCCGTGCTGGCCGGTGTGGGTGTCGAGCATGTACTGCGCCAGCGCGCGGTGCAGGCGCGCCATGCCGCCCTTCATCATCGAGAAGCGCGAGCCGGTGAGCTTGGTCGCGGTCTCGAAGTCCAGGCCGAGCTGCTCGCCGATGTCGACGTGGTCTTTCACCTCGAAGTCGAAGCTGCGCGGGGTGCCGATCTTGCGTACTTCGACATTGCCGGTTTCATCAAGGCCCTGCGGGGCGCTCTCGTGCGGCAGGTTGGGCACCGCTTCGATGAAGCGCGCCATCTTGGCCTGCACCTCGGCGAGGGCCGCTTCGTTGGCCTTGAGCTCGTCGCCCAGGCCGGCCACCTCCGCCATCACGGGCGTGGTGTCTTCGCCCTTGCCCTTCATCATGCCGATCTGCTTGGACAGCGAATTGCGCTTGCCCTGCAGTTCTTCGGTGCGCGTCTGGATCGCTTTGCGTTCGGCTTCGAGGGCGTTGAAGGCAGCCACGTCGAGCTGGAACTTGCGGGTCGCCAGGCGCGCGGCGACATTGTCGATGTCTTTGCGGAGAAGTTGGATGTCAATCATGTCGGGTTGGGCTTGCGTATGTCGAAAACACAATTGTACCAAGCCGACAGCCATTGTTTGCGACGAGTTGCCAATATTCGGCCTGGGTGTCGATCACCCTGCTGCCGGGCTGCCCGCCAGCCCTTCCCTGCTTCAGTTCAGGCCGGCTTTTTCGGCCACGGACAGGCGTGGCGCCTTGACCACGACGACGTGCATGGTGGTGTCCACCAGGATCGCTGTCGGCGCTTTCACGACCTCGACCGGACGTGCGGCGGCGGTGGCGTAGCTGGCAGCCAGGCCCAGTGCGGCGGCGGCGAGGAAGATGGCTTCGAAGTTTTTACGGATGTTCATGGTGTGCTCCCTGGGGGTTGATCGATGCGATAAGTGGTTCGGTATGCTTGAACTTTATCGATCGCCCCAGTCAGGCGCCACCGGCTTGCGACGAAGCGCGGAAAACATGGCCCAGGATGCGCAAAGCGCGGACCGGCCGCACGAAGCCGGCAAGTTCGCCGACGTTGTCTCGCATACGGCTCAGGCAGCGGCGACGCGCGGCCCATGCCGGGCGCGCGCAGCCGCTTCATGCCAGGCGCTTAGAAGGCGAGGTCGGCCGCCTTCGAGTCGGCCTCCGGGGTCGGCACGTCGATCTTCGCGCCCTGCGCCAGCTTGATCACGCCTGCCATGAAGCCGCCCGAATCGGTGACGACCTTGCCCAGCGCGCGTCGCGCTCCCTGGTATCGGTGAGCTTTTCAATGGCATCCCGGCGGACGTGCCGGCGTGGCGGGCGGCGAGCATCACGAAGCGGGTGTCGGTGCGCACCGGTCCGGGCGGCTCGGACATCAGGTCCATGCCGGTGACCGTGGCGCCATCGACGGCCAGGCCGGCGTATCGGATGGCGTCGTCGAGCTTGCCGGCTCGGGCGCTGGCCCCCAGTTTATTTCTGGCGCACGGGAAGAAGCAGTTTTGCGGTGTACAGCACGATGATCGTGCCGATCAGATCGCCGCTGGCCATGACGAAGAAGCCGCGCACCAGGCCTTCTTCCTGGCCCTGCAGGGCGAACCAGATGTGGTGCATCAGCGGGCTGGCGATCGAAAACGCCAGCGCGCAGCCGAGCAGGCGCCATGGACCAAGGCCGGCCAGCGAAGGCCCGACCCGCCCGGCCACCAGCAGGCGGTAGGTGAGATACGGCGCCAGCGCGGCCAGGATGCCGCCGGCAAACGAGCGGATCGGATCGTTGGGGAAGAAGTACAGGATGCAGATCAGCCAGGAGGCAATCAGGATGCCGATCGCCCCGGCTTCGGCGAACAAGAGGATGCACAGCAGGCGCACGCCGGCCGGCAAATAGATCCAGCTGATACCATGGGCGAATTCGAATTGCGCGAACAGCAATTCGTTGAGGCCGATCGTGCCAAGGAAGAGGAGCGCCGTGCCGGCGATCATGGCAAGTTTCAAGGGTATGCCGGGCATTTGGCGCAGGGTAAAATAAGCTAAGCTAATATATCAAAGCATTATATCAGTTACTCTTATTAATCGAGCAATAAGTTATTCCTATCAATATAACGCTGTCATGAGCAATTCGCCCCGTCCAGCCGACATCTACCTGCGCTTCCTGAATCTGATGGACGCGCTGCGCGCCCTGCCCGCGCTGCCGCCGCTCGACCCGCTCGAGGAACGCATCCTGGCCGTGGTCGGCCGCGCGCGCCAGCTCGAGGAGCGCCTGAGCGTGCGCGACCTGATGGGCCAGGATGGCTTGGGAGCGCCTGCGACGATCCACGCGCGCATCACCTCGATGCGCAAGAAAGGCTGGCTGGTGCTCGGCGATACCGAAGACAGCCGCCGCAAGCAGGTCGACCTGACTCCGGCGGCGCTGGCCTATTTCGATGAATTATCAAGCCTGATGATCAAGGCCGCCAAGGGCAGTTAGCTGCCGGCCTCGTCGTCGAGGCTGCGCAGGAAGGCCAGCTTCTCCGCGATCTTCGCTTCCACCCCGCGCGGCACCGGCTGGTACCAGCCCGGTTCGCGCATCCCGTCCGGCAAATAGGTCTCCCCCGCCGCATAGGCATGCGGCTCGTCGTGCGCATAGCGGTATTCGTGACCGTAGCCGAGTTCTTTCATCAGCTTGGTCGGCGCATTGCGCAGGTGAACCGGCACCTCGCGCGACTTGTCCTTCTTCACATAAGCCATCGCCGCATTGAAGGCGTTGTAGCCGGCATTGCTCTTGGCCGCGATCGCCAGGTAGACCACCGCCTGCCCCAGCGCCAGCTCGCCTTCGGGGGAGCCCAGGCGCTCGTAGGTGGTGGCCGCGTCGTTCGCCACCTGCAGCGCGCGCGGGTCGGCCAGGCCGATGTCTTCCCAGGCCATGCGCACGATGCGGCGCGACAGGTATTTGGCGTCCGCTCCCCCGTCCAGCATACGGCACAGCCAGTACAGCGCCGCATCCGGATGCGAGCCGCGCACCGACTTGTGCAGGGCCGAGATCTGGTCGTAGAAATTGTCGCCGCCCTTGTCGAAACGGCGCGCGTTGAGCGTCAGCGCGTTCTGGACGAATTCGGCGGTGATCGTGGTAATGCCACTCGTCTCGGCCGAGGTCTTGGTCTGTTCCAGCAAATTCAGGAAGCGGCGCGCATCGCCGTCGGCATAGCCGACCAGCGTGTCGATCGCGACGTCGTCGAAGGTCAGGTGCTGCAGCACGCGCTCCCGGGCGCGCTTGAGCAAGAGGCGCATCTCGTCGTCGGATAGCGCCTTGAGCACGTATACCTGGGAGCGCGACAGCAGTGCCGAATTGACCTCGAACGAAGGATTCTCGGTGGTGGCGCCGATCAGCGTGACCAGGCCAGACTCGACAAAGGGCAGCAAGGCGTCCTGCTGCGACTTGTTGAAGCGGTGGATCTCGTCGATGAACAGGATGGTGTGCTTGCCCTGCTGGAGGTAATGCTCGGCCTGTTCGACCGAGGCGCGGATATCCTTCACGCCCGAGAGCACCGCCGACAGCGCGATGAATTCGCATTCGAAGGCATAGGCGGTCAGGCGCGCCAGCGTTGTCTTGCCCACGCCCGGCGGGCCCCACAGGATCATCGAGTGCGGCTTGCCCGACTTGAACACCAGGTTCAAAGGCTTGCCGGGGCCGAGCAAATGGCTCTGGCCGATGACTTCGTCGATGGTGCGCGGGCGCAGGGCTTCGGCCAGCGGGGGCGAAGGCTCGTTCTTGAACAGGTCATCCATGACGCGCTCCGGAGATGGTCAAGGGGGCAAGGAGGAGCAGATGGGTGTGCATGCGCCTAGTGTAAACGATAGGCGTTTGCAAGGCGGTACGGGGTGCAGGAAGGCGTTCGCGGTTTGCAGCGCAACTTGGATTCCCGCCTTCGCGGGAGTGACGGTTTGATGGCTGACAATCGTTACGACTGCTTCGACTACTTCGACCACCTACTGAAAAACCGTCGTCCCCGCGCAGGGGGGACCCAATTTCGTACCGCAGCCGTCAGCTTTACTGCTTGACGACGTCCGCCCCCTTAGGCGTCTCGAACCTGAACTGCTGCGCCCCCAGCGCCGGATTGCGCTGGAAATTCGAGAACTTCAGCACCGACACCTGCCCGAACTGGTCCTTCAGCTCCATCGCCACCGGCACGCCGCCCTTGAGGCCAATGCCGATCTGTTCGAAGGTAGTGTCCTTCGTTTTCGGCACGGCGTTGAGCCATTCTGCGCCATCGCGCTCACCCGCTTCCGACAGCGTGAAGTTCTTTTCCAGGTCGTTACTGCCGAACAGGATCGCGGCCGGGGACGAGCCCAGCGCGTTGCCCAGTTTGCGCACCGTGACCTGGTTCAGGTCCTTGTCGTAGATGTAGAGCTGGTCGCCGTCGGCCTGCAGCAGCTGGTCGTAGGGCTTCTGGTAGGTCCAGATGAATTTGCCGGGGCGAGCGAAGACGAAGGTGCCGCTGGAGACCGGGGCGGCCTTGCCGGATTTGGATTTGGTGAGTTGCTGCTGGGTGAATTCGCCCTTGGCGGATTTGGTGCTGGAGACGAAGGATTTGAATTGGTCGAGGGCGCTGGCCTGGGCCATGCCGGACAAGGTCAAGGTGGCGATGAGTGCGGCGATGCGATGCGTCGTGAATTTCATGTGAATTCCTCTTGTTGTGGTCCGCCACCGTACGTTGAACGCGCGGGCGGGAGGACCCGCCCACCCTACGAAAGCGGCGAGCGAAATTATTCGGAAGCGGTCGCCGGCACGAGGATGTCGCGGTTGCCGTTGCTCTGCATTGGCGACACCATCCCGGCCTGCTCCATCTGCTCGATGAGGCGGGCGGCGCGGTTGTAGCCGATGCGCAGGTGGCGCTGGACCAGCGAGATCGAGGCCTTGCGGTTCTTGAGCACCACGGCCACGGCCTGGTCGTAAAGCGCGTCGGACTCGCCGCCGCCCTCGCCCGCAGGCACGCCCTCGGCATTGCCCTCTTCCAGCGTACCGCCTTCGAGAATGCCTTCAATATAATTTGGCGCGCCCAGCGACTGAAGATGTTTTACAACTCGATGCACTTCATCGTCCGACACAAAGGCGCCGTGCACGCGGATCGGCAGGCCGGTCCCCGGCGGCATGTAGAGCATGTCGCCCATGCCCAGCAGCGCTTCGGCGCCCATCTGGTCGAGAATGGTGCGCGAGTCGATCTTCGAGGACACCTGGAAGGCGATGCGGGTCGGGATGTTGGCCTTGATCAGGCCAGTGATCACGTCCACCGACGGACGCTGGGTCGCCAGGATCAGGTGGATGCCGGCCGCGCGCGCCTTCTGGGCAATACGGGCGATCAGCTCTTCCACTTTTTTACCGACGACCATCATCAGGTCGGCCAATTCGTCGATGATGATGACGATGGTCGGCAGCTTCTCGAGCGGCTCCGGGTTGTCCGGCATGATCGAGAACGGATTCGGGATGTGCTCTTCGCGCTTGGCCGCGTCCGCAATCTTGGTGTTGTAGCCGGCCAGGTTGCGCACGCCGAGCTTGGACATCAGCTTGTAGCGGCGTTCCATCTCGTTGACCGCCCAGTTCAGCGCATGGCCGGCCTGGCGCATGTCGGTCACCACGGGCGCCAGCAGGTGCGGGATGCCTTCGTAGACCGACATCTCCAGCATCTTCGGGTCGATCAGGATCAGGCGCACGTCGGCCGGATCGGACTTGTACAGCAGCGACAGGATGGTGGCGTTGATACCCACCGATTTACCCGAGCCGGTGGTACCGGCCACCAGGAGGTGCGGCATCTTGGCCAGGTCGGCGCAAACTGGTTTGCCGGCGATGTCCTTGCCCAGGGCGACGGTCAGGCTCGAGGCGCTGTCGCCATAGACCTTGGAGCCGACGATTTCCGACAGGCGCACGATCTGGCGCTTCGGGTTCGGCAACTCGAGGGCCATGTAGTTCTTGCCCGGGATGGTCTCGACCACGCGGATCGAGGTGAGCGACAGCGAACGCGCCAGGTCGCGCGCCAGGTTGACGATCTGGCTGCCCTTCACGCCGGTGGCCGGCTCGATCTCGTAGCGCGTCACGACCGGGCCCGGATAGGCGGCGACCACCTTGGCTTCGACGCCGAAGTCCGACAGCTTCTTCTCGATCAGGCGGCTGGTGAATTCGAGCGTTTCGACCGACACGGTTTCCTGCGCGGGCGGGGCTTCGTCCAGCAGCGCCAGCGGCGGCAGCGCCGAATCCGAGGCCAGTTCGTGGAACAGCGGGGTCTGGCGTTCCTTCTCGGCGCGCTCGGATTTCGGTACGTTCACCATCTGCGGCTCGATCTTGATGGTCGAGGGTCCATGCGCAGGCATGGACGGCGCTCCCAGCGCAGCGGCCGACGGCATCGACGGCGGCAGGATCACCGGCTCGGCGCGCTGCGCGGCATGCGGCGCAATCCGTGGCTCGTCATCGAAGTCGTCGCGCATTTCGAGCTGCGGCTCGGCCTTCACGATCGGGGGCGGAGCCGGATGCTTCTCGGTGTATTTCTGGCGCTCGTGCACCACCACTTCGTCGCGCTTGACGGCGGCGGCTTCGCCCTGCTTGCGGTCTTCGTGGTCTTCGATGCGCAGGCGGAACCAGTCGCCGGTGGACTCGACCCAGGCGCCGATGCGCTCGGCCACGGCCAGCCAGGACACCTGGAAGAACAGCGAGAAGCCCAGGCCGAACAGCAGCAGGAGCAGCAGCGTGGCGCCGGTAAAGCCAAAGGCGACGTGGCTGGCGTGGCCGATCAGCTGGCCCAGCACGCCGCCGGCGGCACGCGGCAGCTCGACGTTCCAGGACCACATGCGCAGGTATTCCAGGCCCAGGCTGCCGGCGAACATGATGGCAAAACCGGTCCAGCGCACGTACATCTCGCCGGCGTGCGGCTCCTCGTCCGGCGGGGCCAGGCGGTCGGTCAGGCGGCGCCAGCCCTGCCAGACGCCGCGCAGGAAGATCACGCACCACCACCAGGCCGAGAAACCGAAGATGAACAGCAGCAGGTCGGACAGCCAGGCGCCAGCGCGGCCGCCCAGGTTGGCGATCTTCGGCACCGCGTTGGCGTGCGACCAGCCCGGGTCGCCCTTGTTATAACTGACCAGGATCAACAGGAAATACAGGAAGGCGACGGCCATGGCGATCCAGCGCGCTTCTGACAGAAGGCGCGAGAGCCGGCCCGGCAGGGGCTGGCGGGCGGTGGCCGGGGTGCGGGTGTATCCTGAAGGGCTGGCTTGGCTATTCTTGCTCATGCGAGGTAGTGCTGAAGTGTTCTGCTGAAGTGTCCGCTATCGGCGATCCGAGCATTCTAAGCCATATACGCCCGGCTCGACCACGATTCATGCTCCGCTGCATCATCGCTTATAATCCCGGGCTGTGCAAAGCCTTGATTCCTGCGGCAGCCGCCCCCAGTTTCCGTCTGTTCATATCTTAAAAAGCCCTCCTCGATGACTACTACCAAACACGCCAAAGTCCTGATTCTCGGTTCCGGTCCTGCCGGCTACAGCGCGGCCGTCTATGCCGCGCGCGCCAACCTGAAGCCAATGCTGGTGACCGGCGTCGAGCAAGGCGGCCAGCTCATGACCACGACCGACGTCGAGAACTGGCCGGGCGACCCGCTGGGCGTGCAGGGTCCGGAGCTGATGCAGCGCCTGCTGCAGCACGCGGAGCGCTTCAACACCGAGATCGTGTTCGACCACATCCACACGACGTACTTGAACGAAAAGCCGATCCGCCTGGTGGGCGATTCGCACGAATTCACCTGCGACGCCCTGATCATCGCCACCGGCGCCTCGGCCCAGTACCTCGGCCTGCCGTCGGAACAGGCCTTCATGGGCAAGGGCGTGTCGGCCTGCGCCACCTGCGACGGCTTCTTCTACCGCAACCAGGAAGTCGCGGTCATCGGCGGCGGCAACACTGCGGTCGAGGAAGCGCTCTACCTGTCGGGCATCGCCAACAAGGTCACCTTGATCCACCGCCGCGACAAGTTCCGCGCCGAGCCGATCCTGGTCGACCGCCTGCTGAACAAGGTCGAAGAAGGCAAGATCGTGTTGGAATATAACCACACGCTCGAGGAAGTTTTGGGCGACCAGAGCGGCGTGACCGGCCTGCGGATCAAATCGACCGAGACCGGCGCTACCCGCGACCTGACCGTGCACGGCCTGTTCGTGGCGATTGGCCACAAGCCGAATACCGGCATCTTCGAAGGCCAGCTCGAGATGCACAACGGCTATATCAAGACCCGTTCGGGTCTGGAAGGCATGGCCACCGCCACCAGCGCGCCGGGCGTCTTCGCCGCCGGCGACGTGCAGGACCACGTCTACCGCCAGGCAATCACCAGCTCGGGCACCGGCTGCATGGCCGCGCTCGACGCCCAGCGCTATCTGGAGGCGCTGGAGGGTTAAGCACTAGGGAAGGAGCACGATGGTGGGCATGAAAGACTTTTCTGAATTGAAAGGCTTGCGCGACAAGCTCAAGGAAGACGAGCGCGTGCGCGCTATCGAGCAGGCCGCGCGCGAGAAACGCGAACGCATCGCGCGCGAACGCGCCGTGGAATTCCGCGGCGCGATGGAAGGCGTGAAGAAAATCCCGGAATCCGACCGCTACGTCTACCGCCCGGTCTACGTGGCCTCGGAGCGCGCCTTCCAGGACCGCAAGCCGCTGACCGAGGACGAAGAAACCGCCGACGTGCTGCGCGCCTCGCTGTCCGACGAATTCGACGTCGACGGCCTGCTCGACGAAGACCCATCGCTGAGCTATGCCCAGGAAGGCGTGGGCCCGGACGTGGTGCGCAAACTGCGCAAGCGCCACTGGCCGGTACAGGATGAGCTCGACCTGCACGGCATGAACCGCGACCAGGCGCGCGACGCCGTCATCGATTTCCTGCACCGTGCCACCCGGCGCGGCGTGCGCTGCGTGCGGATCGTGCACGGCATCGGCTATGGCTCGCCCAAGGGCGAACCGGTGTTGCGCGGGATCGTGCACAGCTGGCTGGTGCAGATGGGCGAGGTCATCGCCTTCTGCGTGGCCGGCAAGCGCGACGGCGGGCATGGCGCCCTGATCGTCCTGCTGCGCCCGGCACTCGACACCTGAGTGCACCCGCCACGCATCGCTTCTTGCGGCCCAAAAAACATAGTCAATGTAGATTTTGCACGTTTGGCGCTCGCTGGGCTGACGTGAAGAGTGCACGTGAAGGGAACTACCGCGATTCCAATGGAGCACGGCCGCCTGCTCGACCTGCTCTCGTGTGCCGACGCGCCAATCCATATGCCCCGGCTCCATCCAGCCCCACGGCGCCCTGCTCTTCTTCACCCCCCGGCGGCACCCTGGACCAGTATCGGCAGATCACCGGCTGCCTACCCCCCGGCTTTCCGCACCGTCGCCACCAGCACCGGCAAATGCCAGGCCCCACCCGGCGCCACCTGCCGGCACTGGCCGCTGGTACTCGACGCCGTGTGCACGAAGCGCTTCCCGTCCCACACCCATTCGTCCGACGAGCGGCAGTCGCCCAGGCCCCGCCCTTTGTGCGAGGCGCTGATCACGCCGTCCAGGTAGCCGGTCCCCTGCGTGGTCACCAGCACCGGCGTATACGGCGGCGCGGCGTTCGCCACCCAGTAACCAGAGCCGACGTTGTACGCGCCCATCCAGCAGCGCGCCGACACCAGCAGCTTGTCGTGTGACAGGCGCACCGCCGTCAGCAGGTTGCCGCCCTTGGCTACATCGGCCAGGTCTTCGCATTCGGCGCCGCCCGGGGCGGACTGCAACTCGCCCAGCAGCAGGCGCACCTGCTCGCGCGGCAGCTTGCGCGGCGTGGCCGGCGGCACCGGGGCCGCGTCGACAATGGGCGCGCCCAAGGGCGGCGGCACCAGCGCTTCCGGCCTGGTCCCCTTGCGCACCAGCGCGCCCGGGGTGCCGAGCCGGCCCTGGAATTCGTCCATCTTCAGCAGCACCGCGGCCGCGCCCTTGCCGGAGACGGTCCAGTGCATGCCCCCGCCCTCCCAGTCGAGCGTGGCCTTGCCCGCCAGCGCCGCCACCAGGGCATCGGTCTGCTTGCGGCTGAAGTCCGCGATCATGGTGTCGCGGTCGACCGCGACCGTGCCGACCACGCGCCCGTTGATGCGCATGGTGAGCAGATTCGATTTCGACAGCCGTGCCGCGGTTTCGTCTTCGCCAAAGGTGCCGACCTGGAAGCGCGCCGTCACCTGCACACCCGGCCCGGCCTTGCGCACCAGCAGCACCGAGGCCGCGGCCGGCTCGCCCTCTTCCACGTGGTAGCCGGCGGCGTAGCAGGTACGGGTGTTGTCGCAGGCCAGTTCCCAGTCGAGGTGCTCGTACCTGGCCTGCAGCGATGCCGCGGCAGACGCCGTCCCGGCAAGGAAGCTGGCAAGGAGCATAGCGGGGGCGGCAGAATGGATGAAGCGGCGAATGATGGCCATGTTTGCTCCAGCGACGACAACGTATAGCAATTAACGCGGACGAATGCCCTTACGTTAATGTAGAGCCGCATGGTAGTCTAATAAAAGTTCCCGCTACCTCTTTGCGCATGACCCTAATCAAGTTTATTGAAATCATGGCGATCCTGGTGGGCGCTTTTTCCGGCTTCATCGAAGCCAGGCGCAAGCGCATGGACCTGGTGGGAGTATTCACAGTGGCCTTCATCACCGCCTTCGGCGGCGGCACCCTGCGCGACATCCTGTTGGATAAGCGCCCGCTGTTCTGGGTCACGCACCAGGAATACGCGATCCTGATCTTCGTGCTGGCGCTGGTGGCCTCGCCCCTGATCCGCACCCTGCGCCAGATGGTGTCCGAACGCCTGATCGTGATCGCCGACGCGGTCGGACTGGGGCTGTTCTCGATTGCCGGGGTGTCGGCGGCGCTGGACGCCAACATGCCGATCTTCATCGCCTCGATGATGGGCGTGATCACCGGGATCTTCGGCGGGGTCTTGCGCGACATCGTCTGCAACGAGGTGCCGATGGTTTTCCGCGACGGCAAACCCTATGCGATCTGCGCTTTTCTGGGCAACTGGCTGTTCCTCCTGATGGGCAAATACGGCGTCGGCCACGATTTTGCGCTGTGGTCGAGCGCCCTGTTCATCAGCGGGCTGCGGCTGATTACCTGGAAATTCGATTTGCGGATGGGGCGCTAGCCAGGACAGGGAGTCCACCCGCAAGCACCCCGATCGTGGTAAGCAGCGCCAGGCACGGCCGGCCTTACACGGCGTCGGGGCCGGTTTCGCCGGTGCGGATACGGATCACCTGCTCGACGTTCTGCACGAAGATCTTGCCGTCGCCGATCTTGCCGGTGCGGGCGGCCTTGATGATGGCATCGACCACGCCTTCGGCCATGGCGTCGTCCACCACCACTTCGATCTTCACCTTCGGCAGGAAGTCGACTACGTATTCGGCGCCGCGGTAGAGCTCGGTATGACCCTTCTGGCGGCCGAAACCCTTTACTTCGGTCACCGTGAGGCCGGTGACGTTGACCTCGGCCAGCGCCTCGCGCACCTCGTCCAGCTTGAACGGCTTGATCACACAGGTAATCTGTTTCATTTTATTGTCCTTATAGTCGACGATTTAATTCGGGATGTTATTCAGGTCATCCATCCAGACAGTGGCTTCCGAATCGGACGGGGCGCGCCAGTCGCCGCGCGGCGACAGCGAGCCGCCATTGCCGACCTTCGGACCGTTCGGCACGCAGGAGCGCTTGAACTGGCTGGTCTTGAAGAAGCGCCACAGGAAGATGCCCAGGTTCTTCTTGATCTCGGCGAGCGCGTACTGGTTGCGCGACGATGCCGCGCTCGGCCACCTGCCCTGCTCCCTGTCATGCCAGGCCGACCAGGAAAGGAAGGCGACCTTGCTCGGCTTGAAGCCGAAGCGCAGGATGTAATACAGGTTGAAGTCCTGCAGCTCGTAGGGGCCGATGACGTCCTGGGTAGACTGCGCCGGCTTGGCATCAACGGCGCCGCCCGGCACCAGCTCCGGGCTGATCTCGGTGTCCAAAATCTTGAGCAGGACCTCGGCGCCGTTCTCCACCACCGCACCGGTCTCGGCCACCCAGCGCACCAGGTAGGAGATCAGGGTCTTGGGCACGCTGGCGTTGACGTTATAGTGCGACATATGGTCGCCCACCCCATAGGTGCACCAGCCCAACGCCAGCTCGGACAAATCGCCGGTGCCGATCACGATCGCATCGTGGAAGTTCGCCAGCCGGAACAAATGGTTGGTGCGCTCGCCCGCCTGCACGTTCTCGAACGTGATGTCGTAGTCCGCCTTGCCCTCGCTATAGGGGTGGCCGAGGTCCTTGAGCATCTGGATGCAGCTCGGGCGGATGTCGATCAGCTGGGCGCTGCAGCCGACGGTCGCCATCAGGTCCTTGGCCTGCTCGAGGGTGCGCTCGCTGGTGGCGAAACCCGGCATGGTATAGGCCAGGATGTTCGTGCGCGGCAGCCCGAGGCGGTCCATGGCGCGGGCGCAGACCAGCAGCGCATGGGTCGAATCCAGGCCGCCCGATACGCCGATGACTACCTTCTTGATGCCGCTACTCGACAGGCGCTGGACCAGGGCCTGGACCTGGATGTTGTACACCTCGGTACAGCGCTCGTCGCGGCGCGCCTGGTCCACGGGCACGTAGGGAAAGCGCTCGACGGTACGCGAGAGCGGCATGTCCTGCTCGAGCGGCAGCTCGAGCGTGAACTGCACGAGCCGGAACTTGGATACCTCTTCGGCGTGGCGGCGTACCGACTGCGCAAAGGTCGTGGCATGCATGCGCTCGTTCGACAGGCGGTCCAGGTCGACGTCGGCGAAGATCACGTGCGAGTCGTCGGAGAAACGCTCGGACTCGGCCAGCAAATCGCCCTTCTCGTAGATGAGCGACTGGCCATCCCAGGCCATGTCGGTGGTCGATTCGCCGCGCCCGGCCGAGGTGTACAAATAAGCCGCCAGGCAGCGCGCCGACTGCTGGCTCACCAGCTGGTGGCGGTAGCCGCTCTTGCCCACGACGACGTTCGATGCCGACAAATTGACCAGCACCGTGGCGCCGGCCATGGCGGCAAACGAGGACGGCGGGATCGGCACCCAGACGTCTTCGCAAATCTCGACATGGAAGCGAAACAGCGGCAGGTTCTCGACCTCGAACAGCAGCGCCGGACCGAAAGGCACGGTCGCGCCGAACAGGTCGATCTGGTCGACGGCGGCGCAATCGGCCGCACTGAACTGCCGGGATTCGTAAAACTCGCCATAATTAGGCAGGAAACTCTTGGGCACCACACCCAGCACGCGGCCGCCGGCCACGACGACGGCGCAATTGAAGAGCTGGTGGTTGATCTTCAAGGGCAGGCCGACGACCAGTGCCAGCGGCAGCGCCTTCGAGGCCTCGATGACCTTCGCCAGGCCGTCGAGGCAGGCATCCAACAACGCGCGCTGGTGGAACAAATCGTCGCAGCTGTAGGCGGACAATCCGAGTTCGGGAAAGGCCACCAGCACGGCGCCCTTGTCGGCAGCCTGCCGAGCCAGCGCGAGGGTCTGCTCGACGTTGAAGGCCGGGTCGGCGATGCGGCAGCGCGGGATGGCCACGGCGACGCGGGCAAAGTGGTGCGTATAGAGGTTGAAGAATCGCTTGGTCATGGTGGGGTCTTTCGCGTGCCGGCCGGCGCTGGACTGCTTGATGCTATCTGCCTGCCGGGTCGCAATGTATCCATTCGTTTTGCTACGGAAGTCATTTTGAATTATCGCACGCATATCGTTTCTTCTCTGCCCGAGCTGGGGCAAGCCCGATGGGATGCGCTGGTGGCCGCACAGGACAATGCCAACCCCTTCCTGTCGTATGCCTTCCTGCATGCGCTGCATGCCTCCGGCAGCGCGGCGCCTGACACCGGCTGGCAGCCGCAGTACATCGCGCTGTTCGATGGCGAGGAACTGGCCGCCGCCCTGCCCCTGTACGTCAAGGACCACTCCTATGGCGAATACGTGTTCGACTGGGCCTGGGCCGATGCCTATCACCGGCACGGGCTGGATTACTACCCGAAGCTGCTCTGTGCGATCCCGTTCACGCCGGTGGCCGGGCCGCGCCTGCTGGCGGTCGACGACGACGCCCGCGCCGCGCTGATCGAGGTGCTGGTGGCGACCCAGCACGCGACGGAAGTATCGTCCACCCACATCCTGTTCCCGCCCGAGGCGCATGCGCGCCAGCTGCAGGATGCCGGCTTCCTGCTGCGCAGCGGCGTGCAGTTCCATTGGCTGAACGCCGGCTACGCCAACTTCGAAGAATTCCTGGCCACGCTGGAGCACAAGAAGCGCAAGAATATCCGCGCCGAACGGCGCAAGGTACGCGAAGCCGGCGTCACGACGCGCCGGGTGCGCGGGCGCGATGCCACGGACGCCGACTGGGTGCTGTTCAACCGCTGCTACCGCCATACCTACCAGGCGCACCATTCGACGCCTTATCTGAACCTGGATTTCTTCCGCCGCATCGGCGCGGCCATGCCGGACAATATTTTGCTCGTCATCGCCACGCGCGATGGACGCGATATCGCGGCTTCACTGGTGATCCACAACGAAACTACCCTGTTCGGGCGCTATTGGGGCGAACTGGAACACGTGCCTTGCCTGCATTTCGAAGCGGCCTATTACCAGCCGCTCGAGTTCTGCATCGAGCAAGGCATCGCGGCGTTCGAAGGGGGCGCCCAGGGCGAGCACAAGATGGCGCGCGGCTTCCTGCCGACCCGCACCTGGTCGGCGCACTGGCTGGCGCATCCTTCGTTCGCGGATGCAATCGAACGCTTCCTGGAGAGGGAAAGCGGAGGGATCGACGATTACATGGATGAACTCAATGAGCGCAATCCGTTCCGGGCCGTGCGGGCAGAGGCGCCATGAGCCGCGCTGGCCAGTTCGGAGTCGTGGTTTTTTTCGAAACGCTCAGGCACGCGTCTGCGCAAGCGCTGCTGGCGCGCTATCCCGGCCAGGCTCCGGTCATGGGTGGAGCCGCTACTCGCGTAATACGGACTTGTTCGGGCGAGTAGAGTCAACCCATGTCGAGCGCGATTACGTGCTGCCGCCCTCCGTGTTCAGCGACCTCAAACTGGTCAGCATCACCAAGGACGTCGATGAATCCGTCAGCGTGGCGGAGTCGCCGCGGGGCGCCATCACCTACCTGGCGTTTGCGGTGCTGGCATTCGCCGGCGCCTGCTGGTTCTGGGTCATCCGGCCTGGCGTCACAGGCGCGCAGCGCGCTGGTGAGGTGAGCGTCAGGCCGCCAGCCGATCGAGCGCTGCCTTCAGCCGGTTGGCCGGCAGCATGTAACGGCTGTAGGGAACGCCGCGTATGGGATCGAGCTCGCGGTCGAGGGTGAATCCGAGCGCGCCGTAGAGGTGGAGGGCCGATGCCATGATGGGACTGGTATGCAGGCCGACGGCGGGCGCCGCGTCACGGATGGCGCAGCGCAGGCAGGCCGCCACCAGGGCGCCGCCGATACCCCGGCCGCGCTGCGCGGGATCGACCACGAGCATGCGGACCAGCGACCAGTCGTCCGGGAAGATCGCACTCCTGGGCCGGCCCGGGCCGACATGCACCACCGCCCCCGCTACCTGTCCATCCAGTTCGGCTACTAGAAGCTCGGCCTGGGCGGCCAGGTCCGCCATCCGGCTGATGCCTTCGCGGAAGGCGGGCCAGTCGTCATAATTGCTCTCGTATTCGGAGAAGGCGGCAAGCGCGACGCGATTCACGCCGGCGCGATCGGACGCTTGGTAGGGGCGAATGACGTGGCTCATCGCTGGAGTATACGGTGTTTTGCCGCGAACGAACGAAGGGCCGGGTTCGCGTGACGCCGACCCGTCCCTCTCTGATCCGACACCGATGCTGCGCCGGCGACATGCCGCGAATGCGGCTTGGTTCCAGCGGCCTGCGTTCAAGCGCAACTCGACGTGGAATGGTGCGACGACTACATGGATGAGCCGGGCGAGCGCAATCCGATTCAAGCGGTTCAAATTGCTGTGAATTCTTGAATCCAAACGGCAGCATTGAGCGTATCACTATGAAGACGCACGCCACCTCATTCGTAGGACCGAGCAATAATTTTTATATGCAATAAACCTAGCGGAAACCAAAAAATATTACAGGATTGTTCAAAAACTTTTTAATTTTATATGTCAGCTAATCGTGCACAAGGTGAACAACCGTAGAATCACTTTACGTTGATTTTGCCAAAACCGGCAATTCCGACAATTCGTATCACTGTTCTCAGTTGCAAGTTGTATCGGCTTAATTGGTTTCTGATTTTAAATATAATTCAGAGGAGAATTAAATGATCACGCACTTGAAACACCGATCGAACGTATGGAATGCCGTCATTGCTGCGAGCTGTCCGTTTCTGGCTGCGCTTGCCGCCTTACCCGCGCAAGCATCCAGCCATCGGGAAGCGCCATTCGTCACTACCCAGCCCAAGATTGACGGAACCGATGTGTATGCTTTTAACAGTTATGAAAACGGACGCTCCGGCTATGTCACGCTGATCGCCAATTACCAGCCGCTGCAGGATCCCTACGGCGCGCCAGAATTTTTCAAAATGGATCCCAACGCGATTTATGAGATTCATGTCGATAACAATGGCGACGCGCGGGAAGACCTGACTTTCCAATTCAAATTCCAGAACGTCCTTCGCTCCATCGCATTGCCGATTGGAAACCAGAATGTGCCGATTGCTTTCCCCGCAGCAGGAGAGGTCACAGGCCCGAATTCGGCATCGCTGAACGTGAATGAGCGCTTTACTCTTGCGCTGATCCGTGGCGACCGCCGCAGCGGCCAGGCCGCGGCCGTCTCGCGCGTCGGCACCGGCGCCACGACCTTCGACAAGCCGGTCGACAATATCGGTACCAAGACGATCCCGAATTACGCGGCCTACGCGGCCCAGCACATCTATCCGGTCACGATACCGGGCTGTTCCACTCCGGGCCGCATGTTCGTCGGGCAACGCAGGGAAGGTTTCGCGGTCAACGTCGGCACGATCTTCGACCTGCTGAACGTGCCATTATCGGTCATCACCGACCCGTCCAAGATCAACGCAGCCCCCAACCCGTTGGCGGACAAGAACATCACGTCACTGGCGCTCGAGATCCATAAGAGTTGCCTGTTGTCGACCCGGACCTCCGATCCGGTCATCGGCGTCTGGACGACGGCAAGCGTCCGCCAGAGCCAGCTCGTCAACGCAAATCCGCCGCCGGGCTACCAGACCACGATCAGCTACGGAGGAGCCTATGTCCAGGTATCCCGCCTTGGCATGCCGCTCGTGAACGAAGTGGTCATCGGCCTGCGCGACAAGGATCGCTTCAACAGTTCGCTGCCGCAGAACGACGCCCAGTTCGCGACCTATGTGACGAATCCGACACTCCCAAGGGTGGTCGAGATCGCATTGGGCCTGGCTCCGGGTAGCGCCGCGCCGACCAACTTGCCGCGACAGGACCTCGTAACGGCCTTTCTGACAGGCATTCCCAACGTCAACCGGCCGATGAGCGTGACGCCGTCGGAAATGATGCGCCTGAACACCTCGATTCCCGCCGTGCCATTCGCGCAACAGAACCGGCTCGGCATCGTTGGCAATGTGCTCGCCAAAGGTTCGGACAACGCCGGCTATCCGAATGGCCGCCGTCCCAAGGACGACGTTGTAGACATCTCGCTGGTCGTCGCGATGGGCGGTTTGTGCATGGCGAATGGGAACAATAATGCCTTTGGCTTCGGGACGGACTGCAACCCTGGCAAGGTCCCGCTCGGCGCCACCGCGTTCAAGCTGCATGATGCCGTCGACCAGGCGGTACAGCCCTTCCTGAGCGGCTTCCCGTACCTGAATACGCCGCTGCCGGGCGCCCAGTAATCCTCGACCGACTGGAGAAAAGAAATGCGCAAACTATTGTGTACGCTGGCCACCGTGCTGGCCGCCGCCATGGCCCCGGCCGCGACGGCTGCCGTCATCGACTTCGATGTACCTGGACTGATCGAGATCGACAACTCCACTAACCTGGCGACCTACAGCGAAGACGGCTTCTCGCTTGTCGGCAACGCGGCCGGCTTCCTTCCAATCGACGGCAGCGGAACCGGCGCGTCGGGCGGCCTGGTGCTCTTCGGCGGGAGTTCAGTCAGTCTTTCCAGCGCGGACGGAAGCCTGTTCAACTTCTTCGGTTTGGATGCCGGCCGGTTTGATCCGGGTACGTCCGCGATGCTCAGTCTCACGGGTATCGTCGGCGGCGACGAACAGTTCAACAGGACGTTTACCCTGGGCGAACTGGCAAGCCTGCCGCTGATGGCGTGGACCGGATTGAGCGAGTTGCGCCTGTCTGCCGGTGCGGACCTGGTAATCGATAACGTACAGGTCTCGCCCGTGCCAGAACCCGACACGGTCGCCATGCTCCTCCTGGGCTTGGGAGCACTGCTCGCTGTGCGGTCCAGGCGGGCGGTGCGGTCTTAGGCAAACGGCAGGATGCGTCGCTGCCGGCCTTTCCGGGAGCGGTGCATTCATGCCCGGGCTTGATCCAAGCCACTGGGATAGGCTCTTCGTGCATAGCCTCCGCAAAACGACAGAAGGGCCGGGTTCGCTTGCCGCGAGCCTGGCCCTTCCTTCAGCCGCTCAATGTCTCGGCAGGTACACTTCTGCAGGAATTCAGTGCAGCTTAGTTCCAGCCGCCTGCGTTCGAGCGGAACTCGACGTGGAATGGCCTTGCCAGTTCAGCCTGCTTGCGCAGGACGTTCAGCGCGCGGCAATTGGCGGCGGCCTGCAGCACGCGGGCCGCGGTGTTCAGGAAATTTTTCATAAGTGACTCCTTTTTTGCATTGCCAAAATCGGCAAGGCCTACGATGAGCATGCGATCGCGATTGCGACGCGATGTCACCGTTATATAGGCGAGTCAGCCTGATTTCCAATTCCCGTTCGCAATACCAGACATCAGCCTCGTGAATGTTATTCGAGTTGCTTCCCCAGCCAGGAAGATACCCCACCCAGCGAGCGGAATTCGGTAACGGAACGGCAAGCCATACCCGGGTGGCGCGCCTGCAACATGCGTGACAGGGCAGCGCCCGGCCCGAGTTCGAGCGCGACCGTCACGCCGGCCTCGACACAGGCGTCCATGCATTCCTTCCAGCGGATCGGTTCCGCAAGCTGGCGCGCGAGGTGATCGATTGCCCGGCCGGCGTCCTGTAGCGGCTCGGCCGAAATGCCGGACAGAATCGGGAAGGCCGGCACGGACCAGCGCTGGGCTTGCAGCAGCGCCGCGAAGGCTGCCACCGCGCCTTGCATCAAGGGCGTGTGGGAAGCGACTTCGACCGGCAGTACGGTTGCCCTGCCCCCTAGCGCGACGGCGGCCTCGAGGAGCGCCTCGCGCGCCCCGGCCGGGCCGCCCGCCACCAGCGTGTCTTCGCCGGTTACGATGGCGGCATGAAATCCGAAGCGCTGCATCAGCGCGTCGACGCTGCCGTCCGGCATGGCCGACAGCGCGACCATGCCCTGGGGCGGTCCGCTGGCCATGCAGGCATCCATCAGCTGCGCGCGCCCGCGCGCCAGCTTGACGGCGTCAACGGGATCGAGCGCGCCGGCCACACCCCAGGCCGCCAGCTCGCCGATGCTGTAGCCGGCAACCAGCGCCGGCTGGGGCAAGTCCTTGCCCAGCGCTGCCCACATGGCGAGGGTGGCGGCCACGATGGATGGCTGGGCGACATTGTTGGCGAAACGTTCCGGGCCGTCGAGGGCGGCGCGTAGCGGCGCCGCCAGCGCCGGATCGTCGAACCATCCGTCGAGCAGGCGGCTTGCCGCCGGATCGGTGCGCGCCATGTCGAACATGGCGGGATGCTGGGCGCCCTGGCCCGGGCACAGGATGGCGAGCCGGCCGCTCATGCGGGAGCAGGCCCTGGGCACACGGCGTGCAGCAGGCAGGCGGCGCCCAGCAGGTCGGCCGCACCGCCCGGCGACAGGCGTGCGGCGACAAAGGCGCGATGGCAGCTCAGGGCGCGCGCTTCCCAGTCCGGCGCGGCGGTGCCGCCGCGCGCAACGAAGGCGCGCGCCCGGCGCCGTACCACCGAGGCGCCTTCAAGCCCGCCGCGGTGGTAGACATTGGTGTCGCTGATGTGGGCCATCAGGGCGAACAGTGCATCGACACGCGCAAAGCGCATGCCGCGCCCGGCACCAAGGGTGCGCCTCAGCGCCGGCATGCCGACCTGGAACACCGATGGGAATCCGCGTGCGCCCTCCTCGCGCGCGCCGCTGGCGGCGTAGCGCTGCAGCGCATCGGCGCCATGCGATGGCGTGCCCAGGCCGGTGCCGGTGTCGCCGCTATGGGCGCCGAGCGCCTGCCCCCAGCTTGCCAGGAGCGTGGACTGAATCGCCGCCGGTTCCAGCGCAATGCCGCTCGCCCGGCAGCGGCCGATGGCTGCGCACAGCATCCCGAGGCAGAAGATCGCACCGCGGTGGGTATTGATGCCCCGGGTTGCGCGCAGCATGCGCTGCTCGGCCTCGATGCCCAGGCGTTTCAGCACGTGGAAAGGCGCGTCCCGCATGCCCGCTTGGGTGATGTACCGGTAGTAGTGGCGCAGGGCGAACATGCTCCACATGAAGGTGGCAGCGGTCATGTCGTCGTGGCTGCCGTTGTCGACCAGCGAGACCAGGCCAGGTTTCGGGTACAGCGCCAGTTCAGCATACAGGCTGCGCACTGCCAGGCGCGCGACCTGCCGGCAGAAGCTTCGTTCATGGACGATGGTGGTTACCGGCGGCAGGCCCGGCGCCGGGATCGACAAGAGCCCGGATACCAAGGGGCCGGGGGTCGGGGTCCCGAACGCGGGCGCGCACATTACCGGGCTCGATGCATTGCTCAATTCAGCCATGCCTGCTCCTCCAGCGTCGCCAGCAGCTCGTCCGGTGACACCAGCGCCACCCGCTCCAGCCCTTTCGCGAGCACCCGCGTGCCCGGTGCACTGGCGAATGCGGCGCGCAGCTCTTTCCAGGCCACGGCGCGCCCGTCGGGAAAGACGATTTCGCCGTCCAGCGGCAAGCTGGCCGCGTAGCGGGCCAGCAGGGTCAGCCCTCGCGCCAGTTGCGCGCGGTTCAGGGGACGCAGCAGCAGGTCGATATCCGATGTGGGCGTGACATAGGGCTGGCCGGTGAGCGCTTCCAGCGCCACCGAACCGTAGACGCCCAGGCCCAGGCTGGAATCGGCCGCCTCGCGCTCGAGCGCGGCCAGGCCTTCGCGCCATGCAGGCGGCACGGCATCGAGGGCGCCGACCAGGGCCAGGGCGCGGGTGCGGCGGCCAACGTCGGCCAGCGCCACCCGGCAGCCGACACGCAGCTTGCCGCCGCCATCAAGACGCGGCGGCATGGCGAAGCCGATCGCGATTTCGCCCGGCGCGAGCTGGTCCTCCGCACGCCGCACTACGGCCGGCCAGCCGGCATCGCGCCAGGCGTCGAGCGCGCCGACCGATGCGGCCGGGGCGCCGGCGAGCGCCTGTTCCCAGCCGCGGCTGGTCAGCCAGACCAGGTCATGCCGGGCGAACATCGCCGCCCGTCCTGACCGCATGGGCGACCGGCTGCGCCAGCATGCGCCCGCCGCGCGCGTGGCCCAGCGCCATGCGTTCGTCCTCGACGCCACACTCGCGCAGCGCGCGCGCCAGTTCAGCGGCGAGGTCCTGCTCCCAGATGCCGTGCAGGCCACCCATGCGCAGGTAGTTCTCGGGGCCGGGCGCGAACACCGGATTGTCTTTCGCAAGTTCGGTCAGGCGTTCTTCCGGCACCTTGGTGATGCGCGCCATCGCCGGCAGGCCCATCACGCGGATGGTCGCCTCCGGCAGCGCGAAGCAGGCGCTGGCGATCAGGCCGCTGGTGATGAAGCCGCCGGACAGGGCCTGGTCGTATACGAGGCCGACGATCGTATGCCCCTTGCGGCGCGCCAGGTCGACGCATTTGCCGAGATGGGCCATGTAGCTGTTGATGCCCAACATTTCGTCGCGGTGGCGCAGGCGCTGGCCCTGGGTGTCGACCAGGATCAGGATCGGGCGTCCCGGACTGGTTTGCACGGTCTCGAGGATGGCCTGGGCCTGGGCCAGGGCGATCTCGATGCCGATGGGGACGTGGCCGGTGGTGCCGATCACGTCGACCGGGTGGCCGTCGACCTGTGCGCTACCAAGCAGGAAGTTGTCGCGCTCATTGATGTCGAACCCGCCCGGGAACAACTGCCTTGCCAAAGTCTGCCAGTCCATCATTGTTCTCCCGTGCGCGCTGCCTGCGGTGGCAGCCGGTATTCGGCCCGGTGCTGGGCCGCCAATGCCAGGAAGGCGTCGGCGTCCAGCATCGGCACGCTGGCCGGATCGGGCACGCCGAGCCGCTTCCACACATCCATCGGCTCGACCAGGCCATCGGTATCGGACAGGCGCCGGGCCAGCATGGCTTGCTCAAGCAGCAGCTCGTCGAGCGTCAGCTGCGCGCCACCGGCGCGCACCTCGGCGATGGCCTGCAGCGCCGCGGCGCGGAAGGCCGCGGTATCGTCAGGCACCAGCACCTGGCAGTCGCCAAGCAGGTAGCGGTGCTTTCCGCCCGTGGTGCGCCAGACCAGCGCGCGGTCGCGGGAGTCGAATTCTTCGACGCCATTGGCCGTTTCGATGACCTCGGGACCGGACATGGCCAGCCGCCCCTCTTCCGACATGATGACGGTGTTGGCGCATCGCGCCGAAATGCCCATGCCGCCGAAGCAGCCGTTCGACCCGCCGATGACGGCAATGACCGGAATGCCGGCTTCGCGCGCATCGAGCATGGCGCGCATCACTTCGGATACCGCAATCAGGCCGGCATTGGCTTCGTGCAAACGCACCCCGCCCGACTCCAGCAGCAGCAGCACCGCATGCGCGTTTTCAGCAACGGCGCGGCGCAGCATGCCGACCAGCTTGGCGCCGTGGACTTCGCCGACCGCGCCGCCCATGAATCCGCCCTCCTGGGCCGCGCCAAACACCACCTGTCCGCCCAATAAACCTCGCCCGACCACCACGCCGTCATCGAACGATACCGGTGCGTCGAGCTGGGCCAGGTGCGGGCTGATCACGCGCGCAGCGGGCGGCAGGAATTCCTCGAAGCTGCCGGCATCAAACATGGCGGGAATGCGCTGGCGCGCCGTCAGTTCCAGGTAGCTGCTCATGGCGTTCCCCCGGTAAGCGATTCCACAGCCTGGTCGAGCCGCAGGCTGACCACGGCCGGCGTCGCGCCCATGTCGTTGATGCAGATACGCGCGTCGGCCAGGCTCCAGCGCTCGTGGAAATCGGCCATGACTGCCTGCCAGGTGGCGCCGAAGCCCACGGCGGCGGTGCGCACTTCGATCTCGCAGGCGCCGCTCAATTGCGCCGGCTCGATCAGCACTTCGAGGTTGCCCGAGCCGACCACGCCGACCAGCTGCGGCATGCCGGCGAGGGAGCGTGCGCCCTGCTCGAATCGGAATTGAAGCGTTTCCATGGTTTGTCCTTGGCTATCAGCCTTACCAGTTCCTGAAGCGCTTGGGCGGCTCGTAGAGGCCGCCCGATGCGCGCACCAGGCCTTTCATGTTCTTGGCCGCCAGCAGGTCGCGGGTTGCCAGGCGCTTGTCAATGCCGAGGTCTTCAGCGCGCTGGATGATGCCACGGTCGCGCAGATTCTCCACCATGCGCTTGTCGCGTCCCATGCCCACCGGGGTATAGCCGGCCACGCCGCGGATGGCCTGCTCGCGTTCCTCATCGCTGCGGCACAGCAGCAGGTTGGCGATGCCCTCTTCGGTGAGGATGTGGGTAACGTCGTCGCCATAGATCATCACCGGCGGGATCGCCATGCCGGTCTGCTCGGCCAGTTGCCAGGCGTCGAGCCGCTCCACAAAAGCCGGGGCCATGTGCTCGCGGAAGGTCTCGACCATCTGCACCACCAGCTTCTGGCCGCGCGGGATCGTGTTGCGCCCGGCGCGCGCCTGCTGGCCCGCCTTGAGCCAGGCCGCGCTCGGGTGCCGCCGGCCGCGCGCATCCGCCCCCATGTTCGGTGCCCCGCCGAATCCCGAGATACGGCCCAGGGTCGCGGTCGAGGAATTGCCCTGCAAGTCGATCTGCAGGGTCGAGCCGATGAACATGTCGCAGGCGTAGTGCCCGGCCGCCTGCGAAAACGCGCGGTTGCTCCGCATCGAGCCGTCCGGGCCGACGAAGAAGACATCGGGGCGGGCGCGGATGTAATTTTCCATGCCCAGCTCGGAGCCGAAGGAATGCACCGATTCGACGAAGCCCGCTTCGATCGCCGGAATCAGGGCCGGGTGCGGGTTCAGGGCCCAGTGGCGGGCGATCTTGCCTTTCAGGCCGAGGTCCATCGCATAGGTGGGCAACAGGAGCTCGATCGCGGCGGTATCGAAGCCGATGCCGTGGTTCAGGCGCTCGACCTGGTATTCGGCATAGATGCCCTTGATCGCCATCATCGCCATCAGTACCTGGATCTCGGAGATCTGGGCCGGGTCGCGCGTGAACAGCGGCTCGATGTAATAGGGCGTGGGCGACCGCACCACGTACTCGACCCAGCCGGACGGGATGTCGACCCGGGGCAGCTTGTCGACGATCTGGTTCACCTGCGCGATCACGATGCCGCTCTTGAAAGCGGTGGCCTCGACGATGGCCGGGGTGTCCTCGGTATTCGGGCCGGTGTAGAGATTGCCCTCGCGGTCGGCCATCTCGGCTGCGACCAGCGCCACGCGCGGGGTCAGGTCGACGAAATAGCGGGCGAACAGTTCCAGGTAGGTGTGGATGGCGCCGATGTTGAGCTTGCCGGAACTGGCCAGCTTGGCCAGCCGCGCGGCCTGCGGCCCGGAGAAGGAGAAGTCCAGGCGCGAGCCGATGCCCTTCTCGAACACGTCGAGGTGCTCGGGCAGCGACAGCACCGACAGCAGCATGTGCAGGTTGTTGATGCGGCCCGGGTCGAGCCGCGTCAGCGCCTTGCCGAGGAAGTCGGCCTGCTTCTGGTTGTTCCCTTCCAGGCAGACGCGGTCGCCCGGCTCGAGCACCTGGTGCAGCAGCTCGACGATGTGCGAGGACGCAACGATCTTGCCGTCCAACGCATCTCCCAGCGCCGCCCGGGCCCTTCCCAGGCGGTCACTGCGGTTGCTTTGCTGGCTGGTCCAGCGGCCTTCAGCATGGTTCATTGGGTTTCCCGAAAAGTGATGGCGCCGGACTGCCGGTCTGCCCAACCGTTAGAACACCACGAACAGCATCCAGACCACGACCGGCGCGACCAGGGTCACGATACCGCCATAAATCATCAGCTGGCGCAGGAATACGTCGCGGTCCACATGCTGGGCACTGGCCAGCACCAGCGCGCCGTTGGTCGAGAACGGGCTGACATCGACGATGGTGGAGGCCACCGCCATGGCGGCGATGAAGCCGATCGGGTCGACCCCGGTGCCCGAAGCCAGGAAAGGCACGGCCAGCGGGATGAGCGACCCGAGCACGGCGGTCGACGAAGCGAAGGCCGACACGACGGCACCCACGAACAGCAGCAGCAGCGCGACGGTCAGCGGCGACGTCAGGCTGGCGACGCTGTCGCCGACCCAGGTGATGGTGCCCATCTTCTGCATCACGCCGACATAGGTGCTGACGCCGACGATCAGCATGATCTCGGGCCAGGAGACCTGGCCGATGGCGCGTTTCTGCACCTGCGGCGACAGGATCGAGATCAACAGGCCGATCGAGATGGCCACAAAACCGATGTCGAGCTTGAACAGGAGAGTGAGGACTGCCAGCGCGACCAGGCCCACCACGGTGACGACCTGGTGCAGGGTCGGACCTTCGGCGCCATCGGCACCTGCCGCCTTGGCGCCGCTGCCGGCAGCACGGCCGGCACCCATGGCGCCCATGGTGGCCGCCGCTGCGCCGCCTGCTGCACTTCCCATGGCGCCGCCTGCCCCGCCCATGGTGCTCCCCATCGCACCGACAGCCTGGCTGGAGCCCTGCTGGGTGAGTTTCTCTTCGCTGCCGGCTTCGGATTCGGCGTCGCCATAGATCTGCGGACCCTGGGCGGCTACCGCGACATTCGTGTTGAAGGGCCCGCCCGGCAAGCCGATGCCGGACTTGGGCACCTGCAGCTTCATCAGCTTCATGCCGCCGAACGCGAAGAACAGCAGCACCGAGACGGCCAGGTTCACGCCCAGGCTGGTAAAGGCCGTGGTCAGCGGGGAAATCGGCAGGCCGGCTTCCAGCACCACCTTGTTGGTGATGCCGCCGTAGATGCTGATCGGCGAGAAGCCGCCGCCCTGGGCGCCGTGGATCACCATCAGGCCCATCATCAAGGGATTGATGTTGTACTTGGCGGCGAAGCCGAGCGCGATCGGGGCGATGATCGCCACCGCCGCCGGGCTGACCGCGCCCACCGACGTAAGCAGCGCGGTGATGGCGAACATCACCCAGGGAATCGCGGCGATGCGCCCGCCTACCCCCCGCACCGCAAGCCGCACGAGCCAGTCGATGGTGCCGTTGTTCTGGGCCTGGGCAAACAGGAAGGTGATGCCGACCAGGGTCAGGAACAGCTCGGCCGGGAAGCCGGCCATGATGGCCTTGGTTTGCATGCCGGCGACCACCGTGCCGACCAGGAAAGCCCCGACAAAGGCGATAACGCCCATATTGATGGGCAGGGCGGTGGCCAGCACGAACATCAGGGCCAGCACGCAGATTGCAATCATGTGAGAGGACACGGCAGTGCTCCTTCAACGCGCGGATCCGGCTCCAACCGTCACCGCTGGTGATACGTCTCCAAATCATCCCCGGTTCCGCCCGCCACCCGAAGAGGCTGGCGAAGGTCGGGCATGCACTTTTGTTATGCTATTTTGTGACGTAAAGGTAGCGCTGAATGCTGCCGGGATCAATTAGGCTTAAGGGCCAACGTTTACTTTCAGCGGAACTATCCGGGCTAAACGTAATACATGTAGGGTGCACTGGCCTGGATCTGCTGGCTTGGTGCCGGCTCGCCTGCGCAGACATTGACCGTTTGCCTCAAGGCCGGTTCGACGGTCTTACGGTTAACGCAACAAACGGATAGCGGATGATGCAGGCTTGAAACACGACGCCCCGCGGTTTTAGTCCGCGTCGTGCTTGAGCATCCGGCACACCGCCGCCAGCGCCAGCAAATTGGGATCGCGCTCGCGCACCCGCAGGAAGCTCAGGCCAATGGTCTGGCGCATGCGGTAGTCGTGTTTTAACGGGATAAGCTGGACCTTGTCGCCGAAGGCATGGCGCACCCGCCCCGGCAGCAGGGTGTAGCCGATGCCCGCCCCGACCAGGTTCATCAGCGAGAAGATGTCGCCCACCCGGGTCACGATGGTGGGCGCGTAGCCGGCGATGCGGAAGGCTTCCTGGAATCCGCTGAAGGTGACGAAGCCGTCGCGCAGGCAGACAAATTTCTCGCCGGCGCAGTCGCGCAGGTCGACTTCATCCAGCCCGGCATAAGGCGAGCCCGCGGGCGCCGCAAAGAATACGTCGTCTTCAAACAGCGCGATCGATTCGACGTCGGGATCGGACTCGGGCAGCGCCATCAGGGCAGCATCGACCGCATTCTGCCTGAGCTTGTGCAGCAGCTCGTCGTTCGACCCGAGCACCAGCTCGGTCTCGAGTTCTGGTTTACGCAGCTTGATGCCGATGAAGACCTTGGGGATGACCCCGGTGGTAAGCGAATACAGCGAGCCGATTCTCAGGTGGTCGGCCGAATAGCCGGCCGCCGAGCGGGTGGCGGCGATCCCGTCCGCCATCAGCCGGATCACGTCTCGGCTGACCTCGGCCAGCACCTGCGCGGCGTCGTTCGGGATCAGGTTGCGGCCCTGCAGGCTGAACAGCTGGCAGCTCATCGCGTCTTCCAGCGAATGCAGGGCCCGGTGCACGCTCACCGCACTGATGTCGAGCAGGCGCGCGGCGGCGTTCAGGTTGCCGCCTTCCATGTAGGCCAGCAGGACCTCCAACTTGCGGAAGGTGATGTCGTCGCTGATCCGGCTGCGCATGAATGCCTCTGTAGTGGATGGGTAAGCAGTAGATGCGCCGGACTAGCCGCGCACGCCCGTGCCCTGCACGAACAGGTCCGGATGGCTCTCCGCGCACTCGCGCAGCAAGTCCCACACTACTTTCACGCGGCGCAGCCGGTACAGGTCGGTCGGCGCCGCCAGCCAGAACGAGCGCTCGGCCTGGAAGCCGGGCAGCACCCGCACCAGACGGCCGTTGTCGGGCACCGCATACGGCGGCGCCATCATCAGGCCCATGCCGAGCGAGGCGGCCTCGAGTTGCGCGGTCATGCCCGAGCAGCACATGCGGCGGCGCGGCGTGAAGCCCAGCTCGTTCAGGTAGGAGAGTTCGCGGCTGGCCAGCCGGTCCTGCACGTAGTCGACGAAGTCGTGGCCGGCGAGGTCAAGCTGGGTGCGGATCGGCGGGTGCTTCGCCAGGTAGATCGGCGAGGCATACAGGTAGAAGTGGAAAGAGGCCAGCCGGGTCACCATATAGCGGCCGGTGGTGGGCGCGTCCATCATGACGCCGAGGTCGGCCTCGCGGTTGGCCAGGTTGGCAAAGCTGGGCAGCGCCAGCAGGTCGATCGACAGGTCGGGATTCTGCTCGAGCAGCCTGGCCAGCAGCGGCGCCACCACCCGCACCCCGAATACTTCCGGCACTCCGAGACGCACCACGCCGTGGGCCGCGACTTCGGCTCCCCCGATCTGCTCGGCCGCGGCCAGGGCGGCGCCTTCCATCGCCTCGGCATGCGGCAGCAGCGCCTGCCCCACCTCGGTCAGCTCATATCCTTCGCGCGAGCGGTCGAACAAGGTCGTCTCGAGCTGGGACTCGAGCCGGTCGATGCGGCGCGCCACCGTGGTGTGCTCCACTTCCAGCCGGCGCGAGGCTCCGGACAAGGTGCCGGCGCGCGCCAGCTCCAGGAAGAAACGCAGGTCGGTCCACTCGGGCAGCGTATTCATTGAGTCACTTGTTCATTATCAAGATCTTATATTGTGCACCAGTGCACATTCCCCCTGCAATCATTTGTCGCATCGATCCTGCCACCGCGCATAAAACGTGCGTGGTCCGCCGCTGCCCCTGCCGCTCGCCCCAAGGATGCCCGGCGCATGCGTGCACAGCGGTGGTGCAGACCCCTGTGCAATTTTGCACACAGGGGTGGGCGATTGGTGACTATCTAACCAAACTCAACCGAGGCACACTGCTCGGCATGCGACAACCTGAACGCATGCCGCTATCAAAAATTAGGAGACATCGATGCGTCTGACCAAGAACAAAATGAAGCTGCTGAACCCTGCCATTCAATCCGCGATCGCGGTACTCGTCCTTTCGGGCGGTGCCAACGTCCACGCCCAGGAAACCGGCGGCGCGGCGCCGGTCGCCAATGCCAACGAAGGCGGCGTGAACCGGGTGGTCGTGACTGCCCGCCGCCGCGAAGAAACCCTGCAGGACGTGCCGGTCTCCGTCACCGCCTTCAGTGCCGACCAGCTCTCGAAAGTGGCGACGCCGGACATCACGGCCCTGGCAACATCCCTGCCGAACACCACCCTGAAGGCCTCGCGCGCGACCAATTCGACCCTGACCGCCTTCATCCGCGGCGTCGGCCAGGCCGACCCGCTGGCCGGCTTCGAAGCCGGCGTCGGCATCTATATCGACGACATCTACCTGGCGCGTCCTCAGGCCGCCGTGGCCGACATCTATGACGTCGAGCGCATCGAAGTGCTGCGCGGCCCGCAAGGCACGCTGTACGGCCGCAACACCATCGGCGGCGCCGTCAAGTACGTGACCCGCAAGCTGGCCCCGCAAACCGACGCCCGCCTGCGCGGCACCATCGGCCAATACGGCCAGAAGGAAATCGTCGCCACCGTCAGCACCCCGGTGTCCGACACCGCCCGCATCGGCGGCACCTTCGCGCGTTTCAAGCGCGACGGCTTCGGCAAGAACCTGACCACCGGCGGCGAGAGCTACGACAAGGACGTGACCGCAGCGCGCCTGTCGGCCGAATTCACCCCGACCCCGGACCTGTTCATCCGCATCGCGGGCGACGCCACCCAGGACGATTCGAGCCCGAAGAACGGCCACCGCCTGATCGTCGGCCGCACCAGCCGCGCGCCGATCCTGGGCAATGTCTTTGACACCCGCGCCAACCTGATGAAGGCGCTCGGCCAGGACCAGGAAGTCAAGGCGCACGGCGTCTCGGCCACCGTCGAATACACCATCAACAACGCGTGGTCGATCAAATCGATCACCGCCTCGCGCAAGGACAAGTCGTACGCCCCGATCGACTTCGATTCGCTGGGCGTGACCGACTTCCACGTGCCGGCCCTGTACACCAACAAGCAGTTCAGCCAGGAATTCAACCTGACCTATACGGGCGACCGGGTGCAGGGCGTGGCCGGCATCTACTACATCGATGCGAATGCCTTCAACAAGTTCGACACCATCCTGGCCGGCGCCGTCCCGACCTCGACCTTCACCAGCGGCGACGTCGACACCAAGGCCTGGGCCATCTATGCCGACGGCAGCTATCAGCTGGCCGACGGCCTGAGCCTGTCGCTGGGCGGACGCTATACTATCGACCAGCGCGACGCCGAAGTGCTGCGCCAGATCTACCTGGGCGCGAACGGCACGCCAGGGCTGGGCAACACCAGCGCGGTCCTGTTCCGCACCGATACCGACCTGCGTGGCGGCGTCCTGAGCCGCAAGGACAAGAAGTTCACCCCGCGCATCGCCCTGAACTACAAGATCAACCCGGACCACAACGTCTACGCCTCGTATTCGGAAGGCTTCAAGGGCGGCGGCTTCGACCCGCGCCTGAACGTGGTCGGCACCCGCATCCCGCTGGCCGTGGCGCGCGCCGGCTATTCGCCGGAAACCATCGAAACCTATGAGCTGGGCCTGAAGTCAGCCTTCAACGGCGGGCGCATCACGACCAACGCCGCGGTGTTCTACAGCGATTACCAGGACGTGCAGATCCCGGGTTCGGTGGCGATCGACACCAACGGCGACGGCCGCGACGACAGCTTCGCCGGCGTGACCACCAATGCCGGCAAGGCCAAGATCAAGGGCCTGGAGCTGGAAGCGGTGGCGAACATCACCTCGAACTTCATGGTCGCCGGCATGTACAGCTACATCGATGCCGAGTACAAGGAATACTTCGCGGCCGGCGTGAACGTGGCCGGCGCGCGCAAGTTCCAGAACACGCCGAAGAACTCGGCCAACCTGCGCGCCAACTACGACATCCCGATGCCGATCATGGGCCGGGACGGCAAGCTCTCGCTGATCGGCAGCGCCTCGCACAAGGGCGCCACCGCCCAGTTCGAGACCGCGTCGCTGATCGACCAGGAATCGTACAAGCTGTATGACGCCTCCATCGTCTGGACCCGCCTGGATGGCAAGGTCCGTGTCGGCCTGCACGGCAAGAACCTGGGCGACAAACACTACAAGACCGGCGGCTACCTGTTCCCGACCCTTGGCAACGAGGGCACCCTGACCGCGTTCTACGGCAACCCGCGCCAGGTATCGGCCACGCTCGACTACCGCTTCTAAGCTTTCCGTTTCATCAGGCAGCACCGCCTGGCTGGCGCCTTTTCCACGGAAAAGCGCGCCGGCCGGGGCGGTTGCGGCCTGTTTTTACCTGAACCACCGCATTCCGACCGACTTACAGGATAAGCCAGCGTGTCCACCTTCACACCAATCAGCTACACCAGCAGCGACGGGCTGGCGCTGTATGCGCGCGATTATCCGGCCACGGGCGGGCCTGCGCGGCTGCCGGCCATCTGCATCCACGGCCTGACCCGCAATTCGGCCGACTTCGACGAGCTGGCCCCCGAGCTGGCCCGCATGGGCCGCCGCACCATCGCGGTCGACGTGCGCGGCCGCGGCAATTCGGCGCGCGACCCCAATCCGGACAACTACAACCCGTTGGTCTATGCCGGCGATATCGTCAAGCTGATGAACGACCTCGGGATCGCCCGCGCCGTCTTCGTCGGCACCTCGATGGGCGGCCTGATCACCATGACCCTGGCGGCGCGCCACCTCGACCTGATCGCGGCCGCCATCATCAACGACATCGGTCCCGTCATGTCGCTGCGCGGCCTGGAGCGCATCGCCGGCTATGCGGGCCGCTGCGGCACGCTCGCTTCGTGGGACGATGCCGCGGCCTACCTGCGCGACATCAATGCCTGCGCCTTCCCCGCCAACAGCGACGAGGAATGGGGCAAATGGGCGCGCCGCGCGTTTGAACAGAAGGATGACGGACAGCTGGCCCTGCGTTACGATCCGAATATCGCCACGGCGATCCAGACGGGCAAGCTGCGCCCGACCTCGCTGGCGGCGCGCATGGCGTTCCGCCGCCTGGCACGGCGCCGCCCTACCCTCCTGGTGCGCGGCGCGCTGTCCGACCTGGTCGAACCCGAACAGGCCAGCTGGATGCGCAAGGCGGCCCCCGAATTGCAGTATGCCGAAGTACCCGACGTCGGCCACGCGCCCATGCTCACCGAGCCTGCAGCGCTGGACGCCATCCGCCAATTCCTGGCCAAGGTACCCTGAGAAACACAGAAGGAGACTCCATGAAACACCTGATCAAACCCCTTTCCGCCGCCATGCTGGCTGCCTTCGCGGCCACCGCCGCCCCCGGCGCGCTCGCCCAGGGCAAGGACTTGAAGATCGCCCTCATCGCCGGAAAGACCGGCCCCCTCGAAGCCTATGCCAAGGAAACCGAGACGGGTTTCATGATGGGCCTGGAATACCTCACGGGTGGCACCATGACCATCAATGGGCGCAAGATCAAGGTCCTCGTCAAGGACGACCAGAGCAAACCTGACCTCGGCCGCACTTTGCTGGCCGAAGCCTATGGCGACGACAAGGTCGACATCGCGGTCGGAACCTCCTCGTCCGGCTCGGCGATCGCCATGCTGCCGGTGGCAAAGGAATACAAGAAGGTACTGATCGTGGAGCCGGCCGTGGCCGACGCGATCACCGGCGACAAATGGAACAAATACGTCTTCCGCACCGCGCGCAGCTCGATGCAGGATGCGCTGGCCGCGGCCAGCACCCTGAAAAGTGGCAGCGTGGGCTTCCTGGCGCAAGACTATGCGTTCGGGCGCGATGCCATCAAGGCCGGCAAGGAGGCCCTGGCCACCACCGGCAGCAAGGCCAGGGTGATCCACGAGGAATACGCGCCGGCCACCACCACCGATTTCACCGCCTCGGCGCAGCGCCTGTTCGACGCCCTGAAAGACAAGCCGCAGCCGCGCATCCTGCAAATCGTCTGGGCCGGTCCGAATCCGCTGAACAAGATCGCCGACATGAAGCCGGAACGCTACGGCATCACGCTCGCCCCCGGCGGCAACATCCTGCCGGTGATGAAGACCTGGAAGCAGTATGCGGGCACCCAGGGCACCATCTATTACTACTACGCCTTCCCGAAGAACAAGATGAACGACTGGCTGGTGGCCGAACATACCAAGCGCTACAAAATGCCGCCCGATATGTTCACGGCGGGCGGCATGGCGGCGGCCGGCGCCGTCCACGCCGCCCTGCTCAAGGCCCCGAACGCGAAGAACGGCGACGACATGGTCGCGGCGATGGAAGGCTTGAGCTTCGACACCCCGAAGGGCAAGATGAGCTTCCGCAAGGAAGACCACCAGGCGATCCAGCCGATGTACCACTTCCGCATCAAGAAGGACCAGAAGAACGAGTGGGACCTGCTGGAACTGGTGCGCGAGATCCCGGCCTCCGAATTGCCGCTGCCGGTACGGAACAAGCGCTGACATGACTGGTACCAGCACGCAGCAGGCCTCCTTGTCGACCCGCGACCTGACCATCCGTTTCGGCGGCCACGTCGCGGTAAACGCGGTCACGGCCGACTTCTATCCCGGCACGCTCACGGTCATCGTCGGCCCGAACGGCGCCGGCAAGACCACCTATTTCAACCTGGTGTCGGGCCAGCTGCCCGCCACCTCCGGCCAGGTACTGGTGAATGGCCAGGACATCACGCGCGCGGGCGCGGCCAGGCGCACCCGGCTGGGCGTGGGCCGCGCCTTCCAGCTCACCAACCTGTTCCCGAACCTGACGGTGATCGAGAACGTGCGCCTGGCGGTGCAAAGCCGCGCCGGCATGGGCCTGAACTTCTTTTCGATCTGGTCCAGCCATAAGGAGCTGATCGCGCGCGCCGAGCATTACCTCGAGCGCGTGGCCTTGATCGGCCGCCGCGATGCCTTCGTCGGCACGCTCTCGCACGGCGACCAGCGCAAGCTGGAAGTGGCGATCCTGCTGGCGCTCGAACCCTCCATCATGATGTTCGACGAGCCGACCGCCGGCATGAGCGTGGACGAGGTGCCGGTGGTGCTCGACCTGATCCAGTCGGTCAAGGCGGAGCGCAACAAGACCGTGCTGCTGGTCGAGCACAAGATGGACGTGGTGCGCGCGCTCGCCGACCGCATCATCGTGCTGCACAACGGCAGCCTTGTCGCGGACGGCAATCCGCTTGAGGTCATGCAATCGAAGATCGTACAGGAAGCCTATCTTGGAACACCCGAAACCGAACATGCTTGAACCTGACAGCGCAGCGAACCCGCTGCTGACGATGGCGGGCGTGCACACCCACATCGGCCAATACCACATCCTGCAGGGCGTGGACCTCGCGGTCCCGCGCGGCGGCCTGTCGGTCCTGCTGGGCCGTAACGGCGCCGGCAAGACCACCACCCTGCGCACCATCATGGGCCTGTGGAAGGCCAGCGCCGGCTCGATCATCTTCGATGGCCGCGACATCACCAAGATGGCCACGCCCGACATCGCCCGCCTGGGTATCGCCTATGTCCCGGAAAGCATGGCGGTATTCTCCGACCTGACGGTGCGCGAAAATCTATACCTCGCCGCGCGCAGCGGGCCGCTGGACCAGGCCCGTGTCGACTGGATCTGCGGCTTCTTCCCGGCCCTCAAGAAATTCTGGAACTACCCGGCGGGTAACCTCTCTGGCGGCCAGAAGCAGATGGTGGCGATCGCCCGCGCGATCGTCGAGCCGAGAAAGCTCCTGCTGGTGGACGAGCCGACCAAGGGCCTGGCACCAAGCATCATCCAGAGCCTGATCGCCGCCTTCCGCGAGCTCAGGGAAACCGACACCACCATCCTTCTGGTCGAGCAGAATTTCAATTTCGTCCGCTCGCTGGGCGACACCGTCAGCGTGATGGACGACGGCCGCGTCGTGCATGCCGGTTCGATGGATGAACTGGCGAACAACGATGAGCTGCAACAGCGCCTGCTCGGCCTGTCGCTCGACTCCCACCAATAGGAACAAACCAATGAGCGCCACCTTACCCCTTGCCGTCAAGGACACGCCGCTGCCCAGCGCGCCGCGCGACCTCGCGCCGCTGCTGCTGGTGCCGGCCTTGATGCTCTTGACCCTGCCGCTGGTGGGCAGCGTCCCCACCTGGATCACCCTCACCGTCGCCGGCCTGGCGATGGGCATGATGATCTTCATCATGGCCAGCGGCCTGACCCTCGTCTTCGGCCTGATGAGCGTGCTGAACTTCGGCCACGGCGCCTTCGTGTCGGTCGGCGCCTTTGCCGCGACCATGGTCCTGATCCCGATGCGCGGCTGGCTCGAGATGGATTCGCTAATGATCAACCTGGGCGTGCTGGCGCTGGCGGTCACGCTGGCGATGGTGGTCACCGGCCTGATGGGCTGGGCCTTCGAGCGCATCATCATCAAGCCTGTCTACGGCCAGCACCTCAAGCAGATCCTGATCACCATGGGCGGCATGATCGTGGCCGAACAGCTGATCCACGTGATCTGGGGCGCGGAAACCATCGCCCTGCCGCTGCCGGCCGCACTGCGCGGCGCCATCTTCCTGGGCGACGCCGCTATCGAGAAGTATCGTCTGGTCGCGGTCCTGGTCGGTCTGGTGGTGTTCGTGGGGATGTTCCTGACCCTGAACCGCACCAAGATCGGCCTGTTGATCCGCGCGGGCGTGGAGAACGGCGAAATGGTGGAAAGCCTCGGCTACCGCATCCGCCGCCTGTTCGTGGCCGTGTTCGCGGCGGGTTCGGCGCTGGCCGGGCTGGGCGGCGTGCTCTGGGGCCTGTACAAGGAAACCCTGAATGCGGCGATGGGCGGCGAGATCATGGTGATGATCTTCATCGTCATCATCATCGGCGGCCTGGGTTCGGTGGGCGGCTGCTTCATCGGCGCCCTGCTCATGGCGCTCGTTGCCAACTATGCCGGTTTCCTGGCCCCGAAGGTCGCCCTGGTCTCGAACATCATCCTGATGATCGCGATCCTGCTGTGGCGACCTAGCGGCCTGTACTCGAAAATGCGGAGCTGACTCCATGCTGCATCGACTTCTTTCCGGCGACCTGCCGCGCAGCCGCGTCCTCACCGGCGTCCTGCTGCTTATCTTGCTGGGACTGGCCTTCGCGCCCTTCCTGACCTCGGGCGCACGTCCGCTCAACACCGCCGCCACGATCTGCGTCTACATCGTGCTGGTGGCCTCCTACGACCTGCTGCTCGGCTATACCGGCATCGTCTCGTTCGCCCACACGATGTTCTACGGGATCGGCGCCTACGGCATCGGCCTCGGACTGGCGCGCGTCGATGACGCGACCTGGGGCGCGGCCCTCGGCGGGCTGGCGATCGCGCTGGTGGTGGCGCTGGCCCTCGCCCTGGTGGTCGGCCTGTTCGCGCTGCGCGTGCGCGCCATCTTCTACGCCATGATCACGCTGGCTGTTGCTTCCTCGTTTGCCGTGCTGGCCTCGCAACTGTCGGACTTCACCGGCGGCGAAGACGGCGTCACCTTCAGCGTGCCGGAGGTGCTCACGCCGGGCTTCACGCTCATGGAAAACGAGGTGTTCGGGCGCTCGATCGACGGCAAGCTGCTCAGCTACTACCTGGTGTTCTTCGGCTGCCTGCTGCTCTTCCTTTTCCTGCTGCGCCTGGTGAATTCGCCATTCGGGCGGGTGCTGCAGGCAATTCGCGAGAACGAGTTCCGCGCCGAGGCGCTGGGCTACCGCACAATGGTCTACCGCATCTGGGCCAACTGCCTGGCCGCGCTGGTGGCGGCGCTGGCCGGCGCGCTGATGGCGCTGTGGCTGCGCTACGTGGGTCCCAAGACGTCGCTCGGCTTCGAGGTGATGACCGACATTCTGCTGATCGTCGTCATCGGCGGCATGGGGACCATGTACGGCGCGGTGGTCGGCGCGGCGCTGTTCATCATTGCGCAGAATTACCTGAAGGAGCTGATGGGCGCGGGTTCAAGCGCGCTCGAAGGCGTGCCCTTCCTCGCGGCCGCGTTGCACCCGGACCGCTGGATGCTGTGGCTGGGCGTGCTGTTCATCCTTTCGATCTACTTCTTCCCGATCGGGATCGTGGGGAAGATGCGCTTGCGCGGTCATCTGGCGCGGCAAAAGAAATAACTTGGTGGCTGCTCGTTGAACTTGGGAGGAATAATGCCAGTGGCATTGTTCCCGCGGGAACGACGGTTTTTCCGTTAGCGACTATGAAACCTGTTTTTGGCCCGCACCGTCCGTACGTCGTTCCCGCGAAGGCGGGAACCTGATTTTTTCCGCAGCACCCCACGGCCTCCCCTCGCGGAGGCCGTTTTATTTCCCCCGAGATTTCCTACCTTCCCCTCCCTTGAGCCGCACTCAGCGCTCACCCCGGAATATTGAATATGCGTCAATATTTCTTATCTTCTTGCCCATACCATAAAGGCAACTATGGCCTCGTCGTCAGCCAGCGCGAGCGGACCGCCATCCTTCTGGCTTGCTTGAAAGGGGAATCATGAAACGACTTACTTCGCTCTCGGGTGCGGCGCTGCTTGCCGCGGCTGCCACGGCGCCGCTGCCCGGTCACGCTGCCGACCTGGTCGTGCTCAACGAAGGCTTCCGCAATGTCGCGAACCTGTCGGACTGGGCGCAGATCAATCGCAGCGTCCCGCCGGGGACCGGCTGGTTCCAGGGCAATCCCGACGTATTCACCTCGTATAACGGACCGGACAACGCCTATATCGCCGCCAACTACCTGAACGCCCAGAACGGCATGGGCGTGGTCGACAACTGGCTGATCACCCCGACCCTCACGCTGAACGGCCTGACCACGCTGTCCTTCTATACCAACCACAGCGGCGAGCCGGGCTTCTTCGACCAGCTCGAGGTGCGCTTCAGCCTGGGCAGCAATACCAGCGCCGACGGCTTCGACACGCTGCTGCTCACCATCGGCGGCAACCTGACGTTTCCCAGCGATTGGGCGCGATGGACCACGAACCTGGATGTCCAGGGTGAAGGACGCTTTGCGTTCCGCTACCTCGGCGACGCCGCCACGCTCGACTATGTCGGCATCGATGCCGTCCGGGTCGTCACCGCGGTGCCGGAGCCTTCGTCCTGGCTGATGCTGCTCGCCGGTCTCGGCGCCGTCGGGGTAACTGCCCGCCGGCTGCGCAAACAATCGTTTCCAGGAGAACGCCATGTCCCGCTGTAAACTGATGCTCCTCCTGCCGCTGGCCGCGCTGGCGCTGCCGGCTTGCGCCTTCCAGCAGGCCGCCCCGGCCCCTTCCGCCGAGCAAGGGATGGTGGTCGTGCGCGACGCCGCCACCGGCCAGTTGCGCGCCCCCACCCCTGCCGAAGCCCGCGCCCTGCAGCCGCGCCCCAGCCCGGCCGCCGCAGCCGCCGCCGCAACCCCGCCCAAGATGGTCGTCGGCCCCGGCGGGCGGCGTTCGGTGCGCCTCGGCGAGCGCCACATGGTGTACTCGGTCGTGACCCGCGACGGCAACGGGAAGCTGTCTCAAGACTGCGTGCACGGCCAGCATGCTGCCGAGAAGTCGCTCGCCAAGCCGGCCCCCGCCACCAAGCCAGAGGAGCAGCGCCATGAAAGCCGTTAAGTCCCTGCGCCGCATGGCGGCAGTATTGGCATCCACCCTGGCCATGACGCTGGCAGGCAGCAGCGCCGTCCAGGCCGCTGCCGACATCGTCATCGTCAACCTGAACGCGCCGGGCGTGGGCTTCAACGACCCGACCCCGGCCGCGCCGGTCGGCGGCAATACCGGCACCACGCTGGGCGAGCAGCGCTTGACCGCCTTCCGCCATGCCGCCGGCGTCTGGGGCGCGACGCTCGACAGCAGCGTGACGATCCGGGTCGGCGCGGCCTTTGTGCCGCTGGCCTGCAATGCCGGCGGCGCGGTGCTGGGCTCGGCCGGTCCGACCGAAGTCTGGTCCGACTTCCCCAACGCGCCGCGCGCCGGCACCTGGTATGTGAACGCGCTCGCCTCCAAGCTGGCCGGCGAAGACCTGACCGCGCCGACCGACCCGCACATCGTCGCCCGCTTCAACTCGCGGCTCGGCCTGTTCCCCGACTGCCTGCCGGGCTCCCCGTTCTACCTGGGGCTGGACAACAGGGCCGGCGACCAGATCGACCTCGTGACGGTGCTGCTGCACGAAATCGCCCACGGGCTCGGCTTCCTGTCGCTCACCGACGACGAGACCGGCGAGCTCTTCCTCGGAATCCCCTCGGTCTGGGACTACCACCTGGTGGACAACCGCCGCAACATGCCCTGGGTTACGTTGACCAATGCCCAGCGCGCGGCATCGGCCATCACCTGGCGTGGCGTGTCGTGGGACGGCCCGAACGTGAACGTCAACGTGCCCCAGGTGCTGGCGCCCCGCTCGAACCTGGATATCGGCGGGGCGAATGCCGGCTCCGCGCGTGGCGACTATTACGTGGGCGATGCGTCCTTCGGCCCCCCGCTGGGAAGCACGCCCGTGAGCGGCCAGCTGATGCCGGTGGTCGACCAGCCCGGCGGCGCCGGCCTGGCCTGCACGCCGCTGAACGCCACCAATGCGCTGGCGGTGCGCAACAACGTCGCCCTGGTCGATCGCGGCGCCTGCGACTTCGTGACCAAGGCGCGCAATGTGCAGGATGCCGGCGCCATTGCCATGGTGGTGGTGGACAACGTGGCGGGCGACGTCATCGGCCTGAGCGGCGACGATCCTGCGATCACGATTCCGTCGGTGCGCATCACCCTGTCCGATGGCGTCGCGATCAAGGCCGCGCTGCAGCAGCGTTCGCGCAGCAAGTCCGGCGTGATCGCTACCCTGGGCCTGGACCCGACCCGGCTGGCCGGCACCGACGCGAAGCAGAGGATCCTGATGTACACGCCCAGCATCTATTCGCCCGGCTCCTCGGTGTCGCACTACAGCACCGAAGCCAAGCCGAACCAGCTGATGGAGCCGTCCCTCAACTCCGACCTGGAGCACGCGGTGACGCCGCCGCGCGACCTGACCTTCCCGCTGCTGGAAGACATCGGCTGGTAGCCCTGCTTGAGCGCAGGCGAAAAAAAGCCGGCGTCCCCACGAGGGGCGCCGGCTTTTCCACGACCCGGTTAGCTTACGCCTGGGCCTTGTTCTTGAACGCTGCAACGCCGGCGACGATCTCGGCCTGTGCGGCTTCCTTGTCGGCCCAGCCTTCGATCTTGACCCACTTGCCCGGCTCCAGGTCTTTATAGTGCTCGAAGAAGTGCTGGATCTGCTGCAGGCGCAGCTCTTCCACGTCGTCCAGCGACTGGATCTTCTTGTACATCGGCAGCACCTTCTCGAGCGGCACCGCGATCACCTTGGCGTCGCCGCCGCCGTCATCGGTCATCTTCAGCACGCCCAGCGCGCGGCAACGCACCACCACGCCCGGCGGCAGCGGGAACGGGGTGATGACCAGCACGTCGCACGGGTCGCCGTCGTCGGCGATGGTCTGCGGCACATAGCCGTAGTTGCACGGGTAATGCATGGCGGTACCCATGAAGCGGTCGACGAAGATCGCGCCGCTGTCCTTGTCGACCTCGTACTTGACCGGGTCGGCGTTCATCGGGATTTCGATGATGACGTTGAAGTCGTTCGGCACGTCTTTGCCGGCAGGGACGTTATTCAGGCTCATGGATATTCCTTGGTTGCTGGGATTCGGTGAAAGTTTGACATTATAGCGAAACAGACATGCCGGTGTCGCGTCGGGAGGGCGGGCAGCGATACCGGATCAGAGAATACTGGCCAGCGCGCACTGCCGATAATGATTCGCCGCTTCGGCTTCCTGCCCCAGCGCCTCATGCATCTGCGCCAGCTTCAGGTGTGCCTCGCGCACCATCGGCGCCTCGGTGGCGTCGGACAGCGCGCCTTCCAGGTGGCGCTGGGCCTTGCCCCACAGCTTCTGCTTGAGGCAGAGCGAGCCCAGGGTCAGGGCCAGCTCGGCGTCGCGCGGGCGTTCCTTGAGCCAGGTTTCGCAATGCTCGATCTGGGTCAGGAGGGTCGGGGAGCCGGCCGGGCCAGCCGCTTCGCGGTAGGCGCGCACCACGCGGTCGTCCCAGTTGGCGCGCAGCGCATCTTCGGCGATGGCGCGCGCCTCGTCGTGCAGGCCGCGCGCATTGAAGGCGCCGGCCGCGCGCGCCGCGATATACGGCACGGTGCGGTCCAGCGCGGGCACGCCGGCCCAGACGCGGCGGATCGATTCGGCGTCATGGCCCCCGGCGCCCAGCAGGGCCTCGTAGGCCATCTCGCGCAAGCGCGTGGACAGCGCCGGGTGCAGGGCCTTGCGCTTGTCCAGGATGCGCACCAGGCGCAGCACTTCCGGCCAGTTGCGGGCCTGCTGGTTGGCTTTCATCGACCATTGCAGCGCGTGGATGTGGCGCTGGCCGCTGGCAGTGAGTTCGGCCACCGCTTCCAGCGCGGCTTCCGGCTGGTGGTCGTCGACCAGCAGTTCGGTGACCGTCATCAGGCGCGCAACCTTCAGGCCGTTGTCGTGGGCGACGCCGGCCAGCCAGGCGTCGCGCCGGGCAGGCTCGCGCATGCGATGCGCGGCCCGGGCGCCGATCAGGGCGGCCAGGCCGGTGTTTTCCGGCAGCTCGGCGGCGCGCATGGCGGCTTTTTCGGCATGGCCGAAGCGGCCCTCGAACAGGGCCTTGAGCGCGTCGCGCAAGCCCTTGTTGCCTTCGCGCTCGCGCTTGCGCTGGCGGTAGGCGGCCACCCGCTGCGGCATCTTGCGGGTGGCGTTGAGCGCGCGCACCAAGCCGTACATGACCAGGAACAGCAGGGCCAGCAGTACCACGAACAGATTCAGCGACATGTCGAGCCGGTGCGGCGGGTAGAACAGCACCACGTTGCCCGGATTGAAGCGCGCCGTCACGGCGATGCCGATGGCGGTGGCCATCAGGGCGACTAACCAGAGAAGAAGCCGCATCTCAGCCCTTCGCCTTGTAATTGCGCACCGCGTTCAGGCTGTCGGACAGGGTCGGCATCTCGATGGTCAGGTTGTTGGCCTGCACCTGGCGCAGCGCGCTTTGCGCCGACTGGGTGACCCGCGCGCGGGTGTCGAAATACTTGAGCATGATGTCCTGCGCGCTGTTGAGGTCATCGCGGAAGGCCGCCTCGTTACGCGACAGCAGGGCCAGGCGCGCGTTGAGCAGGCGCAGCTTGAGGTTCTCGCGCACGAAGAAGGCTTCGCTCGGCGAGAGCATCAGCGCTTCCGGCGTGTCGACGCTGCGCACGCGCACCAGCTGGCGCACGTCGTCCCACATCTCCTGGCTCCAGTTGCGCCAGGTCTGGGTCACGCGCTGGACCAGGGTCAGCGACTCGGGCGGGGCCTCCTTGCTGCGGGTGCTGCGCACCGGGGCAGCCGGCAGCAGCGGCTTTTCGTCCGACAGCATCGGCAGCGTGTCGACGTGGGCGATCACGCTGTCCAGGCGCAGGGCCACGCCGGCCAGGTCGACCGCCGGCATCGCCTTCAGACGCTCGATGTCGGCGCCGATGGCACGGCGGATGTTAAGGAATTGCGGCTTGTCCGAGCGCGACAGCGAGCGGTCGGCATTCTGCAGCGCGATCAGCGCGCCCTGCACGTTCCCGGCCAGCTGCAGCTGCTGGCTGGCGGTGGTGAGCACCTGTTCGATCTCGGCCAGCGCCCATTCGTCGCGGTTCTTCGACAGGTCCTGGTAGAGCTGCTCGAGCGCCAGGGTCTGGGTCTGGGCTTCGGACTGGCGGCTTTCCAGCACGCCAACCTTGACCTGCAGTTCTTTCGCGGTGTCGGACACGTCGCGCGCCAGCGCCGCGGTTTCCGCATTCATGGCATTGCCCTTCTGCAGGCTCAGCGCCATGTCCTTGCGCAATGAATTGATGCGGCTGTGCGAGCTCCAGGTCTGCAGGGCCAGCAGCACGGCGAGGATGGCGACCGCCGCCGGCAGCGGACGCTGCAGGGTGTGCAGCAGGCCCTGGGCCTGCGACGGGCGCATTGGCGCCTTCTGGACCACGTTGCCGGCCGGCGGGAGGATTTCTGGATTGTCAGGTAAGTCGTTCATTCTTGTGATTGTATCGCGGCAAGTAAGCGTGCGTCGCCAGATCCGGTGAGCGTGATGCGGCTGCACCCCAGGGCACGCGCCGTTTCGGCGATGCGGGCATGGGGCACGACCAGGTGCTGCGCGTGCAGGCGCGCCATCCCGGCCGGGGGATCGAGTTCCTCCACCAGCGCGGCCAGTCCGCGCAAGGCTTCCGAACTCGTGATTATCCAGTCGTTTGGCCCGGCCAGCAAGGCGGACAACTGCCGGGCCAGTGCATCGTCAAGGGCCGGCACCGTACGGCGGTAGGCGGCGACCGTCTCGACCCGGGCCCCGGCGGCGCGCAGGGTATCGGCCATCAGCTCGCGCCCGCTCTCCCCGCGCACGATCAGCACGCGCCGGCCTGCCAGTTGGGCCAGGTCGAGGCTGGCCAGCAGGCGCTCGGAATCGCTGTTGGCGGGGTCCGGCGGGCAATGGATGACGGCGTTCTCCAGCGTGACGCCATGGCGCGCGAGCGCCGCGCGGCTGCCTTCGCCGACCACGCCGATCGCGACCCCGGCGGGCCAGGCCTCCAGGTGGGCGAACGCGGCATCGACCGCGTTCGGCGACACGAAGGCCACCAGGTCGTAGTCGCTCAGTCCCGCCAGCGCGGCGCGCAGCGTCGATTGGTCGGCCAAAGGCGCGATCTCGAGCAGCGGCAGCACGACCGGCTTGCGGCCCGTGCTTGCCACGGCCTGCGCCAGCGCATCGGCCTGGGCGCGCGGCCGGGTGATGACGACCAGCCGCTCAGGCATCCTGGCCGGCGGTGGACGCCGCGTCAAGCGCAGCGGCGTCGGCCGCGTCGGCCGACTGCTTGCAGGCTTCCAGGATCGCATGCGCGTCCTGGTCTTCGAGCAGGATCGAGACCTGCTCGCCGAGGAATTCAGGATGCTCCCACGAGCCGGCGACTTCGGCGCGGGCGGTGCGCAGGCCGTCGGGCGTGGCGACCATGGCGCGCAGGCGCATGGTGCTGCCTTCGACGGTGGCGAAGGCGGCCAGCGGGATCTGGCAGCTGCCGCCGAAAATCTTCGACACCTTGCGCTCGGCCGCGACCGCCCGCGCGGTGGCGTCATGGTTCAGCGGGGCAAGGACCGCGCGCAAGTCAACGCCGTCGCTGCGCGCAGCGCCGAGGATTTCGATCGCCATCGCGCCCTGCCCGGCCGCCGGCAGGCTGTCTTCCGGTTCGAGCACGGCGCGGATGCGCTCGGGCAGGCCGAGGCGCTTGAGGCCGGCCGCCGCCAGGATGATCGCGGCATACTCGCCGCGATCGAGCTTGCCCAGGCGGGTGTCGAGGTTGCCGCGCAGCGGCTTGATGACGAGCTGCGGGTAGCGCGCCGCGATCAGGGCCTGGCGGCGCAGGCTGCTGGTGCCGACAATGCTGCCTGCCGGCAGCTCGGCCAGGCTGGCGTAGTCGTTCGACACAAACGCGTCGCGCGGGTCTTCACGCTCGAGCACGGCGGCCAGCTCGAAGCCTTCCGGCAGGTCCATCGGCACGTCCTTGAGCGAATGCACGGCCAGGTCGGCGCGGCCTTCGGCCATCGCCACTTCGAGTTCCTTGACGAACAGGCCCTTGCCGCCGACCTTGGACAGCGCGCGGTCCAGGATCTGGTCGCCCCGTGTTGTCATTCCGAGAATTTCGACACTACACTGCGGATATAATTCGGCGAGACGGGCACGCACGTATTCGGCCTGCCACATGGCCAGGCGGCTCTCGCGGGATGCGATAATCAGCTTCGCGGGCGCTCCCTGCGCCGTTTGGGTTGCATTCAACACGGATTCTTTCACTGTCATCTGGCCTACCAGGACGATGCCGGTACCTGGCCCTTGCATAAGATCATAAATTTTAGCATGGGCCCTCTTGCAGACGATGGCCAACCGCCATGGCACAATCAATTTACATGTGGTCGATATGGATAATCCTGCTGAATCAGTTCCCCCTGGCGCGCCTTCCCCTGACAAGGACGCGCCGCTGAAAGAAGACATCCGCCTCCTTGGCCGCCTGCTCGGCGACGTGCTGCGCGACCAGGAAGGCATTGAGGTGTTCGAGGTGGTCGAGACCATCCGCCAGACCGCCGTGCGCTTCCGCCGCGAAGACGACGCCGAGGCCGGCCGGGAACTCACTACCCTGCTCTCCAGGCTCACGCGCGACCAGACCATCTCGGTGGTGCGCGCCTTCTCGTACTTTTCTCACCTGGCCAACATCGCCGAAGACCAGCACCACATCCGCCGCCGCCGCGCCCACATGCTCAAGGGGTCCAGCGCCCAGCAGGGCAGCGTCGGCTTTGCCCTGGGCAAGCTGGTTGAGGCCGGCGTGCCGCAAGACCTGGTCGAGGGCTTTTTCAAGGATGCCCTGATCTCGCCGGTGCTCACCGCCCACCCGACCGAAGTGCAGCGCAAGAGCATCCTCGATGCAGAGCACGACATCGCCCGCCTGCTGGCCGAACGCGACCGCGGCCTGACGCCCAAGGAACTGCAGCGCAACGGCCAGCTGCTGCATGCGCGCATCGCCACGCTGTGGCAGACCCGCATGCTGCGCTATTCCAAGCTGACCGTGGCCGACGAGATCGACAACGCCCTGTCCTATTACCGCATCACCTTCCTGCGCGAAGTGCCGGCGCTGTACGACGACATCGAAGCCGAGATCGCCGCCAAGTACGAGGGCGAGGAGCGCAGCGGCAAGTCCGGGCTGGGCGACGCCCTCTACCTGCAGATGGGCAGCTGGATCGGCGGCGACCGCGACGGCAACCCGAACGTCAATGCCGACACCATGCGCCACGCGCTGGTGCGCCAGTCCACCACCATCCTCGACTTCTACCTGGAAGAAGTGCACGCGCTCGGCGCGGAGCTGTCGATCTCGACCCTGATGGTCGAGGTCACCCGAAGCATGCAGGCCCTGGCCGATTCCTCGACCGACGCCTCGCCCCACCGCAGCGACGAGCCTTACCGCCGCGCCCTGATCGGCATCTATGCCCGCCTGGCCGCCACCGCGCGCGAGCTCGGCGTCGACCACATCCTGCGCAAGGAAGTCGGCCACGCCCCGCCCTACCTCGACGCCGGCTTGTTCGCGGCCGACCTCGAGGTGCTGGCCGATTCGCTGCGCGGCAACCACGGCGCCGTGCTGATCCAGCCACGCCTGGCCGGATTGATGCGCGCCGCGCGCATCTTCGGCTTCCACCTGGCTTCGCTCGACATGCGCCAGAGCTCGGACGTGCACGAACGCGTGCTGGCCGAGCTGTTCGCGCGGGCCGGCGCCGAAAGCGACTACGCGGCCCTGCCGGAAGAGCGCAAGATCGCCCTGCTGTTGGCCGAACTGACCCAGCCGCGCCCCCTGTACTCGGCCTTCGAGGACTATTCGGAAGAGACCAATTCCGAGCTGGCGATCCTGCGCACCGCGCGCGAGATCCGCCTGCGCTACGGCAGCCGCGCGATCCGCAACTACATCATCTCGCACACCGAGACCGTGTCGGACTTGCTGGAAGTGCTGCTGCTGCAAAAGGAAACCGGCCTGCTGCGCCCCGCCACTGGCGGCTGCGACGTGATGGTGATCCCGCTGTTCGAGACCATCCCCGACCTGCAGCGCGCTAGCGGCATCATGGACGAATGGATGTCGCTGCCGCTGGTGGACAGCGTGATCGAGAAGCAGGGCCGCCTGCAGGAAGTCATGCTGGGCTATTCGGACTCGAACAAGGATGGCGGCTTCCTGACCTCGAACTGGGAGCTGTACCAGGCCGAGCTGAAACTGGTCGACGTGTTCGCCGCCAAGAACGTGAAGCTGCGCCTGTTCCACGGCCGCGGCGGCACCGTCGGACGCGGCGGCGGCCCGAGCTACGACGCGATCCGCGCCCAGCCGCCCGGCACCGTGAATGGCCAGATCCGCCTGACCGAACAGGGCGAGATCATCGCCTCGAAATTCTCGAACGCCGAGATCGGCCGGCGCAACCTGGAGCTCCTGGTGGCGGCCACCCTGGAGGCGAGCCTGAGCCCGCGCGCCGCGGACGACGCGACCAACGCGCGCCTGTCACAGTTCGAAGCCGTGATGGCCGAGCTGTCCGAGCGCGCCTACCGCGCCTACCGCAACCTGGTCTACGAGACCCCGGGCTTCACCGACTACTTCTTTGCCGCTACCCCGATCGCCGAGATCGCGGAACTGAACCTGGGCTCGCGCCCGGCCTCGCGCAAGTCGACCCGCCGCATCGAGGACCTGCGCGCGATTCCCTGGGGCTTCTCCTGGGGCCAGTGCCGCCTGCTGCTGCCGGGCTGGTTCGGCTTCGGCGCGGCCGTCAGCGGCTGGCTGGCGGACGGCGACCCGGCTGTTCGCGCGGGACGCCTCGATCAGCTGCGCGCGATGTACCAGGAGTGGCCCTTCTTCGCGACCCTGCTGTCGAACATGGACATGGTGCTGGCCAAGACCGACCTGGCGATCGCCTCGCGCTATGCCGAACTGGTGGCGGACGTGGGACTGCGCGAGCGGATCTTCCGCCGCATCACGGCCGAGCATGGCGAGACCCTGCGCTGCCTGGAGTCGATCACCGGCTCCAGCGAACGGCTGGCCGGCAACCCGCTGCTGGCGCGCTCGATCCAGAACCGGTTTGCCTACCTCGATCCGCTGAACCACCTGCAGGTGGAACTGATCCACCGCCGCCGCTCGCTTGGGGACAACGAGGACCCGCGGGTGCACCGGGGGATACATTTGTCGATCAACGGGGTGGCGGCGGGGTTGCGCAATACCGGCTGATCGTTACCGCCCTTTCATCCACTGCACTTGAAACCGTCATTGCCGCCACTGGCGGCAATGACTCCGGCCTTCGCCGGGGCGACGGTCTTCAAGTTAGCGGCATGAACGACGCACGTAGCTCGCCACGTGCGTGGCTCTCCGCGAACTCCTATCACCCCGCGCACGCCCCCAGCACACTCCCCTTCTTCAGGTGCGCCTTCACCGCATTCGACGACACGCACACGGCGTTCGACGGATTGCTGCCGCTGCCGGTCTTGTGGCACACCAGCACCTTGTCCTCGCCGCAGCGCGCGTCGATCACCGGGACCGTCACGGTGGCGGCGGCGAAGCAGCCTTCTGGGCTGGCTGCCTGCGCGGTGAAGCTGAAGACGCCGGCGCCAGTCGGCGCGAAGGTCGTCACCGCGCCGGTCGTCGACGACAGGCCGCCCGCCGGGCTCCAGGTAAAGCTGGACGACCCGCCCGCATCGCTCGCCGTGAGCTGCACGCTCTGCGGCCCATACCCCAGCGTGATCGTATTCGGCGGCAGGCCGGCCGCCTCCCCTTCTGCCGGCAGCACGCTGATCGACGGCTGCGGCACGTGGCCCTGCACCGTGACCATCGCCTCGTCGCTGGCGCTGTTGCCGCCCTTGTCGATGGCAGTGAGTGTCACCTTCTGCGCGCCGATGTCAAGGCAGGAGAAACTGGTGCGCGATGCGCTGAGCGACTCCACGCCCCAGTTGTCGCTCGTGCCGCCGTCGAGTTGCGCCGGCGTGACCGAGGCCGTGCCGCCAGCCAGCGTCACGCTGACATCGCGGGTACGAACGACGGGCGCCTCGAAGTCGTTGCTGACCGTGTTGGCGCGCGGGCTCTCCACGCTCAGGCGGTTCAGGGCCGTCACCGTGTAGTAGTAATACTGGCCATTCGCCGTGGCATCAAGGAAGGTCGTGGTGGCGGTATCGGTCACGCCCAGCAGGTTGGCCGGGGATTCCAGGTCCATCTCGCGCTGCTGCGAGCGGTAGATGGCGTATTTGCGGGTCTTTTCGAATTCGTCCGCGCTGCCGGGGGCCGGCGCCCAGGCAAGCTGCAGCGCGCCATTGCTGCTGCTCGCGCCAAGGCTTGATGGGGCGCCGGGCGCCTGCAAGCCCTTCCAGCCCATCACCGGCGGCAGCGCCGGGCGCGCATAGGTGCTGTTTTTGAGCGAGCTGCGGTAGCCCAGCAGGTCGCCCTGCAGGAAGGCGTGGCGGAAGTGGACCTGGCCCGAGACATTCGCCTGTGCTCGGTTCAGCGCGATCTGGTTGTTGATCTGGTTGGGGTCAAGCCAGCCGGCGGTGTTCATCTTGTAGTCGGCCAGGCCGATGTACATGTGGCGCTCGTAGGCATTGTCGTTCCACCACGGCACCAGGAGCTTGTAGTCCGAACCCGTCTGGCCGATATACCAGTAGACCTGCGGCACCAGGTAGTCGACCCAGCCCTGCTGGATCCACTTGCGGCTGTCGGCGAACATGCTGGTGTAGTGCTGCGAGGCGCCGCTCGAAGTCGGCGAGCCGATCGCGGGATCAAGGCTGCTGCGGTAGATGCCCGAAGGCGAGACGCCGAACTTCACCCACGGCTTCACGGCGCGGATGCTGTCGTTCACGCGCGCGATCAAGAGGTTGATGTTGTCGCGGCGCCAGTCGGCGCGGCCCGCCGTCGTATTCGGGAAGCCGCGCGGATCAAGGTTGTAGGCCTCGTCGTCGCCCGTGGTGCCGGCCGGGTAGAAATAGTCGTCGAAGTGGATGCCGTCGACGTCGTAGCGGTTGACGATCTCCATGATGACGTTCACCACGTGGTCGCGCACTGCCGGCAGGCCCGGGTTCAGGATCTTCACGGTGCCGACCGTCAGCATCCATTCCGGATGCGTGCGCGAGACGTGGCTGGCCGCATACTGCGCCGTATTGCCCTGGTTGGCGACGGTGGCCACAGCGCGGTAGGGGTTGATCCAGGCGTGGAATTCCATGCCGCGCTTGCGCGTCTCTTGAATCGCGAAGTCCAGCGGATCCCAGCTTGGCGACGGCGCGCTGCCCTGGTTATTGGTCAGGTAGTAGGACCACGGTTCGTAGCTGCTCGGGTACATGGCGTCGGCCTGGCTGCGCACCTGCAGGAAGGCGGCGTTCATGCCGGTGGCCTTGTTGTGGTCGAGGATCGCCTTCAGGGCCGCCTGCTGCTGCGCCGGGGTCTGGGTGCGGTTCGGCCAGTCCAGGCTCAGGTGGGTACTGATCCACACGCCGCGCATCTCGCGCTTGGGACTGATCGACTGGGCGTCGGCGTGGGAAACGGAAGCGACGAGCATCGCGGCTGCCGCTGCAAGCAAAAGTTTTTTCATGTTGTGAATTTTTTGCGGGTTGAGTGAACGCCCAGGCAGCCGATAACGCTGGCGGCGCGCTAGTGGCAATGCACGGCGCCTCTCCAAGCACCGACGTATTGCCATCCGCAAAAAAGAGTACGCCCGAGCAATTTTGACAACCAATGAATTTCAGGTTGTGCGGCATAACCCGGATGCATGGCGGCATCCGGTTACCCCTTGCCGGGCGAAAGACTGGAGAAAGCTGGTGTCGCTGGAAAATCTCAGCGCAGTGCGAGCGCCGGCGCCCTTGATGCCACCGGACGGCGCGCGGCCGAAGTCTTCGCAGCGCCCAGGTTGAACACGCCCACCAGCTCGGCCAGCTTCTCGGCCTGTACCTGGAGCGACTCCGCCGCGGCGGCGGCTTGCTCCACCAGCGCGGCATTTTGCTGCGTGGCGGCGTCAATCTCGCCGATGGCCTGGTTGACCTGCCCGATGCCCGCCTCCTGCTCGCGGCTGGCGGCGCTGATCTCGGACATGATGTCGCTCACGCGCTGCACGCCTGCGACGACCTCGCTCATCGTGCCGCCAGCCTGGCCGACCAGGCGGTTGCCCTCGCCCACCGTACTGCTCGTGGAGTCGATCAGGACCTTGATTTCCCTGGCGGCGGAATTGGAGCGCTGCGCCAATGCGCGCACCTCGCTGGCGACCACCGCGAAGCCCCTGCCCTGCTCGCCCGCGCGCGCCGCTTCCACCGCAGCGTTCAGCGCCAGGATATTGGTCTGGAAGGCGATGCCTTCGATGACGCCGATGATGTCGCCGATCTTGCGCGACGCCTGGTCGATGGCGCCCATGGTCTGCACCACCTGGTTCACCACGGCGCCGCCGCGGGTCGCAACCTCGGTGGCCGACGCAGCCAGCTGGCTGGCCTGGCGCGCGTTGTCGGCATTCTGGCGCACGGTGGCGGTCAGTTCTTCCATCGAGGACGCGGTTTCTTCCAGCGAGCCGGCCTGGGTTTCGGTGCGGCGCGACAGGTCGAGGTTGCCGGCGGCGATTTCCTGCGAGGCGGTGCCGATGGAATCGGTGCCGTCGCGCACGGCGCTGACGATCCCGTGCAGGCTGGCGCGCATCGCGTCGAGCGCGCGGCGCAGGCGTGCCGTTTCGGTACGGTCGCTTTCCGCCACCGTGCCTTCGTCACCTCCGAGGTCGCCGCGGGCGATACGGTCGGCAAACACCACGGCCTGCTCGAGCGGGCGCACAATGCCGCGGATCAGGAAGTAGCCCATCGCAATGGTGGCGACCATGGACGCCAGCGCGGTGAGCTGGATGCGCAGCGAGGCCGAGGTGACCACGGCATCGCCTTCGGCGCGCACGGCGTCCGAATCCTTCTCGATCAATTCGCTCAGGGCGCCCATGGTGCCTTCGAGCTTGCGGAAGCCATCCATGAAGCCGCCGAAGGCCTGGCGCGCGGCGGCCTGGTCGGCGCCGGCCTGGGCCACGATGGCGGCGGCGCTTTTCAGGTAGGCGGCGACGTCCGGACGCACCTTGTCGACAGCCGCCTTGACGGCGGCATTGGTGGCATGGGCGTCGAGCGCGGCGAGCGTCCTGCCGAAAGTGGCGGCATGCTCGTCGGCGTCGCGCCTGGCGGCCGCCTGTTCTTCCAGGGTGGCGGCCATCAAAGCCGCGAGCACGTCGGCGCGCAGCGCGTCGTGCATCATGTCGGCCTGCATCTGGTCGCGCAGGGCTGCGCCGTTGACGCTGACGGCATCCATCGAGCGGTCGAGCGACTGCACGGACAGGTAGCCGATCAGGCCGACCACGCTGCAAAAGACCAGCGTGACGAGGTAGGACAGGCGCAGCTGGTGCTTGATGCTCAGTTTCATCACGTGCTCTTAAAGTTTGAAGGACAGGCCCACGGTGAAGGCCAGGTCGGGGGTACGGCTGTTCAGGCCGCGCGAGACCATCGCGTCGAGCTGGACGGTATCGGACAGGAGGTAAGCGCCGCCGGCATCGAAGCTGGCCTGGATGCCGCCATCCATGCTGCGGGCGATCTGCGGCATCGCCACTTCGACGAAGCCACGCAGGCGCTCGTTGATCGATTTGCCGAGCACCACGCCGAGGATGCCATAGCGGTAGCGGCCGGTGTCGCCGCGCTCGATGCCAATGCCGGGCATGACGCCCAGCGACAAGTCGTTCGGCAGTTCCCACTCGCCCACCACGCGCAGCGACGGGCGCAGGCCCTGGCCGCGGAAGGCGCGCGAGCCGCTGTCGAGGTCGGCGTGCAGCAGCACCCCGACCGACGGCAGGCTGCCGGCCGCATCCATGGCATGCCATTTCACGCCGAGCGAGGTGTCGGCATAACCGGCCTCGGTGCTGCGCTGGCCGCCTTCGGTATGGTGGTTGACAATGCGGCCATCGGTTTCGGCGCGCAGCTCAAACGTCTAGCCGATGCCATAGCGCAGCAGGGTCGGCGTCGACACAATGCGATCGCGCGCAGCGCCGCTGCGGTCGCGCTCGAGCAGCAGGCTGGTTTCCACCTGCAGCCGGCTGTTGCCGACGACATTGCTGGATTCAACGAAATCGGGACGGTCGGTGGCGATCCGGTCCTGGGCGTGGATGGCGGGAGTGGCGCACAGGCCGAGCGCGGTGAGGATGGCGAAATGCTTCATGGGATTCCAAAGAGACGGGGATGGCACTGGATGCCGCGGATCGATTAAAGTTGCTTTGAAGAATAATCGTTTGTTTAATCCGCCGGCGTCAACATATGCTTGTCGCATCGTTTGCAAGAAACAAACGAAGCGTTGTTGATGGACTGCATCAGGCGAAAAAAAACCGCCCGGTCATTGACGGGGCGGTTTTTTTTACCAACTGGCAAAACTCTTAGTGGTTGTGCAGGAAGGTCTTGAGCTTGTCCGAACGCGACGGCTGGCGCAGCTTGCTCATGGCCTTGGCTTCGATCTGGCGAATCCGCTCGCGGGTGACGTCGAACTGCTTGCCGACTTCTTCCAGCGTGTGGTCGTTCGACATCTCGACGCCGTAGCGCATGCGCAGCACCTTGGCTTCGCGCGGGGTCAGCGAGTCCAGCACTTCCTTGATCACGTTGCGCATCGACGCGTGCAGCGCGGCGTCCAGCGGAGCCAGCGTGGTGTTGTCTTCGATGAAGTCGCCCAGTTGCGAATCGCCGTCCTCGCCCATCGGGGTTTCCATCGAAATTGGCTCTTTCGCGATCTTCATGATCTCGCGAACTTTGTTCTCTGGCATTTCCATCTTCAGGGCCAGGGTCGGCAGGTCCGGCTCGCTGCCGGTTTCCTGCATGATCTGGCGCGAAATGCGGTTCATCTTGTTGATCGTCTCGATCATGTGCACCGGCACGCGGATGGTGCGGGCCATGTCGGCGATCGAACGCGTGATCGCCTGGCGGATCCACCAGGTCGCATAGGTCGAGAACTTGTAGCCGCGGCGGTATTCGAACTTGTCCACGGCCTTCAGCAGGCCGATATTGCCTTCCTGGATCAGGTCGAGGAATTGCAGACCGCGGTTGATGTATTTCTTCGCGATCGAGATCACCAGGCGCAAATTGGCCACGGTCATTTCGCGCTTGGCCTGGCGTGCGCGCTTCTCGCCCGCCGCCATCTGCTTGTTGATCTTGCGCAGGTCGGCCAGCGGCAGCGCCACGCGCGCCTGCAGGTCGATCATGCGCTGCTGCAGTTCCTTGATGGCCGGCAGATTACGGCTGAGCACGGCGCTGTACGGGTAGGCGCAATCGACTTCGCGGTCGCCCCATTGCAGATCGGTTTCGTTGCCCGGGAAAACCTTGATGAAGTGGGCGCGCGGCATGCCGCAGCGGTTCACGCAGATGTCCAGCACGGCGCGCTCGATAGCACGCACTTCGTCCATCTGGTGGCGCAGCGTGTCGCACAGCTTTTCCACGATCTTGGCGGTGAAGCGGATGCCCAGCAGCTCGGTCGAGATGATGGCCTGCGCCTCTTCGTATTCATCCGAGCCGTAGCCGACGGTCTTGAAGGCATGGCCCATGCGGTCGAACTGCTTTTCGATCAGTGCGAACTTTTCCAGCGCGCTCTTGCGCAGTTGGACAAGCTGCTCGGTCGAGTAGCCGGCCGCGCCGCCGCCGACGGCGCCGTCTTCTTCCTCTTCCTCGACTTCTTCCTCTTCTTCTTCCTCGTCGTCACCGGCACGCGAAGCGCCGCTGGCCGGCGCCGGCGCAGGGGCAGGCGCCGAGGCGTTGTGGTCGACGAAGCCGTCCACCACGTCGTCGATCTTCATGTCGTCGGCGGCGATCTTGTGCGACAGCGCGATGATTTCCGAGATCGTGGTCGGGCAGGCGGAAATTGCCTGGACCATGTCCTTGAGGCCATCTTCGATGCGCTTGGCGATCTCGATCTCGCCTTCGCGCGTCAGCAGCGACACGGCGCCCATTTCACGCATGTACATGCGGACCGGGTCGGTGGTGCGGCCGAAGTCCGAGTCGACGGTCGACAGCGCCGTGGCGGCGGCCGCTTCGACTTCGTCTTCGCTGGTCGCGGTCGGCACGTTGTCCGACAGCAGCATCATTTCCGCTTCCGGGGCGCGCTCGTAGATCGCGATGCCCATGTCGTTGAAGGTGGCGATGATGCCTTCGATCGCTTCCGGGTCGACGATGTTTTCCGGCAGCTGGTCGTTGATCTGGGCGTGGGTCAGGTAGCCGCGCTCCTTGCCCATGTTGATCAGGTTCTTCAGCTGGGTGCGGCGCTTTTCCAGTTCCGCTTCCGAGAAGCCGGCCACGACCGCGCCCGGCAGGCCCTTGGCACGGCGCTCGCGCAGCTTCGATGCGGCCTTCAGTTCCGAGCGCTCGATGGTGTTGAGTGCGGCGACTTCGTCGTTTTCCGGCACGAACTCGCTCGGCTTGCGGCCGCGACGGCCCGGCACCTTGACCTGCGGCAGCAGGTAGCCGGTGGTGTCGATCGCCGCCAGCTTGGCGGCGTCGGTAGTCGAGCTGACCGTGCCCACTGCCGTGGCCGGGGCCGCAACCACGGGCGCGTCGGTGCGGCGGCGGGTGCGCACGGCCTTCGGCGCCTCGTCGACAACTTCGGCAGCCGCCACCGGAGTTGCCACGGCGTCGACAGCCGGCGCCGCTTCGGTCTGGGCCAAGTCCGAGGCGGGCTCGGAAGCGGCTTTCAGAACGGCCAGTTTCGATGTACGCTTGCGCACGATCACGGGCGCCGCCGCCGGGGTTGCCGCCGCGGCCGGCACGTAGTCATCGGCCGAGTCGGCCGTTGCCTCGACGGCCGGGGCCACCTCAGCCACGGCTTCCATCGGCACGTCGACTGCTTCCACCTGTGCTGCGACTTCGTCGACTGGTGCGTCCTGCGCGGCCTTGACCGACGTCAGGCGCGAGCGGGTTTTCACCACCGTGACCTTGGCCGCCGCTTCCGTTTCGAGGAAGTAGGAGGTCGCGGTTTTCGGCACTGCCAGCTGTGCCGTTGCCTTGGCGGGCGCTTTTTTGGCGGTCAGTGTCAGTGTCTTGGCGGTGTTTTTCATAGTAAAACTCTCTCCAGTCGAGGCCGGTGGAAGGCCTGCGAAGTAATAATCCAGCGGGACCCGCGTGCGGGTCGGATACGGGGAACGGAAGTGGCCCTAGCTGAGGGAAGGCAGGCCGACTTCAAGCACGCATCCCCCTCGGCCGCCAACATTCGATGGGAGGTGGCAGCAAGTGGGCAAGGAAAAAATGGTGTCTGAAATCACGGCATGCATGTCGAAACGAAAAAAAGCCCGTCGGATCTAACGGGCTTGCTTCTATAGTTCAGGGAACATAGAGGGAAGCGAGATTATGCCGTATTGCAAGAATTGGTGATAATTGATATATCCCATAATGGATATCACCGCGTTGAATATGACACCGCCTGTCGACTTCCCGGCAGGCCTGCGACGGCGCAAGCCGTGCGCAAGGCAAGAGGCGGATCATACACGTTTTTCCGCCTGCACGCCGCCCGGCCGTGGCTGAGTCCGCAAGTTTAATAGAAGAAGTACAATACGGCCGCGCTGGCGCACGGGCGCCGTGCTATCCTTCGCATTCCCGTTCTTACCATGAAGTCAATGAATACCATTACCGCTGCAGAGTCCGTCGATACCACCGCTCCCGCCACCCCTGACCTGCCTGCCGAGGCCAGTTCGCCATCCGCCGCTCCGGCAGCGGATGCTGCGGACCAAGCTGGTTCGGCCGACGCAGGGGCCGGCGCCGCACCGGTGGCCGAGGCCGTTTCCACCGACGCCGCAGCCGCAGCCGCTGCCGCTGCTCCCGCCACCGGCCAGCCGGGCTCGGCCCGCGCCCTGCTCAAGCAGCTCCAGCAAGCGTTCCCGGCCTTCCGCGACTGCCTGCCGCTGGCGATCGGCATCGACAAGCAACTGCTGACGCGCATGCCCGGCCTGGACCGCAAGATCATGCGTGCCGCGCTCGGCATCCATACCGGCTCGATGCGCTACCTGCGCGCGATGGAAAAAGCCAAGGTGCGCTTCGACCTCGACGGCGCCGCCGGCGCCGAAGTGACCGACACCCACCGCCTGCACGCGAAAGAGCTGCTGCAGCAGCGCTTCAAGAAGGAAGCCGACCGCAAGAAGGCCGAACGCGAAGCGGCTGCCGAAGAAGAAGCGAACCGCCAACGCCAGGAAAAGCTCAAAGCCCTTGCTTCCAAGTTTTCCAAGAACTGAGCCGGCGTCGATGAACGTCGACCCGGAGCTGCTGCCGCCCTATGACGGCATCCGGCTGGCGGACGTGCGCCTGGTGCGCACGCCGCTGGACGCCGCCGCCGCACTGGCGGCGCTGTCACAGGCCGACGCGATCGGCTTCGACACCGAATCCAAGCCCACCTTCGCCAAGGGCGAAGTCTCGACCGGACCGCACCTGGTGCAGCTCGCGACCGGCGAACTGGCCTACTTGTTCCAGATCGGCAGCGCGGCCAGCGCGCAGACCGCACTGACGGTGCTGAAACCGGTGCTGGAATCGGAGACCATCCTGAAAGTGGGTTTCGGCCTGGGCGACGACCTCAAGCGCCTGCGCGCCAAGCTCGGCGTCGAGACGCACAACGTGCTCGACCTGTCGACCGCCCTGCGCCGCCGCGGCGAACGCAATACCCTGGGCGCCAAGACCGCCGTGGCGCGCTTCTTCGGCCAGAAGCTGCAAAAATCGCGCCGCATCACCACCACCAACTGGGCCCTGCCCCAGCTGAGCGACAAGCAGGTGCTGTACGCGGCCGACGATGCGCACGTGGCGCTGCGGGTATACCGCTTGTGGAAGGCGGGGCCGGTGGAGTAAGGCAGTGCTGTTGATCGGAGGGCGCTGCGTTCTCCGCACCTGTATTTCCTGCCACTAGCTTCAAGACCGTCGCCCCGGCGAAAGCCGGGCCCCATTTCGTCGAACACCCACTATCTCATGCTTGCGCGCGCTGACAGCTGCGCGCAAGAATCAGGCACCGGCCTGCGGCGGTCTTCAGGTTAACGGTTACGAAACCGCCCGTTTTCTCACCACGAAATACGCCTCCGGATTCACCGCCGTCCCCAGCAGCGGGAACGGGCTGGCGCTCGCCTTTACCAGCGAAAACGTCTCCGCGATCGCCTTGCGAAACACCCGGTGATCGAACCCCATGTGCTCGTTGTGCACCTCGACGTCGGGCGGCAGGATCCCGACCGGGCGCTCTTTCGGCGGCATGCCGAGCGCCGCCAGCAAGACGTTTTTTGGACGCGCGTCGAAGGCGCCATAGCGCCGGCTCATGCGGAACATGCCCTTGTACAGGGCCGGCAGACCCACTTCGACCGGCACCCCGAACACCACTTCCGCATCCTGCGTCAGGAGCGAGTCGACCTCGCCCAGCGATCTGGCGCGCATCGACAGCGGGATGTGTTCGAAGACCTCGAGGCAGAACAGCACATCGGCCTGCCCTTTCGGCAGCGCGTCGAAAGAGGCGAAAAACTCGATCCGCGGCAGGCCCGCCAGTTCGCGCCTGGCCTCTTCCAGCAGGTCCGAGCAGGGCTCGTAGCAGATGATCGTGGCGTTCGGGTAGGCGTGGACCAGGTGCTTGCACAGCTCCCCGCTGCCGGCGCCGAAATCGAGCACGCAGCTGACGGCTTCGCGCGCCTTCTGCGTGAAGCCCAGGGCGCTGACCAGCCGCTGGCGCTGGAGCCAGCGCTTGATGGGATTCTTGTCCCTGAATACGCCTTCCGTATAGCTCACACCCATGCTGCACCCCATTGGCCAAAGGGCTGCGATTATAGCAAGGGCGGGCCCCTGGGCCTTGATCCGCGTTATCATCCCGGCATCTCCACAATCGGTGAACCCATGAGTGCTTCCCGCATGTTCGCAGCACTGTCGCTGGTCGCCTGCGCCGCCCAGGCCGCGCCCCAGGCAGTGCCCGACACCCTGGCCCAGCGCCTGGTCGCCTGCACCGCTTGCCATGCGCGCCTCGACGCCAGAGGCAATCCGGTCAATGACATGTATTTCCCGCGCATAGGCGGCAAGCCGGCCGGCTACCTGTACAACCAGCTGCTGAACTTCCGCGAAGGCCGGCGCCAGTACCCGCTCATGACCTACCTGGTCGACCACCTGCCCGACGCCTACCTGCGCGAGATCGCCGGCTTCTACGCGGCCCAGCCCCCGAGCGCGCACGCCGCGGCGGCATCAAGCGCGACGCCGCAAGCGCTCGAACGCGGCCGCCAGCTTGTCTTCGACGGCGACGCGGCGCGCAAGCTGCCGGCCTGCGTGGCCTGCCACGGCCAGCGCCTGACCGGCGTCGAACCGGCCATCCCCGGCCTGCTTGGCCTGCCGCGCGACTACGTCAACGCGCAGTTCGGCGCCTGGCGCAACAAGGCGCGCCGCGCTCATACGCCCGACTGCATGGCGACCATCACTGCCCGCCTCTCGTTCGAGGACGTCGCCGCGGTATCCAGCTGGCTCGCCGCCCAGCCGGTGCCGAGCGACCCGCGCCCGGTCGCCTCGGTCGCGCGCCCCTTGCCGATTGCCTGCGGCAGCGCCCCGGAGGCGCCATGAAGAAGCGCATCGCCTTTTTCGTGCTTGCCGCCGCTGCCGCGGTGGCGGTCGCCATCGCCTGGCCGCGCGACGAATTCATTGCCTCCACCTCGCCCGCCGCATGGGCCGCGACGCCCGGCAACATCGCCAGGGGCGCCTACCTTGCGCGGGCCGGCGACTGCGTGGCCTGCCACACCGTGCGCGGCGGCGTGGAATACGCGGGTGGCCGCGCACTGGACACGCCTTTTGGACGCCTGTACGGACCCAACCTGACACCGGACCGCGAGACCGGCATCGGCAACTGGAGCGCCGACGAGTTCTGGAGCGCCCTGCACAATGGCAGGGCGCGCGACGGCCGCCTGCTCTATCCGGCCTTCCCCTACACGAACTACACCAAGGTGTCGCGTCCCGATTCCGATGCGCTGTTTGCCTACCTGCGCAGCCTGCCGCCCACGCGCCGGCCGAACACGCCGCACGAACTCGGGTTCCCCTACAACCAGCAAGCCATGCTCGCCGGCTGGCGCCTGCTTTACTTCAAGCCGGCGGCCTTCACGCCTGCGCCTGCGCGCAGCGCCGAATGGAACCGCGGCGCCTATCTGGTCGAGGGCCTCGGCCATTGCAGCGCATGCCACAGCACCCGCAACCGCCTGGGCGCGGCCGGCGACACGCTGTCGGGCGGCTTGATCCCGACCATCGGCTGGTATGCGCCTTCCCTCACCTCGGGCGCGGAAGCGGGACTGGGAGACTGGGACCGGGAGCACATCGTCGCGCTGCTGCAGACCGGTGTCTCGCCGCGCGGCACGGCCACCGGCCCGATGGCCGAAGTGGTGGCGCGCAGCCTGCAGCACCTGTCGGCGCAGGACGTGGGCGCGATGGCCACCTACCTGAAATCGCTGCCCTCGAAGGACGTGCCCGCACAGCTCGAGGTGGAGCGGCCGAATGAGCCGCTGCTGGCTGAAGGCAAGCGACTGTACGGCAGCTATTGCGTGGACTGCCACGGCGCGGACGGCAAGGGCAAGGCGCCGGGCTACCCGCCGCTGGCCGGCAACCGCGCGGTGACGCTGACGCCGGCCGTGAACGCGATCCGGATCGTGCTCAATGGGGGCTTCCCGCCGGGGACCAAGGGCAATCCGCGGCCGTACGGGATGCCGCCCTACAGCCACGAGTTGAACGATGCGCAGGTGGCGGCCGTCTTGAGCTATGTGCGCGCCAGCTGGGGCAACGCCGCTCCGCCGGTGGCCACCCCCGACGTGAATCGTTACCGCAGCGTGCCGCTGGACTGAGATCATGGTCGCTGGCGTGGAGTGAATTGCGCAACGATAGCCTATTCTCCCTTCGTTCACTACGGGTCTTGCCGGCGTGTGACACTTGTCGTATGATTGCGTCACCAGTCACAAAGGAGGCCATCGTGTCCATTCCTTCCGTTACCGAACTGACGCTGCTGAAATGCCTCTGGCGGCAACAGCCCCTGTCCGCCCGCGAACTCCACGACCAGGCCGCGCCCGAGCTGCAGTGGTCGTACTCATCCACCCGCAAGACGCTCGAGCGGATGGTGGAAAAACAGATGGTCACCCTGGCGCCGGTCCACGGGGTGAATGTCTACACCGCGGCGCTGGACAAGATCGAGACCCTGGCCGCCTTCACCCGCGATTTCGGGCGCCGCGTCATGGAGATGGACGCGCCGCTGCCGGTCAATATGTTCACCGGCTCGAAGCTGGTCAATCACGCCGAGCTGGCCGAGCTGGAACAGCTGCTGCATGACTGGCCCGACGCCAAGGAGCGAGCATGACCCTCTCGCATTTTCCCTTGCTCTTCCTGCAGGCAAGCATCACCACCCTGGCCGCGTCCAGCCTGGCCTGGGCGCTGCTGCACCTGGCGCGCCGGCGCTGGCCGGGCCTCGAATCACGGCGCAGCCCCTGGCTGATCGCACTGCTGGCCGGCGCCGTCACGCTGGTGCTGGTACTGCTTCCCGGCGCCTCGCAACTGAGCCTGTTCGCGGCCGCGCCGCAGCCTGCCGGCGCGGGCCTCGCGTCTTACATGCCCGTATCCGCGGTCATGGATCTGCTGCCGGGCGGCGTCGACGATCTGTCTGCAGACGAGACGCTGCCGACACTCGCCTGGCTCTGGCTGGCCACCTATCTCGCCGGCGGCGCCTGGCATGCATGGCGCTGGCAGCGCATCCGGCGCGAACTACGTGCGCTGGCAGGCCTCGCCGACCGCCTGGACGGCCCTGCCCTGCGCTCCCATCCCGCTTTCGCACGGCATCAAGGCCCCGTGCCGGCGGTGCTGGAAATCGATGCGCCGGTGTCGCCGATGCTGGCGGGCCTGTTCGACCCCGTCCTGCTGCTGCCGCGCCACATGCGCGCCTTGCCGCCGGCGCAGCAGGAACTGATCGTCGCGCATGAACTGGCGCACCTGCGCCGCCTTGACCATCTTTGGCAGCACGCAGCTAGCGGGCTGCAAGCGATCCTGTGGTTCGTTCCTGCCGCGCACGGCTTCCGGCAGCGCCTGCAGTGGGCGCTGGAACTCGGCTGCGACCGCGCCGTGCTGGCAGGCCGCCCGAGCAGCGAGCGCCGCAGCTATGCCGCCGCCCTGCTGGCGCAGCTGGCGGTCCAGCTGCGCTCCAGCACTGGGCTGCCGCAGGCATTGGGGCCGGCCTCGCTGGCCTTCGGCCTCCACGGTGGCCAGGCCGTGGCCCAGCGAATCCGCCTGATCCGCGATGCCCACCCGGCAGCGCAGGCGCCGTGGGCCGGCATGGCCGCCTTGCTGCTGTTACCGGGCCTGTGCGGCGCCAGCGTGCTGCTGCAGCCCCGGTTCGCGTGGAACCAGGCCGCGCCAGCCACGCTGCCGGTTCCGCCTCTCGGTGCGCAAGCCGCAGGAGCCGCAACGACATGGCGGGCGCCCCTGGCAAACCTGCGCGTGACCAGCGCCTTCGGTTCCGTCAACCGTCCGGGCGGCAAACCGCATGGCGGCATCGACCTGGGCGCTGCCCGCGGCACGGCCGTGATGGCGCCGGCCGGCGGCAGGGTCGCCGTCTCGACCGACCGCTACGAGGGTGGCGCGCGCTACGGCAAGGTCGTCGTCATCGACCACGCGGACGGCACCCGCAGCCTGTATGCCCACCTGGATGGGCGGCTCGTGCGCACCGGCGACGTGGTGCATGCCGGCCAGCCGATCGCGCTGACAGGTGCGACCGGCAAGGTGACCGGGCCCCATCTCCATTTCGAGGTCTCGCGCCACGGCGCCAGCATCGATCCGCAAGCCCTGCTTGGAAGCGCCGCCGACGGATCCCAAAAGAGATAACGATGCCTGCCCTGACAAAGAAAAAACTGCTGCTGGCGCTACCGGCCTTCATGCTGGCCTACCTCGCCATCGCCGCCGGCTGGGCCTGGGCGAGCTTCGACGAAGCCATGGCAGGCGCGGGGGCCCCTCCTGTTGCGCAGCTCTCGCCAAGGCAAACAGCGATCCTGACGCAGGTGGAAGACCCCAGCTTCCTCACCCATCGCGGCGTCAGCCTGGCGCCGGGCCAGGGCCTGGCGACCATCTCCTCGGCCGTCGCACGCGACGTCTACCTGGTTGGCGCGCAGTTCACCGGAATCGCCGGCGCACTGCAAACGCTCTACCGCAACGTGTTCGATTGCTGCAAGAAGATCGATTTCGGGCGCGACGTGATGGCCGTGGTGCTCAATGCCCGGCTGCCGAAGGAGCAGCAACTGGCGCTCTACGTGTCCCAGGTCTACATGGGCACCCACGAAGGCCGGCAGATCAGGGGCCTGCCCCAGGCCGCCGAAAGCTACCTGGGCAAGCCGCTGGACGCCACGACGCTAGACGAATTCATCGGCCTGGTCGCCATGATCAAGGCGCCCAACGGCTTCCATCCGCTCAAGCAGCGCGCGGCCTACGACACCCGCGTGGCACGCGTGCGCGCCCTGGTTTCCGGCGCCTGCCGGCCTGGCGGATGGTTCGACACGAAGCTCGAGCACTGCAGCCCAGGTGCGCCAAGTCCCGCCTCACCCACTCCTTAAATCACCATGCGAACCTTCCGAACCGGCAGCGCCTGCGCGCTGCTGCTGGCGGCGCACGCCAGTGCGTCCGCCCAATCCACTCCCATGCAGCAGGTCGTTGTCACGGCCGACGCCGGCAACCAGCGCGCACTGTCGACCACCACCAGCATCGTGGTGGGCCGCGACGAGCTGCTGCGCCAGGGCGACGCCAGCCTGGCCGAGGTCCTGAAGCGCCAGCCCGGCATTACCGTCGACGCCACCGCCGGCAAGGCGCCTGAGGTGCGCATGCGCGGCATGGGCGCAGGCTATGTGGCCATCCTGCTCAACGGCCTGCCCGCGCCCGGCGGCTTTTCACTCGAGTCGATCAGCCCCGACCTGGTCGACCGCATCGAGATCAAGCGCGCCGCCACCGCCGAGACCAGCGGCCAGGCGATGGCTGGCACCATCAACGTGATCCTGCGGCGCGCCGGCACGCCCACGGGCGGCAGTGGCAACGAGATCAAGGCAGGCAGCGCCATCACCGCAGGTCATGCGGCGCCCCAGCTGGTGGCCCAGCACAGCGGCCGCACCAAGACCCTCGCGTATTCGGTCAGCGCCACCTTCAAGCGCCAGGTGAACCCGATCGCCGCCCTCACCCTGGAGGAAGGCGCCAATCCCGCGCTGCTGCGCCGCACGGCATGGACCGACCACCAGGTGGAAGACCTGCTGGAACTGGCGCCGCGCCTCTCCTGGCAGCCAACGGCGGCGGACACCCTCACCTCGCACGGCTACCTGCGCACACGCCATATCGACAATGCCAAGCGCGAGGATGAAACCACCGAAACCGGCACTCCGACCGCGTTTCCGCACGCCGACCAGCGCTACGAAACCCGTCCGCTGAACGCGTATGCCGACCTGGCCTGGACGCGCAAGTTTGAAACCGGCGCCCGGCTGGCGATGAAACTGTCGGGCTTCTACACAAAGCGCGACGCAGCGTTCGAATACCGCGGCCTGGACCTGCAGGACCGCCTGCTCGAGATTCATGAAGTCGCCTCCGGCCCGATCGAGCGCGAATCGACCTTCAGCGGCAGCTGGCGCCGCCCTCTGTGGGGCAGCCACGCGCTGGCCGCCGGCTGGGAATTCGGCCGCAAGGGGCGCAGCGAATACCGCCGCGAGCGCCATCTCGACGCCCGGGGCGCCGTGCTGCTGCTCAGCGACGAGGCCTATCGCGCCACGGTGGCGCGCAGCGCCTTCTTCATCCAGGACGAATGGGATATCGCCGAGGGCTGGTCCGCCTATGCAGGCCTGCGTCGCGAAGACCTGACTACCCGTGGCGAAGGCAATGCCGATGCACCGGTCGACGTCGATGCCGGCGCCTGGAGCCCGGTGTTCCAGGCGCTGTTCAAGCCCCAGCGGGCAGACAATGATGCCGGGCCGCACGACCAGTTCCGTTTCGCCGTGAGCCGTACCTACAAGGCGCCGAACATCATCCAGCTGATGCCGCGCCGCTATACGGTCGACAACAACAACAGCGCCACCAACCCCGACCAGCAAGGCAATCCGGGCTTGCGCCCCGAACTCGCGCTGGGGATCGACCTGGCCTGGGAGCGTTATCTGGGGAAAAGCGACATGGTCGGCATCAGCGCCTTCCACAAGCGCATCCGCGACACCACGCTCACGCGGGTCGAGCAGCGGGATGGCGTCTGGACCGCCATGCCGGTCAACGCGGGCGACGCGACCGTGAGCGGTATCGAGTTCGAAGGACGCGCCACGCGCGGAGCACTGACGGCCCGCGTCAACCTGGCGCGCAACTGGTCGCGTGTCGACAGCGTGCCGGCCCCTGGCAACCGCATCGAAGGCCAGGCCGCGCATAGCGGCAATCTCGGGATGGACTACGCCGCGACAACCAGCGGCGTCGATCTCGGCGGCAGTTATTCGTACCGCGGCCGGGTTGCCTACCGCTCGAGCGCCCTGCTCTTCAGTGACAATGGCGTCCGGCGCCAGCTCGACCTGTACGGATTATGGAAGCGCGGCAGCGGCTCGCGGCTGCGGCTGTCGGTGTCTGGCCTGCTGCAGCGGAACTACAGCGAACGGCTGGTGTACGAAGGCGAGCGCGCGCTGACGCGCACGACGCTCTACCGCGTGCGCCCGGTATGGCGCCTGGTGTGGGAACAGGCCTTGTGATCCTGCCGGTTTAGCTAGACCATGTCCGCGAACGACACCCGGTCGGTCGTGGCATTGCGCGCATCCTCGACCCGCACCTTGTGCGAAGCCAGCAGCTGCTCGAGCGAGGCATTCATCGTGTGGCAGCCGGCATCGCGCCCCGCATTCATGTGGGCGCGAATCCCGCCCACGTCGCCCGATTCCAGCATGCGCATGATCGCCGGGCTTGGCGTCAGGCATTCGGTGGCGAGGTGGTAGCGGTTGCCTTCGACCGATGGCAGCAGCGCCTGGCACAGCACGCCGCGCAGCGCGTGCGCCAGTGCCTGGGCCTGGGCTTCGGAGTTGCCGAGCAGGCGCAGCATCTTCTGCAGGCCCAGTTCCGTGGAACGCGCGTGCAGCGTGGCCAGCACCAGCGGGCCGGATTCGGCCAGCGCCAGCGCTTCCTGGGCGGTTTCGGCATCGCGGATCTCGCCGATCACGATCACGTCCGGACGCTCGCGCAGCGCGTCGAGCGCGCCGAGGTAATAGCTTTCGACGTCGCCGTCCACGCCCACTTCGCGCTGGGTGATGATGCATTTGCGCTGGGGGATCAGGGTCTCGACCGGGTCTTCGATGGTGATGATGTGGCCCGAGCGGTGCTTGTTGATCTCGTCGATCATCGAAGCGATGGTGGTCGACTTGCCCTGGCAGGTGTCGCCGATGATGAGCACCAGGCCGCTGTTCAGGCGCGCGAATTCCTGCTCGTCCTTCCACAGGCCCAGCTCGGACAGCGCCACCGGCTCCTTCGGGAAGCGGCGGATCACGCAGCCCAGGCGCTTCTTGCCCTGGAAGGAGAAGCAGTTGGCGCGGATGCGCGCGGTGTGCAGGTCGATCGAGCGGTCGAAGGCCCGCACCTGGATGCGCTCGTTCCAGTTCGGCTCGATTACGTCGAAGAACTCTTCCAGCTCTTCCTTCGTGATCGGCGAATCCGTCACCGCCACCAGCCCCTTGGGCTGGCGCAGCATCAGCGGGCTGTTCTGGTGAATGATGATGTCCGAGAACACCAGGCGCGAATTGAGCAGGTGGAGGATCTGCTCGACCAGGGTGCCGAATACCGGATGGTCTTCGTTCTCGATATACGAGAGGGTGGGGATCTGCGAGGACTGGTGATGTTCCATCTGGCCGGCACTTAGGAAAAGGTTAACTAGTGTCGGATATTATAGAACCATGCCTCGTCGAAAGATTGCAAAAGTGAAAGAATAATTTCAGCGAGGGGCTTAGCGTCCAAAACTCGCAACGATGCGCTCGCCGAACAGGGTCACCGCCACGCCCAGCGCCACTATACCGGCGCCCAGCATCTTGACGCTCGATACTTTCCTCGCCGCCATCTGGATCAGCCCGAAATGGTCGATCGCCATCGAGGTGATCAGCTGGCCGGCGATCACCAGCACGATCAGGCTGAGCAGGCCGATGCGCGGCGCCAAAAACACCGTCCCGAAGACGAAGGCGGCGCCCAGGAAGCCGCCTGCGAACTTCCATGGCGGCTGGACGGCCAGGGCAGCAAAAGTGGTGCCGAGGCCGCCGCGCGACAGCGCCATGCCGCCCAGCACGATGGTGCCGCAGGCAAAGGATACGAAGGCGGCGACCACGGAATTGGCGCCGATCGACGAGGCCAACTGGGTATTGACGGCAGCCTGGATCGACATCGCGACGCCGACGCAGAAGGCCATTACCAGGAGAATCAGGTTCATGCTTGCTTCCTCCGGCACGGAACCGGGGCAAAAAGCGCACGATTCTAGTGCAAACCGGCCGTTCAGGATAGGCATGCAGTGCGCGTGACCGGTCAGCAGCCTGTCCCGCCACCTTGCATTCTGGGCCGTAAGCTGTGCAATTCGTCGCATGGGGCATGCGCCAGGCCCGGCGTTTGCCTAGGATGGCCACATCGACAAACGCTTCCCGAGGAGACTACCATGAACAAGACCACCCTTTCCGCGACCGGCCTGCGCGCCGTCGCCCTGGCCAGCGCCCTCGTGGCCTTTCTAGCCTGCGCCACCGCCCCTGCTTATGCCGCCGAATGGCCCTGGAGCGGCGAGCAAGTGCAAGGCAGCGGCAGCATCAAGCGCCAGCAGCGCCAGGTCTCGCATTTCACCGGCCTGGCCTTCGAAGTGCCGGGCAAGCTGGAACTTCGCCTGGGCGACACGGAGTCGGTCACCATCGAAACCGACGACAACCTGCTGCCGCTGGTGGAAACCGTGGTCGAGAACGGCACCCTGAAGATCCGCCCGTCCAAGCGCAACCTGAACCTGAAGACCCGCAACCTCAAGATCGTGGTGCATGCGCGCCAGATCGAGCGCCTTGCGCTGGGCGGCTCCGGTTCGGTGGATGCCGACGTGCTGCGCGCGCCGCGCCTGGACATCGACCTGGGCGGCTCGGGCGAGATCAACGTGCGCAGCCTGGAGAGCGAATCGGTAGCGGTGAGCCTGGGCGGCAGCGGCGACTTCAAGGCGGCGGGCGGCAATGCGCGCAAGCTGTCGGTTTCGATCGGCGGCTCGGGCACGGTGGACATGGGGCGGGTGCAGTCGGACAGCGCCAGCATCAGCGTGGCCGGTTCGGGTGAAGCGACCGTGTGGGTACGGCATGAACTGAGCATGACCATCGCCGGCTCGGGCGACGTCAATTATTACGGCGATCCGCGCATCAGCAAGTCGGTGGTGGGGTCGGGCGATGCGCGCCGGATCGCGGCGGCGCCGCGGTAAGCGGGCGCGAAAACAACATGGCCGGCATATGCCGGCCATGTTGTCTGGATTAATGCCCCGCGTGCGCGCTATGCGTCAGCGGCTTCACCGGCACGTTCACCTTCACGTCCTGGCGCTTGCCCGCCGCATCCTGCACTGTCAAGGTGACGGCGATGGTCTCGCCCTCTTTCACCTGGCGCTTCAGGTCCATCAGCATGACGTGGTAGCCGCCGCTGGCAAGGTTCACCTGCTTGCCGGCCGGCAGCTCGATCGACTCCACGCGGCGCATGCGCATGGTCTGGCCGTCCATCGCCATCTCGTGCAGCTCGGCGCGGCCGGCCACCTCGGTCTGGACGCCGACCAGGCGCGACGGCGCGGCCGACTGTACCCGCATGAAGGCGCCGGTGACCTTCTGCTGCGGCACGGTAGCGCGGATCCAGGGGTCGAGCACGCTCACCTGGGCAAAGGCGGAAGCGGAAATCAGGCTGCTCGCAAGCAGGGCAAGAAGCTGTCGGGTCATATGCGGCACCGATGAGTAAATGGAAGAGGAAATGATAGCAGTACTGCGATCGCCTACAACGAGCCGCGCAGGTATTCGCGCTCGACCAGCACCGTGTCGACGCCGTCGGTCAGCCAGATCTGGCTGTCCTGGATCGTGCACTGCAGCTGCATGTTGCGCTTCGCCATTTTTTCGAGCTGGCTGCTGGTCTCGCTCGGGATGTTGATCACCGAGACGTTGCGGGCACGGTCGATCTTGTTGGCGATGCCCTTGAACCAGATGTCGCTGGTGGCGCTGTAGCTGTACACCACGACCTTGCTTGATCGTCCTGCCGCCTTCAGGATGCGCTTCTCGTCCGGCTGGCCGACTTCGATCCACAGGTCGATGGCGCCGGTCAGGTCCTTCAGCCACAGGGCCGGTTCCTCGACGTCGAACAGGTCCTTGGTAAAGGCCAGGGCCGGGTCGGCATGCAGCGCAAACGCCAGCACGCGGATCATCACGCGTTCGTCGGTCTCGGACGGGTGGCGCGCGATGGTCAGGGTGTGGTCGCCGTAGTAGTTGCGGTCCATGTCGGCAATCGACAGGTCGGCCTTGTAGATGGTTGCTTTGATAGCCATGGTGCGTGGATGCGGGTTGGGGTAAGCCTGCTATTGTCGCACGCGCCGCACGCGGGCGCGATCTTGAAGGTATAGTCACGTTGCCAACACCATCAGGAGACCAGCATGACCAACGCATTCCCGCCGAACCAGCAGTTTCGCCTGGCCGCCCGCCCGCTCGGCATGCCGCGTAACGAAGACTGGCTGTTCCACGAAGAAGCGGTGGCCGAGCCGCTCGATGGCGGGATCGTCGTCAAGGTGCTGTACCTGTCCCTCGACCCGGCCATGCGCGGCTGGATGAACGAAGGTAAATCGTATATCCGGCCGGTGGCGATCGGCGAAGTCATGCGCGCCGGCGGCCTCGGGATCGTGGTCGCCTCGAAGTCGCCGCGCTTTGCCGTGGGCGACTACGTGGTCGGCGGCACCGGCGTGCAGCGCTACTGGTCCGGCGCGGCCGACGACAAGACCGCCGCGTTCACGAAAATCGATCCAGGCCTGGCCCCACTCACGGCCTGGCTCAACACGCTGGGCATGCCGGGCATGACGGCCTTCTTCGGTTTGCGCGAAGTCGGCCAGCCGAAAGCCGGCGACACCGTCGTGGTCTCGGGCGCGGCCGGCGCGGTCGGCATGACGGTCGGCCAGGTGGCGAAGAAGATGGGCTGCCGCGTGGTCGGCATCGCCGGCGGCGAAGACAAATGCCGCTACGTGGTCGAGCAGCTGGGCTTCGATGCCTGCATCGACTACAAGGCCGGCCCGGTCCACGCCGGGCTGAAGGAACACTGCCCGCAGGGCGTGGACGTCTATTTCGACAACGTCGGCGGCGACATCCTGGACGCGGTGCTCACCCGGATCAACATGAAGGCGCGCATCGTCATCTGCGGCGCGATCTCGCAGTACAACGCCACCGGGCAGGTGAAGGGGCCGGCCAACTACCTGTCGCTGCTGGTGAACCGGGCGCGCATGGAAGGCATGGTGGTGTTCGACTACGCGCCGCGCTATGCCGAAGGCGTGGCTCTGCTTTCCGGCTGGATGCGGGAAGGCAGCGTCAAGAGCCATGAACATGTCACGGAAGGCTTCGAGCGCTTCCCGGAAGCGCTCTTGATGCTCTTCGAAGGCAAGAACCTGGGCAAGCTGGTGCTGAAGGTCGCCGACGCCTGAGCAGGCCGAGGCCGGGCCGGGATGGCAAGTCCACCTGGCCTTCCTTTGATCTATCGCATATTCAGGGTTGATGGTCTAAACTTGTTCTCGTGGGGCGCGTCTATATCGCTTTCGCGCGGCGCGTCAAATTCCTTATGCGAGGAGACCATGATTCCATTCCCCGAACCCGTCCGCGGGCCAGGCGCCGGCCGGGAGGCGCCATGCATCCGCTAGGCGCGCCCGAGCCGCCCGACGGCATCCTGGCCCAGCTGCGCGCCGACCATGCGCGCGTGCGCGCCATGTTCCACGCATTCGCCATGCTCGATGGCGAGGAAGAAGAGCGGCGCGAGCGCCTGGTCGACGACCTGTGCGACGAACTCTCGCTGCATGCCACGCTCGAGGAAGAACTGTTCTACCCGGCGCTGCGCGGGATCGTCGACGACAACCTGCTCGACAACGCGGAGCTCGAGCACGACAGCGCGCGCGAACTCATCCTCCAGTTGGAGACCCTGTTCCCCGAAGACGATTTTTTCGATGCCACCGTCGCCGTTCTGGCCGAAGAAGTGGCGCACCACGTCGCGCAGGAGGAAACCCTGTTGTTCCCTGCCCTGGCGCGCGCCGGCGTCGACCAGGTCACGCTCGGCCAGCGCCTGCGCGCGCGCCGCCTCCAGCTGCAGATGAACATGGCCTCGCCCCCGCCCGCCATCGACGGCACCGAACCGCGCGGGCTGCTGCGCGGCGCCCTCGGCGAGCTGCGCGAACGGCGCGCACGGCCGCGCTAGCAGGACGGTCGCGGGTCGAGGCCGACGGAACTAAGGCGTCACCCGTGCCTCTAAACGGCACGAGCGCATCCATACACGCGCTCGCGGGTTCCCACTTCGACAGCACACAGGCAGACAAGGAGAGCGACATGGCGACGAGTAAAGAGAACGCAAAGGGCGCGGGCAATCAGTCCGGCAGCGTCCAGAAGGCCGGTGCCGGCAGCGGCACGCCGGCCAAGCGCGGTTTCGCGGCGATGGACCAGAACCAGCAGCGTGAAATCGCCAGCAAGGGCGGCCAGGCAGCGCACCAGAAAGGCACCGCCCACGAGTTCGATTCCGAAGAAGCGCGCCGCGCCGGCCAGAAAGGCGGCGAGGCCGTGAGCCGCAACCGCGCCCACATGGCCGACATCGGCCGCAAGGGCGGCGAAAGCCGGCAGTCGGCCCAGCGCGCGGCGGCCGCGGCGAAAAATGCCGGCAACCGCCAGGGTGGCAAGGACGGCTAGGCTGCCCGCTCCATCCCTCCTCCAGCGGTCATTCCACCTGACCGATGTTTCCATACCACGGCGCGCAGCCCGGCGCCGTGGCTCCGGACCGCAGCGGCACACGCCGTGTTACATTGCGGCCCCTATGCACAAGCTTCCCTATCTCACGGCCTATCCCGACACGCTGCGCACCCAGGTCGCGGCGCTGGTCGACGCCGGGCAGCTCGGCGAGACCCTCCTGCAGCGCTATCCGGACGCCCACGGCATCCGTACCGACAAGGCGCTCTATGCCTACGTGCAAGAGCTGAAGGACGACTACCTGCGCCAGGCCGACCCGGTCGCCAAGGTCGCCTACGACAGCAAGATCCACGTGGTGCAGCATGCGCTCGGGCTGCACACGGCCATCTCGCGGGTCCAGGGCAGCCGGCTCAAGGCCAAGCACGAGATCCGGGTGGCCAGCGTGTTCCGCGATGCCCCGCTGCCCTTCCTGCGCATGATCGCGGTACACGAACTGGCGCACCTGAAGGAAAAAGACCACGACAAGGCCTTCTATAAACTGTGCTGCTGGATGGAGCCGGCATACCATCAGCTCGAATTCGACTTGCGGCTCTACCTCACCTGGCTCGACCTGGGGGGAAACCGCCTGTGGATGGCGGGCGAAGACCGCGTTGCCATCTCACAACAAACCTTGTCAGTTTGATTTATTGCAGTATGTAAAGATCTCGACTTTACCCAGTCCCTTGGGTAAAGTCGGATGCGTCGCGTTCTTCCGCTCGCGCATTTTCACAGCTCTCTGCGTCGCCCGGCCGCTATTTGAACACGATGACGAACCAGATCCTCCATGACGGCACCTTCCTGCCGGCCGTGCTACGCGGCGGCATTCTCGCCTGCAGCCTGCTCGGCGCCGGCGCCCATGCGGCCGACGGCCCGGGCTGGAAGTTTTCCGGCTTCGGCACCTTGGGCGCGGTGCACGCCAGCACCCGCACCGCCGACTACACCTCGACCATTCTGCGCGCGACCGGCGCCGGCGCCAGCGAGCGCTGGAGCCCGGACGTGGACAGCCGCCTCGGCGCCCAGCTCGACGTCTCCCAGGGCAGCTGGTCGGGCGTGGTGCAGCTCGTGAGCGAGCAAAGCATGACCGGCAGCTACCGTCCGCGCGTCGAATGGGCCAACGTGAAATACCAGCTGACCCCGGACCTCGCCGTGCGCGTGGGCCGCATTGCGCTGCCGGTATTCCTGGCCGCCGACTACCGCAAGGTCGGCTACACCCTGCCCTGGGTCCGCACCCCGGTCGAGGTCTATGGCGCCCTGCCGCTGTCGAGCAGCGACGGCGTCGACGCCACCTGGCGCTGGAGCGCAGGCGAGATGCGCCATGCCACCCAGGTGTTCTACGGCCGCACCGACACCGAATTGTCCGATAATAAGCGCCTGCGCGCGCGCGGCGTCGCCGGGCTCTCGCACAGCATCGAACGCGGGGCCCTGAGCGGGCGCGCCTCGATCCTGAGCGGCAAGCTGAGCACCGGCGTCGGCACCGAAGTGTTCACGGCGCTGCGCGCTTTCGGCCCGCAGGGCGCGGCCATCGCCGAGCGCTATGCGATCGAGGACAAGCGCGTGGCCGTGGTCAGCGCCGGCCTGAATTACGACCCGGGCCAGTGGTTCATCAGCGCAGAGATCGGCCGCACCCATACCCACACCCTGCTGGGCCAGACCACCTCGCTCTACCTGGGAGGCGGCGTGCGCCTGAAGGACCTGACCCCTTACCTCGGGTTTGCCAGGGTGCGCGCCAACAGCGCCATCAGCGATCCGGGCCTGCCGCTGGGCAGCCTGCCGCCGCGGCTGCAGCCAACCGCGGCCCTGGTCAATGCCGGCCTGAATTCCTACCTGGCCACCATCCCGGTGCAGAACACCGCCAGCGCCGGGCTGCGCTGGGACGCGATGGACAATGTCGCGCTCAAGGCCCAGTACGACCGGGTACGGCCCACTGGCGGCTCGCGCGGCACCCTGATCAACCGGCAGGCCGATTTCCGCTCGGACCAGACGGTCCATGTGGCCAGCGTCGCGCTGGACTTCGTGTTCTGAGGCCGCGCATGGGCATTCGCATCCACTTCCTGGCCGCCACAGTCGCGCTGCTGCTGGCAGTCTCCGGCAACGCCGCGGCCGAACTGGTGGTCATCGTGTCGGCGCGCAGCCCGGCCCCGGCGCTGTCGGGCGACCAGGTGGCCGCCATCTTCCTCGGCCAGGCCGGACGCTTTCCCGACGGCGCCGAAGTGATGGCGCTCGACCAGCGCATCGGCTCGAACGAACGCAACCAGTTCTACCAGCAGGTTGCCGGCAAGACCCCCGCCCTGCTCAAGGCGCACTGGTCGAAGATGGTCTTCACCGGCCGCGGCCAACCGCCGCGCGAAGCCGCCGACAGCAGCGCGGTGCGGCGCATGGTGGCCGACAACCCGTCCTTGATCGGCTATATCGACCGCTCCGCCCTGGACGCCAGCGTGCGTCCGGTCCTGGTGCTGCGCTGAGGCGATGAAAGCCGCCCTGGCCGAGCACCCGCATCCGCGCCCGGCGCCGCCCGCCGCGCGCCGCACGGCCTTCGTGCGCCTGCTCGGGCGCGGGCTGGAAACCCATATCGCGCTGCCGCTGTTCGCGCTGGTGCTCATCGCGGCCTTGTGGATCGCCACCTTCCACGTGATCCGCGCCGAAGAAGCCGCGGCGCGCGAGGCCGCCCGCAACGCCACCCGCGAGCTGGTCGACACCTATGAGGCGCAGATGGCGCGCAGCCTGAGCAGCATCGACCAGACCCTGCGCGTGATGCAGTACGCCGTCGCCATGAACGGCCCGAACCAGGCCCTGGGCGCGATGAGCGCCAAGGGCCTGCTGCCGCCGGGACTGGTGTTCCATGTGGCGATCACCAACGACGCCGGTCGCGTCCTGGCCAGCAATCCGGGCGCCAGCAGCGGCGGCGACGTCTCGCGTGCCGCCTGGTTCAGCTTCCATCGCGACCGCGACGGCGATACCCCTTTCGTCAGCGAGACCATCGGGCGGGACGAGCCGCATGTGGTCTTCTCGCGCCGCATCGACGACGCCGACGGCCGTTTCGCCGGCGTCGCCACCGTGGCGGTCGACCCGGCTTACTTCACCAGCTCGTACGAGCATTCGCGCCAGGGCCAGCGCGGCCTCCTCGGCGTGGCCGGCCGCGACGGCGTAGTGCGCGCAGTGCGCACCGGCGAGCAGGTCGCCTGGGGGCAGCGCATCGCCATGGGCAAGGCGGACGAAGTGCTGCTCGGCCGGAGCCCGCTCGACGGCGAGTCGCGCTACCGCGGCGTGCGCCCCTTGAATGGCTTCCCGCTGGTGGCCATGGTCGGCCTGTCCGAATCCGAACAAATGGCCGAATTCCACCAGCAGCGCCGCGCCTGGCTGCTGGCCGCCAGCGCCGGCAGCGCCCTGCTGGCGGCGGTGGTCCTGCTGGTCAGCGCCTGGTCGTGGCAGCTGGCCAAGGCGCGCCGGCGCGAGCGGCTGGCGCAGGAAACCTATGCCGCCGCCTCCGAGGCCAGCCTGGATGCCTTCTTCGTGTTGCGCACGCTGCCCGGCGCCGGCGGCGAGGTGGCCGATTTCATCATCGAGACCACCAATACCCGCGCCGAGCAGCTCACCGCCCTGGCCAAGGCGCGGATGGAAGGCCGGCCGATGTCGGTGATGCTGCCGACCCACATCGGCAGCGGCATCTTCGGCGACCTGGCGGCGGTGGCCACCGACGGCGTGGCGCGCGAAGCCGAATGGCTCGCCGACATGCCGCACAAACCGGACTGCTGGCTGCACCGCCAGGTGGTGCCGGTCGAAGGCGGCGTGGTCGTCATCGTGCGCGACATCACCGAGCGCAAGCTCACCGAGCAGCGTATCCGCCACCTGGCCCACCACGACGAGCTCACCGGACTGCCCAACCGCAGCCTGCTGCGCGACCGCATCGGCCAGGCCATCCGCGACGCCGAGCGCAAGGGCGGCAGCGTGGGCCTGGCCTTCATCGACCTGGACGGCTTCAAGCTGGTCAACGATGGCCTCGGCCACAATGCCGGCGACGAGCTGCTGAAGGTGGTGGGCGAGCGCATGGGGCGCTGCCTGCGCCGCAACGACACGCTGGCGCGCTTCGGCGGCGACGAATTCGTGATCCTGCTGCCCAACCTGTCGGGCGACCCGCTGGCCATCACGCCGCTGCTCGAAAAGGTGCGCCAGGCCGTCACCGAGCCGGTCGAGGTGGAAGGCCAGGAAGTGCAGGTCAGCTGCAGCATGGGCGTGGTGCTCTACCCGCGCGACGGACTCGATGCCAATACCCTGATGATGAATGCTGACGCGGCCATGTACCGCGCCAAGGAAAACAAGAACAGCTTCCAGTTCTATGCCAGCGAAATGAATGCCAGCGTCGAGGAAAAGCTGGTGCTGCTCGAAGGGATGCGCACTGCGCTGGACACCTGCGCGGGCGCGGCTTGCCAGTTCCAGCTGCTGTACCAGCCGAAGGTCGACCTGCGCACCGGACAGGTGTTCGGCGTCGAGGCGCTGATCCGCTGGAACCACCCGGAACACGGCCTGATCTCGCCGCTGCGCTTCATCGGCCTGGCCGAGGAAAGCGGCATGATCGTGGCGCTCGGCGAATGGGTGGTGCGCACCGCCTGCGCCCAGGCCCAGGCCTGGCGCGCCGCCGGCCTGCAGCCGCTCGCGGTCTCGGTCAACGTCTCGGCCCGCCAGTTCGAGGAAAAGCGCCTGGTCGAGCGCATCGCGGGCGCCCTGCGCGACAGCGGCCTGCCGCCGGAGGCGCTCGAAGTCGAAGTCACCGAAAGCTCGATCATGCGCGACCTGGCCCGCTCGGTGGACAAGATGCGCGAGCTCGAGGCGATGGGCGTGTCGCTGTCGATCGACGATTTCGGCACCGGCTATTCAAGCCTGTCGGCGCTGAAATCCTTCCCGATCAGCCGCCTGAAGATCGACAAGAGCTTTGTCAGCGACCTGGCCGACAGCCTGGACGACCAGGCCATCGCGATGGCCGTGATCTCGCTCGGCCACAAACTGAACCTGCGCGTGATCGCCGAAGGCGTCGAAACCGAGCAGCAGCGCGACTTCCTGCGCGCCAACGACTGCGACGAGATGCAAGGCTATCTGTTCAGCCGCCCGGTGCCGGCCGAGCGCATCGCGGAGATGCTGGCCGCCTCGTCAAGCGCCCCGACGAGCTGCGAGGCATTGCCGTGACCCTGATGCGCCGCCTCACCCTCCTGCTGTGCGGTAGCGATCCGGCCCTGCAACGGATGCTCAAGTACTGGGCCGCCACCTGCGTGCTCTACGTCGCCTGCATCGGCATGCTGCTGGTGCAGGTCGAGCTGGGCCTGAGCCACCCGGCCGCCGCCAACAGCCTGATCGCCTTCGGCGGCTGCGGCGCCTTCGGCTTCTACCTCCTGATCCGCGCCAACGCCCGGCTCCAGCTGGCGCCCGACCAGCTGGCCGTCGCCCAGGCCGTGTTCTCGCTGGTGTGCGGCTGCTGGGCCTATGCCATTTCCGGGTCGCTGCGTGCGGCCATGCTGATCATGACCGTGGTCATCATCGTGTTCTGCATGTTCGCCCTGCGCCCGCGCCAGACCCTGATGCTTACCGGCGCCGCCATAGCCGGCATGGGCGCGACCATGTGGTGGCTGCAGGCGCACGACCCGGTGCGCTTCCCGCCGGCCAATGAAGCACTGACTTTCGGCTACCTGGCCGGGGCGCTGCTCTCGACCGCGCTCCTGAGCGGTGAAATGAGCAAGCTGCGCTCGCGCCTGAAGCGCCAGAAGCGCGAGCTGACCGAAGCGCTCGAGACCATCCGCGTGCTGGCCACCGTCGACGAACTGACTTCGCTGGTGAACCGCCGCCACATGAACGAAGTGCTCGATGCCGAGGAACGGCGCCAGGTAGGCGCCGCCGCGGCGGACACCTGCATCGCCCTGCTCGACATCGATTTCTTCAAGCAGGTCAACGACCTGCACGGCCACGCAGTCGGCGACACGGTGCTGCGCTGCTTTTCAAGCGCCGCGCGCGCCTCGCTGCGCGAGGGCGACGTGCTGGCGCGCTGGGGCGGCGAGGAATTCCTGCTGCTGCTGCCGGACGCTGTACCCGGCGACGCGCGCGCCGTGCTGGAACGCATGGCCGAGCGCGTGCACACGATGCTGGTGCCGGGCCTGGACGGGCGCCGCATCAGCTTCTCGGCCGGCCTGGCCACGCGCCGCGCCGGCGAACCCTTCGCCGACGCGATCAGCCGCGCCGACAAGGCGCTCTACCGGGCCAAGGAGGCCGGACGCGACCAGATCGTGCTGGCGTGAAGTGAGCTTTAGTGGGCCTGAATCGGCACTACCGTAGCCCGCAGCCGCCGGATCAAGGCATCCGGATTCGCATCGACCTGCATCAGCGCCAGGTGCTCCGGCCGGACGAAGCCCTCCTCGCACTGGTGGCGCACGAAGCTCACCAGGCCATCCCAGAAGCCGTTAGGGTTGAACAGCCCGATCGGCTTGGCGTGGATGCCGAGCTGGGCCCAGGTCAGCATCTCGAACAATTCTTCCAGCGTGCCCATCCCGCCCGGCATGGCGATGAAGCCTTCCGACAGGTCGGCCATCATGGCTTTGCGCTCGTGCATGTCCTTGACCACGAACAGGCGGGTCAGGCCGGCGTGGCCGACCTCGCGCTCGACCAGCGCCTTGGGGATCACGCCGGTGGCTTCGCCGCCCAGGCGCAGCACTTCGTCGGCGATGGTGCCCATCAGGCCGACCTTGCCGCCGCCGTAGACCAGGCCGATGTTGTGCTCGACCAGCGATGCCGCGAGCAGGCGGGCCGCGTCGGCGTAGAAGGGATTGGCGCCGTGCGCGGCGCCGCAATAGACGGCCAGGGTTTTCATCGTGAGCGAATGAGCGTTACAGGAAATCGGCGCCGGGGCGGGCCTCGGCGGAGAGCTTCTTGAGGTATTCCTCGGACAGCTTCTCGAACAGCAGGCGGGTATCGCCGCGCAGGTAGGGGCCGAGCATCGACAGCACCTGGTAGCAGCCGCGCGCGAGTGCATCGGCGATCGCCTGCTGCTCGCTGTACTTGCGCGGGTTGCGCACGTATTCATAAGACAGCCAATACGTCGCCACCACCACCATGTTGGTGGCCATGGCGCCGATCTGCTGGTCGGATGCGTCGAGCGAGCCTTCGCTGCGCAGGTCTTCGCACAGCTGGCGGGCGACCTTGATCTTGTGGGCGAGGATGGCCTTGAAATGCAGTTCGAGCTTGCGGTTGCGCGACAGCAGGTCGTTCAGGTCGCGATAAAAGAAGCGGTAGCGCCAGATCAGCTCGAACATCAGGTGCAGGTAGAGCCAGACGTCTTCCATGTTCGAGCGGCGCCCCGCCGGCACGGTGAGGATGCGCTCGATCTCCGCCTCGAACTGATTGAAGATCGAGTTGACGATGTCGTCCTTGTTACGGAAGTGATAGTAGAGGTTGCCGGGCGAGATATTCATCTCCTCGGCAATGACCGTCGTCGTGATGTTCGGCTCGCCGAATTCGTTGAACAGCCTGAGCGAGAGCTCGAGGATGCGTTCACGGGTCCGGCGCGGAGCTTTTTGTTGCATGAAGGGCGAAGTTTATGGTGCCAGCCCGGAGAATAACACCAAATGATGCCATTGCGACAGCGCGGCAGGCCCCGTTTCAGGTGCCTTCGCCATCTTCCTGCACGATCGTGCCTTTTTGGGCGCGGCGGGTGCGCGGTTTGGGCGGGGGCAGAGGCAGGCGCGTGGCGAAGTCGGCCAGCATTTTCTCGAGATCGTCGACGCGCCGGCGCAGTGCCTCGACCTCGCCGGCGGCCGGCACGCCGATGGTGGCCAGGGCCCGCGCCACGCGTTCTTCGAACACCTGTTCCAGCTTGCCCCAGGAGCCGCCGCTGCGGCGGCTGGCGCGTTCGGCGGCGCGCGCCACGGTGCCGGTAGCTTCCTCGACTTCGCGCGCGCGCTTTTGCAGGGCGCTGCCGTCGCGCACCAGGCGGGTGAAGGAGCTGCCGCCCTCTTCCTGGGCCTTGGCAAAGGCGCCCAGGCCGGCCTGCCAGATCTGCTGGGCGGAGTCGCGCACGGCGCGCGCGAGCGCCTCGTCGTCGTCGGGTGCGGGAAGTTTCTTGGTCATGGCGGAGGCCTCCTGGAACTGGTGCGGCCATTGTAGGCACGCACAGTAGAAACCGGCTTCTAAACGGGCTTGCGAACGACCTTCAGGTGGAAGCGCGGCGGCGCTGCAGCGCGACGGCGTCGCGGATGCTCAGGCGCAGGCCTGGTGCGGACACCGGCTTGGCGTAGTGTGCATCGGCGATGCCGGCGCGCAGGGCGGCATCGATCTCGGCCAGGTCTTGCTGGCCAGTGAGCATCAGGCGCACCGTGCGCGGATAGCGTTCAGCCACCTGGGCCAGCACTTCGGTGCCGCTCATGGCGGGCATCGACTGGTCGCACAGGATCACCTCGACCGGTTCGCGCGCGAGCAAGGCCAGCGCCTCGGCGCCGGAAGCGGCACTGAGCACGCGCCAGGGTTCGGACTCGAGCATCTCGGCCAGCACGGCCAGCATGAAGGGATCGTCGTCCACCAGCAGGACGGTGGGCCGCCCTGCGGGCGAAGGCGCGGCCGCCACGGGTTGTGCCTGTGGCGCGGGCGCGGGCGCGGGGGCGCTTGCGGGCAGCAGGAAGGCTTCGAGCTCGGCGACGAAGCTTTCGGGTTCGATCGGCTTGCTGATATAGCCGTCGAAGCCGGCCGCCAGCACTTTTTCGCGGTCGCCCGCCATTGCCAGCGCGGTCACGGCCAGCACCGGCACGCCAGCCAGTGCCGGCTCGGCCTTGAGCGCGCCCAGCACCGCGAAGCCGTTCATGCCGGGCAGGTTGACGTCGCAGGCGACCAGGTCTGGCGGCTCGGCGCGCGCCATGGCAATGCCGCGCGCGCCATCGGGTGCGGAGAGCGCGACGTGGCCATAGGCCGTCAGCAGGAACGTCATCAGCTCGACGTTGGCTGGATTGTCTTCAATGATCAGGATGCGGGCCAAGACGGCGCTCCAGGTAGGCGTTGTGGTTAATGTAGCACGGGCCTCGTAAATACAGCTACCCCTACCCTTGCGGCATGGGGGAAAGCTCGCGCATGAGGGCGTCCAGCACGCGCCGGTTACGGCCGAGCGCCACGTGGCCGACGCCTCCGAACGCGATGTTGCGCGCACCCGGCAGTTCGCTCGAGGTCTGCGGCGAAACGATGTTGTCGTGGTGGGTGTAGATCGAGGTGACCAGGGCCCGCGTAGCCGGGGTTTCGCTGGCCGCCAGGGCGCGCAGCCAGTCGCACTCGGGCAGCCCGGCGGGGTCGTCGGGGTAGGTACGGCGCATCTGCGCGGCGTTCAGGCCGATGCCGAAAGCGGCCAGGCAGGTGCCGTGGTGCGGCGTGCCGAGCGTGATCACGCGTGCTACCCTGGCGGTGCCGAAGGCGCGCATCCAGGCGCGCGCCACCAGCCCGCCCATGCTGTGGGCAACGACCACGATCTTGCCGGCGCCGGTGGCGGCGCACAACGCGTCCACAGCCTGCTCGACCAGGGGCGCATAGGCGCCGATGTCGCCGGTCAGCGGCTCGAGGTCGACCGCCGCGTGGCTGATGCGGGCGGCGTCGAGCAGCGGCATCAGGCGCGACCAGTAGCCGCTGTTGCAGCCGTAGCCGTGCAGCAGCAGCACGGGCGGCGCGGTCGACCCCGGATAGATGCGCGTGCAGGGCCGGGCGCGCGGCATGGTCCACGAGGACTGCAGCATGCTGGCTGAAAACTCCTCGCCGAACATGCGCAGGCGCCCAGCCATGCCGAGCCGGTGTTCGCTTGGCGTCGGGCTGGCGTAGCGCGCGCTCATGACAAAGTTGTTGGCGTTGATGAGCAGGCGCACCAGCAGCACGCTGCCCAGTCCCGCGGCCAAGGCCTGCCAGCGCGTGGCGCCGAATGCTTCGACGGCGGCGACGCCGATGCCAAGGCCGGCCAGGGCCTGCAGCACCAGGATCAGCCGCAGCAGGGCGCGCGCGCTCAAGGCCTTCATGCGAGCGGCGCGGTCGGGCGCCCGGTGAGCGCCGTCGCCAGGCTGCTCGCGAGCTTGGCCGTCAGCGCATAGATCGACAGCTGCGGATTGGCGCCGAGCGAGGTCGGGAACAGCGAGCCGTCGTGCACCGAGACGTTCGACAGCCCGCGGTAGCGGCCATCGGGCGTGGTCACGCCGCGCTGCTCGTCGCCGGACATCGCGCAGCCGCCCATGACGTGGGCCGAGGCCACGCGCGTCAGGTGCACCTGCTGCGGCAGCGCGGCGATAGCAAGCTTCGCTTCGCTCCAGGAGCGGTAGCGGCGCGACAGCTCATGCGCCGGCAGCACCTCGCGCGCGCCGGCCGCGAACTGGATCTCGGCCATCGTGAGGAGCGCGCGGCGCGCGCCATCCCACAGGTAGTCGGTCAGGGGATAGTCGAGCTCAGGGCTGCCGTCGCCGCGCAGGCGCACCGTGCCGCCGATCGCATCGTCGTGGAAGCCGTCGCGCAGCAGCGCCAGCATCCCCTGCAAATGCGGGAACTCGCGCATCATCTGCGCATGCTGCTCGCCGAAGCCGTTCATGGTGGTGGCCAGCAGCAGCGGGTGCAGGGGCGGAGCCTCCAGCTTGTAGCCGATTGGGCCGTCCGGACTGCCCTTCAGGAAGTGATCGGAATAGACGGTCTGCGGCGCGCCGGCCCAGGCTTCGACCCGCTGCGGAAAAAAAGCAGAGGAGATCAGGGTCGGGTGCAGGAAGGTGCGCTTGCCGAGCATGCCGCTGGGGTCGGGGGCCTTGGAGCGCAGCAGCAGCGCCGGCGAGTTGATGGCGCCGCCCGCGACCACGTAGTGGCGCGCGCGCAGTCTCAAGCTGCGTCCGTTCGCGGCGATGCCTGCCGAATCGAGCGCCTGGCAGAGCAGCGTGTCGGCACGCTCGCCCTCGAACACCAGCTGCTGGGCCCTTGCGCGCGTGACAAGCGTTGCGCCCTGCTCCAGCGCGGCCGGAATGGTCGTGACCAGCATCGACTGCTTGGCATTGGTCGGGCAGCCCATGCCGCAATAGCCGAGGTTCCAGCAGCCGTTGACGTTGCGGCGGATGAGGCCAGTGTCGATGCCGAGCTTGTGCGCGCCGCGCCGCAGCACGTCGTTGTTCTCGTTGGGCGCGCCGGCCCAGTCGCCAATGTGCAGGCGCGCTTCCATCATGGCGAACCACGGGGCCAGCGCTTCCGGCGTGGCATCGGGCAGCGCATGGTGCCGGCGCCACCATTCCAGGGTGGCGGGCGGGGTGCGGAAGCTCGAGGTCCAGTTGACGGTCGTGGAGCCGCCCACGGTGCGGCCTTGCAGGATGTTGATGGCCTTGTCAGCGGTCTTGCGCGCGGCCGATTCCTGGTAGAGCGACGGGTAGGCCTCGGCTTCCCGCATCCTGAAGTCGCTCGAGGACTTCAGCGCGCCCTCTTCCACCACGATGACCGACAAGCCCGAGCACGCCAGGATCTCCGCGGTGACGCCGCCGCCGGCGCCGCTGCCGACGATGACGACGTCTGCTTCCAAAGTACGGTCATTGGTGATGGTGGAGCCATCGATGATCTTCCAGCCGCGGGCGACGCCTTCCCGGACTGGATCAGCAATGATGGGCGCGCTCATGCGAACTCCTTCATCGGCCCCGGATAGCCGGTCGCGGCCCAGCTGGACGGCTGCGCATACCAGGCGCCCAGCACCAGGTCGTGCAGCGCGTGGTAGGCGGTGCGCAGCAGCCCAAGCCGATGCAGGCGCCAGTCCTGCAGGAAGGCGCTGACCTCCTCGATGCGGGCCCCTTCCCATCCGCCGGCAATCCCGGTCAGCAGGTGGCGCGCAGGCGCCAGAGCGAGCAGGCCGAAGAGGTCCTGGATTTCCGCCTGGGTAGCGGGCGGCAGGCCGAGGATGGCGGCATGCACGCCGTCGATAGCGTCCGACAAGGCGGCCGCGCGGCCTGCATCCTGGGGCAAGGCGCCGGCCAGGATCGCGGGGGCGATCGCATGCAACGCGGCGCGTGCTTCGCCATCGAGCGCGAAGCGTTGTGGCGTGTTGGTATGCGTGGCCCGGTACAGCGCGCCGCCGGCGGCAAGCGCCAGCGCGGCCACGCCGCCAGCTTTCAGGAAGCTTCTTCTGGATGTCCCCATGTTCTGTCTCTTGTGTTTTTCCTAGTGTACGACAAAGGGAAACACCCTCAGGAGGCCAGGACTAGAGGGCTGCGTCTAAGAAAACGTCATTCATTTGCCATGGCGACGCGGGATGCAAAGGATATTTGCATCCAGTGCTTACGCGGCAAATATCCTGTGCGGGCTTATTTCGGCGGGACGCGCTTGAGGATTTCGCTGGCGATGCCGCGCAGGATGTTGACTTCTTCGGTTTCCAAGCCCGTGCGCGCGAACAGGCGCTTCAGGCGCGGCATCAGCTTCTTCGGATTGTCGGCGTTGAGGAAACCAATCGCCACCAGCGCCTGTTCGAGGTGCGCATACATCCCGTCGACCTGGGTCACGCTGGCGGCGTCGCCATGAAAGCCCACGCCGCGCCCGTCGACCGTGCCGCCTGCGTCCTCCATGGTCGCCATCCGGCATTCGTAGGCCAGCACCTGGGCCGCCTGCGACAAATTCAGCGAGGAGTAGTCTGGATTGGCCGGGATGTTGATCAGGACATTGCAGCCCTCGACGATCGCGTTGGGCAGGCCGACCCGTTCGTTGCCGAGGATGAGGGCGGGCCTCACGTCTTCCTGGGCGGCTGCGTGGGTGGCAAAGGCACGCGGGGTCCAGACTGGCGGCGAGAACTCGCGCAGGCGGGCCGACACGGCCGCCGCGAAATTGCAGCCGTCCAGGGCTTCCTGCATGCTGCCGACGATACGCGCGCCCTGCAGCACGTCGATCGCGCCGCTGGCAAAGGCCACCGCTTCCGGGTCATTCAGGGGGTCCGTACAGCGCGGCGTGACCAGCACCAGTTCGGTGAAACCCATTGTCTTCATGGCCCGCGCAACCGACCCGACATTGCCCGCGCGGCTGGTTTCGACCAGCACAAAACGCAGGCGTTTAAAAAGAGACGTGTTGATTTCGGTCGGGTTCATTTAAAATAGCGCTATCGCGCGGTGCAGACAGGTGGATTCATGGACGACAAGTCCGGGAATTCTAACGGTTTCGGCACCGCTTTGCTCTTTGTCATTCTCTAATAGCTGACCGTTCACGGCGCATCCTTGCGTGGTGGGCGTTCGCGTTTTTTCACGGAAAGCCTCCATGCACCCAATGCTCAACACGGCCATCAAGGCCGCACGCCGCGCCGCCACCGTCATCAACCGGGCGTCCTTCGACATCGACCGTATCACCGTTTCTGAAAAACAACACAACGATTTCGTCACCGATATCGACCAGGCGGCCGAGCAGGCCATCGTGGAAACGCTGCTGAAGGCCTATCCGGGCCACGCCATCCTGGCGGAAGAAAGCGGTGCGTCGGCCAATCTGAATGACGAGAGCGAGTTCGTGTGGATCATCGACCCGATCGACGGCACCACGAACTTCCTGCACGGCTATCCCAACTACTGCATCTCGATCGCCCTGCAACAGCGCGGCATCACCACCAATGCCCTGGTCTACGACCCGGTGCGCAACGACCTGTTCACCGCCACCAAGGGCGCCGGCGCCTACCTGAACGACAAGCGCATCCGAGTGCGCAACCACGACCGCCTGGGCAAGGCCCTGCTGTCCTCGGGCCACGGCCCCGATCCGCGCGCCCTGGCCGAATACCTGCGCATGTACGAAGTCGTCGCCTCGCGCTGCCACGGCGTGCGCAGCAGCGGTTCGGCCGCGCTGGAACTGGCCAACGTGGCCGCCGGCCGCATCGACGGTTTCTATGAAAAGGGCCTGAAAGTCTGGGACATCGCCGCGGGCGCCCTGCTCGTGACCGAAGCCGGCGGCATCGTCGGCGAGTTCTCCGGCGAGTCGGATTACCTGCATAAAGGCGATGTGATCGCCGCCGGCCCGAAGGTTTTTGGCGCCATGATCCCGCTCCTCTCGCCTTTCGCGTAAAATACCCGCTGTGCTTCCGGGGCGACATCAACTCACCCCGCTTCACCGGACGGAAAGTCCCGGTCAGAAACTTTCCATTGAGAAACAACTTCTCTATAATCCCGGCTGTACACGCCTGAATCTTCAGGCGTGGCAGCGTCCGGCGTTCCCGCGGTGTCCACTGCGTCCCGCCTGCAATGACTAATCCGATTTTCACGGACTGGCGCTGTTCTTGGCGGCGGACCATTTTTTATATAAAGAATTCATGTCATTTTCTACTCTCGGTTTGTCCGACGCGATTGTTCGCGCCGTTACTGAACAAGGCTATACCACGCCGACCCCGATCCAGGCACAGGCGATCCCCGCAGTGCTGAACGGCGGCGACCTGCTGGCCGGCGCACAGACCGGCACCGGCAAGACCGCCGGCTTCACCCTGCCGATCCTGCAGCGCCTGTCGACCGATGCCATCGGCGCCGCGCTCAAAAGCAAGACCGCACCGCGCGCCATCCGCGCCCTGGTGCTGACCCCGACCCGCGAACTCGCGGCCCAGGTCGAGGAAAGCGTGCGCCTGTACGGCAAGTACACCAACCTGAACTCGGCCGTGATCTTCGGCGGCGTCGGCATCAACCCGCAGATCAAACTGCTCAAGCATGGCGTCGACGTACTCGTTGCCACGCCGGGCCGCCTGCTGGACCACGCCGGCCAGCGCACCGTCGACCTGTCGAAAGTGGAAATCCTGATCCTGGACGAAGCCGACCGCATGCTGGACATGGGCTTCATCCACGACATCAAGAAAGTGCTGGCCCTGTTGCCGCCGAAGCGCCAGAATCTGCTGTTCTCGGCCACTTTCTCGGACGACATCAAGGCCCTGGCGGACAAGCTGCTGGACAACCCGGCATCGATCGAAGTGGCACGCCGCAACTCGACCGTCGAAGTCATCTCGCAGAAGATCCACCCGGTCGACCGCGACAAGAAGCACCCGATGCTGTCGCACCTGATCAAGGAGAACGACTGGGAACAGGTGCTGGTCTTCACCCGCACCAAGCATGGCGCCAACAAGCTGGTCGAGCAGCTCGGCAAGGACGGCATCGGCGCGATGGCGATCCACGGCAACAAGAGCCAGACCGCCCGCACCAAGGCCCTGGCGGAGTTCAAGGATGGCAGCCTGCAAGTGCTGGTTGCCACCGACATCGCGGCGCGCGGCATCGACATTGACCAGCTGCCGCACGTGGTGAACTACGACCTGCCGAACATCCCGGAAGACTACGTGCACCGCATCGGCCGTACCGGCCGTGCCGGCGCGACCGGTGAAGCCGTGTCGCTGGTCTGCGTGGACGAGCACCAGATGTTGAAAGACATTGAAAAGCTGATCAAGCAAACCCTTCCGCGCCAGGTCATCCCGGGCTTCGAGCCTGACCTGAACGCCAAGGCCCAGCCGATCCAGCTGCGCAGCGGCGCGCCCGGCCATGGCGGCCGTGGCGGTGGTGGCGGCGGCCGTCCTGCGGGCAACCGCGGCGCCGGTGGTGGTGGCGGTGCAGGCGGCAACCGTGGCGGCAACGGCGGCGGTGGCGGCAAGCCCCGCAGCCCGGGCGGCGCCCCCGCCGCGGCCGGCGCCAAGCGCCCGAGCGGCCCCCGTCCAGCCAGCGCTTCGCGCCCAGGCCGCGACCGCTAAGCAAGCACCGAGTTTGCTCCGTGGCTCTGCTAGAGCCACGTAATTAGGGTCAGAGTCGAATTATTCGGAAACTATCAAAAGTTTCCTGTAATTCGACTCTGACCCTAATTGTTTTGCAACAGCCTCTGCAGCCAGCTAATTAGGGTCAGAGTGCAATTAATGGGAAAGATTGTTAAATTTCCCGATAATTGCACTCTGACCCTCATTGGTTTATGAGAGCCGCGTGGTTTTCGCTTGCACGTGAGCATAAGCAGGCATATAGTTGTATGTTCAATGATCTATAAAGTACATCGAAAGGATAATGATGAGTTCCGCCCCCTTGCCTCCGGAGACCGAGTTCTGCCTGCGCATGGCGCGCGTGACGACGGCGCTGGTGCGCCGCTTCGATTCGGCGCTCGGCAGCCATCACGGCATCAGCTTTTCGGATTACCAGATCCTGCGCCACCTGAACCTGGCACCTGGCGGACGCTTGCGCCGGGTCGACCTGGCGGAATGCGTGGGTTTGACGGCCTCGGCCGTGACACGGGCGCTGCTACCGCTCGAGAAGATTGGCCTGGTCGGCCGCGAGAGCGATCCGCGCGATGCACGGGTCGGCTTTGCGATCATCACCCCAACCGGCAGCGAACTGGTCGGCAACGCGGAGTCGGTCGTGAATATCGTCAGCAACAACCTGGTGGGCAGCGTGCGCGCGGAGCTGCTTGGGCTCAATGCCGCGCTGGCACAGATGTCGGGCAATCCGAACGCGAGCATCTGAATGCGGCATGCCGCGGCGGTTCCTGCTCTCGACGGCGGTTTGGTTTAGCATAGGGCTCCATTTCCTCACCAGAGCACGATGCCCACATTCGCCTCCAACCTGAGTACGCTATTTACCGAAGTCGCCTTCCTCGAGCGCTTCGGCATGGCCCGCGCGGCCGGTTTCGACGCGGTCGAATTCCAGTTCCCGTATGCCTTCGAGCCGCGCCAGATCACCCAGCGCCTGCAGCGCTACGACCTGGCACTCGTCCTGCACAACCTGCCGGGCGGCGACTGGGCCGGTGGCGAGCGCGGCATTGCCTGCGATCCGCGCCGTGCGCGCGAGTTCGAGGAGAGCGTGGCCCTGGGCCTCGAATACGCGACCGAGCTGGGCGTGCGCCGCCTGCACTGCCCCGCCGGCAAGCTGCCGCCGAACGTCCCGCAGGAACGCGCCCACGCCGCCTATGTCGACAACCTGCGCTACGCCGCGGCGCAGTGCGCGGCGCATGGCATCGAGCTGCTGATCGAGCCAATCAACACCCGCGACATCCCTGGTTATTTCCTGACCGGCACGCGCCAGGCCGCAGCCATCATTGCCGAATGCGATGCTCCTAATTTGTTCCTGCAGTACGACATCTATCACGCCCAGCGCATGGAAGGCGAGCTCGCCGGCACCATCCGCGAATTCCTGCCTCTGATCCGTCACATCCAGCTGGCCGACGTCCCGGGCCGCCACCAGCCCGGCACGGGCGAGATCAATTTCCCCTACCTGTTCCGCCTGCTGGACGAGCTGGGCTACGAGGGCTGGATCGGCTGCGAGTACAGCCCGCAGGGCGACACCCAGGCGTCGCTGGACTGGTTCAAGGAAGTACGCGCGGCCTCCCGCTGAGCTCGCTGGACAGGAAGTGAGCAATCGGGCAACATCGATGCTTTACTCGGCAGAGGAGCCAGCATGATCCAGGGATTGCGCACCGTCATTTACCCCGTTACGAATTTGCCCGATTCCACCGCCTGGTACGAGCAGGTCGTCGGATATGCGCCCTATTTCAATGAAGTCTTCTACGTGGGCTTCGAGGTCGGCGGTTTCGAGCTGGGCCTGATCCCGGACGGCGAACCCGGCGTCACGGGCGGCACTGCCTACTGGGGCACCGAGGACGCCGACGCCGAAGTCGCGCGCCTGGTCAAGCTGGGCGCCGAAATCGAGTCGCCCGTGGCCGACGTCGGCGGCGGCATCCGCGTCGCCACCGTGCGTGACCCCGACGGCAACCTGTTCGGCGTGATCCAGAATCCACACTTCGACCTCGCCAAGGCCAGGTAATTGACCATAAGCAAGACCGTGCCGGACGGAGTTTGAAACAATGGACCTTTCGGGCCGTCTCATGCGGCCAGGAAGGGGCCCATGCTGCGATATATATTTACCCGTCTGCTCCTGCTGTGCCTGCTATGGCTGGGCGGCTGCGCCTCCACCGGCGGTCCGGTCAGCCTGCAGGAAGTACGCGAATTCGCCGACGCTTCGGCCAAGCTGGGCGGCTATGCCGAACTGGCGCGCCGCTACCGCGACACCTACGGGCGCGAACAGCCCTACCTCTCCCCTGCCACCGACAAGATGGGACGGGAGAACGACGCCAAGCGCAAGGCCGTGTACGAGGACTTCATCGCCATCCAGAAGACCCTCGTGCTCTACATGCAGACCCTGAGCCTGCTGGCCGGCGATACCCGCTACGACCTGTCCGCCCGCATCGATGACCTCGGCAATGGCCTGAAGGCGAATAGCGAGTCTGGCCTGCAGCAGCGCCACATCACCGCCTATACCGGCATGACCCGGCTGCTCACGCGCGTGATCGCATCAAGCTACCAGAACCGCAGCGTGGAAACCATGGTGCGCGATGGGGACGCCGACGTGCAGGTGCTGCTGGACGCCATGATCCAGCTCACCCGGCTCTACTACAAGACCAATGAAAATGAAAAGAAGACCATCCTGGGCATCTTCGATGTCGAGATCCCGTTTTCGACGCGCAACGCCGACCGCATGCTGGTGACGCTGGCCAAGGTGCATTACCTGAACAAGGCCACCGAGTACAAGCTGGTCGACCGCCGCTACGAGCTGGCGTTGCAGGGCCTGACCAAGGTCGCGCTGGGGCACCAGAAGATGCGCGAGAACCTCGGCAAGCTGTCCACGGATGAATTCCGGCGCCTGCTGGAAAACTACGGCCGCGACCTGCGCCTGATTCGCGATGGGCTGTCGGGCGAATGACAGGAGAGCACATGGCACCGACCCTACCTCGTACCAAAGGCGACGCAGCCGCCGCCCCTTCCGCTACCGTGCCGGGCGACGCCGAAGCCGCCCTGGCCCAGGACCACGCCCCCGCAGTCACCGTGCCCTCGATGGAGGCTGCGGCCACCGAAGCCACAGCGGAACCGGCAGCAGTGCCGGGTACCGGCAGCGGCCTGGCCACGCCCGACCAGATCGTCGAGCTGGCCGACCAGCTCTCGGCCTGCGCCGACCAGATCCACGAGCGCGTCATGCGCGAAATCCGCGCCTATGCCGGCGGACCGGTGCCCGACAAGGTGCAGGCCACGGCGCGCGCCCTGCTCGAGGACGAAGTGCTGCTGCGCCAGCGCGCCAACGGCCTGTATGCGGATGCCGCCACCTTCATCGTCCGCGCCCTCGGCAAGCCCCAGGCCCAGCTAGTCAAGCTCACCGCAGACGCGGCCGAGAAGATCCGCCGCATTGGCGTCATCGGCGAAGTCACCAGCCTGGTTGGGGGATTGCTGGCCCTGGCCGCCGCCGCCGCAACGGGCCAGGCCGTGCCGGTGTTGGTGGCGCTCGAGAAAATCCACAAGCAGGTCAAGGCGATCGAAGCCCTGGCGCCGAAGCCGCCGGCCAAGGCAAGCTGAACAAGCCCTGCCGCGGCCTGGCGAGCGATTTCCCCGCAGCACAGGCGCCCGGTCCAGTCCCGAGACTGACCGGGCGCCGCCGCTTCAGCACATGTGCTGCCCGCCATTATCGCCAGGTTGGCGCCAGTGACGAAACCGGCCTCTTCCGACACCAGCCAGGCCACCATGCCCGCCACCGCGTTCATCGGGAACAGCCAGTCCGCCGAGCGCGAGCTACCGAGTGCAGGGAAGCGTCCGGCCTGACTTATTGATCGAAATCAAGCCCGCCGGCGGGTCCGACAGCGGCTTCAGGCGATCAGCTGGGGCCGGCTGCTCGGATCGAAATCGGCCCAGTCGCCATCGGCGATATTGCCGTCGGCCCGCTCGAGGTGGTGAGCACCCAGGCGGCGCAGCACGTCGATCGCGCTGTCGGCCATGCCGGCATCATCAAAAGCCACGGCCACCAGCATGCCGGCCTCGCGCGGCGGAATGCGGTTCTCGCCGCCCTCTTCCGACTCGCCGCGCTCCTTCATCTTGGAAAAGCTGAACAGCGAGCCGACGTGGCCGCCGACCAGGCCGCCGACGATCGGGCCCAGCGGTCCGGTGAGCGGCGAGGTGGCCGCGCCAATGGCCATGCCGACTGCGCCGCCGGTAGCGACCCCCTTGACCACGCCTTCCGGGGTTTCCTTGGCGCCCGGAGACTGGATGTTGTCGCCGCCGATCGGGGTCTGGTCGTGCTGGCCTGGCTGGCTCAGGTAAAAGCCGCTGATACGGTTGGCGTCGAAGCCGGCCTCGGCCAGGGCCTGGCGGGCGCGGTCGACGTCTTCCTGAAGCTGGAAACGCCCTGCGATAATTGTGGACATATCGATTTCTCCTTGATCGTTGTAGCTCGACTATGCGCCCTGCGTCGCGCTCCCTCTGTACGCAGACGCACGCAGCTTACCTCCACTGCCCGTAGACCACGTGCTCGCCGAAGCCCTCGTCGATGAACACGGGTTCCGGCATCCAGGCGCGCGGATCGAGCCGGTAGTATTTCAGGAATTCCCCGTACAGTTCGGGATGGCGCACGGCCAGTGCGTGCGGCTGCTCGAAGAAGCTCTCGGTGGCCACCGCGAAGAACTCGGCCGGGCTGCTGGCCCCGTAATGGTCGAGCACGCTCTGCTGGCCCCACATCGCGTCGCGCCGCAAGTTGGCATAGTCGCGCGACAATACTTCGGACCAGCTGCGATAGCGCTCAGTGCTGCCGAGATAAGGCGCGCCATTGGTGCTGCCCGCTTCGCTGTCGAGCTGGTGGGCGAACTCGTGCAGTACCACGTTGTGGGAGGGAGCATCAATCATGCCGGCGCGACGCACGTGGTCCCAGGACAGGATCACGCGGCCATCGCCCCAGGATTCGCCCAGCAGGTCCTGGCGCTGCTCGGAGACGACACCGGCGGCATCGACCTCGCGCCGCGGCACCAGGAAGGCGCCCGGATACACCAGCACCGCATGCAGCGATGGATAGACCTTGGCCGGGACCGCCTCGCCTGCCCGGCCGAGCACCAGGAGGCAGGCCTGGGCCGCAATGGTCAGGCGCATCTCGTCGGTGACCTCCAGGCCGGCGCAGCCGACGAAAGTCTTCTCGTGCAGGAATTGCTGGACCAAGCGCTGCAAGCGGGCACGCTGGGCGCCGTCCATGCCGGCGTACTGGGCGACGTTGCGCTCGAGGACGGCGATATGCGCGGGTGCGAGCGGACGCCCGAGCGCCCGGCGCAGCCGCCACCGGGGCAGCTGCCAGACCGCCAGCAGGCCGGCCGCAAGGATGCCGGCAATGATGCCTTCCATTCAGCGTCCTTTGGTGGCGAGGTAATCGTGCACGTCGTCGGCGCCGCCGATCAATCGGCCGCCGACGAAGACCTGCGGCCAGGTGAGGCTGCCGGTGACGGCGCGCAGCACATTGGTGGTGATCTTCTGGTCTTCCGAAATATCGGTGAACACGATGCCATTCTCGCTCAGCGCCGATTTGGCGCGCGCACAATGCGGGCAGCCGGGGCGCGAGAACATCACCACCGCTTCGGGAATCTTCGCCTCGGGATTGATATAGCGGAGCATGGTGTCGGCGTCGGACACCTCGAACGGGTCGCCTTCGCGGTCGGGCTCGATGAAAATCCTGTCGATGATGCCGTCCTTGACCAGCATCGCATAGCGCCAGGAACGCTTGCCAAAGCCGAGGTCGCGCTTGTCGACCAGCATGCCCATGCCTTCGGTGAAGTCGCCGTTGCCGTCCGGTATCACGGTGATGTTGGTGGCGTCCTGGCCCGCTTTCCACTGGTTCATGACGAAGGCGTCGTTGACCGAAATGCACAGGATGTCGTCGACTCCGTTCTCGCGCAGCACCGGGGCCAGTTCGTTATAGCGCGGCAAGTGGGTCGAGGAACAGGTAGGGGTGAAGGCCCCGGGCAGCGAGAACACGACCACCGTCTTTCCCTTGAACAGCTCGTCGGTGCTCAGGTCCTGCCATTGGTCGTCGGGGCGCGCCTTGAAGGTCACGCACGGGACCGGTTTGCCCTGGAGCGCCTCCGGGCTTGGCAGTGTCGAAGATGCGGTCGGTAACATTGGGGCTTCCTTTCCTGTGAGCGGCAAGCTGGCGCCGCGGTGAAAGGGAGGTAAGGCTCATTAAGGGGATTTCAACGCGCCCATCGCAAATAATTGTTCAACCGAAAAAACAAAGCCGCGCACAAGGCGCGGCATGAAGGACGACAGCGATCGTCGGACCGGCAGCTGCCGCGTGTCTCGTCCGCGGCGCACCGGGTCGCGCACTGGGGCGCGTCGGTCTGGCGATTACTTGGCGGTCTGGCCTGGCGGTGGGCCGAACAGCGCTGCGACCAGCGGATCGCGGGTGACCGGGCTGCGGTTCACGCGGATGGCGTAATGGGTGTCGTCCGCCAGGATGTGGAAGTGGCGGCCGCTGCCGGCCATGTTCTGCTCGCGCAGGCCCGGACGCTCCTTGCGTGGGGCGGCGCCTTCGCGCTTTGGCTGGCAGATCGCTGCCAGGAAGGCCTTCACGCGGTCTTGATCCGGGCAGATCTGGTAGACGGCCTTGCCCAGGTAGGTGGCGGTACCTTCGATATAGCGTGCCAGTTCGATGACGCCGGCTTCGCGCAGGTCGCGGATGTACTTGCGGGCGCCCGATGGCGAGAACTTCAGGAACCAGGCGATTTCGTCGGCCAGCATTTCGTGGGTCGAGAGCTCGTTGATCAGCTTCTGCATGTTCTCGATCCGACGCTGCGTGGCCGAGGTGGAGCGGACACGTTCGATCGGCGCCAGGGAGATGGGCGCGCGCTCGGTAGGCTGCGGCGGGACGCGTTCGATCAGCGCGGAGTTGCTGGAAGTGTGCACTGCGCCGATGTCGCCTTGCATCGCGTTGTGATGAGTCGTTGCATGCATATTGGTGAGCTCCAATGAAAGAGAGAGACTGTGTGGTCCGGGTCGCTGTGTGTCGTTTGACACCCTGACAACACCTCGGTTCCGCTTAACTGGGCTCAAGATTGCCTGCGTCACCCCCTCTTGGTCTGTGCGCCATCCCACATTTGAGGTCATTCCCGCAAGCACTCCAGACAAGCAGGCTAGCCAAGATAGTTTTCATTGGAGAACTTGAACTTACCCGTTTGCGCCGATCCGGCGCGCACGGCAGGGATTTTCGTTGTTTTTTATCACTGTTGTAAATTCGCACAGCGCACGCCAGATAGGTGCGGTACCGCACGAAGGGTGCGGAACTTGCACTGTTATTCTTTATCCAACACCTGCTTTAAAGCTTGCGATGTCAACAACCTTCACCTTATGGGAGTTACCTGTGAATAATTCGAAGAAGATCGCCCTGGCCGTGGCCATCCTGTGCTCGGCTGGCACCACCATGGCGCAAGAAATCAACCCATCGTGGTACATCCAGCCGAATGTCATCCACGCCAAGCCAGACAGCGACTTTGGCGTGCGCGATCGCGATTGGGGCGCGGGCCTGAAGTTCGGCAAGGCCGTCTCGCCAATGTGGGACATCCAGTTTGGCGCCAGCCAGGTGCGCTTCGAAGACGGTGCCGCCAACTACCGCCAGACCCTGCTGGGCGCCGACGCCCTGCTGATGTTCTCGCGTGACCGCTTCCGCCCATTCGTGCTGGTCGGCCTGGGCCTCGAGCGTGACAAGGTAGAAAATCCGCTGCGCCGCGTCGGCAAGAATTCGCCTTACCTTACCGCCGGTATCGGCTTCCAGGCGTCCCTGACCCCGCAATGGTCGCTCCAGGCCGACCTGCGCAGCGTGCGCGGCCACCTGCGCGACAACGAGCAGTTCGGCTTTCATCGCAGCAACAACAAATACTTTACCCTGGGCCTGAACTACGCGTTCAACCCGCCGCCGGCAGCCGCCATCGTCACCCCGGCAGCGGCACCGGCCCCGATGGCCGAAGCCCCGGCGCCAGCGCCACAGGCCAGGTTCGAGAAAGTGACCCTGGAAGCGACCAAGCTGTTCGAGTTCGACAAGGCCGACATCATCATGCCGTCGCCGAAGCTCGACGAGATCGCTGCCGCCCTGCAGGCCGATACCAGCATCACCGACGTCGACATCACCGGCCACACTGACCGCCTGGGTTCGGAAAAGTACAACCTGAAGCTGTCGGAGCGCCGCGCCAACGCCGTGCGTGACTACCTGGTCAGCAAGGGCGTCGACGGTAACCGCCTGAAGGCCTACGGCAAGGGCGAAGCCAACCCGTTGGTCCAGTGCACCGAGAAGAACCGCAAGGCGCTGATCGACTGCCTGGAACCTAACCGCCGCGTCGAAGTCGAGCAGATCACCGTCGAGAAACGCGTGCAGTAACAACCGGCCGGCCCTGCCCGGCTAGTCTGGCCGCCTGCGGCGCTACTAGCCGGCTCGGGGCGTGCTGATACAGGGGGCTTCGGCCCCTTTTTTACTTGGAGAATGAAACATGGATGTCAAAAAGTGGCGACCGTATTCGCGTCAGCTGGTGGGCGTCCTGCGCTGCGCTGCCACCGAATGGCTGGCCCACCGCGCTGCCAGCAAGGGGGCCGCACTGGCCTTCTATACCCTGTTCTCGCTGGCGCCGATCCTGGTGCTGGTGATTGCCGTGGCCGGCCTGTTCTACGGGCATGAAGCCGCGCAGGGCCAGTTGCTCGACGAACTGCGCGGCCTGGTCGGCACCCAGGGCGCCGAGACCATCCAGGCCATCCTGGCCGGTGCGCGCAACAAGGAAGACGGCCTGTGGGCCACCATCGTGGCCGGCGCGCTGCTGCTGGTCGGCGCCACCAGTGTGTTTGCCGAACTCAAGGACAGCCTGGACGAAATCTGGGGCGTGCCGCCGCCGAAGGACGCCGGCTTCTGGGACCTGGTGCGCACCCGCCTGCTCTCCTTCGGGCTGATCCTGGTGCTGGGTTTCCTGCTGATGGTCTCGCTCGTGGTGAGCGCCGCACTGGCTGTGGTCGAGAACTATATCGGCGGCATGTGGAAGGAAGCCGCATTCATCATGGGCTGGGTTGCCCGGGCCATCAGCTTCCTGGTGATCGCCACCCTGTTCGGTGTGATCTACAAGCTGCTGCCGCGCATCAAGCTGTCCTGGCATGACGTGATCATCGGCGCGATCGGCACCGCGGCCATGTTCTCGCTGGGGAAATTCCTGATCGGGCTCTACATCGGTAACAGCGGCGCGGCGGACAGCTTCGGCGCGGCCGGGTCCTTGATTGCCCTACTGCTGTGGGTGTATTACTCGGCGCAAATCTTCTTCCTGGGCGCCGAGTTTGCGCGGCAGTATGCGCTCAAGCTGGGGAGCCTGAAGCACAAGCCGAAAGAAGAGACCGGGGATGTGCCCCGGGATGAACCGGGGAAGAAAGCGCCGGCGCGAACGGGAACGTGGAAGGACGGCCGCGCCGTGTAATGTGGGAATCGTGGCCGGGCTGACCGCACGGCCACGAAATCGTAGGGTGCGCGGAAGATCTTACTCCCCCAGCAACTCCGCCACCACTTCCATCCCTTCCACGCGCTCGGCAATCACCTTCAGCACCACCACCACGGGAATGCCCAGGAGCAGGCCCCACATCCCCCACAGCCAGCCCCAGAACAGCAGGCTGACGAACACGGCGGCCGGGTTCATCTTGGCGATCTTGCCTGTCATCCAGGTAGTGACGACCATGCCGACGAGGGTCGCGATGCCCAGCGACGAGCCGGCCACCAGGATCACCATGCGTAGCGACTCGAACTGGAAGAAGGCGACGGCGCCGGTGGCCATGGTGATCAGGAGCGGCCCGAAATACGGGATGACATGGGCCACGCCGGCAAAGGCGGCCCAGGCGCCGGCGTTTTCCAGGCCGATGGCGCGCAGCGCCGCCCAGGTCAGCAGCGCCAGCAGGATATTCGTCACCAGCAGCATGAACATGTAGTTCTGGATCGAGGTATTGATGTCGTCCAGGATGTGGACCGTGACTTTCTTGCGGGTGAGCGAGGGGCCGGTCAGCTTGACCAGCTTGCGCTTGAAGGTGTCGCCTGCCAGCAGCAGGAAGAACACCAGGAAGATCACCATGGTGGCCTGCGACAGGAAGGTCGCCAGGCTGACCGAACCGGCCAGCACCCAGTCCATGACGCGGATGCCCGGTGCGCCGGCGCCCGGTACCGCAGGCACGGCCTGGGTACGCTTCTGAATCGCGCGGCGCGGCTCGCCGCCGCCGGCATTCGAGGCGGCGCGTTCGATCTCGGCGGCGGCGGCCTGCACCTGCTGGATGGTCGAGCGCTCTCCGGGGGTGCTGCTGCTGGTCAGGATGCGCGTGACCTTGTGCGTGAGCGTCGGCAGCTCGTCAATGATGTTGAAGAACTCGTCCTGCAAACGGTATAGGGTGCCGCCCATGGCGCCGAGGATGAGCACGGTCACGAGGGTCGCGCCGATGGCGCGCTTGATATGCCAGCGCTCGAGCCAGCGTACGACCGGATTGAGGGTGTAGGCGATGAAGATGCCAAGCAGGAGCGGCACGAAGAATTTCTGTGCCCACTGCAGTGCAAAGATGGAAGCAATGGTGGCGAGGATGCCGAGCGAGAGTCCGCGTGCATTGACGTGGATCGGCAGCCGCAGGCCGCCCACGTGCATGGTGAGCTCGTCGCCTGCAGGGCCGGGTTCGGCGCCGGGCCCGTTGGGGGCCGGCGCCACCGGGGCGGTATTGTCAGGCGCTATCGAGGCAGGTTGTGCCGGTTCGGTTGGTGCAAGCTGCATGGATGGTGCCTTGACAATGGAGCCGGGCCGCCCCGGCTCAGTACATTACTTGACGCGGATGTCGTTCTTCACCGAGGTTACACCTTTCACGCCGCGTGCGATTTCCACCGCGCGCTGGGCATCGCCTGGCTGGGCAACGAAGCCCGACAGCTGGACGTCGCCTTTGAAGGTCTCGACGTTGATTTCGGTGGCCTTGACGGTTGGGTCTGCAGCGAAGGCAGCCTTCACCTTGGTGGTGATGACTGCATCATCGACATACTCGCCGGCGCTGGTGCTGGTCGGGGTCGAAGCGCAGCCAACCGAGGTGATGGCGATGACGGCAGCGAAGGAAGCGGTGACGAGGCGTTGTGCAATTTTCATGATAGCTCCTGGATAAAAGTGGTCAAACTACGGGTAAAACTACTAAAACGAGCCCAAACGGGCAGTGTGGGCGGTGCCGGCACGCCGGCCCGCTGATTATTTCCGGAACGCGGTCTTGGCAGCGCTGACGCACTGGTCCTTGACTGCTCCGGCATAGGCGTCGCATTTTTCAATCGCGACGCGGTACTCGGCGGCGAGCTTGTCTTCGCGTGCATCGAGGCGCGCTTCGATGCTCTTGCGGTCGGCCTTGGCGTCGGCCTGCGCAGCGACCAGGGTGGCCTTGGCCTGCTCCATGCAGACGTCGCGGTCGTTGCCGGTCACGGCAGCACAGCGCACCTTGTCGCGGTCGAAGTTGGCCGACGCAATCTTCATGCGGGCCTGGGTATAAGCCGACAGGGTGTTCTTGTAGGCGGCCTCGGCTTCTTCATCGATGCGCACCCGGGCAGCCTTGGCTTCGGCCATGCACAGGTCGTGCGGGTTGCCGGCGATCAGGTCGCAGCGGGCGCGGGCGCCCTTGTAATTGGCTTCTGCCGTTGCGCGCGCTTGTTCGTAGGTGGCCTTCGGATCCGGCACAGCCTGGGCCAGCGCCGTGTTCGCCCAGGCAAGCGCTGTACCGACCAGCAGGAAAGCATGGGTTGTTTTCATTTTTTATTCTCCATTTGTCAACACGCTAAGGACGTTTTACACGCGCTGCGGCAGGTCTTCTGTTCGCTGCCGAACACATGAGCATTTACACAACAATTGCTTGATTAAAGTCGATTTGTTCAACTAACAAAACGTAGAGTAAGGACGGTTAGGCAACGCACAGACCCCGGCTGTAGCAATCATTATTCTGAACTCACACTTTTGTCAGGAGAACAACATGAAAGCGACCCGTACCTTTGCTGTTGCCGTACTTGCGACCTCGGCACTGCTCACCGGCTGTGCCAGCACCTCGTCGCAGCCTTACAACGACGGCTACAACTCCGGCTACAACAACAATGTGTCGATGGGCTATGGCACGATCGAATCGATCCAGGTAACCCAAGGCGCCAACCGCACCAGCGGCGCCGGCGCAATCCTGGGCGGCGTGGTCGGCGCACTGGCCGGCAACCAGGTCGGTAGCGGTAGCGGCCGTACGGCTGCCACCGTCGCAGGCGGCGTGGCCGGCGCGGCGATCGGCAACAACGTCGAGCGCAACCGCAGTGCCAACGGCGGCCAGGAGAACTACCAGATCAACGTACGCATGGATAACGGCGAATACCGCGCCGTCACCCAGGACAGCGTGTACGACCTGCGCGTCGGCAACCGCGTGCGCATCGTCGACGGCCGCGTCTACCGCTATTGATCAGTTAGTTCGGGTACGGGGGAGCGGCGCGAGCATGCGCCCTTCCCGCTAACCCTGCTGCTGGCCCCGCCGGTTTGATGCCGCGCGGGCGCCACAGCCTTCCTCAGGCATCAGCCCGGCAGGAAGTCCCGTTGTCGCCGTGCCGGTCCTGGACTCGCTGCCGGCAAGCCACTGGCCGCGCTACCCTGGCCACCCCGGTGCCAGATCATCCTCCCTGGAGGCAAGCATGCGATATCTCACTCCCCTATTCCGTGGCGCCTGCGCCTGCCTGCTCGGCACGGCCCTGTTCGCCCACGCGCAGACGCAAACCCCGACGCAACCACAGATGCAGACGCAGGGCGACACTCTGGTCGAACCCGTTGCAGCCAGCCAGCAGGCGCGTGAAATCGCGCAAGGCGACCCGGCCCGCTGGTACCGCGAAGACGCGACCAGCCAAGCCAGGTTGCGCACCCTGCAGAAAGAAATAGGCGCAGCGCTGCAGGAGGCGAAGAATGCCTGCAAGCGGGTGCCGGCTGCCGAGCGCAGTGCCTGTTTGCGGCAAGCGCGTGCGATGTATCAGCGCGATATGGTGCAGGCCAAGGAGCGTGTGGGTGGCCAGGAGCAGACGCCTTAAAGCGTCCGCAGCACTAGCTGACGCCTGAATTGCCGCACACTGCAGGGCGGGCGCCATTCCGGGCATTGGCCGAAATTACCTGCCCACGCGGTCAACAATGCGTAGACCGTGCAAACCGGTTGCGCGGTTGATCGCAAGCCGGTTGGACGCGTGGACAGGATCTGCCCACGCTACGGGTCGGCGGCACAGCACGGCTCCCGAAGACGCAAAAAAACGGCGCCCATTACATGCGACGCCGCTCAAGCCCCACCATATCGATATCAAGGCGATGTCGTCTCGCCCTTCGGTATCGGTTAACCCGCGCGCTGCTGGCGGCGCTTGTTCAGGTAATACCCGATCGCGCCCAGCACCAGGGCGGCGCCGGCGGCTTGCTTGCCCATGCGGCGCTGGCGGATGAAATTGAACGCTGCCATACCGTAAGGCATCAGTGCCGACACGCTGGTGCCGGTCGGCCGCAGCAAGGCGTCGGCACGTACCCGAAGCGCCGAGGTGGCGTGGTCGAGCACGCCGTGCAGCATGACCTCGGGATGCGCCGCGTGGCGGATCTGCGCCTTGGCGTAGGCGACGTTGCTGCGGAAGTACTCGCCCTCGCGCAACAGTTCCTGCTTGCGGATCGCCGGATCAGTGCTGTGCTTGTGACCGGCCAGTCCGGTTTTTTCGTCATGATTGTGCATGGGTTCCCCTCCTTCGTGGCGCCGCTTAACGCAGCATATCGCGGTCGTTCTTGAGTTCTTTCATTGTGGCCGGCAAAGCAAGCTTGCCCTGCTTGATCAGCGCCAGGCCCTTGGCCACCAGCACGCCGGTAATGACGAGGAACACAAGGAACATGATCAGGAGGATCTTCCAGCCCATTTCGTCCCAGGCCAGCGCGACGATGGTCGCGGTGCCGTAGGCGATGGCGAACCAGATGGCGAGCAATGCCGCCCCGAAGATGGCAATCAGTTCGATGACGTGGTTGCGCACATCGGCCAACTCGAGCGATGCCAGTTCGACCCGCGACACGACCAGGCCGAACAAGCTCTTCATCAGGCTGGAGATCCCGCCCATGAGGCCGGGGTTATGCAGGACGGTATCGTCATTTTGCATGGCGGTCCCCGGCGGCGCTTATTGCTTACGGCTCAGCAGGACGCCGAGCAGCACGCCCACGCCGGCTGCGACCGCCATGGTGCGCCATGGGTTGTCCTTGACGTAGACATCGGCTTCGTGGGCCAGCTCGCGGCCCTTTTCCATCGCCTGGCCCTGGTAGTGGCCGGCACGGCCAAGTGCGCGGTCGAGCATTTCCATGCCGCGCTCGCGCAGCTCGTCTGCCTTCACCCCCGTCAGCGAGGCGGCGGCGGTCAGCATCGACTGGGCGTCGCGAACCAGCGCCTTGACGTCCGACTGGGCGTCCCCCAGGTTGCTGTCGAAGGATTGGGCGTGGGCTTGGGATTTGATGGTGCGGGTGGTGTCGTACATGGTTAACTCCGTTGTTATTGATTGATGAGTGAAATAGGTCCCCCGGCCCAGGGCCGGGGTGTCGCAGCGTCAGGCCAGCAGGTCGGACATATCGTCGGCATGTTCTTCTTCAACGGCCATGATGTCGACCAGCATGGCGCGGGTGGTCGGATCCTTGTCGCCGATCGCGAGGATCATCTGGCGGTAGGATTCGATCGCCACGCGCTCGGCGATCAGGTCGGCGCGGATCATGGCCTGCACGTCTTCCGAATCGTCGTACTCCGCGTGGCTGCGCGCGGTGAGCGTGGCCGGGTTGAAATTCGGCGAGCCGTTGAGCTGCACGATGCGTTCGGCGATACGGTCGGCATGGTCCTGCTCCTGCTGTGCGTGCTCGAGGAATTCGGCCTTGATGTGGCCGGTGTTCGGGCCGCTGACCGTGTAGTAGTGGCGCTTGTAGCGCAGCACGCACAGCAGTTCGGTCGCGAGCGCGTCGTTGAGCATGGCGATGACGGCTTCGCGGTCGGCCTGGTAACCCTCGGTGACGGCGCCGTCATCGAGGTTGGCCGCCGCGCGGCGGATCGCCGCGATGTCGAAGCCATGCGCCAGGTGTTTCGTGTCTTCCATGATATTTCCTTATCTCTTCAATGTGCCGGCTTCAGCGTGCGCCCGCGCGTGGCGGAATCTGCGCGCCTTCGTTCGACAGCACGATCTCGACACGGCGGTTGCGCTGGCGGTTGCTGGCCGTATCGTTGGCGGCGACCGGGAACGCTTCGCCATAGGCCTTCATGGCGATGCGGTCACGTGGCACGCCCATTCCGCCCAGGGCAGAGGCCACGGCCTCGGCACGGCGCTGCGACAGCTCCTGGTTGTACGAGGAGCTGCCGACGCTGTCCGTAAACCCTTCGACCAGCACGGTGCGATTCGGGTTCTGTGCCATGACGTCGGCGAGCTTGCGCAGGGTCGACATTCCGTTCGGGGTCAGGCTGGCCTGGTTGGTGGCGAACAGCACGTCGCCGATGGTCACGACATAGCCGCGCTCGGTCTTGACGGCCTGCAGCTCGACCAGGATGGCCTCTAACATGGCGGCGCGCTGCTGCAGTGCGGCGTTCTGCTCTTGCGTCGCGGCGGCCTGCTGCTGAGCGGCCTGGGCCTGTTGCTGGGCCGACTGGGCCTGCATCTGTGCCTGGGCGGCCTGCGCCTGGGCGGCTTCGGCTTCGCGCTTGGCGCGGTCGGCTTCGAGAGTGCGCGCTTCCAGGCGCATTTCGGTGCGCTGGCGCGAGGCGTCCGCGATGTTCGCTTCCGCCGACTTGCCCTTGGCCACTTCCATGGCAGTGGCGATGCGCTGCTTGGCCACATAGGCCAGGCGGTCGACATCGCTCAGGCTTTCGCGGCGGGCGGCCGCGGCATTGGCCTGGTCGAGCGCGTCGGTGGCCTGCTTGAACTCGAGCGGCGCATATTGCGACACATATGGGTTGTTATTGGCGGCAACGAAATCAGCGCGCGCCTGGTCCAGGGTTGGCGTGCTCATCGGGGCGGTAGCGCAGGCTGCGGCGAGCACGGCGGCGGCCAGCAGCGACATCGTGGAACGGGTTTTCATGTGCTTGTCCTTTTTTCCTGGGCGCCGCGGGTTGCGGCGATCGGTGGATGGAACTTCTTCTTCTTACGCGCCGCCGCGAGCTCGCCGCGGCAACTTCCTTGAGGCTTATTTCTGCGACGAATTGGCGCGGTCGACTTCCTGCTGCAGCACGCGCAGGTCTTCGTTCAGCGCATTGGCCGCGGCGTTGGACTTGGCCGAATTGGCCTTGCTCTGCGCCAGCTTGGCGTCGGCCTGGGCCTGGATCGCCAGTTCGCGCGCCAGCTTGTAGTCCTTGGCGGCGAGCGCCTGGTTGGCGCGCATCATCTTGTCGCGGGCCAGGTTGATCTCTTCCGGCGCCAGCTCGGCAGCGCCCGCCGATACGGCGTTCTCGACTGCATTGCGCGATACGGCCACGTCGGCGGTGGCCGGGGCCTTCTGCGGGCTGGCGCAGCCGGCCAGGACCAGCAGGGCAAGGGTGGCGGCTGCCAGTGGGGTCATCGGGTGTTGCTGTTTCATCGCGTTCCTCCTGTGATGAGTCGGGTACTGCATGCGGATTGAAGTTCTATGGTTGAGACAATGTCCTTGATAACGTTATAAACCTGTTATCGTCGGCCTTCGGTTCGCTGCCGCACATTGTCCATGCCATGCGTGCCTGCTCAATGGTAGAGCGTTAGGCAGCGCACATTGCCCGCGAGGGGCTTTGCGCTAAGCTGGATTGAACCACTACGACATAATGGAAGGACCGCCATGGCCGAGACCCACACGCCGGCGGCGCAGGGCCGGCCTCCGGCGCGCCGCAAGTCGAACAAGAAACTCCTGCTGAGCATCCTCGGCATCCTGGTGGCGCTCCCCATCATCGCCATCGTCATCATCCTGACCTTCGACTGGAACCGCGCGCGCCCATGGATCAACGCCAAGGTGAGCGACGCCATCGACCGCCCCTTCGCCATCCGCGGCAACCTGAACGTGGAATGGGAGCGGCCCGCCAAGACCATGCTGCCCGAAGAGCGCACCTGGCGCGACCACATCCCCTGGCCACATTTGATCGCCAACGATGTCCACGTCGGCAATCCGGCCGGCCTGCCGACGCAGGACATGGCCAGCGTGCGCCAGTTCTCGTTCTCGCTCAATCCCTTCGGCCTGCTCCACCGCACCATCGGCATCCCGCTGCTGCGCTTCGACGGCCCGCGCGTGGACCTGCTGCGCACCGATCGCGAGCGCAATAACTGGACCTTCAAGCGCAACGAGGAGAAATCGCGCTGGAACCTCGACCTCGAGCGCGTGGTGCTGACCGAGGGTGTGGTGCACATCAAGGATGCGGTGACGAAGTCGGACGTCACGGCGCTGGTGCGCACGCTCGACAAGGACAAGCGCTACGGGGTCGGCTGGACGCTCGACGGCACCTATAACGGCGCCAAGGTGGTGGGCGGCGGCAAGGCCGGGGCGGTGCTCTCGCTCAAGCAGCAGAGCACGCCTTTTCCGGTGCAGGCCGAGATGCGCTCCGGCCGCACCCGCATCGCACTCGAAGGCACGGTCACGCGCCCGTCGAAGCTGGCGGCGATCGACCTGAAACTGGAACTGGCCGGCGCGAGCATGGACCAGCTCTACAACTTCACCGGCGTCGTGCTCCCGACCACCGGGCCGTTTTCGACCTCGGGCCGGCTGACCGGTACGCTCGGCGAGGACCGCAGCCGCTGGGTCTACGATGGTTTCAAGGGCAAGGTCGGCTCGAGCGACATCGGCGGGCGCCTCGAATACGCCACCGGGTCACCGCGGCCCAAGCTCTCGGGCAACGTGCGCTCGAAGCAACTGGTGTTCACCGACCTGGCGCCGCTGATCGGCGCCGATTCCAACGCCGCCAAGAAAGAGCGCAATGCCAACGTGGTGCAGCCCAGCGGCAAGGTGCTGCCGGTCGAGGAATTCAAGACCGAGCGCTGGAACAAGCTCGATGCCGACGTGCGCTATGCGGCCGAGCGCATCATCCGCGATACCGCCTTCCCGATCAGCAAGCTGTCGACCCACCTGAAAATGGAGAACGCGGTGCTGACCCTTGCGCCGCTGGAATTCGCCATGGCCGGCGGCACGGTGCGCTCGAACATCCGGCTCGACGGCCGCGGGCGCGAAGGTCCGAAGGCAATCAAGGCCCAGGCCAAGGTGGCGGCGCGCAACATCGAGATCGCCAAGCTGTTCCCCAAGATCGAGCAGATGAAGGCCACAGTCGGCAATATCGACGGCGAAGCCAACCTGACGGCGCAGGGCAATTCGGTGGCGAGCCTGCTGGCCGGCTCCAACGGTGAACTCAAGACCCTGATCAGCAAGGGGCAAGTGAGCAAGATGCTGCTCGAGATGATGGGCCTGAACGTGGCCAACATCGTGATCACCAAGCTGTTCGGCGACAAGCAGGTACAGCTCAACTGCATGGCCACCGATTTCGCGGTAGTCAACGGCATTGCGCGCACCCGCACCTTCGTCGTCGATACCCAGGAAGCCCTGATCACGGTGACCGGCGCGATCAACCTGGCCGACGAGCAGATGGACCTGCGCATCGACCCGAAGACCAAGGCCGTACGCATATTCTCGCTGCGCTCGCCGTTGTATGTGCGCGGCCCCTTCAGCAACCCCGACGTGTCGATCGACAAGGGCGTGCTGGCCATGAAGGCCGGCGGCGCCGCCCTGCTGGCCGCGGTGGCCGCGCCGATCGCCGCAATCATCCCCCTCATCAATACGGGTCCGGGCGAGAGCACCGACTGCGCCCGCCTGCTGGCCGTGGCCCGCGAAAAGCCACAGGCCCCGCCACCGGGCAAGGTGCAGCGCCGCTGACGCGCTTCTCGCCCTCGATGGATGGTTTTATTGAGGGCGAGAAAAGTTTGCTGGACTGTTACTTGTCGAACAGACCAGCTCGACTGAAAACAATATCCTGCATACATGGACTCGACAAACACCCTGGCAGCATGAAGCGACTTGGAAGCATCACCGCCCTGCTGGCCATGCTGGCCCTGGGCCAGGTCGCAGGGTGTGCGATGTCAGGCAGCGTTGGACCGGCGGCACAAACCGTCGACGACGCCACCATCACCGCAGGTGTCAAGGCCGCCATCGTGCGCGATCCGGCACTGACGGTGACCGAGATCGGTGTCGAGACCGAGCAGGGCGTAGTACAGCTGAGTGGCTTCGTAAGCTCGGCGGATAGCGTGGCGGCCGCGGCATCGGTTGCCCGGACCGTTAAAGGCGTGAAATCGGTCAGGAATGACCTGCGCTTGAAATAACCCACCATTTAGGAGATTACTATGAAAACCATCAAACAACTGATCGTTACCGCATCGCTGGCGACCGTGGCCCTGGGCCTGACCGGCTGCGCCGGCATGTCGCAGCAGGACAAGAACACCGCCATCGGCGCCGGCGCCGGCGCGGTGGTCGGCGGCGTGCTGACCGGTGGCAGCCCAGTGGGCACCGTTGGCGGCGCAGCTGTCGGCGGCGTGATCGGCAACCAGGTCAACAAGACCAACTAAGCAGTACCCAAGAGCGACACGAGAAAGCCCGGCTAGCCGGGCTTTCTTGTTTTCGCAGATTCGCATTGTTGTCTGGAGAACTGCCGCAATCCGTAGGGTAGGCAAGCGTCCAAATCACGCATGCGTCCCGGTGGGCTTGCGTGATAAAAACGCATGCGCTTTTTCAAACGCATGCGTCGCGATACCTCATCCGGCTGACCGCATAGGCAAGGAACTTGCCCACCCTACATGAAACTCAACGCAGGCTGCGCGCCCGCCTCCTTCACGATCGCGTAGCAGGTACACGAGGCCGCTGCCAGCCCCTCCGGATCGAGGATCTCGATATTCCCCCGGCTATAGATGATCAACCCCTGCTGCTGCAAGGCGCTGGCCGCCTTGGTCACGCCAACCCGCCGCACTCCCAGCGCGTGCGCCAGGAATTCATGCGTGAGGTGGAACTTGTCCGACTGCAGCCGGTCGCGCGTGATGAGCAAGGAGCGCGCCAGCCGCGCTTCCAGCACGTGGAAGCGGCTGCACACGGCGATCTGGATCGCCTGCGCCAGCTGGGTGTCGGTATAGCGGTACAGCACCCGCTGCAGCGCAGCGTTGCGCGCGACTTCGGTGCGAAATCGCACGCTGTCCATGCGGCTGGCACTGCCGGCACGCTGCACGACGGCGCGTACCTGCGTGGTGTCGTGCCCCAGCGCGACGGTGGCGCCGACCATGCCTTCGCGTCCGACCAGGCCGACTTCGAGCGTCATGCGGCCCTCGGCCACGCCCATCAGGGAAATCAGGCAGTCGTGGGGAAAATAGATATAGTGCAGCGGGTCACCCGCTTCGCACAGCACTTCGCCGACTTCAACCTTCACGGGGTCGAGCAGCGGCAGTACTTGCGCCAGTTCCTGCGGCGGCAGCGCAGCCAGCAGCAGGTTGCTGTTGTGCTCGACGATCTGCGGCGGTACGGCAAAATTCATTGGATCCTCGGAGTGGGACTGCATGTGCAAACCGTTGATCGGTGTGTTGGATACATTTGCAAACAATTTTAGTCAGCGTAACCGTGCCCCTGCGCGCGAGTATGTACGGTGACGCACGGAACCCCCTGTTGTTCCTGAGGACAATCGAGCAATGAACAGGCCGCCCGGCGCTTGCACTCCGGGCCCACACAAGATGAACCCGAAAGGACGCACATGAACACCTCCCCCAACCCTCACGCACGGGGCCGCCTCCACCCCATGATGATCCTGGCCGCGCTTGCGGTGCTGCTGTTCTGTCTGGTCGGCACGGCGGCGATCCTTGGCTGGATCCCGTCCTCGATCGGCGGCACCTCCGAGCGCCAGCTGAGCGACGCCGACCGCCTGGCCCTGGCCTCGACCCTGCCGCAGGGCGCCCAGCCGGCGCCTGGCCTGGTCGTGGCCGCGCCAAGCCAGCAGCTGGCACAGGGCTATGTGCAGGCCCAGCCTGCCCCATCGAACTACCAGCCGCAGGCCTATGCGCCGGCGCCGGCCTACCCTGCAGCCCAGGCACTGGCAGCTGCGCCCGCCCCGGCCCCGGTGCGCGTGTATGACGAGCCGGCCAGCAGGCCGGCGAAGCAAGCCGTCCAGGTGGCAGCCGCCGACAACGGCCGCAACTGGTGCTCGAACTGCGGCAACGTGGAATCGGTCCGCGCCATCAAGCACCGCGCACAAGGCAGCGGCTTGGGCGCGGCGGGCGGCGCCGTGCTGGGCGGCCTGCTGGGCAACCAGGTCGGCAGCGGTTCGGGCCGCACCATTGCCACCGCGGCCGGCGCCATCGGCGGCGCTGTCGTCGGCAACCAGGTCGAAGGCAACATGAAGGCCACCACCAGCTACGAGATCCGGGTGCGCCTGGATGACGGCAAGGTGCGCACCTTCAACCAGAGCAACCCGCCGGCATGGCGCAGCGGCGACCGCGTCAAGATCGTCAAGGGCCGCCTGCGCTCGGTTGCCTGATCCAGGTCGCGTCAGAGAAATAAGGCCGGGTTTCCGCAAGGAGCCCGGCCTTTATTACTTTTGAATAATTTTCTGAAATGCAATGTGCGCCATCGCACGGAACTATTGCTGAGCTAACCCGACAATGGAAACACGCGAACAATGCGTACGGTGCAGACAATAACCATTCAAAGGGGAACGCATCATGAACAGCATGGCGTGGATCGGCATCATTATCTGGGGCATGGTCGTGGCAGGTTTCGGGCTGCTGTCGGCACCCCCTCCAAGTGACATACCGTCGGGCTCGCTGCAGCCGCACGATGTCGTTTTCCTGGTAGCGGGAGGATGCGTCACCTGCCTGATCGGCTTCACCGGCCTGCTCGGCTTCATGGGCTGGATTCCGGGCTTGAACAAGGACAAGCGCTGCGCCTAGAGCCCCTGATCAAACCCCGGGGGCAAGGCAGCGTCGAGACAGTACGCCAGTACGGCGAGACGATGCAACGCGGTCATCGGGGAACTATTAGTTTCTCCTAAATTTGTAGTGCGTTCGCCATCGAACAGAGGCCATCAGTAAGCCTCGCCATACTGGAATCACGGCGCCAAAGCGCGTAATTCGAGTGAGGACACAATCATGCTTTACACAATCGCTGTCATTCTGATCGTCCTGTGGCTGCTCGGCCTGGTGACCTCGTACACCATCGGCGGCTTCATCCACATCCTGCTGGTCGTCGCCGTGATCATGATCCTGGTGCGCCTGATCAGCGGACGGGGCATATAGCCCTTGCCACAATTTCGTACTATCCGATCCGTTTCGCAGTCGCGCCCTGGCGGGTGCGATTCCGAAACGGATTTTTGCTTGTTTCGTAAGGAGAACATCATGCATACCAAACTCACCAAATCGGCGATTGCCGCCACCATCGTCCTCATGACCGCCACCGGTTGCGCCGACATGAGCCCCACCCAGCGCGGCACCGCACAGGGCGCCGGCATCGGCGCAGGCCTGGGCGCCATCCTGGGCGCCACTACCAGCGGCGGCGGCGGCGGCCGTGCCACTCGCGGCGCCGTGATCGGCGGCGCCCTTGGCGCGGTCGCCGGCAACGTCTGGTCCAAGCGCATGGAGCAGCAGAAGCAGGCCATGGAACAGGCCACCCGCGGCACCGGCGTCCAGGTCAGCCAGACCTCCGACAACCGCCTGAAGCTCGAGATCCCGAGCGACGTCTCGTTCGACACCGGCCGCTCGGACATCAAGTCCAACTTCCAGCCTGTGCTCGACCGCTTCGCCTCCACGCTGCAGGAAAACCCGGCCACCCTTGTTACCATCATCGGCCACACCGACAGCACCGGCACCCCGGACATCAACCAGCCGCTGTCGGTCGACCGCGCGGCGCGCACCCGCGACTACCTGTCCAACCGCGGCGTGAACCCGAACCGCATCACGATCGAAGGCCGCGGCGAGCGCGAGCCGATCGCCTCGAACAGCGATGCGTCGAACCGCGCGCGCAACCGCCGTGTCGAGATCTATGTTGCGGAGCGCGGCCAGGGTTAAGCACACCGTTCCCGCCCGTCTGCATCAAAGGCCGGCCTTGCCGGTAATGCCGTTCAGTCAAGCTAGTTTCTTGACCTTTCGGACGGCATAGCGCTGTGGCGTTGCCTTGACGGCCCGGTCGCATTTGCGACCGGGCCGTTCGTCTTTCAGGAGGCTGACCAGCCTTTCCCGGAGGTGCTTCATCGAGGCAGGCAATTTGCCGTAGGACCTGGTGACGCCAGCCCAGTGCAGTTCGAACTGAATCATCGGCAGCCTGGCCGGCGGCGACATCGGCCTGGCCTTTGGTCGCCTGCCGCTACGACAAGTACCCGACTGAATCGAGCTTCGTGCCGAAGGTTGGCGCCAAGTTCATCGTCAGCGACAAGCTGACCTTCCGTTCGTCCTGCGCCGAAGGCTTCCGCGCCCCGGCCCTGTCGCAGATCGCCGAAGGCGGCGTGCAGTCGTTCTCGACCGTCGTCGACACCAGCCGATAAACCCCCCTACGGAGCCCGGCAACGCTGCGATTAACTCGCTTTGGTGAACGCCAGGTACAATTCCCGCGCACGGCGCGCCACCGGCCCCGCGTCCATCGTATGTTCTTCGAACCGCGTGCACGGCGTCACCTTGCCGTAATTCCCGGTGCTGAAAATTTCGCGCGCCGTCAAGAGTTCTTCCGGCTTCACGATGCGCTCTTCCACCGTCACGCCCTCTTGCGCCAGCAGCGCAATCACACGCGACCGCGTGATCCCGGCCAGGAAGCTGCCATTGAGCTTCGGCGTCACCACCGCGCCATCTGCCGCCACGATGAACAGGTTGGACGACGCGAATTCCGCCACATTGCCATCGGCATCGAGCACGATCGCCTGGTCGAAGCCGCGCGCCTTGGCTTCGCGCATGGCGCGGGTCGAGTTGGCGTACAGGGCCGAGGCCTTGGCGTCGGTCGGGGCCATGGTCGGCTGCGGGCGCAGCAGGGTCGACAGGCAGGCGGAGAAGCCGGCAAACGGCGGCAGCGGCGCATCGAACAGCGTCAAGGCGAACTGGCTGGCCTCGGGGACGGGAATCAGGAAACCGTCGGTGCCGAACACCAGCGGGCGGATATACAGTTCGGCATCAAGCGGGAATTTGGCCACGCCTTCGCGCACCAGCGCTTCCATCTCGTCGGCACTCAGGGGGCAGCGCAGGCCAAGCTTTTCAGCGGACGTGATGACGCGTTCCAGGTGCGGGCGCAGGTCCGGCAGCTTGCCGGCCATGGCACGGGCGCCGTCGAATACCGACGAGCCAAGCCAAAGGCTGTGGTCCATCGCGCCATAGAGCGGAACGTTACCCTCGTTCCAGTTGCCGTTGAAGTAAGTCAGGTACATGGGTTCCCCAAAAGTTCGCGTATTGCACAGCGCACCAGTGTAACCGAGAGGCCAATCCATTGTTCGGTGGCGTACAAAGTTTCATTGATGAGTCGCGTACACTAGGGCTTTCTCGGCCAACATTGCCTATGCTCGACATTCTCGAACGGATCGATCCCGACAGCGAACGTATTGACCTGCTGGTCGACCTGGTCGATTGCCTGCGCCCGCGTCACCGCTGGGTGTGGCAAACACCGGACGATCCTGCCCAGGCCGTGCGTACGCTGACCCAGCTGCTCAAGGGTAATCCGGAACAGGCCTGGTCGCTGCGCCACTACATCACGGTGCTGCTCGAGAAGCGCCGCCATACAAGCCTGTACAGCGACATCGGTATCCTGTCCAACGACGGCTTCGTCACCGAACTCAAACGCCGCATCACCTACCGCTTCCTGCCGCCGGCGCTCAACGACCTCTACCTGTCGGACGCGCTCAACCAGGTCCTGTACGCGGAGAACGACTACGAGTGGATCCGCGCGGTGCCCAACGCCGACTGGATGGAACTGTTCGACGTCATCGCCGACGCCCCGCCCCCGCTGGACGCAACGCCCGACCGCGCGCGCCACGTCACCGTGGTGGGCATTTTAGACGCGATCCGCACCCTGTCCTGCCGCGTCTGCGCCCTGGGCCTGGAGCCGCGCCTGGTGCACAGCTACAGCGAGATCGAAGACTTCGACTCGCCCTTCCTGATGCAGAACATCGAGGTCAACCACTACCTCGACGAATACGGGCGCTTCCTCGACGGCAAATGCAGCGAGCCCGAGCCGGCGCGCCACCTTTTGGTCATGCTGGACCAGTGCGAAGACGTGGTGCTCAAGATCCGGCGCGGCGCGCAAAGCAGCGGCACCAGCGTGGCGCTGACCTACCTGCTGGTAGCACTACAGCAGAGCATCGACCGCCTGCACAAGCTGCTCTACCTGGTGGACGTCAGCGGCGCGCTGCCCTCCGCCCCGACCGTGGACCTGGACGCAGTGGCCAGCACGGTCGCTACGGCCGACGGCGCAGTGGCCAGCGACCGGCGCCTGGCGGCGATTGCGCTGGCCGAAGAACTGATCGAAGCCCACAACACCAAGTACCAGGTGCGCGGCCTGATGCGCGCGAATGTCGACCTGCTGGCGCGCAACGTCACCGAAAACGCCAGCCGCACCGGCGAGCACTACATCGCCGAAACCCGGCGCGACCTGCGCCACATGTTTACGGCTGCCGCCGGCGCCGGCTTCATCGTCGGCTTCATGGCGATGTTCAAGATCATGCTGGGCTACCTGCGCACCGCGCCGCTGGTCGAGGCCTTCCTGTTCAGCATGAATTATTCGCTGGGCTTCATCCTGATCTACGTGCTGCACTTCACGGTGGCGACCAAGCAGCCGGCCATGACGGCCCAGCACATCGCCGCCTCGCTGCACAATGCCGAGAACGGGCGCGGGATCGACGTCGACAGCCTCGCCATCCTGGTCAACAAGGTGTTCCGTACCCAGATCGTGGCCGTGCTCGGGAACGTGGCGCTGGCCTTCCCGGTGGCCTGGGCCATCGCGGTAGGCTACAAGGCCATCAGCGGCCAGCACATGGTCGACCCGGCCAAGGCCCATCACCTGCTGGCGGACATCGATCCCCTCCATGGCCCGGCGCTGTTCTACGCGGCCATCGCCGGCATCTGGCTGTTCGTGGCCGGCCTGATCTCGGGCTACTACGACAACAAGGCGCTCTATACCCGCATCGGCCAGCGCGTGCGCCAGCTGCGCCGGCTGCGCCGCCTGCTCGGCGAGGCGCGCCTGGGGCGCTTCGCCGACTATGTCGAGGACAACCTCGGCGGCCTGATGGGTAATTTCTTCTTCGGCTTCATGCTCGGCATGACCGGCACCATCGGCTACCTGCTGGGCCTGCCGCTCGACATCCGCCACGTGACCTTCTCGACGGCCAATTTCGCCACCGCCCTGGTCGGCCTGGAGTACCAGCTGCCGGTCGACGCCATGCTCAATGCGGCGGCCGGGGTGGCGCTGATCGGCACCGTCAACCTGATCGTCAGCTTCGGGCTGGCGCTGTGGGTGGCCATGCGCGCCCGCAAGATCCGCTTCAAGCGCGGCATCCTGCTGGTGCAGGCCCTGGGGCGGCGCCTGCTGGCCGCACCGCTCGACTTTTTCCTCGGTCCAAAAGACCTTCCTCAAAGTATCGAACAACGCAGCGAACTCATCGTGAGGGACACGAAATGAACAACCTACGCCCGGCCAGAATGCTTGCCTTCCTCGCCTTCGTCTGCGCCCTTGCTTCGTGCAAGTCGCTGCCCGATGCCGAATCCCTGCCGGACGCGCCCATCAAGCGCACGCCCACGCTGGCGACCCAGCGCGGCATGCTCGACGCCAAGCAGGCTTCGCAGCTGCTGTCCAAGCGCTGGTCGAACGCGACGGCCGACCTCAAGCAGCTCGCCGTGCTCGAGGAACAGGCCACCGGCGCCCCGCTCATCCCCGGCAACAAGGTGACCTTGCTGTTCGACGGCCCGGCCACCATGCGCGACATGATGAATGCGGCGCGCGAGGCGAAAAGCTCGATCAACCTGGAAACCTATATCTTCGACCAGGACCCGGTCGGCCTCGAATTCGCCGAGGTCCTGATCGAGAAGCAGCGCCAGGGCGTGGTGGTCAACATCATGGCCGACGGCGTCGGCACCCTGGCCACGCCGAAGGAGTTCTTCGAGCGCCTGCGCGCGGCCGGCATCAATGTCCTGATCTTCAACCCGGTCGATCCCACCAAGCGTCCCGGCAACTGGCAGCTGAACAACCGCGACCACCGCAAGATCATGATCGTCGACGGCAAGGTCGGCTTCACCGGCGGCATCAACATCAGCGAGACCTATGCCAACAGCTCGCTGTTCCGTTCGAAGAAGAAGGCCAGCACGGCCGACAGCAAGAAGGTAGGCTGGCGCGACACCCATATCCGCATCGAGGGCCCGGCCGTGGCCACGCTGCAGTGGGCCTTCATCGACAACTGGGTGCGCCAGGATGGGGGCGAGCTGCCCCAGGTCGACTACTTCCCGCGCCTGGCCCCGATCGGCGACAAGATGCTGCGCGTGCTGGCCACGACCCCGGACCGCGATTCGGAAATCTACAAGTCCCTGATGATCGCGATGAACGAGGCGAAAAAATCGATCCACATCACCTCGGCCTATTTCGTGCCGGACCAGCAGATCGTCGACGCCCTTATCGCGGCGGCGAAACGCGGCGTGGACGTCAAGCTGGTGCTGCCGGGCGTGTCGGACCACGACCTGATCAAGTACGCCGGCCAGGCCTTCTACGACCAGCTCCTGGCGGGCGGCGTGAAGATCTTCCAGCTGCAGGTGGCGGTGCTGCATGCGAAGACCGCGGTGATCGACGGCATCTGGTCGACCATCGGCTCGGCGAATATCGACCGCCGCAGCTTCATCCACAACTATGAGTTGAACGTGGTGGTGCTCGACCCGGCCTTCGGGCAGGATATGGAGAGTGCGTTCAATGAGGATTTGCGCGACTCGAAAGAGATCACGCTGGAGCAGTGGAAGCACCGGCCGTGGAAGGACCGCTTGCGCGAGTGGATGGGGCGCCTGGCCGAGTACTGGATCTAGTCCGGGACTCGTAGCGTGGGCGGGTAATTTCGGGCAATGTCCGGAATGACGCCCACGCGGTCAACCAACGCATGCACGTCGAAACCTGCGTTTGCCCGCCGGCGCGCTACAACCCCGCCGCCATCAATCCATCGTTATGCGCCGTCCACACATTCCCGCTGCGCAGGAATTTGTCGGTATCCACCAGCTCGAAATGACCGTGCACCGAATCCCACCCGTAGCGGTCGATCTCCACCTTCTCCGATTCCACCCGTACCACGTTGAATGAATTCACCTCCCCACGCCCGCGGGTCGAAGTTGCCGTGCCGGCCTGGATCACCAGCGCCGCATACTCGCTGATCTGGTAGCGCTCTGCCGTGCTGCCCGCGTGGCTGGCGTGCATGTGTCCGCCCATCAGGATGTCCACGCCGCTTTCCGCAAACGCCTTCATCGCCCGCGGCGCCCGGTCCACCAGGTCCTGATCCGCGAAGTGGTCGGGAAGATCGAAGGGGTGGTGCCCCACCACGATGCGCGTGACCGAGGCCGCCACCCCGGCCAGCTGCTGCCGGATCACGGCCAGCTGCTCGCGGCTCACCCGGCCATCCTTGATGGTCAGCGAGCGCGCCGTATTCACGCCCACCACCGCAATCTCATCGTCGATATACACCGGGTCGAGGTCGTCGGTGATGTAGCGCTTGTAGCGCGCGAGGGGTTTGACGAAGCGGCGGAACACGTTGTACAGCGAAATGTCATGGTTGCCCGGCACGATGATCTGCGGCCCGGGCAAGGTGTCCAGGTAGGCCCGCGCTTCCTCGAACTGCTCGGCCTTGGCGCGCTGGGTCAGGTCGCCCGAGACCACCAGCACGTCCGGGTCGATCCGCTCGATGAGCGTGCGCAAGGGGTCGAGCAGGGTGTGGTCGACGCGTCCGAAATGCAGGTCCGACAGGTGTACGAGTGTGCGCATCCGTTTTCCTCAATGGTTCAAATATCCTGGGGCTCGACCGGCTCCCCTTCGCGCCGTGCCCGCGCGCGGCAGCGCCGGTTGAAGGTGGCGGCGCAGGCGACGCAGATCGCCAGCCAGCCGCAGCCCTCGGCGGCGGCGGCCAGCACGTCGGACAGATAATGGACTCCAAGATACATCCTTGAGAACGCGACCGTCGCCACGATGAGCAGCGCCAGCACGAAAGGCAGCACCCTGCCCGCCCAGCTGCGCGCGTGGCGCGATGCGTAGCAGGCGATGAAGCCGTACAGCACGGTGGCCGCCATCGTATGCCCGCTGGGGAAGCTGTAGGTACTCAGTTCCAGCAGGGGCTCGGCGAAATGGGGGCGCGCGCGCTCGAAGGTGTGCTTCAGCACCACGTTCAGCACCAGCCCGCCCGGGACGGCACTGGCCAGCGCAATCACCCAGTAACGATGGCCGCGCCGGACCAGCCAGATGCCGGCAATGAGCGCCAGCACCAGGATGCCCGGCGTGCTGTGCACGTGCGTCACCGCCATCAGGAACTGGCGCGGGCCGCCATTGGCGCGGGCATGTGCGTGCAGCCAGTTGGCCACTTCCGCATCTAACTGGGTGATGGGCGCGCCGGCGACGACGGCGCCGGCAAGCTGGGCGAAAACGGCAGTGGCGATGACCAGCATCGCGATGCCGAGGGTCAGGTGCAGGCCGTATTCGCCTTCGGGCGAGAAGCGGTCGGCGGCGAAGCGTTGAAGTCGGAGGCGGAGTTTGGTCGGCATAAGCCTCGATATAGAGCCAGTTTGCGAAAAAACTACAGAAATAAATTTTTACTGTACATCCGAACAGTAACTGTGGATTCATACAGTAGCTGTGCTATTCTTTAGTTACTCCAACGAATTTAATAAAAGGAAAACGCAACATGACCACTCTGAACAGCTCCTTCGGCCTGGAATATGCCCCTGTCCCTTTTATGCTGCGCATTGGCCAGCGTGAACTCCTGATCACCCGCGACTTCCGCAAGCGCTTCTATGCGGTGAACCCGGTCATTGAATGCGATACCGGCATCGAAGCTGGCCATGTGGAAATCCTTCTGTTCCGCCGGTGGTTGCTGATCCTGTCGAAGGCGCACTAAGCGGCAAGATTCAAAAAACGAGTATTGTTAAGCGAATAAATTCGTTCCTTCAGGGGGAACTGAGCCGTAGTCTACAGGTTCCAAACTGCCCTCTGAAAGAACGACATGCTCCGCAAAACTTTCCTGCACTCGCTGGCCGCAACTGCGCTGCTGGCACCGTTGCTTGCTGCACACCCAGCCTTTGCCGCGGACGTCACCCTGCTCAACGTGTCCTACGACCCGACCCGTGAGCTCTACCAGGATGTCGACGCCGCTTTTGCCCGCCACTGGAAAGCCAGGACCGGCGACAGCGTCACGGTCAAGCAATCTCACGGCGGCTCGGGCAAGCAGGCGCGCGCCGTGATCGACGGCCTGCCGGCCGACGTGGTCACCCTGGCGCTGGCCTACGACATCGACGCCATCAGCGAAAAAGGTCTGATCGCGCAAAACTGGCAACAGCGCCTGGCGCACCGCAGCGCGCCCTACACCTCGACCATCGTGTTCCTGGTCCGCAAGGGCAACCCGAAGGGCATCCGCGACTGGGCCGACCTGGTCAAGCCGGGCGTCGCCGTCATCACGCCGAACCCGAAGACTTCCGGCGGCGCCCGCTGGAACCACCTCGCGGCCTACGGTTATGCCCTGCGCAGGCCGGGCGGCTCGCCCGCCACCGCCAAGGATTTCCTGGGCAAACTGTACAAGAACGTGCCGGTGCTCGATTCGGGCGCCCGCGGCGCCACCACCACGTTTGTGGAGCGCGGCATCGGCGACGTGTTGCTGGCCTGGGAAAACGAAGCCCTGCTCGCCCTGCGCGAACTGGGTCCGGGCAAGTTCGAGATCGTGGCGCCTTCGATCAGCATCCTGGCCGAGCCGCCGGTGGCCGTGGTCGACAAGACCGTGGACAAGCGCGGCACCCGTCCGGTGGCGCAGGCTTACCTCGAGTTCCTGTACAGCGACGAGGGACAGGAGATCGTTGCCAAGAACTACTACCGCCCGGTGGTCGAGCGCTTCGCCAGGAAGTACGCGTCGCAATTCCCGAACATCAAGCTGTTCCCGATCACCGAACTTGGTGGCTGGACGCAGGCGCAGAAGGCCCACTTCGCGGATGGCGGGCTGTTTGACCAGATTTACGCGCCCGGGAAGTAAGGACCTAGACAGGATCGCAAACGTCGCATCACATTAGCCCGTAGGGTAGGCGTAAAACAGTCCACCGGACTGTTTTGCCTACCCACGCGTTCAAACCGACAGATCCACCGGCAACAGTTCGACGGATCCTATTTGCGGCCTTCACCCTGTCCGGGCGGCTGGCTCGCCAGGAAGTCGGTGTCTTCCTCGGTCAGCGGCAGGTCGGGGATGGAGATGATCTGGTCGGTGTCGATATCGGCACCATCCCTGGACACCGTATCGCGGCCGGCCGAGGCACGTTCGCCGGTGCCGCCCATGTCGCTGTCGCTCGAGAAATTGGCATCGCCAACGTCAGGGCCGGCGGTGCCGTCGGCGTGGCTCGCTTCCATGTCGGACGTGGTGCCGCCGTCGAAGTCGAGGATCTGGTCGGGGTCGAGCGCATCGGCAAAGCCGGGGCCGCCTACGACGTCGCTGCCGGTATCGGAAATATCGCTCGGGCCCAGGGCGCCGATGCCATGGCCCTTGCCGAGACTGCGGTCCGGGCCTTCCGGGAAGTTGTCCGGATCAAGTGTGCTGCTGCCTGTCATGCTGCCTCCAGAACGTTAATGAGCCATGGTGTCAGGCTACCGTTTTTTGCAACATTGCGTCGCCGCGCACGGCTGGTGAACGCGTCAGGCGCACGGCTCAGAAACCGCGCCGCATCCCGACGTTGATCGCCCCGCCGCCGCCCGCGCGGATGCCGGCGTCCTGCAGGCCGGCGGTATGCCGGATGTGCGAGTAGGCCGCGTAGAAATCCATCCGGCGCGAGACCGCATAGGTGGCGCCAATGGCCAGCTGGCGCGCGTCGCGGTTGGCCGGGTCGCGGTCGTTCTTGCGGATGAAGGAAGCCAGCAGCGTGGTGGCGTGGCCGAGCGGCACGGCGACGCCCGCCAGCACGTCGCGGCTATTGGTCGACAGGGTCGTGGAGATCACGCCGGCGCCGTAGGGATTGTCGGGATTGAACAGCGGCGAGCTGCCCCAGCCGCGGTTGGCGCTGTAGGCGGCGTAGGCCGTGCCCCGGCCGAGCCGCAGGTTGGCGGCGATGATGGAATTCTTGGCCGCCATGCTGATGCCGGTCTGGTCGTAGCGGGTGATCTTGGCCACGTTGCGGTTCTGGTGCGCCGCGCGGATCGTGAACGGGCCGGCGTTGAAGCCGACCGTCATGCCCCAGGCGCGTCCGGAAGGCGAGCCGTCGATGTCGCCCTTGCCCCAGGACGAACCGGCCATGAAATTGCTGTATCTGCCTTCGTACTTGACGCTGTCGTCGGTGCGGCGGGCGCCCGCGGCACCGGTGGCGCTGCCGGCCAGGCCGCCGTGAAAGGGGTCGCCGACGTCGTTCAGTGCCTCGTAGTCGAGCGTGTACTGGCGCCCGACCGTCAGGATCGAGGCTCCGTTTGCGCGCCGGGTTTCGGCTTCCTGCGCCGTTTCCCGCATGAAGATGGCCGGCGCCTCGCTCGGAATATTTCTCACGGCCTGGGCAGGCACGGTCTTGCTGCTGGCTCCAGCAGGCGGCGCACACCCTGTGCTGCAATCAGCTTCTCTGGCGACCCCGGCACTAGCGCTCGCGTCAAGCGCGGCAACATTCTGGGCCGAGGCGCATGCCGCACTCGCTCCGAGTACGGCGCATGCGACGATGGACATCTTCATGGCGTCATTCCCTCTCTGAAGCTCAGTTATCCGCTTCTTCGACGAACTGATCTGTCTAATACCGCACATAAAACAGCACCAGGCAGGTAAAACCGGTGCAGCGTGCATGGCTGAGCAGAACTTTCCCAGCCATGCCTTGTTCTACACCGTAGAATGAGCGGGCACAAGAGGCTTTCACAAAATTCGAGGAGACCGATGAAGACAATTTCCCTTTCCCTGTCCGCCCTGGCGCTGTGCGCCACGCTGGCGCCCCTGCCCTCGCTGGCCCAGCAACCCGCCAAGAGCGCCTCGATGACGCATGCCGCCTGGTCGAGGAACGCGAACATCTACGAAGTCAATATCCGCCAATACACCAAGGAAGGTAGCTTCAACGCTTTCGCCGCCCACCTGCCGCGCCTGCGCAAGATGGGTGTCGACGTTCTGTGGCTGATGCCGGTGCAGCCGATCGGCGTGAAGAACCGCAAGGGCACGCTCGGCAGCTATTACGCAGTACGCGACTACACCGCCGTCAATCCCGAATTCGGCACGATGGACGACTTCAAGCGCCTCGTGAAGCAGGCCCAGGGCCTGGGCATGCGCGTGATCATCGACTGGGTCGCCAACCACACCGCGTTCGACAATCCCTGGACCGTCCAGCACAAGGACTGGTACCTGAAGGATGCGAAGGGCGAGATCTTCCCGGTGACCTACACGGAAGGGGCGGAGCCGGAATACTGGACCGACGTCACGGGCCTGGACTGGAAGCAGCCGGGCCTGTGGAAAGGCATGAGCGACGCGATGGCCTTCTGGGTGCGCGAGGCCGGCATCGACGGCTTCCGCTGCGACGTCGCGGCCAAGGTGCCGACCGCGTTCTGGGAACAGACCCGCGTGGAACTGGAGAGAATCAAGCCGGTCTTCATGCTGGCGGAAGCCTGGCAGCCCGAGCTGCACACCAAGGCCTTCGACATGACCTATGGCTGGGATACGGTGACCATCTTCAAGGACATCGCCAAGGGCAAGGCCGATGCCAAAGCCCTGCGCGCGCTGCTGGAAAAGCCGCCGGTAGCCTATCCGGACCACGCTTACCGCATGCGCTTTACCAGCAATCACGACGAGAACTCCTGGCACGGCAGCGACAAGGAGCATTACGGCCCGGCCTTCAAGGCGATGGCGGTGCTGGCGGCCACGCTGCCGGGCATGCCCCTGATTTACGGCGGCCAGGAAGCGGGCCTGGACAAGCGCATCGAATTCTTCGAGAAGGACCCGATCGAATGGAAGGGCTATCCGCTGGCGCCCTTCTATGCGGGCCTGCTCAAGCTCAAGCACGACAACCGCGCGCTGTGGAACGGGCAGTATGGCGGGCCGGCCGAGGTGCTCGATACCGGCAACGACAAGGTGTTCGCCTTCCGGCGCGAGAAGGATGGCAATCGGGTGCGGGTGACGGTCAATTTGACCGGGGCGCAGCAGCAGTACAGCCTGCCGGGGGGCGGGTCGAAGCGTTCGCTGGGGGCGTGGGAGTATGTGGTTGATGCGGCGGTGAAGTGAGGCGGGTCGCTGCGCTCTGCGGGTTCGAGGGGGCGCAGCGAACTTGGGTTACCGCGAAGGCGGGAACCCAATTTGCACGCGTTGGAGTTTGCCCCACACGCAGCCACGCAAAACCCTCACCTCCTCAACCCCGCAAACACCGCCGGCTCCCACTCGCGCAGCGCCAGCAGCAGCCCGGTCCCGCGCCGCTGCGGCAAGGGCGCAGCCAGGCTCTCGTCGTGCAGCTGCGCGAAGCGCGCGCGTAACTGCCGCAACTCCAGCTGCAGCTTGGCCCGGGCGCTTTCCGTCAGCATCCCGTGCGCGAAGTCCAGCGCATCGCCTTCCCCGCCGAACGTGCTGCCGATGAAATCCGGCATGCCCTGCTCGCGGAAATAGCGGCGGATCGGCCCATCCACCAGCCAGTCGAAATCGCGCGCCACGTTCAGACGGATGCGGTTGCCCGGCAACAGGGTGATCAAGGCCAGCCGGTCCAGGCGCAGCAGCTGCTGCACGCACTCGGCCTCGGTGAGCCGGTAGGCCTGCAGCATCTCGGCCATCGTCCAGTGGTTCAGCGCGCACACCGCCACCAGCAGCAGGCGCGCATCCGAGACCAGCTCGCGCTCCTGGGCGGCCGTGAGGGTGCGCAGCCGCTGCTGCACCTGCCCTGCTTCCTGCGCCAGCTCGGCCAGTGTCAGACCCAGAAGGCTGCAGATCTCGACCAGGCGCTCGAGCGTGAACTGTTCTGTGGCGAACAGCCGCTTGACGCTCGGTTCCGACAGGCCGAGCGCCGCGCCGACGTCGCGGTAGGTTTTGCCCTGCTGTTTGAGCTCGCGCTTGAGCGTGGTGATGAGTTGGGTGATCTCGGACATGCGGCGCCAGTCGAATGGAGGTGCGCCGATGGTAGCAGCCGGGCCGCCCGGCGGGCAAGACGCGATCCTACGCCGATGCCGCCAGCGCGACCCCGTTCTTGCCGGTGCGCTTGACCGCATACATCGCATGGTCGGCGCGCGCCAGCCAGGCATCGAGGTCCGGCTTGTCTTGCGGCGCGTGCAGCGCCACGCCGATGCTGGCGCCCACCGTCACGGTGGCGGTGCGCAGCACGAAGGGTTCCTTCAGTCGCGCCAGCAGCTTGCGCGCGGTGTCCTCGCCGTGCGCAGCGTCGGTCAGCATCTCCAGCACCACGACGAATTCATCGCCGGCCGGGCGCGCCACCATGTCGGTCTTGCGCACGCCCTGCAGCAGGCGCCCGCCGAACTGGCGCAGCAGCTCGTCGCCCTCTTCGTGGCCGTGGTTGTCGTTGACGGCCTTGAAGCCGTCCATGTCGAGGAACAGCAGCGCACTCGGACGTTCCACGCGCCGCGCGCGGCTCATGGTCTCGGGCAGCGCCTCGAGCAGCGCGCGCCGGTTCGGCAGGCCGGTGAGCACGTCGCGCAGCAGCAGCGCCTGCAGCTCGGCGGTGCGCTCGGCCACCGCGGCCTCGAGCCGCCCGTTCAGGGCAATCAGGGCTTCGCGGTGGGTGGTTTCGCTGCGCACCAGGTCGCGCAGGGTGCTCGACAAGATCTGCGCTTCCAGGAAGCCGTCGATCTGCGGAATCGGCGGCTGCTCCTTGCCGGCATCGGTGGCGGCGGTCACGCGCTCGATCGCTTCGCGCAACACCGCCATCGGGCGCGTCAGGCGGCGCGCGAGCACGACTGCGGCGCAGGCCAGCACGAGGCCCAGCAGCGCGCTCCATCCGAGCATGCGCGCCTTCAGGTCGACCGCGCTTTCCAGCGCCTTGTCCTCGGTCTGGCGCACCAGCACGGTCCAGCGCAGCGAGGACGGGTCGAGCATGTCGCCGGTCTGGCTGTAGCCGGTCAGGTAGGCGCGGCCGTCCGGCCAGACTTCGCGCAGCGAGCCGGTCATGCCCTTCTGCGCCAGGCGCAGGCTGGTGGTATTGAGCTTGTGCTCGACCAGCGACTGTGGGCCGAGCATGACGGTGCCGTCGTCGCGGATGACCAGGATCTCAGCCCCGTATTCGCGCAGCGCCGGCGTGAGAAGCGTGCGTGCATGGCGGCGCGCCCAGTCCCAGCTCAGGTGCATGCCCAGCACGCCCACCGTCTTGCCCTTGCCGTCGAGGATGGGGCCGGACACGTCCACGAAGCGCCACGGATCTGGCGTCCTGGGCAGGATTTTTTCGAGCAGGACGGCGGGATGGTAATCGGTGGCGTGCACGCCCTGGATGCCGGCCACGAACCAGGGCCGCTTGCCCACATTGGCGCCTTCCAGCATGCTGCCGGTGGCGGCCGTGACGGCGCCGTCGATGTCGGCAATGCCGATCCAGGCGTAGTCGGGAAAGGTGCCCTGCAGGCTTTCCAGCACGGCGCGCGCTTCTTCGGGATTCTTGGCGTGCCGCACCTGCGGCAGCTGGGTCAGCAGCCTGGCGTCGCCGGTGGCTTGCTCTATCACGCGGTTGAGCGAGTCGCGCATCTGCCAGGACAGCTGCTGCAGGCGCAGCTCGGCTTCCTCGGACGACTGGCGCACGGCGAAGTGATTGACCAGCGTCAGCTGCAAGGCGACGGTCAGGGCCACGGTCGCGCATACCGCCAGGGTCATCAGGCTGGACAGCCGCAGTTTGCCGAAGAAGCTGTTCATGGACGAAAAATTAACTTGAAGAGTTTAATTGTCGCACATTGTAACTAACTTCCTGCCTTGAAATAAATACACACAGGCATCAATTGTTGCCGAACTAGCCATTTTCGGCATGCTTACAACAGGCCACTCGGGTTCGGGCATCGCAGCCCCGCGGACGAAGCGCCACGAGCAAAAAGCGGCTCAGTTGCCGAAGTAGCGGCCCGGGCGATGCCAGGCCATGACCATGCTGCTCATGGCGATTGCGCTAAGGCACGACCAGCCTACCAATTCCGGCGTGACGATCGCCAGCGCTGCCAGCAGGATGACGGCATCGATCAGCACCTGGGTGCGGCCGGCATTGATGGCGTATTTCTTCTGCAGCCAGAGCGTGACAATACCAGTGCCGCCCACGCCGGCGCCATGGCGCGCGAGAGCCAGGATGCCCATGCCGCAGAAAGTTCCGCCACCCAGGGCTGCCAGCATCGGGTTCACGTGTCCGATGACCAGGCCATAGGGCACGAGCTTGAGCATCGTCATGATGAGCACGCTGACCGCGAGCGACTTGATGGTGAAGCGCGCACCCATGAACAGATAGCCGAACAGGAAGAACGGCAGGTTAATAAGCATGAACAGCAGGCCGACCGCATAGCCGGTGGTGTAGGAAAGCAGCAGCGAAATACCCGCCACGCCGCCCGTGATCAGCCCGGCAGCCTGCAGCAGCAGGACGCCCATGACGACAAACAGCACGCCCACGGCAATCCCGTAGAGATCGTCCAGGAAGGAATGCGGCTTGACGGACACCGGACGGTTCGCCTGCACCCGTGACGATGGCAAGGTGCCCTGCATCATCGCACCACCGCTGCAGGCAAGACAGAGGCTCGAACGGCGTCCGTAGCGCGAGGAGAAGACAGGGAGCCGGACAGCAGATGGTAATTCATTTTCCTCATGGTTCTCAGAGTGGCTGCCGCAATGCTGAAGATGGCACGTGCGATAACAAAAGACGGGAACGTGGATGGTACTACCAGGTATATCCACCCATTATTACCCATGTTGCAGCGCAATGTAAGACGACGAAACCGTATGTCGGTCATTCGGAAAACGAATAACCGTGACTGGTGGGGTATGGGATGGGAGTTCGATTCGTGACGTCAAACCAGCTGTGACTCGTAGCGTGGGCGGGTCCTCCCGCCCACGCGGCGATCGCCATCGGCTCCGCTTTGATGCCCGGTGATCTGGCTGATAACGATCACCGCGTGGGCAAAGAATTTGCCCACGCTATGTGTCAGACAGATCTTACTTGTACAACACACCCGGCAGCCACAGGCCGATTGCCGGGAAGGTGTACAACAACACAATCCCCACGACCTGGATCGCCATGAAGGGCAGCATGCCCATGAAGATCTGGTTCAGGGTGACATGCGGCGGCGCCACGCCCTTCAGGTAGAAGGCCGACATCGCCACCGGCGGCGACAGGAAAGCCGTCTGCAGGTTCATCGCTACCAGCAGGCCGAAGAACAGCGGGTCGATATTGAAGTGGGCCAGCAGCGGCACGAAGATCGGCATGAAGATGACGATGATCTCGGTCCATTCGAGCGGCCAGCCGAGCAGGAAGATGATCACCTGCGCCAGCAGCATGAACTGTACCGGCGTCAGGTTCATCCCCAGCACCCAGGCATTGATGATCTCCTGCCCTCCCAGCAGCGCGAAGGCGGCCGAGAAGATGCTCGATCCGACGAACAGCCAGCACACCATGGCCGTGGTCTTGGTGGCCAGGTGGGCCGACTCGCGCAGCAGATTGAAGTTGAAGCGGCGGTAGGCAATCGCCAGGATCAGCCCCCCGAACGCGCCCATCGCCGCCGCCTCGGTGGGCGTGGCCAGCCCGAACACGATGCTTCCCAACACCGCCAGGATCATGATCGCCAGCGGGAACAGGGACCCGAGCAGCATCTTGAAGATCTCGAGCCGCGCGAAGCTGAAGAAGATATAAAACACGAGCATGGCGGCAGCGCCGACCGCCAGCACGATCCAGAAGGTGGTGGAGGCCGGCCTGGCCAGCGGCTCTTGCGCCGGGATGCTAGCCGCGGCCTCCAGCGCCTCGGGGCCAGCGGGGGCGGAAGGCGCGGACACCGTCGGCGGCGTTGCGGCGGCGCCGTCGCCTGGGGGCTCGGCCAGGGCGCCTTCGCTTGGCGGCTCGGCCAGCCCCCCCTCCGCGGGCGGCTCCTGCAAGCCCCCGCTGTCGCCGCTCGACGACGCCTCGACGTCCTGTTGCGCGCCCATCTCGACCAGTTCGGTGGGCGCTGCTACCGGCGCCGTGAGCAGCCGGTAGCTCACGCCCATGACCAGGGCGAAGGCCAGTGCCGGCAGCAAGGCGATGAACAGGTTCGAAACCAGGGTGCGGCTTGGCACGTTCGCGGCGAGCGGCCCCTTGATTGCGCCTACCAGGCCGCGCACCGCGCCCTTGTGGTAGGCGCCGGGAATGGCCTGCGTATAGGCGGGCAGCGCGACGATCCGCTCCGCCGCCGGCAGCGGCGGCGCCCAGGCGGGTTTGAGCTTGGCGACGATCAGCACATAGGCCACGTACAGCCCGGCCAGCATGATCCCCGGGAAGAGCGCGCCTGCATACAGCTTGACCACCGAGACCCCGGCCGTCGCACCGTACACGATCAGGAGCACCGAGGGCGGAATGAGGATACCCAGGCAGCCGCCTGCCGTGATGCAGCCGGCGGACAGCTGGGTGCTGTAGCCGGCCTTGAGCATCGCCGGCAGCGCCAGCAGGCCCATGAGCGTGACCACCGCGCCGACGATGCCGGTGGCGGTGGCGAAGATGGCGCAGGTGACGATGGTGGCCACCGCCAGCGAGCCGGGCACGCGGGCCATGGCGATATGCAGGCTCTTGAACAGCCGCTCGATCAGGTTCGCGCGCTCGACCAGGTAGCCCATGAAGATGAACAGCGGGATCGAGATCAGGACGTCGTTGGCCATCACCGAATACGCGCGCTGCACCATCAGGTCGAGCGTGAGCTGGATCGCCTGGCCCGGGTCACTGCTGTGGAAGGCGAACCACGCGAACATCATGCCCATGCCCATCAGGGTAAAGGCGGTCGGGAAGCCAAGCATGATGGCCACCACCACCAGCGCCAGCATCAGCAGGCCCAGGTGGCCGTTGGTCATGTCGGCGGGCGCCGGCATCAGGATGAACAGGCTGACGACGATCGCCAGCAGGATCGACAGGCCGAACCAGATTTCCTTCCTCATGGCGTTCTCCCCTCGTCCACATGCACCATGGCTTTCAGTTTGTCGACGTCGACTTCTTCGACATCGGGCTCGCGCGGCGGCCAGTCGCCATTGCGCAGGCAGACCACGCAGCGCACGATCTCCACGAAACCCTGCAGCAGCAGCAGGATGCCGGCGAAAGGAATCACCATCTTGAAGGGATACAGCGGCGGGCCGTTGGCGGTGAGCGTGGAATGCTCGCGGATCGCGAACGACTCGGCGGCATAGGTGTAGCCGGCCCAGCACAGGGCGACCACACCGGGAATGAAGAAGACGATGTAGAGCAGCAGGTCCAGCCCGGCCTGGAGGCGCGGCGGGAAGAAGCTGTACAGCACGTCCCCGCGCACGTGGCCGTTCTTGGCCAGCGTGTAGGCGCCAGCCATCATGAAGGCGGCCCCGTACATCATGATCATCAAATCAAACGCCCAGGGGTTGGGCGTGTTCAGCGCATAGCGCGAGAATACTTCCCAGGTGATGAGGAAGGTCAGCGCCACGATCAGCCAGGAGAAGGCCTGGCCCACCAAACTGCTGACCCGGTCGACGAAAAACAAAACGTTCTGCATGAAGCTGCTCCGGTCGCGAGAAACAGCCACCGCGTTTGGTACGGGGTGGCGCATGACTACTCGGGATCTGGTTGAATGTTTGGGTCGCGCACATGCGGGTTTCACACGACGAGTCCCGCGGCCCCTGAACCGTCGTCCCGGCGACGTGCTGAGGGCGCCGGACTCACGTGCGAAGTGCGCGGGATCACGTGCGAAAGGCAAGAGACCCACCTGCGACGCAGATCTCAGCGCAAGTCCCGCCCTATCAATCAGACCCTGCCAAACGCTTACGCCTTCTTGGCCGGCGGTCCCTTGCGACCGAAGTAGTGGTTGTAGGCCATGCGGCGCGGGTTGTTGGTATCCATGTCCCACTTCATCGCGCGCTCGGCGAAGGCGCGCATCGACGCCTCGACTTTCTTGAACAGCGGGTTGTCGGCGCCCTTTTTGGCCACCACCTGGTCCCAGATGGCGAGCTGCTGCTGCAGGATCGCGTCCGGCGTCTTGTAGAACTTGACGCCATCCTTGGCCTGCATGTCGCGGTAGTCCTTCGAATAGCGGTCGACCGCTTTCCACGACATGTCGGACGATGCCGCTTCGACGGCGTTCTCGATGATCGACTTTATCTTGGCCGGCAGCGCGTTGTACTTGGCCTTGTTGAAGGTGATCTCGAAGGTCTCGGAGCTCTGGTGGAAACTTTGCAGCATGCAGACCTTCGACACGTCCGGGAAGCCGAGCAGGCGGTCGGAGCTGGCGTTGTTGAATTCGGCGCCATCGAGCAGGCCGCGGTCCATGGCCGGCACGATCTCGCCGCCCGGCAGCGCATTGACCGCCGCGCCCATGGCCGTGAACAGATCGATCGCGAGGCCGTTGGTGCGGAACTTCATGCCCTTCAGGTCGTCCGCCTTGCTGATCGGCTTCTTGAACCAGCCCAGCGGCTGGGTGGGCATCGGGCCGGTAAGGAAGGACACGACATTGGCGCCGATCCCGTTATACAGTTCCGCCAGCAGCTCCTTGCCGCCGCCGTATTTGTGCCAGGCGAGGACCATGTTGGCATCCATGCCGAAGGCCGGGCCCGAGGTCCATAGCGCGATCGCGCTCTGCTTGCCGTAGTTGTAGCCCATGACGCCATGGCCGCCATCCAGCGTCCCTTTCGAGACCGCGTCCAGCAGGCCGAAGGCGGGAACCACGGCGCCGGCAGGCAGTACCTCGATTTTCAGTTCGCCGCCGGTCATGTCATTGACCTTCTTGGCGAAGTCCAGCGCGTACTCGTGGAAGATGTCCTTGCTCGGCCAGGTGCTCTGGAAGCGCATCTGCTTCGGCGTCTGCGCATTGGCGATCATCGGGAAGGCCAGCGTGGCGCCGGCAGTGCCGGCGGCTGCGTTGCCCAGGAACTTACGACGGCTAGGAACTGACTGCTTCGACTCTTTATCACCCTTTTTCATGCTTATGTCTCCTGTCTAGTTTTTAAATACATGGACTGAATCGATACACGCACAAATTCTGGCTTCGAGAAAAAAGACCCTCCTCGATACGACGCCTGCACATACGTGTGGAGAATGTGCCTGTTTCCTTACGGATTGCTTACGCAGTACATACTCAGCATCTTATCGTTTTAATGTTGTGTCAAGAACATGTTTGCGGGTCACGCCCCGCACGCGGCGCGGAGGCGCATCTAAGGAACCAGCAGGTGGGGGCCGATCTCTTCAACCGACTTCACGCCGGTGAGGACCATGTTGGTGCGCAGGTCCTTTTCCATGATGGCCAGCAGCCGCTCGACGCCGGCCTGGCCCTGCACCGCCAGGGCGTAGACGAAGGCGCGCCCAAGCAGCACGCCATCGGCACCGAGCGCCAGCATGCGGAATACGTCGGTACCGGTGCGCACGCCGCCGTCGGCGAAGATCGTCATCTTGCCCTTCACGGCTTCCGCAATCGACGGCAGCGCCCGGGCAGTGGACAAGGCGCCGTCGAGCTGGCGGCCGCCGTGGTTGGAGACCACGATGCCGTCGGCGCCAAAACCGAGTGCAGCGTAGGCGTCGTCGGCGTCGAGGATGCCTTTCAGGATCAGTTTTCCCTTCCACTCGTCGCGGATCCATTGGAGGTCTTGCCAGGCGATGTCGGGGTCAAAGTTCTCGCCCAGCCAGCCAATGTAGTCTTCCAGGCCGGTGGCGTGACCGCGGTAGGCCGAGATATTCCCGAGGTCGTGCGGGCGGCCATGCAGGCCGACGTCCCAGGCCCAGCGCGGATGCAGCATGGCTTGCATCATGCGGCGCAGCGGACCGTTCGGGCCGCTCATGCCGCTGTGGGCGTCGCGGTAGCGGTTGCCGGGAACGGGCATGTCGACCGTGAAGACCAGGGTGGTCGCGCCCAGTTCCCAGGCGCGCCGCATCACGTCGCGCATGAAGGCGCGGTCTTTCAGGACGTAGAGCTGGAACCAGATGGGTTTGGATGCCTGGGCGGCGACTTCGGACAAGGGGCAGACCGAGACGGTGGACTGGATGAAGGGGATGTTTGTCTTGCACGCTGCCCGTACCGCCTGCACCTCGCCGCGGCGGGCGAACATGCCGGTCAGGCCGATGGGGGCCAGGGCGATGGGTAGGTCGTAGTGTTGGCCGAACCAGTTGGTGGTGAGGTCGAGATGGGACGAGCCGCGTAATACCTTTTGCCGCAGCTTGACTGACTGCAGGTCGTCGACGTTGGCGCGCAGGGTTTGTTCGGCGCCGGCACCGCCGTCCAGGTAGTGAAACAGGAAGGGAGGCAGCCGGCGGCGGGCGGCTTCTCGGAAGTCGGTGGCGGAGGAGATGATCATGGGAAGGTCAATCCTTGAGCAGCCATGTAGGCTGATGGGTGAGAGACGCTGGCCGGCAGCAGGCGGCGCGATCTCGCCGCATCTGTTGGCAGTTTGCATCCTGGTTCGCCAGGTGGAAAGTCACGCGATGTCGACACCCAGCCTGGCGATTTGCGCCGCCACGGTGACGTCCCAATCTTGCAGCCAGTCCGGGCGCAGTCCACATGCTAAATGAACCCGAGCGTCAAGCCTTTGAGCGTTGCAGCCGTCCTGGTCGAGCAATCCAGTTTGCGGAAAATGCTCTCGACATGGGTGCGCACCGTAGAAGGGCTGATCTGTAGCTCGCGCGCCACTTCCTTGTTGCTTTCGCCGAGGCTCAACCGGCGCAGCACGGCCGTCTCGCGCTCGGATAGCAGCGACTTGCGCTTGGCCGCCGTGTCGCCCGCCGCGAGCAGGCTGCCGTCCGCCGCACCCAGCACCGCGTTCACGGCCTGCAGGTCGAACCTGCCCGCTGCCGCTTCTGCAGTCAGCAATGCCGCCGCTTCCGGTGCCGTCAAGGCCGCGCGCCAGGGGCGCGGCATGTGCAGGGCCGCATACGCCGCAGCCGCGGCCAGGATCCGGTGCGGCATGGTGAGCGTGTCGGCATCGAGGTCGCGGTAGTAGCCGCTGCCATCGAGCCGCTCGTAGACATGCGAGGCCAGCGCCGCCTCCGCCCGCAGCGACGGAACCTGGACGCCGGCACGCGCGGTCCAGTAGGGCACCAGGCGCAGCTTCTCCCAGTCTGCCGCATCGAGCTTTCCGCTGCGCTGCCAGATGGCGTTCGGCACGGCCGCGCGGCCGATCCCGTGGATCAGGGCGGCGCGTCCCAGGCAATGCTGCTGCTCCGGCGCCAGGCCCGCCAGCAGCGCAGCGCGCTCGGCCAGCTCGGCGACCCGGCGCGAATAGCCGAGCAGCCAGGGCAGCTTCAGCTCGATCATGTCGGCCACGATGGTCAAGGGCACGCGCGCGGCCAGGGCCGGGACCGGCGCCGGGCAAGGCGGGGCCTCGCCTGCCGCCAGCCACTCCTGTGCGTGCGCGGCCAGCAGACGCACCAGCACGGCCGGATATTTTTTGTCCGAGCGCGCGGCGATCATGCGCAAGGCTTCGTCGATGCCGTGGGCGCGCGCCAGGATGTCGAGGTCCCCTGCCAGGTTGGCGTAGTACACCATGCGCGGAATCTGCGGAGCCTGCAAGCCTTCCGGCATGCCCCCGCCATCATGGTGCTCCCACACGCGCCGCAGCCCGGTTTCGACTTCGATCGGCAGGCCCATTGCCTCGGCGATCGCGCCCGACACTTCGCAATGGATGCGGGCCAGCGGCGCCACGCTGGTAAAGCTCATGCGGGTGCCCGGCGGCAGGGTGTGGGTGAGCATGGCGTCGCGCCCGCCCACGTCGTCGCCCAGCAGGGCGGAAAAGCCGCTGGCGTTGGCGGTGCAGCCTGACCAGCGCAGCAGCGTGACCAGCCGCGCATGGGCGCAGGCGCGTTCTTCCGCGCCATCGGCCAGCGCCAGCCGCTCGGCCAGGCGCGCCGAGCGGATCGAGCCGTCGGTCGGCTGGCCCATGCTCAGGTCGCCCACCATGGCCAGCACCTGGACGGCTTCCTCGACAGTGACAGTGTGATCTAGTTGCATTTTTGCACTGTAATGGAGAAGCACGCGTCGGGCAAGACCGGGCCGCCGGCGCCCGGCCGGCTTACAGTCCGTGCCTGGCCTTGACGAGGTCCGCCGCGCGCTCGCCGATGACCACGCAGGGCGCCATCGTGTTGCCGGTGGTGATGCGCGGCATGATCGAGGCGTCGGCGATGCGCAGCCTGTCGATGCCGTACACCTGCAGGCTCGCGTCGACCACCGACATGGCGTCGCGGCCCATCTTGGCGGTACAGGACTGGTGCCAGTAGGTGACCGCGGCGCTGCGCACCCAGGCCTGCATCTGTTCGCGCCCCAGCTTGCCAGGCATGGCCTCGCCTGTCACCAGTTGCTTAAAGGCGCCGGCATTGCCCAGCGCCCGGCACATCTCGACGCTGGCCAGCGCCGCCCCCATGTCCGCGGGATCGGACAGCGTATTGGCGCGAATGATCATGGCATCGTGCACGCCGGGCCCTGACAGCAGCAGCTCGCCGCGGCTCTTCGGGTGCGCCAGGCCGGCGAACATGGTCCAGCCGTGGGCCGGCACGCCGCGCGCCGCGGTCTCGGCGCTCGGCACCGGGAACTCGACCTGGCAATGCAGCATGTCGGGGGCGTCCAGCGCGGGATTGCTCTTCCAGTACAGCGTCGCTTCGGACCCGCCATTGCCCACCTGCTGGGGCTGGGCATACTCCCAGATGCAGCCGAAGGACACATGGTCCTGGTGGTTCTGGCCCACGCCCGGCAGGTGCTGACGCACGGGGATGCCGTGCCGCCCGAGTTCCTGCTCCGGACCGATCCCCGACTGCATCAGCACCTTGGGCGTGTTCACCGCGCCCAGCGACAGGATCACTTCGCGGCTAGCGCCGAACCAGCGCGGCTGTCCGTCGACCAGGGCCTCGACGCCGGTCACCTGGCGGCCATCGAAGCTCAGCTTCGCCACCAGCGCGCCGGTGAGCACCGTCAGGTTCGGCTGCGCCATGCGCGAGTAGGTGTAGGAGCGGAATACCGACAGTCGTTTGCCGTCGCGGATGCGCAAGTCGTTGATGGCGGCGCCGCCGTCGCCTTCCATCATGGCGCCGTTCGGGCTGTCGAAAGTCGGCACGCCCAGCGAGCGCGCAGCCTCGAGCATGAGGGTGGCGGCGGGCTGCGGCGCGTGCGCCGGCGCCACGTACACCGGCCCGCCCTGCCCGCGCCGTTCGGGATCGCGCGGGCCGTGCCAGTCCTCGATGCGGCGGTAGATCTTCAGGACGGATTCGTAGTTCCAGCCGTCGTCGCCGGCCTGCGCAGCAAAATAATTCCAGTCGCTGCGGTGCCCGCGCGCCCACAGCATCACGTTGATGCTGGAGCCGCCACCGAGCACCCTGCCCATGTTCATCGGCAGCGCGCGGCCGCCCAGGTGCGGATTGGGCTCGGCCATGAAACCCCAGTCGCGCTCGGACCCCAGGTTGAGGGGCCACTGCGCCGGATCGATGACGCTGGCGACCTCGTCGCTGCCGCCCGCCTCCAGCAGCAAGACCTTTACGTCCGGATTGTCGGCCAGGCGCGCCGCGACGACGCAGCCCGACGAGCCTGCGCCGCAGACGATGAAGTCGTAATGGGTATCGAGCGCCGCGCGCAGGGCCGCCTGGTTGCGGCGCACTGCTCCCGCGAAGGCGTGTTCATTGGTTTCGGTGTCGTGCATGTGCTGTTTGTCTCAAGTTGAAAATGCCGCCGCCCGATGGACGGCGGCAGGGTAAAAAAGCTAGACGGTGGGAAGCGTGCCGCCGTCGATCACTAGCTCGGCGCCGTGGATCGACGCTGCCAGCGGCGAGAGCAGGAAGGCCACCAGCTCGGCCACTTCCTCCGGCCTGCCGGGACGCCCGATCGGGATGCCGCCCAGTGAATCCATGAGCTGCTGCATTGCCTCGTCCTCGCTGCCATTGCGGTGCGCCGCCATGCGCCGGACCAGCGCCTGGGCGGCCGTGGTCTCGATGAAGCCCGGTGCGACGCTGTTGACGCGGATGCCGCGCGGCCCGAATTCATTGGCCAGCGATTTGCTGTAGTTGGTCAGCGCCGCCTTGGCGGCGGCATAGGCCACGGTCGACTCGAACAGCGGCAGGCGGCGCTGGATCGACGTTATATGGACGATGGCGCCGCTGCCGCGCTCGAGCATGGCCGGCAGGAAGGCGCGGTCCATCCGCACCGCCGACATCAGGTTGACCTGCAGCGCCGACTCCCACATGGCGTCGCTCAAGGCCAGCGCCCCGCCGCTCGGTGCGGACGACGCCCCGACGTTGTTGACGAGATAATCGAGGTGGCCGAATTCGCACCCCACGACCTCGGCCACATGCGCCGCGCCTTCCGGCGTGCCGATGTCTGCCTCGATGTAGCGCACCGTGGCGACCGGATCCTGCGGCAGGCTGCGCGCCGTCGTGATCACCGAGGCGCCGCGTGCGGCAAGCAGCCGCACGATCGCTTCGCCCATGCCCTTGGTGCCGCCGGTGACCAGCGCATGCTTGCCTGCGAAGGCCGCGCCGCTCATGGCTTGATCTCCAGCGCGGCGATGGCGCCTGCGCGCAGCACGAACTGGAAGTCCAGCTCGATCGGGCTGCCCGGGAAGTTTCCGCGCACGGTGGCGCGCAACAGGTGCGCCTCGTCTGCCATGCTCAGCCCGAGGGGCTTGATCGTGGCCTGGTAGCGCGCGCTGCTTTCGGCAGCCCATTCCTGGATCTGCGCACGGCCCTGGTGCACATGGCCTTCATCGACCACCTTCGCATCCGGATGGAAGCAGGCGGCGACCCGATCGGGGGCCTGCGCGTTGGCGGCGTCGATATAGGCCGAAATGGCCTGCGGTAGTGTGCTCATTGCGGTTCTCCTTAAAAGTTGTGTAACCAGTGTAGGTTCAGGCATCATGTTTAAAAACTAAGGAAATGGACATGCGCTATGAACCAACAGTTCACAATGAGGTGAGATGAGTTCGCTCGATCTGATCCGGCTGTTCCTGGCAGTGGCGGAGGAACGCAGTTTTACCCAGGCCGCCAGGCGCCTGAACATCACCCCGACGGCGGTGAGCAAGGGCGTGCGCGCCCTCGAAAAAAAGCACGGCGTCCAGCTGCTGGTGCGTACGACCCGCAGCGTCTCGCTGACCGAAGCCGGCACCGCGCTGCTGGGCGTGCTCAAGCCGGCCGTGAGCCAGATCGAGCAGGCCTTCTCCGAGCTGGCGCACTACCAGACCCGCCCGTCGGGCCACCTGCGCATCACCGCGCCGCGCAGCTTCGGCTTCCTGCTGGCGCGCTTGCTGGTACCCCGCATGCGCGCGGCTTATCCGGAGGTGAGCTTCGACCTGTCGCTCGACGACGGCCTGGTCGACTTGGTGGCCTCCGGCTACGACGCCGGCATCCGGCTCGGACAGGCGATTGCACAGGACATGGTGGCCATTCGCTTGAGCCGGCCCTTGTCATGGTCGCTCGTGTCCGCCCCCGCCTACTTCCAGCGCGAAGGCATCCCCGCGCATCCCCAGGACCTGCTGCGCCACCGCACGCTGCGCTACCGCTTCTCGACCTCCGGCCTGCTGCCGCCGTGGCGCATGCGCAGCCCCGAGGGCGATGTCCTGCTCGACGCCAAGGCCGCCCTCACTGCCGACGACACCCAGATGCTGGCCGAATGGGCGCGCCAGGGCCTGGGCATCGCCTACCTGCCGGACCTGGAAATCGCCGACGACGTGCGCAGCGGGCGCCTGCAGCGGGTGCTGGAGCAGGACGTGCCCGAGACCTCGGCGCTGTTCCTGTATTTCCCGGTGCGCACCCAGAACCAGCCGAAGATGCGCGCCCTGATCGAACAGGCGAACCGGCTGGCCGAGGAAGGCGCGCTCGATATCCGCTGCGGCGGCTAGGCATTGCCGGATGTGCTTAGCGGGTTGCGGCGACGGCGTCGAGGATCACCTTGGCCACCTCGGCCGGGCGCGACTGCTGCGGCACATGGCTGGCCGGCAGTTCGGTGGTCTTCGCACCGATCTTGGCCGCCATCGCGCGCAGCAGGCCCGGGTCGATCATGCGGTCGCGCGAGCTGACGATGAACCAGGAGGGCTTGGTCTTCCAGGCCGCGACGCTGACCTTGTCGCTGAAGGCCTTGGCCTGGATCGGACCCTGGGTGGCGGTCATGACGGCGGCTTGCGCCTTCGAGACGTCCTGCGCGAAGTCTTCGCGCATCGCCGCTTCCGGCAGGCTCAGGAAGCCTTCGGCGTCGGCAACAAGGCGCTTGATGCCGGGCGCCGTCGGGTAGCCCTCGCCCGTCTCAGCGGTCGATTTGCCGGCATCCGGGGCAAAGGCGGCCACGTACACCAAGCTGCCGACCTTGTCGTGCTGGCCGGCGGCGGTGATCACGGTGCCGCCCCACGAATGCCCCACCAGCACCACCTTGCCCGGCTGGGCCGCGATCGCGCGGCGGGTGGCGGCAACGTCGTCGGCCAGGGAGGTCAGCGGGTTCTGCACCGCGGTGACCTTGATGCCCTTGGCTTGCAGCAGCGGGATGACTTTGGCCCAGTCGGAGCCGTCGGCGAAGGCGCCGTGAACGATCACGACGGAAGGCTTGGCGCTTGGCTCGGCGGGTGCGGCATTTGCGTTCGCGTGGGTTGCGGTGGAGGCAGCGGCGAAGGCGGCGGCGATGGCGATCTGGCGGAGCGTGGTTTTGGTGGCGGTCATGGTGTTCTCCTTCTGGTGTGGTGGGTTAATGAGACCAGTGTAGGGAGATCGGGGATGGGGCGGTATCGGTTGAATGACCGATACGGATGGTGGCCCGGTCCGCGCACAGCATCCCGTGCGACTTACCTGCGATCGCAGACCAGATCGATTGCCCTACAGCAGCACACTTCGGCTTACAATTGATAAGTCGACAAACCATACCGAAGCTCACGTGCAGACCATTCCTCACTACGATCGGAACGCCGAGCAGCTTGTCTCCCAGTACGAATCACTGACTTTCGAACATGTGCACCCTGCCCTGCTGGATCTGCTGCCGGCGCCCGGCGCGACGATTCTGGACGTCGGTGCCGGCTCCGGAAGAGATGCCGCCTGGCTTGCGGCCAAAGGATACGATGTCGTCGCCGTTGAGCCCTCGGAAGCGATGCGCTCCCTTGCGCGCCAACGCCATCGTTCGCCACGCATCCACTGGGTGGCGGACAGCCTGCCAGACTTGGCCCAGGCACGCCGGCTGGGACTTACCTTCGATCTGATCCTGCTCTCAGCGGTCTGGATGCACTTGCCGCCGGCTTCACGCCAGCGTGCCCTGCGAAAACTGGCAACGCTGCTGTCGCCAAATGGACGTATTGCCATCAGCCTTCGCATCGGTCCACCCGATACCGATCGGGCGATGTACGAGGTGACCCTGCCTGAGCTGACGGCGATGGCCCAGCAGTTCGGCCTCAGGCTGGTACGCACCGACGACAGCCCCGACAAGCTGGGCCGGCCAGGCATTTCGTGGACGACTGCGGTCCTTGGGCTACCCGATGATGGCTTGGGCGCACTCCCGCTGCTGCGCCACCTGATCCTCACTGACGGAAAGTCATCGACCTACAAAATTGCACTGCTTCGCATTCTCGCCAGGATCGCCGATACCGCGGCGGGCGCGGCACGCCATGAGTCGGAGTCCGTTGTCCTGCCAATGGGCTTGGTGGCGCTCTTCTGGCTACGCATGTACAAGCCCCTCATCGAGGGCGGGCTCCCTCAGATGCCACCCAACCGGGCCGGAAAAACGCCGGGCTTCGTGACCAATGACTTTACCGGCTTGCGTCCCATTCGCCCAGTGGACCTTCGTGTGGGGATGGCGCTCGACGACGACATGGCGCGGCACCTTCACGGCAGCTTGTGGGATATTTCGAGGCTAATCCGCGAAATGCCGGTCAAGTACCTGCGCTGGCCAGCGAGCAACGAGAACATCTTCCACATTCGGCACCAGCGTCGCACGTCGACACCGTCTAGCCTGCGGATCGATGACGCTTTCCTGTGGAGCTTCGGCGAGTTCCACGTTCCGCTCCAGATCTGGGATGCGCTCAGCCACTACAACGTGTGGGTCGAACCGGTCCTCGTGGCGGAATGGGTTCGCCTGATGGAGTCCTACGCCGGACAGCTCGGCCCAGTGATCAGTCAGACCGCCTATTCCCTGCTTGCGTGGGCAGATCCCGAACGCGACACGAGCTTCGCGCGTGCCGCCGTCGAACGGCTTCGCACCCAAGGCAAGTCCATCTACTGCGTCTGGTCGGGCCAGCGACTGCGGGATGACTACGATATCGATCACTGCTTTCCCTTCGCTGCATGGCCTTGTGGCGACGCCTGGAACCTGTTGCCCGCATCAAAGCGAATCAACAACGAGAAGTCGAACCGCCTGGTGACGCAAATAGCTCTGGAGCGTGCAAGCGACCGGATCACCGAATGGTGGGAAGAAGCGTTCCTGTCAGCGGGAAGCGGTGCGCGCGAACGCTTCTTCCTTGAAGCCGAGCAAACGCTTCCGATGCTGGAGAACTCCGCTTCTCCGATGGAGCTCATCGATGCGATGAAAGTGCAACGCATCCGCCTGGCTAAGGATCAGGGCCTGCGCCCGTGGGAGCCAGTGCCACCCGACAGGAAAATGGCGCCTGACTCTACGTTTGTCTGACTGCACTACCACCGACGAAAAAAAGCCCCAACAAGTGGGGCTCTCCTTCAGGAACTTTGGCGGAAGCGGTGAGATTCGAACTCACGAACGGGTTCCCCCGTCGGCAGTTTTCAAGACTGCTGCCTTCAACCACTCGGCCACGCTTCCTTGAGGAACCGGCATTATACATAAATCATCCCCGCAGGACAGGACAAATCCGCCGCCGCGCCGCGCGCCCTCAGCTCACCAGCAACCAGTTCTCCCGCAAGCTCCGCTCGAAATCAAACGCCGGCACCGGCTTGCTGTACAAGTAGCCCTGCACCTCATCACACCCCGCCTCGCGCAGGAACTCGAGCTGCTCCAGGGTCTCGACGCCCTCCGCAATCACCCGCAAATTCAGCTGGCGCGCCATGCTGACGATGGTCCCCGCAATCGCGCAGTCGCTCGGGTCTGACGGAATCCCGGTCGTAAAGGACCGATCGATCTTAAGCGTATGGATCGGGAAGCGCTTCAGGTAAGACAGGCTCGAATAGCCGGTTCCGAAATCGTCCAGCGACAGCGACACGCCCAGTTCCGTGATGCGGTCCATGATGGTGGTCACGCGCTCGAAGTCGTGCATCAGCGTGCTCTCGGTGATCTCCAGCTCCAGCCACGACGCATCCAGTTGGTAGCGCAGCAGCGTGTCGGCCACGCGCGCCGGCAGGGTTGGGGTGAATTCGCGCGCCGAGACGTTCACCGCCAGGCGGAACGGCGGCACGCCGCCGCGCTGCCAGATCGCGGCCTGGGCGCAGGCCTGCTCCAGCACCCACTCGCCCACCTGCACGATCAGGCCCGTGGTTTCGGCCAGCGGGATGAAGTCGCACGGCGGCACCAGGCCGCGGGTCGGGTGCAGCCAGCGCACCAGGGCTTCGGCGCCGACGATGCGTCCGCTGCCGATCTCGAACTTCGGCTGGTAGTACAGGATCAGTTCACCGTTGCCCAGACCGTGGCGCAGCTCCGATTCGATGCGCATGCGCTCCTGCATGCCCTGGTTCATGTCCTGGCTGAAGAAGGCGACGCTGCGGTCCGGGTTGTCGGCAGCCTGCTTGGCCCGTTCCATGGCGATGTCGGCCAGGCCCAGCAGGGTCTCGGCGTCGCCGCCGTCTTGCGGATAGACGCTGATGCCGATACTGGCGCCGACGCGCAGGTCATGGCCGGCGATCAGGAAGGGCGCGTCGAGCGAAGCCTGCAGCTTTTGCGCCACCGTGGTCGCTTCGAAGTGCTGGCGGATGTCGAACAGGCCGACGGCGAATTCGTCGCCGGACAGGCGCGCCACGACGTCTTCGTCGCGCAGGGTGCTGCGCAGGCGCTGAGCGACCTGGCGCAGCAGTTCGTCGCCGATGCGGCGTCCCAGGGTGTCGTTGATGCGCTTGAAGCGGTTCAGGTCGACGAACAGCACGCAGCCGGTGGCCTCGTTGCGTTGGGCGACCATCAGGGCCTGGTCGACCAGGCGCCCGAACAGGGTGCGGTTCGGCAGGCCGGTGAGTTCGTCGTAATAGGCCAGGTGGTGGAGCTGCTCCTCGGCCTGTTTGCGTTCGGTGATGTCGGTAAGGTAGGCGATCAGGCCGATCGGGCGCTCGGCCACGTCGCGCAGCAGCGACAGGGACAGGCTGGCCCAGAACACCTCGCCCGACTTCTTGCGTCGCTTGACTTCCATCATGCGCCCGCCCTGCTCCGCGAACACGTCGTGGAAGCCCTCGTCCTCGTCGGCGTACAGGAACAGGATGTTGCGGCCGATGGCTTCCAGCGCGGTGTAGCCGAACAGCTCTTCGGCGCCGCGGTTCCAGCTGGTGATATAGCCCGTCTGGTCCATCGTCAGCACCGATTCGTGGATCTGGTCGAGAATTTGCGACTGGTGCGCGAGCTGGGCTTCCATCTGCGCGTAGGCGTGGGTGGAGCGCTGGGCCAGCGAGTGCACCTGCATCAGCGATGCGGTCAGCTGGGCCAGGCCCGCGAGCTGCTGCGCGTCTTCCTGGGAATAGCTGGCCCGCCCTGCCACTTCATAAATACCGAACTGCTCCGACACGCCTGCCACGACCTGACGCAATACGGGGCTGGCGCCGATCGGTGCGCCGACGCCGGCGCCGGGCAGGAAGTGGCCCAGGGGGCTGGCCAGGAGGCCTGCCGCGATCCGGCCCAGCGTCTCGTGCAGGGCGGCGCCGCGCAGGCGCATGACAGCCTCGCATACGGCGTTCGAGCCGCCGATGAAGTCGGGCGATGCGTCGAGGGAGAGGGCTTCGGGCATGTCAGACATTCCGGCCGACCTGGATTGCCCAGTGATAGGCATTCAACTGGCTGGCCCACCAATCGGCGGGGGCGATGCCTGCCGCTTCGAGCGCGTCGCCGGACGGATGGGATTCGGTCATGCGCAGCCAGGCGCCCAGCTTGCCGCTACGCGCGAGCAGCGCGCCGGCGACGTGCTGCGGCAGGTGGAGTTCGGCGACGATGTCCGTCATCGGCATGTGCAGCAGCCGGTCGAGCAGCGAGAACACGCCGGTCATGAAGGCCAGGTCGCAGGCGTCGCGCTGGCCGCCGTCCATCTTGCACAAGGCCTCTAACTGCGCGCCGCGGCGCGCGGCCAGCGGCAGCAGCAGGTTCGGCAAGCCGTCCGGCTGCTGGCGCGCGTACAGCAGCAGTTGCAGCCAGCGCTGAAGCTGGCGCCGTCCGAGCAGGCTGATGGCCTGGTTGAAGCTGGTAATCTGGGTACTCACCGCAAAGGCCGCCGAATTCACCAGCTTGAGCAGGTGGAAGGACAGCGCCGGGTCCTGCTTGAGCTGCAGTTCGATCTCGCGCGAATCGGCGTCGCGCGACAGGAGGCCGAGCAGCGCCAGGATGCGGCGGCGCGAGGTGCCGTCGTGGGTTTCGCTGCCGGCGAGCAGCGGGTCGTAGGGATAATCGCCGCTGAACCAGTCGAAGCCGGCGGCTGCGCATGCCTCGAAACGCTGGGCGCTGTCGACACGGCGCGCCAGGTGCGGGCCGAACAGCGCCATCAGCCGGCCCGGCGGTGGCGCATCGAGGGCGCAATCGCGCGCGCTGCTGCGCAACGAGGAAGGCAGCGCCACAGCTGCGGGCGCTGCGCCGTCGAGCCAGATGCGGTAGCCAATCTCGTGCAGCTCGGCCAGGCGGCGCGGCACCCCCTCCTCCACCAATGCGCTTGCGGCGATGACGAAGCCGATGCGGTTGGCCGGCATCAATGCCAGCACCGGCGGCGTCAGGGCGGATGGATGGTCGAGCATGACCAGGCCGTCGAGCGGCGCGATCGCGGCCAGCAGGTCGGGCGTGCCGAACAGGGCCTGCAGGTGCTGCGACGGATCGCCCTCGCCTGAAACGTGCAGGCATAGCGCGACCCATTCGTTCTGACCATTGGCGACCGGATCGACTGCTACCAGCGGAAATGGGTGGGGGTCCAGCTCGGCCATGTATGGGCTCTCAGTGATATTCAGTCAATCTTATTGCACCGATTATCAGAAAGCAACACCTTTTGTTTCCATACGGATACATTTCACGACAAGTTGTTGCATACTCAGGCAGATTCATCGAATCCGGCTCGCTGGACCGCGAAACGGATGAGCTCCGCCTGCCCTTCGATGCCCAGTTTGCGCTTGATGTTGAGTCGGTGGGTTTCCACCGTGCGCACCGACAGGTCGAGGTCGCGTGCGATCTGCTTGTTCGACTGGCCGGTGGCGATGTGGCGCAGGACTTCCTGCTCGCGCAGGGTCAGGCTGCCGGGTGCGGAGCTCGAGACTGGCGCCAGCGGGCCGGCGAGCTGGCGCGCCAGCGCGGCACTGTAATAGATGCCGCCGCCCATCACGGTGTCGATCGCCAGCACGATGTCCTTGCCCGGTGCGTCCTTGAGCACGTAGCCGCGCGCGCCGGCCCCCATCGCCTGGGTCACGTATTCCGGCTTGTCGTGCATCGAGAGGATCAGCACCGCGATGCCGGGATAGCGCCCGGTCAGCAGCGCGCTGGCCTCGATGCCGCTGCCGCCGCGCATGTTCACGTCCATCAGCACCAGGTCGGGCCGGCACAGGCCCACCTGTGCCAGGGCCTCCTGGCTTGATCCGGCCTCGCCCACCACGCGCAGGTGCGGCGCCGCTTCCAGGCGGGCGCGCAGGCCGTCGCGCACCAGGGGATGGTCGTCCACCAGCAGGATGGTGGTCTCGTGCTGGTTCATGCGTGTTCCTTCAGGTCGATGCTGGCCACCACGCGGGTGCCCTGGGGCGACGAGTCGATGGTCAGAATGCCGCCGATCGCCTCCATGCGTTCCATCATGTTGCGCAGGCCGATGCCGCGCTGGGGGTGCACGGCCACGCTGTCGGCGTCGAAACCGGCGCCGTCGTCCGCCACGGTGAGGCTCAAGCAGCGGCGATTGCGGCTCAAGCTCATTTCGATGCGGCGCGCGCCGGCGTGGCGTTCGGCATTCGTCAGCGCCTCCTGCGCGATGCGAAACAGCACCGTGCCGGCCATCTCGGGCAGCGCGTCGACCGCGCCTTCCACGTGAAAGCGCACCGGGGTGCCGCTGTGCTGGCCGAATTCGCCGGCCAGGTGTTCGAGCGCCGGCGCCAGCCCCAGGTCGTCGAGCAGCGCCGGGCGCAGGTCGTGCGAAATGCGGCGCACTTCGCCCAACACCGATTTGACCTGCTCGACGGTGCGGTCCAGATTGGTGCGGGCGGCCAGTTGCTGCTGCTCGTTGCCGGCCAGGCGGATGATGCCGGCTTCCAGCTGCAGCTTGACCGAGACCAGCGCCTGGCTGATCCCGTCGTGCAGGTCGCGCGACAGGCGTGCCCGTTCTTCTTCCTGCGATTCGACCACGCGCTGGGCCAGGGCTTTCAGTTTGGCGTCGGCCACGCGCAGCTCGCGCAAGTTCAGGGCCAGGCCGGCGCCGGCCACCGCGCATGACGCCAGGATGGCGAGCCCGGCGATCCACAGCAGGGTTTCTTCGATGTTGCGCGACTGCTGGGCGTCGACCTGGGCGAGCGCGGCTTCCACGTCGTCCAGGTAGATACCGGTGCCCATCACCCAGCCCCAGTTCGCCACCGGCACCACGTAGCCGAGCTTTGGCGCCTGGGCGTTCGAGGATGGCTTGGCCCAGGTATAGCGGTGAAAGCCGCCGCCGGCGCGGGCGCGCTCGATCAGGCGCTGGATGGTGGGAGTGCCGCTGGCGTCGACCCAGTTCCACATCTCGGTGCCGACCAGCTCGGGCTGGCGCGGATGCATCAGGTTGCGGCCCTGCATGTCATACACGAAAAAATAGCCGTCGCCGCCGAAGCTCAGGGAACCCAGGATGCGCTTGGCCTCGTCCAGGGTGGCGGGATCGCTGCGGCCCGAGCCCACCAGGTGGCCGATCGACTGGCTGGCCAGCGCCACGTAATGGCGCAGTTCGGCCTCCTTGCTGGCCAGGTAGGCGCGCTGGATGGTGGCGCGCTGCTGCTGGGCCAGCTCGGCGGCCTGCTGGCGCACGAACAGGGCGATCGCGCACAAGGCCACGATCAGCGGCGCGATCGCCAGCACGATGACCTTTTGCCTCAGCCGCATGTTTCCCGCTCCCATTACCCTAAGCCATCTATTCTAAGACGGATCGGGCCGGGCGGACTGCGTACTACTACGCAGCCACTGCGTAATCTTGCGCTTGTGGCGCTAATAATCGTGAAACATACTTCAAGGTACGCTGTCAAAAAACCGCCGGCCGTCGTGACGCATCAGCTCGTGTTGCCGGTCAAAACAAGAATCATTCCATCTTCGGAGGAGCACCATGAAACGAATGTCGAGCACGCTCGGCTGGGCCGCGCTTGCGGTCCTCGGCGCCTTTTCGCTCGGATTCATCGCAGTCAAGCGCGGTGAAACCATCAATGCGATCTGGATCGTCGCCGCCGCCGTCTGCGTCTACCTGATTGCCTACCGCTTCTACAGCCGGTTCATCGCCTACAAGGCGCTGGGCCTGGATGCCACGCGCCAGACCCCGGCCTACAAGTACAACGACGGTTTGGACTATGTCCCGACCAATAAATACGTGCTGTTCGGCCACCACTTCGCCGCGATTGCCGGCGCCGGCCCGCTGGTCGGCCCCGTGCTGGCGGCCCAGATGGGCTATTTGCCGGGCATGATGTGGATCCTGGCAGGCGTCGTCTTTGCCGGCGCCGTCCAGGACTTCATCGTGCTGTTCATGTCCACCCGCCGCGACGGCCGCTCGCTGGGCGACCTGATCAAGTCCGAAATGGGCGAGATCCCGGGCCTGATCGCGCTGCTGGGCACCTTCATGATCATGGTGATCATCCTGGCGGTGCTGGCGCTGATCGTCGTGAAGGCGCTCACCGGCTCGCCGTGGGGCACCTTCACCGTGATGGCGACCATCCCGATCGCGCTGTTCATGGGCCTGTACTCGCGCTATGTGCGCGTGGGCCGCATCGGCGAGATCTCGATCATCGGCTTCGTGTTGCTGATGCTGGCCATCATCGGCGGCCAGTGGGTGCACGAATCGCCGACCATGGGCCCGATGTTCACCTTCACCGGCACCGAACTGACCTGGATGCTGATCGGCTACGGCTTCGTCGCCTCGGTCATTCCCGTGTGGCTGCTGCTGGCGCCGCGCGACTACCTGTCGACGTTCCTGAAGATCGGCACCATCGTGGCGCTGGCGATCGGCATCCTGATCGTCGCCCCGGACCTGCGCATGCCGTCCGTGACCAAGTTCATCGACGGCTCCGGCCCGGTCTGGTCGGGCAACATGTTCCCCTTCCTGTTCATCACCATCGCCTGCGGCGCGGTGTCTGGCTTCCACGCGCTGATCTCGTCGGGCACCACGCCCAAGATGATCGAGAACGAAACCCATGCGCGCCTGATCGGCTATGGCGGCATGCTGATGGAATCGTTCGTGGCGATTATGGCCCTGGTAGCCGCGTCGACCATCGACCCGGGCATCTACTTCGCCATGAACAGCCCGGCCGCCGTGCTGGGCACTACCGCGCAGACCGCTGCCGCGGCCGTGTCGCAGATGGGCTTCGTGATCACGCCTGAACTGCTCGAGCAGATGGCGAAAGACGTCGGCGAGCACACCATCATCTCGCGCGCCGGTGGCGCACCGACCCTGGCCGTGGGCATGGCCCACATCCTGTCGAACGTGGTCGGCGGCCAGGCCATGATGGCCTTCTGGTACCACTTCGCGATCCTGTTCGAGGCGCTGTTCATCCTGACCGCCGTCGATGCCGGCACCCGCGCGGGCCGCTTCATGCTGCAGGATTTGCTGGGCGCCTTTGCCCCGTCGCTCAAGCGCACCGAATCGCTGCCGGCCAACCTGCTGGCCACCTGCCTGTGCGTCGCGGCCTGGGGTTACTTCCTGTACCAGGGCGTGGTCGATCCGCTGGGCGGCATCAACACCCTGTGGCCGCTGTTCGGCATCGCCAACCAGATGCTGGCCGGTATCGCGCTGATGCTGGGTACCTGCGTGCTGTTCAAGATGAAGCGCGCACAGTATGCCTGGATCACGGTCGTGCCGACCCTGTGGCTGCTGGCCTGCACCCTCACCGCCGGCTGGCAGAAGATCTTCGACGCCAACCCGAAGGTCGGCTTCATGGCCCACGCCAACAAGTTCCAGGCCGCGCACGACGCCGGTACGGTGCTGGCGCCGGCCAAGTCGCTCGAGCAGATGGAACGGGTGATCTTCAACGACTACGTCAACGCGACGCTGGCGGGCTTCTTCATGTTCGTGGTGCTGGCAGTGCTGGTCTACGGTGTCCGTACCGTGCTGGCCGCCCGTAACACCAACGGCCCGACCGCGAAAGAAACCGCCTACGTCGCCGTGCCCACCCCGCAGGTCCAGTGATGTTCAGCGACCTGGTAGATGCCGGAGTCCAGGCAACCAAGCAGGCAGGCAAATACCTGGGGCAGAGCATGCGCCTGATGGTCGGCCTGCCCGAGTACGACACCTACCTGGCGCACATGGAACGTACCCATCCGGACCAGACGCCGATGAGCTACGAGGAGTTTTTCCGCGAGCGCCAGGAGGCCAGGTATGGGGGGAAGCGGGCTACCTGTTGTTGAGGGCCTGCTGATAGGTAAATGAGGAGGGACGCTGTGGCGTCCCTTCTTTTTTCTGCACGTATTGCGCTTCCATCATTTTTTCTACCAACCGAAAAACCGTCATACGCGCCACTGGCGCCTACGACTCCCGGCGCAGGCCGGGATGACGGTCTTTAAGCTGGTGGGGTCAAAACGCACGGAGCGGATGGCCTCGCGCGACAACACTTCGGCAACGCCCTTCACCCTCCCTACGTTGACTTCCATCAACGCCCCCCTCCCCCCTTAAACGTATATTTTTTTCTTGCGGGAATTTGCATTCCGCAAAGGAGGTTCTGTTTCGTCCGAAGCAGGACCGCTCCGCCGTGCCTGCGGGATCAGAATGCCGAACTTCGAGCGCTCCAGCCTGAACCAGAAGCTGACCATCATCTCGCTGCTCTCGACGGCGACCGCGCTGCTGTGCGTGTTCGTTGCGTTTGCCGCGACCTCGGTGGCCAGTCATCGCAAGACCGAGGCCATGCAGCTGGCGACCTTTGCCAAGGTGATCGGGGCCACCAGTGCCGACGACCTGCTGCTGCGCGACCGCAAGCGCGCCACCGCCGCCCTGGCCGCCCTGGGCGCCAAGCGCGAGATCTCGTCCGCCGTGCTCTACGACCGCCACGGCCAGCCCTTCGCCTGGTACCCGGTCGACACGGACGCCAAGCCGGACGGCCTGGAGGGCAGCGACAGCGCTGCCCTGGACGGCGCCAACGCGCAGGGCCAGCAGCTGGTGTCGCGCAAGCTCAGCCTGTACCAGCCGGTGCTCGACGGCGAGCTGCAGGTGGGCGTGATCATGATCGAGACCGACCTGGTCTCGACCTGGATCGACATCCTGGCCGGGCTGGCGGTCATGGGCCTGGCCATGCTGGCGTCGCTGCTGGTGTCGATCGCGATGGCGGGCCGCTTCAAGCGCGCCATCGCCGAGCCGGTGACCAAGCTGATTCAGGCAGCGCAAAAGGTCTCCACCAGCCAGAACTACAGCCTGCGCATCGCCCACCAGCGCACCGACGAGCTGGGCCAGCTGATCGACAGTTTCAACACCATGATGGCCCAGATCGAGGATCGCGGCGCGGCCCTGCTGCACCACCGCGACGAGCTGGAACGCCAGGTCGGCGTGCGCACCGAGCAGCTGGAAAGAGCGAAAAATGCCGCCGAAGCCGCGAGCCGCGCCAAGAGCGCTTTTCTCGCCACCATGAGCCACGAGATCCGCACCCCGATGAACGGCGTGCTCGGGATGACGGAAATGCTGCTCGCCACGCCGCTCACCGACGCCCAGCGCAACTACACCACCCTGGTCAAGCGCTCGGGCGAGCACCTGCTCGTGATCATCAACGACATCCTGGACTTCTCGAAGATCGAGGCCGGCAAGCTCACCATCGAGTACATCAACTTCAACCTGTGGGACCTGCTGGACGACATCCACAACGTCTACACCCCGCAGGCGGCTTGCAAGGGCATCGGCTTCGACTTCGACATCGCCAACGACATCCCGGTGGCGATCTGCGGCGACCCGAACCGGCTGCGCCAGATCATGGCCAATTTGCTCGGCAACGCCATCAAGTTCACCGACCAGGGCCGGATCCTGGCGCGGGTGCGCGTGGCGGGCGAAGACACGCAGTCGGTGGTGCTGCGCTTCGAGGTGCACGATACCGGCATCGGCATCTCGCGCGAGGCGCGCGCGCGCCTGTTCGAAGCGTTCTCGCAGGCCGACGATTCCACCACCCGGCGCTATGGCGGCACCGGCCTGGGGCTGGCGATTTCGAAGCAGCTGGTGGAGCTGATGAAAGGCGCCATCGGTGTGGACAACGCGCCCACGCGCGGCTCGATCTTCTGGTTCACGGTCAGCTTCGACAAGCGCCGCGTCGATCCCGACGCACCAGGCCACCGCCAGCACACCCTGGAAAACCTGCGCGTGCTGATCGTCGACGAAGACGAATCGAGCCGCCTCGACGTGGTCCAGCAGCTGCAGGCGTGGCGCGCAACCGCCGACGGCGCGGCCACCGCAGCCGGAGCCTGCGAGCGCCTGCAAAATGCCGCCAAGGCTGGCCGGCCCTACGACGCGGCGGTCCTCGACATGGAACTGACGCACACCAGCGGCCTGGCGCTGGCCGCCTCGATCAAGGCCGAAGCGGCGGTGCGCGCCACCCACCTGGTGCTGATCAGCCCCGAACGCCAGGCGGCCGACCCGGTGCAGCGACGCAACGCCGGTGTGGCCTACCAGCTGGTCAAGCCGGCTAGAGGCGCCGACCTGTATGCCTGCCTGGCAGCCTGCGCGGCGCGCCTGCACGCACCGTCGGCGCCCGCGCAGGCCGACGGGCCGGCGTGGTCGGTCGCGCCGGCCACCAGCGCCCACCTGCAGCGCGCCGCGCCCCCTGAAGGCACCGCCGCACGTCCGGCCAAGCGCGCACGCGCGCGGCGCGTTCTGCTGGCCGAGGACAACCCGGTCAACGTCGAAGTGGCCAAGGCCATGCTGGAGAGCCTGGGCATGGAGGCGCATTGCGCGCGCAACGGCCAGGAAGCGCTCCAGGCGGTGCGCGACGCCAGCTGGGATGCGGTGCTGATGGATTGCCAGATGCCCGTCATGGACGGCTTTGCCGCCACTGCCGCGATCCGCCGCCACGAGCGCGAAGCGGGCCGCGCGCGCACGCTGCCGGTGATCGCGATCACGGCCAACGCTCTGCAGGGCGACCGCGAGGCCTGCCTGGCCGCCGGCATGGACGACTACCTGTCCAAGCCCTTCACCCAGCAGCAGCTGGCGGCCGTGATCGGCCGCTGGCTGGCGGTGCCGCTGGCAGCCACCACCCACCACGACGACCTCCCGCCGCGCCTGCCGCCGGAAAGCGTCGAGGTGATCCAGCGCGAAGCGGTCAACCGCGCGGCGCTGGAAAACATCCGGGCGCTGAGCCGCGACGGCGGCGACGCGCTGGTGCAGAAGGTGATTGCCGCCTACATGGGCGACACGCCCAGGCACCTGGCGACGCTGCGCCAGGCCGTCGCCGGGGATGACGCCGGCAGCGTGCGCCGCGTGGCCCATGGCCTTAAGTCGTCCAGCGCCAACATCGGCGCCGCGCGGCTGGCGACGCTGTGCAAGGAACTCGAACGACTCGGGCGCGCCGAGACTGTCGATGGGGCCGACCGCATCCTCGCCGACATGGAGCACGAATTCCAGTCGGTACGCCATTCGCTTCACGCCATGCTTGAAAAGGAAACCTGAGATGCGATCCTCCTCTCCCCTGAAGCGCGGAACGGTACTGGTCGCAGACGACGATCCGGTCATGCGCCTGCTGATGCTCGAGATGCTGGCCCAGGTCGGGCTGGACGCGATCGAGGCGCCCGACGGCGCGGCGGCGGTCGAGCTGGCGCAAAGCCGCTCGCCGGACTTGATTTTGATGGACGTCGAGATGCCGCGCATGGACGGCTTTGCCGCCTGCGAAGCGATCCGTTGCAACGAGGCTGCCATCGGCGGTGACGGCGCCAGCGTGCCGATCGTGATGGTCACGGGCGGCGACGACCTGGAAGCGGTCACGCGCGCCTACGAGATGGGTGCGACCGACTTCGTCTCCAAGCCGATCAACTGGCCGATCCTCGGGCACCGCGTACTCTACGTGCTACGCGCGAGCGACGCCATTGCGCGCCTGCGCATTGCCGACGCCCAGAACCGCGCGGTGCTGGCCGCCATTCCCGACACCTTCTTCCGGCTCGATCGCGACGGTTTCTACCTCGATTACGAGCCGGGGCAGGAGCGGCCCGGGCGCGGGCGCGCTCCGGCCCAGCGGCAGGCGCAGCACTGCATCGGCAAGCATATCGGCGACGTGCTGCCAGCCGATATCGCCACCCGGATGCTCGAGCAGATGCGCGCCGTGCTGACCACCCAGCAGGTGCGCTCGGTGGAATATGAACTCGAACATTGCGGCGAGTCCCAGCATTTCGAGGCGCGGCTGGTCGCCACCAGCACTTCGCAGGTACTGGGCCTGGTGCGCGACATCAGCGAGCGCAAACGCGCCGAAGAGCAGATCCGGCGCCTGGCCTATTGCGACAGCCTGACCGGCATCCCGAACCGCCAGGCCTTCCTGGAGACGCTCGAGCGCGAGCTGCAACGCTCGAAGATCGGCAACAAGAAGTTCGCGGTGCTGTTCATGGACCTCGACGCCTTCAAGCGCATCAACGACACGCTCGGCCACAATGCGGGGGACGCGCTGCTCAAGATGGTGTCGGAGCGCCTGCGCGAGACCACCCGCCCCAGCGACCTGGTCTCGCGCGGCGAAAGTGCGGCAAACAGCGCCTCGAACCTGGCGCGCCTGGGCGGCGACGAGTTCACCATCCTGATCCCCGACCTGGAGCGGGTCGAGCACGCGTTGAACGTGGCTACCCGCGTCAAGGAAGCGATGCGCCGGCCCTTCCTCATCGAGGGCAACGAGATTTTTGTGACCGCCAGCATCGGCATCTCGCTGTTCCCGGAAGACGGCGACGATTGCGGTTCGCTCCTCAAGTTCGCCGACACCGCGATGTACCACGCAAAGAACTGCGGCAAGAACAACGCCAAGTTGTACAGCTCTTCGCTGACGATGCAGATCATGAGCCACGTGAAGCTCGAAGTGGGCTTGCGCCGCGCGCTGCAGAACGACGAGCTGTACCTGGTCTACCAGCCGCAGCGCGACGTGCGCACTTCCGAGATCGTCGGCGTGGAAGCCTTGGTGCGCTGGCGCCATCCCGAGCGCGGGCTGGTGCCGCCGACCGAGTTCATCCCGCTGGCCGAGGAGACCGGCCTGATCGTGCCGATCGGCGAATGGGTGCTGCGTACCGCCTGCCGCCAGGCCCGCACCTGGCAGCGCCTGTCGCAGCGCACGCTGCGCATGGCGGTGAATCTGTCGGCGCGCCAGTTCAAGGACGAGAACCTGTCGCAGATGGTGCACTCGGCGCTGCTGGATGCGGGGCTGGAACCGCGCCTGCTGGAGCTGGAGCTGACCGAGGGCACGCTGATGGATGACGCGCGCGCCACCATGGTCACGCTGGAACGCCTGCGCGGGATCGGCGTCTACCTGTCGATCGACGATTTCGGCACCGGCTACTCGTCGATGAACTACCTGAAGCGCTTCGACGTGCGCGCTTTAAAAATCGACCGCAGCTTCATCAACGGCCTGCCGCAGGATTCGGAGAACGCGGCCATCACGCGCGCCATCATCGCCATGGCCCACGGGTTGAAGATGGTGGTGGTGGCCGAGGGGGTGGAGACCGGCGAACAGCTGCTGATGCTGGAGCAGTATGGCTGCGATATGGTGCAGGGCTACTTCCTGGGGCACCCGTCGAATGCGGATGACATCACCGGGATGTTGAAAACGCCCTTGTTGCTGCCGGAAAGGCTGGCGCTGCCGGCGAAATAGTTAGCTCGTAGCGTGGGCGGCTTCGCCGCCCACGCGTTCAAATCACGGTACTGCTGCCCGCGCAGCTGTTCAGCCTCTGACTATCACCGCGTGGGGTAATCCGGGCCAGTGGCCCGGATTACGGGCCGCCCACCCTACGGGATGAGCCGCAAGGTATACCGCGCCTCCCCCGGCAACAGCGGCACCGGCTTCGCCGCCGCCCATTCCTTATGCCCCGCCAAAAAGAACGGCGACAGCGGATGCCCGCTCTGCCCACCCGGCATGTTGTACAGCCCCTCCTCTTCGCGCCCCGGCGACACCGTCATCCGCTCCGATTGCCCGAAGGTCGGCCCCGCCACGCGCGGCATGTTGGCGTCCCCCGCAAGCTGGTCGGCCGGCGCGGACAACCAGGATTTCAGCACCGGCACCGCCATTCCGATCGGGTGCCCGATCGACGCCGTATTGCGCGCGCCCCAGGTGGCCTCGGACAGGGGCTTGCCGTCCTTGGTCAGGTCGCGGATCACCCGGTCCACCGCCGCCAGCTCCACCGCGCGCCAGTCGGCATACCCCGACGGCAGCCAGCCGGCCGGACGCGCCTCCAACAGGCGCGCAATGACGTCCGGCCAGCGGCTCGATGCCGACACCGGCGTGACCATGCGGCCGAGCTCACGCATCGCCTTGCCGGCGCCGCCGTAGAAGACGTCGTGCAGCCCCCACATATAGCCGCGCGCCAGGCGGAAGCCCACGGAATCGACGCTGGCGCGGCCGTCCCAGCTGGTCTCCAGCAGGCGGCGGAATTCGGCGCGCGCCGGATGGCCGTTCAGCGCCTGCGGGTCGAGCGCGGCCAGGGCCCGGTCGCGCCAGCGCGTCACGAACAGCGCGCGGTCGTCGAGCGCCACGTCGAACACCTGGCGCACGCCGGTTTTGGGCCCGAGCGCGCGCAGGGCTTCGAGCAGCTGGCGGTTGCGGGCGCCGATGTCGAAGCCGCCGTCGCCGATCAGGGCCGCGCCCTCGTTCATCAGCTGGCGGCTGTTGGCGGTCGAGAGCTGGCCGTCGGCGGGGTTCACCACGCGCGGATAGCGCGCGGGCGGCAGCAAGGCATTCCAGGTCGCGACGGGTCCGTCGGCAGCCAGCGGGAAGGTCGTGTCCAAGGGCGCGGTCACGCGCTGCGGCAGCAGGCCGGCGATGGTCCAGCCGATGTTTCCGAGCGCGTCGCCAGCCACGAAATTCTGCGCCGGGATGCCGTCGATGGCGGCGATCGACAGGGCCTCGTCGACGCTGGCGGCGGTTTCCAGCTTCAGGTGGTTGAGGTTGAGCGCGGCCGGATCGTGCGCGATCCAGTGCAGCGCGTACTGGCGGGCGCCCACCTCCCGGATGGGACCGAGCGAGGTGTCGCGCACCACGAAGCGCTCCGCCGGCGCGCCCTTTACGGCGATCATCTCGGCGTGAACGGCCGGGGTCTCCCAGCCGTTTGGCGTGCGCACCTGGCCGGGACGCGCCGCGTCGAGGCCCAGCGCCACCAGGTCGACCAGGTCGGCATAGCTGTTGGTGAAGGCCCAGGCGACCTGCCCGTTGCTGCCGACGATGACCGCCGGCGGCGCGCCCGCCAGGCTGACGCCCACGATGCGGCGCTGCCTGCCCTGGGCATCCGGGTAGCGCAGCGCGACGCGGTACCAGATGTTGGGCAGCTGCAGGCCCAGGTGCATGTCGTCGGACACGATGGCCGCGCCGCTGGCGCTGCGGCTGCCCGCCACCGCATAGTTGTTGCTGCCGACGGAGTCCACATACGTGGCGCCGGCAAGCTGCTGCGATGCATCGAGTGCGGCGGCCTTTCCCCACCAGGCCGGGGCGCGGGCGGGAATCGGGGCCGGCGCGGGCGCGGCGCCACCGTCGAGCGTGGCGTCCCAGCTGCTGGCCTCGGGCAGCAGGAAGGCCAGCTGGGCCGCATCGCTGTGCTCGCGCAGCCAGCCGCGCGCCAGCTCGCGTGGCTCCTGGTTGTTCTGCAGGTCGAGATACATCGCCCACACCACCAGCAGCGAATCGGCCGCGCTCCAGGGGCGCAGCCCGGCGCCGGTCAGGGCGTATTCGAAGGGCCGGGCGCCCAGCGCCTTCACGCCGTCATTGACGCCGGCGACATAGCGCTCCAGCAGAGCGCGTTCGGCTGCCGGCAGGCGCGCCAGGGCGAGCTGCGCACGGGCGCGAAAGCGGTGCAGGCGATGTCCGCGGTCCATCGGGACCGCGCGCGGGCCGAACAGCTCGGCCAGCTCGCCGGCCGCCGTGCGCCGCAGCAAGTCCATCTGGAAGAAGCGCTCCTGCCCGTGCACGAAGCCGGTGGCATAGGCGACGTCCGCACGGCTGGCGCCGCTGATCAAGGGCACGCCGGCGGCGTCGCGCGCGATCGTCACTTGAGCGGACAGACCGGGGACGCGGCGCTCGCCCTCTAACTGGGCCAGGCTGGCGCGCAGGTAGAGCCAGGCGCCGGCGGCCGCCAGCAGCGCGAGCAGCAGCAGGCCGGCCAGGGTGCGCAGGGTCCAGGTCTTCCATCGGCGCTGACGCATGCGTGTTCTCCATGTTTTAGGGGGAATATCTTGCCAGAAAATCCCTTGTCCGGGCGGACAGAGAGCGTCACCAAGGCCGTGCACGATTGATTTACCCGCGACGGGTCACGGCCCGCAGCCCTATACTTGAATCGCATCGCCAGGACGGCGGGCAAAGGAGGCAATCATGCGATTTTCGACAATCCCCGTATTGGCTTTGACGCTTGCGTTGGCGGCATGCACCACGCCGCAACAGCGTGCTGAACGCATGCAGGCGGAGATGGCCCAGATGATGGCAATTTACGGTCCGGCCTGTTCGGGCCTTGGCTATGCGCCCAGCAGCGACCCATGGCGCCAGTGCGTACTGCAGCTCAGTACGCGCGAGGAATTGCGCCAGATCGGCAATAGTCCGTCCTTTTATGGCGGATGGGGCTCGCGTCACTGGCGTGGCGGTGGCTATTGGGGACCGTGGTAAGACATCCCTGGGCAAAAGCAGCCTTGGTCATGGCGGATCGCCCCGCCAGCAGGCGCGCGACCGTGGCCTGGGCATGGCGCAGCAGGCGCGGATAGCGCACATCCGGCGGATGCAGGCCCAAGCGGATCAGCGGCTGCCCGGCCAGGGCGAAGGCCAGCAAGTCGGCCAGCACGGGCGAGGCCATCCGCCCGCCGCGGTTGCGCGCGGCGTAGACCAGCGAGGGGGACAGCACTGATGGCGGCAGCGGCAGTTGGCGTGCCTGCGATTGTGGCTGCTGCGCTTGCGAAGCCACCGGAGCGGTTTCCGGCCGATGCTGCAGCAGGTGGAAGCGCCTGAAGGTCGTCGTGTAATCGAAGTCGAAGCCGCGCAGGGCTTCCCAGGCGCCCTCCCCCATCAGCCAGGCCGGCGGCACGAATCCGCGCACCGGCCAGCCGCGCTCGGCGAACCAGTCCAGGCCAAGCCCGATGCGGCGCGCCGCTTCACCGGCGTCGAGGGCGGCGAACTCGCCTTCGTGGGTATAGGCACCGCGGAAAAACCGCTCGGCCACGCCATGGCCACGCGGTGCCGTGTCGAGATGGGTGTAGCCGTGCAGCGCCAGCTCGTCACCAAGTGCCAGCATGCGTTCCAGTCCTGCCTCCATCCGCGCCAGCTCGCCGCCGGCGCGGTGGTAATGCGGCACCACCAGCCAGGTCAGCGGGATGTCGGCAACTTCGCGGAGGGCGCCGGCCAGGCGGGCACACTCGTCCCAGGTAGCCGGGGCCACATCGTGGATCGACACGCACAGCGCCCTCAGGCCGGCGCCAGCTGCTGCATGGGTATGCGCAGCTGCATAGGTATCGACCCCGCCGTGCATCTTCGTATGCATGGCAGCAATCACCTGCGGATCCCGGCTTTCAGTCGCTGACACAGAAGCGCTCCACGGCCTGCGGCGCACCCGGACGCGCCGCCAGCAGGCTGCCGTAGCGGTGCATCAGTTGCGGGAAGATCTGTTTCCAGTCGTAGTGTTCGTGCGCCTTGCGCCTTGCGTTGGCGCCGAGGCGCGCCATGTCGCGCCCGTAGATGGCTTCGATCGCGCCGGCCAGGCTGTCAGTGTCGTTGGGGCGCGCCAGGATGCCGGTGTCGTCATCGACCAGCTCGGCCACCCCGCCGGCACGGGTGCCCACCACCGGCAGGCCGCAGGCCATGGCCTCCAGCACGATCAGGCCGAAGGTTTCGCAGTCGCCCGGATGGACCAGCAGGTCGCAGCTGGCCAGCATCCGCGCCAGCGCGCGCTGGTCGCGCTTGAAGGGCAGGATGCTCAGCTGTGGACGCGCCGGCAGCGGCGCCCCGCCCCCGACCAGCAGCAGGTGATAAGGCTGGCCGAGCTTGCCCACGGCCTCGACCAGCAGCGGCAGCTTCTTGTCGGCGGTGAAGCGCCCCGCGTAGACCAGCAGCCGCGTGTCTTCGGGCAGGCCGAGTTCGGCGCGCAGGGTCTCGCTGCGGCGCTTCGGGTGGAAAATCTCGCTGTCGATGCCCAGGGGCTGGTGCAGCGCATGGGTCACGCCCATGTCGGCCAGCTGGTGCACCATCAGCAAGCTCGGGGCGAGCACGGTGTCGAACTCGCGGTAGAGGTGGGCCAGGTATTTGCAGCTGCCCTGGGAAATGGTGTCGCCGAAACGGTTCTGCATCAGGCGCGGCAGGTCGGAATGATAGAAGGCGATGGCCGGGATGCCGAGTTCCTGGCGCAGGCGCAGCGCCGCCCAGGCACTGTGGCCGGCGTCGCCCGCTTCGATCAGGTCTGGCCTGGCCGCGCGCAGGCGGCGCGCCGCGGCCGCCACCGACACCGGCATGCGGTAGCCGTTGATGCCGGGCAATGACACCGCCGGCACCCGCACCAGCTTGGGCAGGCCGCAGCCGTCGTCGTCGTCGCTGACGTTGGGACTGCAGATGGTGTGCCGCGCCCAGCCATAGCGCGCCAGCCAGCGTGCCTTGGCGTTCAGGTAGGTGCTGACGCCGCCGCCTTCGGCCGCATAGAACATCGTGATATCGACAAGATGCATGGTGGGTCCGCTGAAAGTGCCAAGATAGCAGCGGTCCGATGGCCAGGCTTGCGCGCACGCAGGCACGAAGTCGCGCTACCCAGGTGCGGCAGCTGCAAGCGGGGTTCAGCGGTCCCTGCTACCGGGTCGTCATGCAGTGGATTATGCGCTGCGGCGATCGAGCATGGCGCGCGCTATCGTGCCGGCGTCGACATACTCGAGCTCGCCACCGACGGGCACCCCGCGGGCCAGGCGGCTCACCTTGAGTCCGCGCGCCTTGAGCATCTCGCTGATGTAATGGGCGGTCGCTTCGCCCTCGTTGGTGAAATTCGTGGCCAGCACGACCTCCGTCACGACGCCGTCGGTGGCGCGCCCGACCAGCTTGTCGAGGTGGAGGTCGCGCGGACCGATGCCGTCGAGCGGCGAGAGCCGTCCCATCAGGACGAAGTACAGGCCCTTGAAGGTCATGGTCTGCTCGATCATGAGCTGGTCGGCAGGCGTTTCGACGACGCACAGCAGCGCACGGTCGCGCGCTTCGTCGGCGCACAGCTCGCACACTTCGGTGTCGGAGAAGGTATTGCACATGGCGCAGTGGTGCACGGTGTCCACTGCCTGGTAGAGCGCGCGCGACAGCATGGCCGCGCCTTCGCGGTCATGCTGCAACAGGTGGAAAGCCATGCGCTGCGCCGACTTCGGACCGATGCCCGGCAGGCGCCGCAATGCCTCGGTCAGGAAGTCGAGCGACTTGGACATGGATGCTCGTGCCCGCTCAGAACGGCATCTTGAAGCCCGGCGGCATCGGCATGCCGGCGGTCAGGCCGCTCATCTTTTCGGCGGAGGTTGCCTCGGCCTTGCGCACCGCGTCGTTGAAGGCGGCCGCGACCAGGTCTTCCAGCATGTCACGGTCGTCGCCCAGCAGCGACGGGTCAATGGTGACGCGCTTGACGTCGTTCTTGCAGGTCATGACGACCTTCACCAGGCCGGCGCCCGACTGGCCTTCGACTTCGATCAGGGCCAGCTGCTCCTGGGCTTTCTTCATGTTGTCCTGCATGGCCTGCGCCTGTTTCATCAAGCCTGCGAGCTGGTTTTTCATCATGGTCTAGGTCTCCAAAAAGTTCCGGATGGGTTGAATAAGGTAGGTCTGAATGGGATCAGGGCGCGGGCGCGGCCGGCTTCACCGAGCCGGGCACGACGAAGGCGCCGAAGGCTTGTTCCATGGCCTGCACGAAGGGCTCGGCGGCGACGCTGGCTTCGGCCTGGCGCTGGCGCTCTTCGCGGTCAGCCTTGGCTTCGGCCGCGGCCGTGTACCAGGTCGGGCCGATCTCGGTATCGAGCGCCACGCGCACTGAAGGGAAATGTTCCTGCAACGCCGCGGCCAGCTTCTCGCTGTTGCCGCTGGCGCGCAGGGTGTCGACCGGCACGCGCAGGCGGAAGGTCGCCGCGTTGTCGTGGGTGACGCATTCGATCAGCTCGGTCTGCAAGGCCAGTTGCTGCGAGACGCCCCGCAGCGGCAGGCTGGCGGCCAGGGCTGGCCAGTTGCCATCCCAGCCGATCGCCGGGACCGGGGTGACGACATAGGCATGCGGCGCCTTGGCCGGGGTGCGCACCGGCGCCGCCGATTGCACGGGTGCTGCGGCCACTGCCTGCGCATCGGCGGCCAGCGCCGTATCGTCGGAAAACTCGGTGACCCAGGACGGCGGCTCGTCTTCGGCGGGCACGGTGCCCATGCGGGCCTGGGGCTGCATTGGTGCGGCAGCTTGCGGCTGGCCGCTGTCCCATGGAGGCGCGGCAGCCGGGACCGCGCTGGCGGCCGGGGCCTGCGGCATGCCTGCCGACGGGCCGGTCGCCGATGGCGGCGCGCCTGGGGCCGGCGCGGCAGCAGGCGCCGGCGCCGGCGCTTCCGGCGCAGGACGGCGCGCGCCGCCACCGCCACCGGGACGCCCGGAGGCGGCGCGGGCCGCTTCCAGCGCCGCATTGATCGCGGCGCGGGCCGAGGTCATGGCGGGCGCCGCGCTCGAGCCTGGGGCCGCAGGCGGCGCCGATGGCGTTGCCGGTGCCGGACGAACTGGTGTCGGCGCCTGCGCCGCAGGCGGCGCGACCGAGGCCGGCGCCGGCCTTGCCGGCGCGACGGCCGCGTGGCTGGCTGCGGCGACTGCCGCCGCGCGTGCCGCCGGCGCGGGGGCCGGTGCGGCTACCGCGGGCGGCTCGCCGCCGCCCTGACCCGGACGGAAGGCCAGCATGCGCAGCAGCGTCATGGTAAAGCCCGCGTATTCGTCCGGCGCCAGGCCGATCTCGTTGCGGCCATGGACGGCGATCTGGTAATACAGCTGCACTTCCTGGGCGTCAAAGCTACCCGCCAGGCGCAGGATATCGGCGAGTTCCGGCAAATCTTGCGGCACCGCCGCGGGCACCGATTGGGCCAGCGCGATCCGGTGCAGCAGGGTGCCGAGGTCTTGCAGGGCGCCGTTGTACGACAGGCTGCGGCTGGCCATTTCGTCGGCAACCGCCATCAGGTCGGCGCCGTCCTGCGCCAGTAGCGCGTCCAGCAGGCGCACCAGGTAGGACTGGTCGAGCGCGCCGAGCATGCCCTGCACCGCTTCAAGCGTGACCTGGCCGGCCGCATAGGCGATGGCCTGGTCGGTGAGCGAGAGCGCGTCGCGCATCGAGCCGTGGGCGCCTTGCGCCAGCAGGCGCAGCGCCGGCTGCTCGAAGCTCACGTCTTCTTGCCCGAGGATGTACTCGAGGTGGCCGACGATATGGCCTGGCGGCATTTGCTTGAGGTTGAACTGGAGACAGCGCGACAGCACCGTGACCGGGATTTTCTGCGGGTCGGTGGTGGCCAGGATGAACTTGACGTGCGGCGGCGGTTCCTCGAGCGTCTTGAGCATCGAGTTGAACGCGTGGTTGGTGAGCATGTGCACCTCGTCGATCATATAGACCTTGAAGCGTGCATTGCTCGGCGCGTATACCGCCTGTTCCAGCAACTGGGCCATCTCGTCGACGCCGCGGTTGGACGCCGCATCCATCTCGATATAGTCCACAAAACGCCCGGCGTCGATCGCGCGGCAGGCTTCGCAGGCGCCGCAGGGCTCGGGCGTGATGCCGCCCTGCCCGTCCGGGCCGACGCAATTGAGCGATTTGGCCAGGATGCGCGACAGCGTGGTCTTGCCGACCCCGCGCGTGCCCGTGAACAGATAGGCGTGGTGGAGGCGGCCGGTTTTCAACGCATGGGTCAGGGCACGCACGACGTGCTCCTGGCCAACCAGCGTGTCAAAGTTCCTGGGACGGTATTTGCGGGCGAGGACTTGATAGGACATGCCGGGATTTTACCGCAGTTGGCGGCCGCCGCGGACAATCCGCGGCGTGCCCGGCAACAACATCAAGGGTGCTTCAGCGGATCGCCAGTGCCGCACTGGCGTCCAGCCCATTGAGGCGGAATACGCTGACCACCTCGGCCAGGTGGCGCGCCTGCTCTTCCAGCGAATCGGCCGAGCTGGCCGCCTGCTCGACCAGGCGCGCATTGTCGCGGGTCGAGGCGTCCATCGCATTGATGGCGTCGCCGATGGCGGCGATGCCGCCCGCCTGCTCGCGGCTGGCATTGCTGATGCCGGCGATCAGCGCCGACACCTGGCGCACGCTGCCGACCACCTGCTCCATGGTGGCGCCGGCCTGGCGTACCAGCTCGCTGCCGGACTCGACCTCGGAGACCGATTCGCCGATCAAGGCCTTGATTTCGCGCGCCGCGGTAGCCGAGCGCTGCGCCAGGTTGCGCACTTCGCTGGCGACGACGGCAAAGCCGCGCCCCTGCTCGCCGGCGCGGGCTGCCTCGACCGCGGCGTTCAGGGCCAGGATATTGGTCTGGAAGGCAATGCCGTCGATGACCGCGATGATGTCGGCGATCTTGCGCGAAGATGCGTCGATGGCCGCCATGCGTTCGACGGCGCGGGAGACGGCGTCGCCGCCCTGTGCGGCAACCGCGGCGGCGGCGCCGGCCAGTTCGTTCGCCGCCAGGGCGCGGTCGGCGTTCTCGCGGACGGTGCCGGTCAGCTCGGCCATGGAGCGGACGGTCGCATGGATGGACGCGGCCTGGGCCGTCGTGCGTTCCGCCAGCTCGGCATTGCCTGCGGCGATCTCCACCGATGCCGCGGCCGTCGTCCGGACACTGTGCTGGACGCTCGACATTGCCCTCTCGAGCAGGCCAACGACGTCACGCAGGGCGCGCCCGCTGTCGCTGGCTGCCGGCAGCGCGCCGGGACGCAGGTCGATCTTTCCGCCTGCGTTGGACATGGCGGCCACGCTGACCCGAAGCTCGGCCGATTGCAGTGCCTCGCGCTGGAGCACCAGGGCCAGGAAACACAGCGCCGCGCTTTCGGCAACGACGTAGGCAGCATGCGCGAACACCAGGCCGAAGCCGGGCTCGCTCAGGCAACGTACGCCGAAGCCGAGCTCTTGCAGGTAATTAAAAGAGAAGTGGTGCACGGCGATGATCGCGGCGGCCGCCACGATCACCGTCCAGTCGCGGTAGCACAGCAGGAAAGCGAGCAGCACGAAGATCCCGAAATGCAGCTCGGTGCGTCCGGCCGCCTGGTGAATGTGCAGCGCGCAAAACACCATCATCGCCACCGCCACCGCGATACGCGACAGCCGCGAGCCGCCATGCAGGACGATGGCCAGCGTTGGAAGCAGCGCCGCCGGCAAGCCCACCAGCAGCGCCCACTGCATGGTGTCATGCATGCCGGACAATCCGAGGGCCAGGGCAAACAGCGCCCAGAGGATCCCGCACATGAAGCGGTCCGCACGGCAGTACCCCGCCTTCAGTACCTGCCCGACGCTGTGTTCTTGCACGCTAGTCTCCTGATGAAGTCGCAAAGATACGTATTCAATCAGATTCGACAATTTCCATGTGGAAATTTATTGAAATCGTCGAAACAAAACCGGTTCGCGTCGTCGAAGCACAACGAACATGGCGGGAGAAATAGACAGCTACGTGGACACCGCCTCGGCAGAAAAGCCGGGCGCATGCAAAAGGAAAGGGTAAAGCAGGAAGAAAGGGAAAGAGGCGAGCCTGATCTGCGGCACTTGCGGTGAACGGCTTTGGCTGCTTCGTTCCCGACCTGACCAGGTTAACCATGCCACAATGCGCAGGGGCCCGCCAGCCGCCATTATACCGCACGGCGGAGAATATGGGGGGCCACCGCCGTGGGGTGATTTACGGCCGAATCATTTCGTGAACGACCAACATATGGTTGACCTTGAAACCGTCATCCCGGCGAAGGCCGGGATCCAAGTTCGACGCGCAACAGCAGCGGCAGCGGCGGCGGGGCGGCAGCGGCATCAAATCCCCAACTCCCCCCACAGCCCATCGATCCGCGCCTTCACCTCCGGCGTCATCACGATCGGCGTACCCCACTCCCGGTTGGTCTCGCCCGGCCACTTGTTGGTGGCGTCGATCCCCATCTTGCTGCCCAGCCCGCTGATCGGCGAGGCGAAGTCGAGGTAATCGATCGGCGTGTTGTCGACCATGACCGTGTCGCGGGTCGGGTCGACCCGGGTCGTGATGGCCCAGATGACTTCCTTCCAGTCGCGCACGTCCACGTCCTCGTCGACCACCACGATGAACTTCGTATACATGAACTGGCGCAGGAAACTCCAGACCCCGAACATGACGCGCTTGGCGTGACCCGCGTACTGCTTCTTCATCTGCACCACCGCCATGCGGTAGCTGCAGCCTTCCGGCGGCAGGTAGAAGTCGGTGATCTCGCTGAACTGCTTCTGGAGCAGCGGGATGAAGACTTCGTTCAGCGCCACGCCCAGTACGGCCGGCTCGTCCGGCGGCTTGCCGGTATAGGTCGAGTGGTAAACGGGATCGCGCCGCATCGTGATGCGGTCGACCGTGAAGACCGGGAAGCTGTCCTGCTCGTTGTAATAGCCGGTGTGGTCGCCATACGGGCCTTCGAGTGCATGCTCGAAGCCGGAGGGGTGGTTCGCATCCGGGTAGATATGCCCTTCCAGCACGATCTCGGCGGAGGCGGGCACGCGCAATTCGCTGCCGATTGCCTTGGTGAGCACGGTGCGCTGGCCGCGCAGCAGGCCGGCGAACTGGTATTCGGACAGGCTGTCCGGCACCGGCGTGACCGCGCCCAGGATGGTGGCCGGGTCGGCGCCGAGCGCCACCGCGACCGGGTAAGGCTGGCCCGGGTTGGCCAGCGCGTGCTCGCGGAAGTCGAGCGCGCCGCCACGGTGGGCCAGCCAGCGCATGATCAGCTTGTTCGGCCCCAGCACCTGCTGGCGGTAGATGCCGAGGTTCTGGCGCTTCTTGTGCGGCCCCTTGGTAATCACCAGCCCCCAGGTAATCAAGGGCGCGATGTCGCCCGGCCAGCAATGCTGGATCGGCAACCTGGCCAGGTCGACGTCCTGCCCTTCCCAGACGATGTCATGGCAGGGGGCCCCGCGCACTTCTTTCGGCGCCATGTCCCACACCGCCTTGACCAGCGAGCCCATGCCCATGATGTCCTTGAAGCCCTTGGGCGGCTCGGGTTCCTTCAGGCGCGCCAGCACGTGGCCGATCTTGCGCAATTCGCTGACGTCGTCCGCCCCCATGCCCAGCGCCACCCGGCGCGGGGTGCCGAACAGGTTGCCCAGCACGGGAATCGTGTGGCCCGTCGGGTTTTCGAACAGCAGCGCAGGCCCGCCGACGCGCAGCGTACGGTCGCAGACCTCGGTCATGTCGAGATGGGGCGATACCGGAATGCCAACACGCTTGAGCTCGCCCATTTTCTCGAGCTGAGCCATAAAGTCCCGCAAATCTGAATATTTCATCAAGTTTTGATCGTTATCTCGACCGTATAAGGTTGTTCAAGGCACCATCACAAGTGACTGATTTGACAAGCATTTTCAAAATTTTGGCCAGACAATCAGATCTAAAAGTAATAAGAGCGGATCGTGCTAGGGTTGACTTGGTATAAGCGAGCCCCTACAATCCGTCCTACTTGATGAGGCAGGCAAAACGTTTCGACATGATTTTAGCTTGTTCTCATGCATTCACGGGGTCGGGGCCCCACATGACATTTTAAGGAGTGTTCTCACTGGGCGTCTGCCCAATCCCCGAGACAGTTGTTGAGCCACTGGATCTGCCACCTCCCTTCGGGCCTGGTGACCAGCTGAAGCAAAGCAATGACGGCGTTAGTCGGCCGCTACGCGGCGACCTACGATATTTCTGATGCACGGCAATCAGTCCAGACACAGCGCGAATTTCTATGAGCGCCGTGACGGGAATCTTTTTGCCGCGACAAGGGGAATTCGATGATCCATCGTTTCATCACGAGCGCAAGGCTCGTGCAATCCATGGCCACCCAGCCAATGAGCTGGTCTTCCATGGGCAAGGCAGTACGCGGCGCAGCAAATGCCGCACGTAACACCCTGACCGTATTCGGTCTCTCGGCAATCGCGATGCTCGCGCTGCTCTATACCAACGAAGGCGTGGCCAAGCACGTCTCGGACGTGCTGGATCCCCAGCCTGACATCGTTGCCGTCGCGCCTGCTGCGCCGATGGCTGCCTCGACCGCCGAAGTCGCGGCCGAAGCGCCCGTCCCGGTTACCGCCCAGAACGCGGCCCGTAACAGCAAGCAGCAGCAATTTGTCACCTCCTGGCTGAGCAAGCGCTACCGTGTTGCCAGCGATGCCGCCAACATGCTGGTCTCGACTGCCTACACGACGGCGCACGAGGTCAAGATCGACCCACTGTTGATCCTGGCGGTGATGGCGATCGAATCGGGCCTGAACCCGTTCGCGGAGAGCCCGGTGGGCGCCAAGGGCCTGATGCAGGTCATGGCCAAGGTCCACCACGACAAGTTCGAGCAGGTGGGCGGCCAGAAAGCAGCCCTCGATCCGGCCGCCAACATCCGTGTCGGCGCCCTGATCCTGAAGGATTACGTCAAGCGTACCGGTTCGGTCGAAGGCGGCCTCAAGACCTATGTCGGCGCCGCCGACATGGAGAGCGACCAGGGCTATGGCTCCAAGGTGCTGGCTGAGTACCACCGTCTCAAGCAAGTGGCGCGTGGCCAGAATGTGCCGACCCGCACCCCGCCGTCGCTGCCGGCACCGATCATGGTGAAGCAGGCGCCAGCTAGCGCTCCTACGGCGGCTCCGGTGGAAGCACCGGCTGCTGCGCCGGCCGCGGCTGAGAGCCACACGGCGGAGACGCTGGCGACGCTGTAAGAAAGCTGTACTGGATTATCAAAGACCACTGCCTCGGCAGTGGTTTTTTTTTCGCCAGTCGAGACCTGAGCGCCGTTGCCCACACGATCAACCAGCGCTGGTGCAACCGGGATGTTGCCTGCCCAGCGAAAACTGCAGTGAGAAATCCCGTCGAGTCTGTCCAAATACTGTGTGAACGCGCGGGCGGGAAACCCGCCCGCGCTACGGGGCTCGGCTAAGCACGCGCTAACAAAAAAGCCACCGGGACAAGGCCCTGGTGGCTTCTCTCTACTGTATATGGAGGGCTGCCGCAATCAACGCCGCGTATCGCTTCCCACCTCATCCGGGCGCATTGTCGAGGCCAGCTTGTCCAGCACGCCGTTGACGTACTTGTGGCCGTCGATGCCGCCGAAGGACTTGGTCAGCTCGACCGCTTCGTTGATCACGACGCGGTACGGGATTTCCGGGTGGTTCTTCAGCTCGTAGGCGCCCAGCAGCAGCACGCCGTGCTCGATCGGCGACAGGTCGGCGACGTTGCGGTCGATCAGCGGGGAGATCGATTCGCGCAGCTCGACCGAGGTGCTGATGGCGCCGTTGAGCAGGTCGGCGAAGTACTCGCCGTCGGCCTTTTCGAAGCCGTGTGCACCGCGGATGTTGGTGACGATGGTGCGGGCCGCTTCATTGTTGAGCAGCCACTGGTACAGCCCCTGCAGCGCGAACTCGCGCGCGCGGTGGCGCGGGGTGCGGTTCTTGCTCGGGTTGGCGTGCAAAGTCTTGTCGTTCATGTGCGTGTTTCCTTATTCTTCTTCAGCCTGCAGCTCTTCCAGCGCGAACAGCAGGTTCGACATCTCGACCGCCACGCGCGCCGCTTCCAGGCCCTTCTCGGCCATGCGGGCTTCGGCCTGCTCGTCGTTCTCGGTGGTCAGCACGGCATTGGCCACGGGGATGCCGTAGTCCAGGCCGATGCGGGTGATGCCGGCGCCCGACTCGTTCGAGACCAGCTCGAAGTGGTAGGTCTCGCCGCGGATCACGGCGCCCAGGGCGACCAGCGCGTCGAATTGCTGGGTCTCAGCCATCTTCTGCAGCGCCAGCGGGATTTCCAGCGCACCCGGCACGGTGATGTGGAGGATATCTTCATCCGCCACGCCCAGGCGCTTGAGTTCGGCCAGGCACGAGGACAGCAGGCCGTGGCCGACGTCGGCGTTGAAGCGTGCCTGCACGATGCCGATGCGCAGGCCTTCACCTGCCATATTGCTTTCAAAAGTTCCTACCGTCATGGCTGACCTCTTTCTCTTTGTATGGTTCTATATTAGTGTGTGTTCGGTTCAGGCGGCGCGCTACGCGGCGCGCTGGCCGGCCGGCTGCGGCAGGTAGCCCGTCACTTCCAGGTCGAAGCCCGTCATCGACGGCATCTTGCGCGGGTTGGCCAGCAGCTGCATCTTGCCCACGCCCAGGTTGCGCAGGATCTGCGCGCCGATGCCGTAGGTGCGCAGGTCCATCGAGGCGGCGCGGGCGCTGCGCGGGCTGGAATCGCGCGGGGCGAACTGCGCGAACAGCTCGTCGGCCGTTTCGCCCGCATTGAGCAGCACGATCACGCCGCAGTCGCTATTGCGGATCGTCTTCATGGCCGAGGCCAGGTCCCAGGAGTGGGTCGAGGCGCAGTTGCCGAGCACGTCGAGGATCGAGACCGGCTGGTGCACGCGCACCAGGGCTTCCCGCTCGCGCGCCAGCTCGCCGTGCACCAGCGCCAGGTGGGCGGCGCCGCTCGGCTTGTCGCGGAAGGCGACCAGCTTGAACTCGCCGTAAGGCGTGGACAGCTCCCGCTCGGCCACGCGCTCGACCAGGCTTTCGTTCTGGCTGCGGTAATGGATCAGGTCGGCGATGGTGCCGATCTTGAGATTGTGTTCCTTGGCGAACTCGATCAGATCGGGCAGGCGCGCCATGGTGCCGTCTTCCTTGATGATCTCGCAGATCACCGAGGCCGGACTCAGGCCCGCCATTGCGGTCAGGTCGCAGCCCGCTTCCGTGTGCCCGGCGCGCATCAGGACGCCGCCGTTCTGGGCGCGCAGCGGGAAGATGTGGCCCGGCTGCACCAGGTCGTCGGGGGTCGTGCCCTTGTTCACCGCCACCTGGATGGTGCGGGCGCGGTCGGCCGCCGAGATGCCGGTGGTCACGCCCTCGGCCGCTTCGATCGAGACCGTGAAATTGGTGCCGAAGGAGGTGCCGTTCTTCGAGGTCATCATCGGCAGCGCCAGCTCGTCGCAGCGTTCTTCGGTCAGCGTCAGGCAGACCAGGCCGCGCGCGTGGCGGATCATGAAATTGATCGCTTCCGGGGTGACGAAGTCGGCGGCAAGCACCAAATCGCCCTCGTTCTCGCGATCTTCTTCGTCGACGAGAATGACCATGCGCCCTGCGCGCAGTTCGGCAACGATTTCTTCGGTGCTGGAAATAGACATGCGGATTCCTTGAAACGGGAGGAGTTTTGCGTAATCCGTTATTTTAAAGGATTTACCGCCTTTCAACCTGACTCCCTCTGCCAGCCCATCGGTGGGCATGGTGCTGCGATGTCGTCAATGACCGTTGCTGATATGCAACATGCAATAGTTCGCGTATATCTGTGAGATCTTAATTGTTAAGCTTTACATTCCTGCACGCAACAAGATGGCATGTCCATGCTTGACTAGATTATGATTAAGACATTGCGGCCAATGATGTCGCCGAGGGCTCTCCCCGGCAACGCCGGTCCCCTTCGCGGAGTTGCCATGGCGGTAGTTCCATCATCTTGCAGTCGCTTCGGCGCTTCTCCAGGAGAGCGCTGCTGATGGCCACGATTCTGATCGTCGACGACCGGCCCAGCAACCGCGCCTTCCTCAATGCCCTGCTTGGCTATACCGGCCACCGCCTGTTCGAGGCCGAAGACGGCGCCCAGGCCCTGGCCCTGACCCGCACCCACCATCCCGACCTGGTCATCACCGACATCCTGATGCCGATCATGGACGGCTACGAGCTGGTCCAGCAGATCCGCCAGGATCGAGCGCTGCAGGCCACCCGCATCATCTTTTTCTCCGCCGTCTACGCCGAGCGCGAGACCCAGGCCATGGCGGCGCGCTGCGGCGTGGCCACCGTGCTGCCCAAGCCATCCGACCCGCACCAGATCCTCGAAGCCGTCAATGCCGAACTCGGCGTGATCGAAGGCGCAGCACCGGTGCCGCCCGCCGCGCTTGAAGAACGTGACCGCGGCCTGCCCTTCGATTTGTGCGCGCGCCTGACTGAACTGGAGCGCATGTGCCTGTCCCTGATCGGCGAGCGCCGGGTCGAGACCCTGGCCGCCTCCTTCCTCGACGCCGCCCGCCGCGTGCTGCACGCCGACTGCGCCGCGCTCTGCCTGCTCGACCGCGGCGAGCGCAACGTGCGCCACCTCGCGACCTGGGCGCTCGCGCCCTCGTCGCTCGAACTGGACCTGCTGGCCGGCCATGCCCAGGACGAGACCCGGCTGCCCGGTATGCTGCTGCGCGCCCGGGCCCCGCTGCGCCTGGTCGAGGGCGACGCCTACCTGGCGACCCTCCCCACCTGCCACCCGGGCCTGGGCAGCTTCCTCGGCCTGCAGGTGCACGACCTGCAGCACCCGCACGGCTGGCTGTACTGCGCTCGCCACCCCGGCGCGCCGGCCTTCACCGAAGAAGAAGAGCGCTGGGCCACGGCCCTGGCCGCCCAGCTGGCGGTGGCCTACGAAAACCTGAACCTGTACGACGTGGTGCAGCGCCACGCGGCCCAGCTCCAGCTCGAAGCCCTGGCCCGCGCCGACGCCGACGTCGCCCTGCGCGAGAGCCAGCACCGGCTCGAGCTGAACCGCCAGGTCTTCGACAGTACCCAGGAAGGCATCATGATGACCGATGCCGAGGCGAATATCGTGGCCGTCAACCCGGCCTTCGAGCAGATCACGGGCTATCGCGAAGCCGACGTGCTGGGAATGAACCCGCGCATCCTGCGCTCCGGGCGGCATGACTCCGCCTTCTACCGCAGCATGTGGCATTGCCTCGAAAACGACGGCCAGTGGCGCGGCGAGATCTGGAACCGCCGCAAGAACGGCGAAGTCTATCCCGAGCGCACCAGCATCAGCGCGGTGCGCGACGAATCCGGCCGTCTGACCGCCTACGTGTCGGTCTCGACCGACCTGTCGGCGCTCAAGGCCGCGCACCACCAGTTAGATTTCCTGTCCAACCACGACGCCCTGACCCTGCTGCCGAACCGCTCGCTGTTCAACGACCGCCTGCAGCAGGCGATCGCCGCGGCGCGCCAGGGCGACGGCCAGCTGGCCCTGCTGCTATTCAACGTCGACCGCCTCTCGCGCATCAACGACAGCCTCGGCCACGCCGCCGGCGATGCCGTACTGCGCGAGGTCGCGCGCCGGGTCGGCGAGATCGCCGGCCCCACCGATACGCTGGCGCGGCTGTCGGGCGACGAATTCGTCCTGCTGCTCACCGCCTGCCACGACAACGAAGACATCATCCTGGCCGCGCGCCGCCTGATCGACGCCATCGCCCAGCCGCATGCCGTGGGCGGGCACGACGTGGTGGTCACCGGCAGCGTCGGGATCAGCATCTTCCCGCGCGACGGCAACGCGGCGGGCGACCTGCTCAAGTCGGCCGACGCGGCCCTGACCGACATGAAGCAGTCGGGGCGCAACGGCTTCCGCTTCTTCAAGGGCGAGATGAATGCCCAGGCGCTGCGCTGGCTAGCGCTGGAATCCCGGCTGCGGCGCGCCATCGAGCGCAGCGAGCTGGCCCTGCACTACCAGCCGCAGATCTCGCGCCTGGACGGCAGCGTGGTCGGCATGGAAGCCCTGCTGCGCTGGCGCAGCGAAGAAATCGGCATGGTGCCGCCGGGCGACTTCATCCCGCTGGCCGAAGATACCGGCCTGATCCACCCGATCGGCGAATGGGTGATCCGCCAGGCCTGCTTCCAGAACAAGGCCTGGCAAGACGCCGGCTTGAACCCGGTGCGGGTCGCGGTCAATGTCTCGGCCAACCAGTTCAAGGCCGGCTCGGTGAGCGGCGTCGTGCGCGCCGCGCTGGAGGAAAGCGGCTTGGCGCCGCGCTACCTGGAGGTGGAATTGACCGAAAGCGTGATGATGGGCGACAGCTCGGTGGCCGAAGCGCAGATGGCCGAATTGCGCGCAATGGGCGTGTCGCTGTCGCTGGACGACTTCGGCACCGGCTATTCCTCGCTCGGCTACCTGTCGCGCTTCCCGCTCGACAAGCTCAAGATCGACCAGACTTTTGTCCGCAACATTACCACTGAGCAGCGTAGCGCGGCGATTGCCCAGGCCACCATCGCGCTGGCCCAGGGACTGTCGCTGTCGGTCGTTGCCGAGGGCGTGGAAACGGTCGGCCAGCGCGACTTCCTGGGCCTGATCGGCTGCGATGTGATGCAGGGCTATCTGTACAGCCGGCCCCTGCCCTCCCACGAGATGGCGCAATTGCTGGCCAAGGGACGCGTTGCCATCTAAATACTGCTGCCTGTACGCAACACCAGCTTTCCAACACGTGCCCGCGCGATATTTCGCCGGGTGCGCGCGGTAGAATGCGTGCTCTTCTATAAAAAAGTTCCCTAAATGAGCAAGAATTTCGTGCGCGGCCTGTTGTTGGCCGCCGTGCTGTGCGCGCACTTGCCGGCCACTGTTGCGCATGCAGCTGCCACGGTCCCGGCGGCCGCGCCCCGGGACGCTGGAGCGCTGCGCCTGGACGCCCCGATCCCGGTCGGCCCCCAAGTCAAGGTCGGCAAACTGGCTAACGGGCTCACCTATTACATCCAGCGCAATGCCCGTCCGGAGCGCAAGCTCGAGCTGCGCCTGGTGGTCAAGGCCGGCTCGATCCTGGAAGACGAAGACCAGCGCGGGCTGGCCCATTTCGTCGAGCACATGGCCTTCAATGGCTCGACCCATTTCCGCAAACACGAACTGGTGTCCTACCTGCAGTCGATCGGCGTAGGCTTCGGCGCCGACCTGAATGCCTATACGGCCTTCGACGAGACCGTCTACATCCTGCCGATCCCGACCGACAAGCCGGAACACGTCGGCAAGGCCTTCCAGGTGCTGGAAGACTGGGCCCACGGCGTGAGTTTTGATCCGGCCGACATCGACAAGGAACGCGGCATCATCCTGGAAGAGCTGCGCCTGGGCAAAGGCGCCTCGGACCGCATGAGCAAGCAGATCATGCCGAAGATCTTCAATGGCTCGAAGTATGCCGAGCGCCTGCCGATCGGCACCGAGGACGTGCTGCGCAATTTCACGCCGGATGCGCTGCGCCGCTTTTACCGCGACTGGTACCGTCCCGACCTGATGGCGGTGGTCGTGGTGGGCGACATCGACCCGGCGCGGGCCGAGCAACTGGTCAAGCAGCATTTCGCCAAGCTGAAGAATCCGCAGCCCGCGCGTCCACGCGCCTATGCCGAGATCCCGGCGCGCCAGGCCACCGAAGCGCTGGTCGTCACGGACCAGGAAGCCACCGGCAACGCCATCCTGATCCGCTACCCGGTCCAGCCGGTGCATGAGGCCGGCACCATCCGCGCCTACCGCGACGACCTGGTGCAGGCGCTGTTTTCCGCCATGCTCAACCAGCGCCTGCAGGAACTGGCCCAGCTGCCCGAACCACCCTTCATGGGCGCGAACAGCTCGCTCGGCAAGCTGACCCCGCGCTACCGCTCGTATAATGCCTCGGCCGCGCTGGGGCCGCGCGGCGCCGATGCCGCCCTCACCGCCCTGGTCGAGGAAAACGAGCGTGCGCGCCGCCACGGCTTCGGTGCGACCGAGCTCGAGCAAATGAAGAAGAACATGATGCGGACCTACGAGCAGGCCTGGAACGAGCGCGCCAAGAGCGATTCGGGCACCTATGCGGCCGAATACATCCGCAATTTCCTGCAGCAGGAAGCCATTCCCGGGATCGACACCGAATACCGCTACATCAAGCAACTGGTGCCCGGCATCACGCTCGAAGAAATGAATGCCTATGCGCGCCGCACGATTCCCGCCGACTCGGGCAAGCTGGTGCTGTACACGGGCGTGACCCGCCCCGACACCCCGCGCGGCGAACAGCTGCTGGCCACGGTAGCCGCGGCCCAGCGCGCCGAGGTGCAGGCGCGCGACGAAAAAGCGGTGGCCGCACGCCTGATGGAGCGCCCCTCGAAACCCGGCACGATCGTGTCCCAGACCCAGGACAAGTCGCTCGGCCTGACCCGCTTGACCCTGTCGAACGGCGTCAAGGTGATCCTGAAACCGACCGATTTCCGCAACGACCAGGTGATGATGAGCGCGGCCCGCTTCGGCGGCCAGAGCCTGTTCCCGGACAAGGACGTGCTCAACGCGCGCTTTGCCAATGCGATCGTGGCCAGCATGGGCGTGAAGGATTTCACGCCGCTGGACATGAACAAGATCCTGGCGGGCAAGGCGGCCCAGGTGAACGTGGGCCTGGCCAACTACACCGACGTGGTGGTCGGCGCCTCGGGCGCGACCGACATCGAAACCATGCTGCAGCTGGCCTGGCTGAAGTTCCACGGCGTGCGCCGCGACGAGGCCTTGTTCCGCTCCTATGTCGGCAAGCAGGCCGAGCAGGCTCGCAACCAGACCTCGCAACCGGGCGTGCATTTCGGCGACGCCGTGATGGCCGCGCTCTACAACAACCACCCGCGCGCGCCGCGCACCCTGCGCCCCGAAGAATACGAGCAGATCGACCTGGACCGCAGCATCGACATCTTCCAGCAGCGCTTCTCGAGCGCGAAGGACCTGACCTTCATCCTGGTCGGCAGCTTCGACCTGAATACCATCAAGCCGCTGCTGGCCGCCTACCTCGGCAGCCTGCCGACCCCGGACCTGCCGGTCGCTTACCGCGACGTCGGCATGCGCCCGGCCACGGGCGTGGTCAAGCGCGAAGTACGCAGCGGCTCGGAGCCGAAGAGCACGATCTCGCTCACCTTCACCGGCGCGGCCGAATTCACGGAAGCCGAGCAGCTGCGCCTGTCGGCCTTGCTGGAGGTGACCAACCTGCGCATCATCGAGGTGCTGCGCGAGCAGATGGCCCTGATCTATGGCGGCGGCGCCAACGGTGTACTGAGCAAGATCCCCTACGGGAACTACTCGATCGGCGTGACCCTGCCGACCGGACCCGAGCACGTCGACAAGGTGATCGCCACGACGTTTGCCGAAATCCGCCGCCTGCAGGCGCAGGGACCGGATGCGGCCGACCTGGAAAAAGTGAAGAGCAACTGGATCCAGAACCACCGCCGCTCGCTGCGCGAGAACGGCTATTGGCTGGGGCATTTGCAGACGGCGCTGAGCGAAGGCACCGACCCGGCCTCGATCCTGGAGATCGAAAAGCAGGTCGCGGCCCTGACCGCGGAGGATATCCGCACGGCAGCGAAGCGCTATTTCAACGACCAGAATTATGTACAGGTGGTGCTCAATCCGGAGACGCAGGCGCCGGCCACGGTGGCGGTGTCAAACAGCAAGGCGATGGCGCCGGGCGGCTAGCGTCAGTCTGGCGACACTTTCCGCTAACTGCATGACCCTCGCACCGGCGCAGGCCGATGCCCAATTTCGTCGCTTGGCCAAACGCATGCAAACCTCGGGTTCCGGCCTTCGCCGGAACGACGGATTCACGTTTCGGGACTACCGTGCAGCAGTGATCGCTTCGGTCTGAACAGCGGCGCGGGCAGCAGCACCGTGATGTGAACGCATGGGCAGGAAACCTGCCCACGCTACGAGCCGGCGGCTCCTTCACGAGCCGGGCGCATGCGCGGCGGCTAGTTCAGGCGCGGAAAACCGGCCATCGCCAGCAGCTCGGCGCCCATCGGCGACAGCAGCCAGGCCAGCGCGGCGCAATTGAGGATGACGGTCGTCCAGAACCCTGTGCGGAATGCGAGCTTCTGGGATTTGTGGCGCAGCACCTGGCGCGCCACCAGCGCCCCCGGCCAGCCGCCGACCAGCCCGAGCAGGTGCAGGACCGATTCCTCGGTGCGCCAGCGCCCGTTGCGGGCAGCTGATTTGTCTTGGGCATAGACCAGGAAGGCAAGCATGCTCAGGCCCAGGTAGGCATACATGACTTGCAGCGGCAGTTGCCCGGCCAGCACGCAGGCGCCCACAAGAGCCAGGAACAGGACCGCCACGCTCCAGGCAGTGGCAATCGAGGGGCGCATGCCCTTGCGGCGCACGAAATTGACGTTCTCGGCACGCGGCTGCCCCTTGTCGGTCGTGAACAGGGCATAGGTGACGTTTTCGCCGCCTGCCGGACGGCCACCATGGCCGTTGAAGGACTTAATGTGCAGGAAGACGTCGGGGCCGCCACCGTTGGGCGTGATGAAGCCGAATCCCTGCTCGTCCTTCCAGCTGGTGATCTTGCCTTGGTACCGGGGCGGTTTGTGCGCGCTCATCTCGCCATTCTCGTTGTATTGTTGAGAATAGTGTAATGCGAGACTTACACTGAGGCAATAACCCTTTGCGGGTCAAGATGGGGCCGGGAGGCCATCGGCCTCCCGGAACCGCCCCGCCGGCCTCAGCCTTGCCTCGACAGCATGCGCTCGACGTAGCGCGCGATCAGGTCGATTTCCAGGTTTACTTTCGAGCCGGCGCACAGGTGCTTGAGCGTCGTGACCTCGATCGTGTGCGGAATCAGGTTGATCGAGAAGCGGCAGACCTTGCCCGTTGCCGCGTCCAGGTCCTCGACCCGGTTCACGGTCAGCGACACGCCGTTGACCACCACCGAACCCTTGTAGGCCAGGAATTTGGCCAGTTCCTGCGGCGCGTCGATCACCAGTTCGCGCGACTCGCCCACCGGCTCGAAGCTGTGCACGGTGCCCAGACCGTCGACGTGGCCGGAGACCAGGTGGCCGCCCAGGCGTTCGGCCAGCGTCAGCGCCTTTTCCAGGTTGACTTCACCAGGCGCATCCAGGCCGGCCGTCTTGCTCAGGCTTTCGCGCGACACGTCGACGCTGAAGCTGTTGCCGGTCTTGGCCACGACGGTCATGCAGGCGCCGTTGAGCGCGATCGAGTCACCCATGGCGACGTCGCCAAGGGGCAGCGGGCCGGCGTCGACGTCAAGCCGCACGCCGGCGAACGAGCCACCCTCGAGCGGGGTGACCGAGGTGATGTTGCCGACAGCGGCGACGATTCCTGTAAACATACGATCTTATTCCTCAGTAATATTTAATCTTGCCAGGATGCGCAGGTCGTCGCCGACCCGCGTCACCTCGTGGAAGCGCAATTGCCGCTTGTCGCTCAACTGGGCCAGCGGCTGCAGGGCGAACATGCCCTGCCCCGGCCCGACCAGGGTGGGCGCCAGGTAGACCAGCAGTTCGTCGACGCAGCCTTCGCGCAGCATCGAGGCGTTCAGCTTCGAGCCGGCTTCGACATGCACTTCGTTGATCTCGCGCCGGCCCAATTCGCGCATCAGCGGCGGCAGGTCGACCTTGCCCCCGGCATTCGGCAGCACGATCACCTCGTGGCCGGCCGCGCGCAAGGCCGCGGCTTTCTCCGGCACTTCGCCAGCCGCCACGATCCAGCACGGCTCGCCCTGCAGGATACGCGCGTCGAGCCTGATCTCGAGCCGGCTGTCGACGATCACGCGGCGCGGCGGCAAGGGCGTGTCGATGCCGCGCACGTTCAGCTGCGGGTCGTCCGCCATGACCGTGCCGATGCCGGTCAGGATCGCCTGTGCCCTGGCGCGCCATGCGTGGCCGTCGGCGCGGGCCTCCGGCCCGGTAATCCACTGGCTCTCGCCGCTGTCCAGCGCGGTGGCGCCATCCAGGCTGGCCGCGACTTTCAGGCGCACCCAGGGCAGGCCGCGCCGCATGCGCGAGAAGAAACCGATGTTCAGTTCATGGGCGGCATCGGCCAGCACGCCGGACGCGACGGCAATGCCTGCCGCTTCCAGCTGCGCCAGCCCGCGGCCCGCGACCAGCGGGTTGGGATCAAGCATCGCCGCCACCACGCGCCCCAGGCCGGCTTCGACCAGGGCATTCGAGCAGGGCGGCGTGCGTCCGTAATGGCTGCATGGCTCCAGTGTCACGTAGGCAGTCGCGCCGCGCACGTCGTGGCCGCGCGCCTGTGCATCGCGCATGGCCTGGATCTCGGCATGCGCCTGCCCCGCCGGCTGGGTGTGGCCGGCGCCGATCACGACACCGTCACGCACGATCACGCAGCCGACCCGCGGGTTGGGCGCCGTGATGTACATGCCTTTCGCGGCCCAAGCCAGGGCCAGCGCCATGCCGTCGGTATCATTGAGAATCTGGTCGCTGTCGTGTGCCACGTGGTGTCCTGCCGTTGCGTCCTGCCGTTGCGTCCTGCCGTTGCGTCCTGCAGCTCGTGCTGCCATGCCCTCTGCCGGCGCTACTGCGGCGCTTGCGCGCCCTCGCAGCCTTCGTCGCGCTCCGGATTGCACATCCGCACGCGTCCCAGCATGTTGATTTTAATACGTCGGACATGCTCGCCGTGAAACAGCGACAGCGTACCGAGCCGGGAAGAATTGGCATTGGTATCGCTGCAGCTGCGCCCGGCGCCATTGTAGGCGATGTAGTGCGGCGGCGCTGACTGGGTGAAGGAAAAATCGACCCGCAGGCCAGGGTCGAGGGGTCCGTGGACGGACAGGATCTCGTCTCCCTCGCCGGGCTCGCGGTCGCCGTCGCGGTCCACAAAGATGGTCCAGCCCCGGGTCCAGTCGGCGCCCAGGGGATCGCGCGGCATCAGCTTGACCCGTCCGTTGCGCGCGATGGCCTGGGCCCGGGTATGGGCGATGGCGCCCAGCAGCTCGCTCGATGCGGCGCGCATCTGCTGGGCCGTGACGAGGGCGTGCAGGTCGGGGCCGGCGACCGCGAGGACGACAGCCGAGATGCCGAGCACGACGACCAGTTCGGCGAGCGTGGCGCCTGCGGCGTGCCGGCGTTCATGCTTGCGCCTCGGGTCGCGCATCATGCCGCACCCTATGTTCCCGCCTGTGCTGCGCTTGTCGACTGTCCGCATGACCCTGATAGGCTTCATGGCCAGCAGCGCCGCCCGTTCCCGCTCGCTCCCTGCGCACCGGTGCTGTCGAACGTGAGCGTGCCGCAGTCCTGGTCGTCGAAGCCGGCATCGACATTCGCCGTCCCGGGCTGGGCGCGCAGCTCGATGCACTGGCTGATGTCCTGGCCTTCGCAGGCATGGCCGTCGACTTCGTAGGCGCTGGTTTCCGGCTGCGACCCGAGCCACCAGCGGAACTGGCGGCTGCCTGGGTTTTCGGTATCGATTGAGAACGCGACATAGGTATGGTGCCGGGCGCGGTAGGCTTCCTGGCGCTGCATGGCGTCGACCAGTGCCAGCTGCGCCTCCACCCGCCGGGCCTTGACCAGGTGGGCCGCATAGCCGGGATAGGCAATCGCCGCCAGGATCGCCACGATCCCGAGCACGACCATCAGCTCGACCAGCGTGAAGCCGCAGCGTTTTCGCGCGCCTGCTGTCGTCATGGCAGGCCTCATCCCGGCTCCGTTGCTGCAGCCGCGCCGGCCGCGGCGACGCCGTCGTGCCAGTTGGCGATCTCCCGCCAGCTCACGCGCATGCCGGGGCCGCCCGGCGTGCCCGGTGCAGGGGGTGCCGCACCTGTTTCGGGGCTGCCCGGCGCGGCGGGCGTACCGGGTGACGACGGTCCGGACGGCGCAGCCACGACCAACAACTTGCGGTAATACGCCTGCACTCCAACCTGGGTCGTGCCGGCGCTTCCGAAGCCCAGTGCCGTGATCCGGTACAGCAGCGCATCCGGCACCGACGGCATGCGTTCGATCAAATAGCGCGGCGCATGCGCGGCCAGCGCCCCGATCCCGGACGGGATCCGCGCGCCCGTGATGGCACCGAATACGATGCCGGGCCCGCCCCCGTCGGCCAGCGCCAGGTGGATGTCGCTCACGTCGACGGCGTGGGTGCACAGCCCCTGGTACGGGGCGCCGCCGCGGCATCCGTCGGCAAAGGCCGCAGGCGCGGCGCTGGCCAAGGCGGCGGCGCGCGCTGAGGCCGGGTCGGCACCGCCATCGATGTCCTGCTCGGCATCGGCCAGCGCGGCCATGGCGCCATGCAGTGCCAGCATGCGGTCGCGCTCGTTGGCGGCGGCCAGCGCGCCATGCAGCGCGCTGCGGGCCGAGGCGATCCCTGTCAACAGGATCGCCAGCATCAGCAGCAGGACGGTCAGCAGCGCCACGCCACCTTCCCTGCTCCGGCGAGCGCACATCGATTTGCTCATGAGCATGCCGTCCTCACCCGCCCCGCGCCGGCAGCGCGATGGTGGTGGCAAACACCTTGCGGTGCCGCGGCGGCTCGCGCCCGGCCAGCGTCGTCTCCAGCAGGCGGGTACCGGCGTCCAGCACGCCCGCCATGTCGCCATACTGCGGCCCGAACAGGTCGTAGGTGGCGCTCCCGGCATCCGCCAGCCGGCTGGGCGCCCCATGCAGCAGCAGGGCCACCCGAACGCTGGCCAGCTTCTTCCAGTGGGTGCGCCGGCGCAGATCGGCATCGCGCTCGGCCGCCGTCATGCCCGCCAGCACCAAGGCGGCATCAAGCGCATGCAGTGCGCTGGCATTGACGTAGCGCTCGGGCGCGCCGTCGGCGTCGAGATCGAGCCCGTAGAGCACCTGGAAACTGTCCACGGCGCCGACCACCGCATCGGCCGACCAGTTGCTGGCGCCCCGGTACTTGCAGCGCAGTTCTGCGTCGCCCTGGGCATTGCGCGCGACATAAAAGATGCTCCAGCCCTCCTCATCGCGGTGTACCGAAAAGCCCGCGCAGTCGAGCGTGGTGCCGTCGCCGGAAGGCGGCGCGCCGCTGCCGGGATAGCGCACCGCCAGCACGTCGCTGCCGTGTACGACGGCATTGGCGATCGGGTTGTCGACGGCGAAGCCGGTCTGCGTCACCCGGCGCGCGTCCAGGCCGGCGAGCGCCGCCGGCGCCGCCGCATCCGGCCCGCCGCTATGCGTCTCCCAATCGACGGCAGCCGACTGGCGCACCGCGCGCGCCACCACATCGAGCGCGTAGCGTCCCGCATCATCCATCGTCGCCGTCTCCACCTGGGAGGCAAAGGCGCGGGTGGACCAGACGAACAGGCTACCGGCGGCCAGCAGCACGCCCAGGCCCACCGCCATGGCGACCAGCAGTTCGGCCATCGTCATGCCGCTTTGGCGGCGAAGACAAACCCTCATCGCAGCACCGTCACGTAAGCGGGCGCGTCGTCCGTGCCCTGCCAGCCGAGTTTGACGACCGGCAGCGCACCGGGGGCGCCGTCGCAGCTCCAGCGAAAGCTGTTGGTGGCGCTGTTCCAGGGCGAACCGTCGCGGCAGACCTCGACGCGCCCGGCGGGGAATTGCGCATGCACGGCTTGGCGGATCTCGTGCAGGTCGAACTCGGCCAGCTGCTGGGGGCTGCATGCGGTGCTGCCGAAGCATGGCAGCGGCGCGATGGGCGCGCCGTCCGCCGCGTCATACTGGAAGCTGAGGTAGGGATTGGCGGCATCAGGCAAGCCGGCCACCGGGGGATTGGCCCGCATGCGCGAAGCCAGCGAGGCCGCCAGCTGCGCCGCTTCGGATGTGCGGGCCGCGTGCTGGCGCAGCCGCTCGGCCGTCAGCTGCGTGGCGCCGGCGCCGACGATGCCCACCGCGAGCACGAACAGCGCGACCAGCACTTCGACCAGCGTGAATCCTGGCATTCCCCCATGCGCCTGCACACCCACCTCCCCTCGTCAGCGTCGAGAAACCGGCAAGGCCAGGCAACAGGCCTGCCGGCTGCGAACTGCAAAGTTATCAGGCGAGCACCTGCCGGCCATGAGCTGGCCCAATCGTTTTCGGGGAACCGATGAGCGGTTTTACTTACGCGGGTGGCCGACTTCAGCCAGCGCTTCCTGGAACTCGGCCAGGTCTTCGAAATTCTTGTAGACCGAGGCGAAACGGATATAGGCGATCTTGTCGAGGCGCTTGAGTTCCTGCATCACCAGTTCGCCCACATAGCCGGTATCTACTTCGCGGCGGCCGCTGGTCAGGAGCTTTTCCTCGATGGTGGCAACGGCGGTGTCGATCGCTTCGGCGGCCACGGGGCGCTTGCGCAAGGCCAGCATCAGGCTGCCGCGCAGCTTGGCTGGCGCGAACTCGGTGCGGCTGCCGTTCTTCTTGACGATGATCGGCATCGACAGCTCGATGCGCTCATAGGTGGTGAAGCGCTTGTCGCACTTCGCGCAGCGCCGGCGCCGGCGAATGGCGTCCCCTTCCTCGGACACGCGCGTGTCGAGGACCTGGGTATCTTCATGCTGGCAGAACGGACATTTCATGGGCGCCGGGATGCTTGTTGGGGCCAGCAAGCGCCGGCCCCGGGGTTGTGCTACTTAGGCTGCGTAGACCGGGTACTTGTCGGTCAGCAGCTTGACTTCAGCCTTCACGCGCTCAATGGTCGCGGCGTCGTGCGGGTTGTCCAGCACGTCGGCGATCAGGTGGCCCACCTTGACCGCATCTTCTTCCTTGAAGCCGCGGGTGGTAAAGGCCGGGCTGCCCAGGCGGATGCCCGAGGTGACGAAGGGCTTCTGCGGGTCGTTCGGGATACCGTTCTTGTTGCAGGTCATGTGCGCCTGGCCCAGGATCGCTTCGGCTTCCTTGCCGGTCAGGCCCTTCGAGCGCAGGTCGACCAGCATCACGTGCGATTCGGTCCGGCCCGACACGATGCGCAGTCCGCGCGCGATCAAGGTCTCGGCCAGCACCTTGGCGTTCTTGACGACCTGCCGCTGGTACTCCTTGAACTCCGGCGACAGCGCTTCTTTGAAGGCCACGGCCTTGCCGGCGATGACGTGCATCAGCGGACCGCCCTGGATGCCCGGGAAGATCGCCGAATTGATCTGCTTCTCGAACTCGGCCTTCATCAGGATGATGCCGCCGCGCGGGCCGCGCAGCGACTTGTGCGTCGTGGACGTAACAAAGTCGGCATGCGGCACCGGGTTCGGGTATTCGCCCGCGGCGATCAGGCCGGCGTAGTGGGCCATGTCGACCATGAAATAGGCGCCGACTTCCTTGGCGACTTTTGCGAATCGTTCGAAGTCGATGCGCAGGGCGAAGGCCGACGCACCGGCGATGATCATCTTCGGCTTGTGCTCGCGCGCCAGGGCTTCCATGGCGTCGTAGTCAATGTCTTCTTCCGGCGTCAGGCCGTAGGAAACGACGTTGAACCACTTGCCCGACATGTTCAGTGCCATGCCGTGGGTCAGGTGGCCGCCTTCGGCCAGCGACATGCCCATGATGGTATCGCCCGGCTTGAGCATGGCGAAGAACACGCCCTGGTTGGCCTGCGAGCCCGAATTAGGCTGCACGTTGGCTGCTTCCGCACCGAACAGTTGCTTGAGGCGGTCGATCGCCAGCTGCTCGGCGACGTCGACGTATTCGCAGCCGCCGTAATAGCGCTTGCCTGGATAGCCTTCAGCGTACTTGTTGGTCAGCTGCGAGCCCTGCGCTTCCATGACGGCCGGCGAGGTATAGTTCTCGGACGCGATCAGTTCGATGTGGTCCTGCTGGCGAACGTTTTCCTTCTGGATGGCATCCCACAGTTCCGGGTCGACATTGGCGAGCGTATGATTCTTTGCAAACATGTAAAACTCCAATCGAGAGAAATACCAGGCAACGGGCAGCGCAGAATGGGCGGCCGGGCGGGTGCGAGGCAGCCGCGAGGCCGCGCGCGACACGACGCGGTCCAGTTGGTGGCTGCCCAGGCGAACGGCGTTGACATCTCACGTTCCCCGGTGGGTGCCCACCTTTACCGTGCTGGGCGCATGCGAACGCGGCGGCACGGTGTTTCGCCAGTTACGTGAGACGTAAATGACTCCAGATTGTATGTGATCCGAGCCCCTTAGGGCAAGGAAACTGCTGTCGTCCTAACAAGTGCAGGGGCAGCAGCAGGCTTGTGGCTATTTCGGCTACAATTTTCCCTTCCTTCCACTTCGCCGCCACCAGGACCCACCCATGATCGTCTTCATTACCGGCGCCTCGGCCGGCTTCGGCGCCGCGATGGCCCGCGTTTTCGTTCGCAATGGCCACAAGGCCATCCTGGCGGCCCGCCGCACCGACCGCATCGCCGACCTGGCAAGCGAACTGGGCGAGGCCGCCTTGCCAGTCACGCTCGACGTGACCAGCCGCGCCTCGATCGATGCGGCCATCGCCGGCCTGCCCGTGGGCTGGCGCGACATCGACGTGCTCGTCAATAACGCGGGACTGGCGCTCAACACCCTGCCAGCGCACGAGGTGCCGCTGGACGATTGGGACACGATGATCGCCACCAATTGCCAGGGACTGGTGACGATGACCCGCGCGGTGCTGCCCGGCATGGTGGCGCGTGGCAGCGGGCTGGTGATCAACCTGGGGTCGGTGGCAGGCCACTACCCTTACCCGGGCGGCAATGTGTATGGCGCGACCAAGGCCTTCGTCGAGCAATTCACCCTGAACCTGCGGGCCGACCTGGTCGGCACCGGCGTGCGCGCGACCAACCTCGCGCCGGGACTGTGCGGCGGGACCGAGTTCTCGAACGTACGCTTCAAGGGCGACGATGCGGCGGCGGCCAAGGTGTATGAAGGCACCACGCCGCTGAGCGCGGAGGATATTGCGAATACCGCCTACTGGATCGCGACCCTGCCGCCGCATGTGAATGTGAACAGTATCGAGTTGATGCCGACTTGCCAGGGGTTTTCGCCGTTCACGATCAAGCGCACGTAATACGGGTTTCCGTCAGGCGCCATGAAGCGGGCTTGGTGTCTGCTCCTGGGGTGGGCAAGTTCCTCGCCCACCCTGCCACGGCAGGCATGATCGTATGGTTGAACAGGCTCGTCGACCGTCCGTGTCGCGCGCTCTGCAATTGTTAGAAAGTGTTACAGTCATTGGCCTTTCGGCCATGTTTCACGTCTACTACTGCCGCGGCTTAGTCTCTTGAACGGAAGGCACGTCCGACCTTTTTCCGAGCCCTATGTTCTATAGCGTACATAGGATCGGCAAAAATCGCGTAAAATGTTTCCTATTTACATTTAAATGGCAGGAGAAATGCCTTCAGCTTTTGACTGGACAGTCAGGGTCTATTACGAAGATACCGACGCCGGTGGCATCGTGTTTTACGCCAATTACCTGAAATTCTTTGAACGTGCCCGCACCGAATGGCTGCGTGCTCTAGGTGTCGGCCAGCAGGAACTGCTCGACGCCGATGGCGCCGCTTTCGTCGTCAAGAGCGCCTCCCTGGATTACCATGCGCCGGCCCGGCTCGACGACGTGCTGACCATTCGCACGACGGTCGAAAAGCTCGGCCGCGCCTCCGTCCAGTTCGCCCAGCAAGCCTGGAAAGGCGACCTGCTTCTGACCAGCGCCCACGTGAAAGTGGGCTGCGTCGATACCGCGACGATGCGCCCACGGTCGCTTCCCGACAGCGCTGCTGATAAAATGCGCGCCGCGTGAGTTGGCAAATCATTAGCACATGCCTGCCTGAATAATCCGACAACAGAACCCACCCGATGACCGCAACCCAAGACCTTTCGTTTATCCACCTGATCAGCAACGCCCACATCCTGGTGCAGCTGATCATGGCCCTGCTGTTGATCCTGTCGGTGGTGAGCTGGACCTATATCTTCCGCAAGGTGTTCGCGCTCAAAGCCGCAAGGAACCAGACCGAGCAGTTCGAGCGCAGTTTCTGGGCCGGCGGCAACCTCAATACCCTGCACCAAAGCGCCAGCAGCCAGCGCGACCAGAGCGGCCCGCTGGCCCGCATCTTCGAGGCCGGCATGGGCGAATTCATCAAGGGCAAGCAGGCCGCACGCGACGCCGCCGACATGGGCCCGGCGCTCGACGGCGCCCGCCGCGCCATGCGCGCCGCCTTCCAGCGCGAGCTCGACGCCCTCGACATCCACCTGAACTTCCTGGCCTCGGTCGGCTCGGTCTCGCCTTACATCGGCCTGCTCGGCACCGTCTGGGGCATCATGAACGCCTTCCGCGGCCTGGCCAGCGTCCAGCAAGCCACGCTTGCCATCGTCGCGCCTGGCATTGCCGAAGCCCTGATCGCCACCGCGATCGGCCTGTTCGCAGCGATCCCTGCAGTAGTGGCCTACAACCGCTTCACCCACGACATCGACCGCCTGGCGATCCGCTTCGAGAGCTTCGTCGAGGAATTCTCGAACATCCTGCAGCGCCAGGCGCGCTAAGCACAGCGGAGAATTCTTCAATGGCCTTTTCCAGCAGCCTGCGCAGCGGACGCAAACGCAGCTTCAAATCCGAGATCAACGTCGTGCCCTACATCGACGTGATGCTGGTGCTGCTTATCATCTTCATGGCCGTGCCGGCCAACGAAGCGCCGAGCGTGATCAACCTGCCGAGCGCGGAAAAATCGGCGCTGCCGCCGGACACCTATATCCAGATCTCGATCAAGCCGGAGAACAAGCTGTCGATCGGCGTCGGCGGCAAGCAAAAGGTCGCGGCCGAAGAAGTGGCCGACCGCACTGCCCTGCTTGAACGCCTGCGCGCCCTGCACGAAGAAAATCCGGACTATCCGGTCTTGATTGCCGGTGACCGCGACAGCAAATATGACGATGTGATTTCGCTGATTTCCGAAGCGAAGAAGATGGGCATCAACCGGGTGGGACTGGCCACCAAGTGATGAATCCCGAGACGCATCCATGCCAGCTTTGAACCCTGCTACCAGCGGCGCGCCCTATCGCGTGCCGCCCGAACCGAGCCGCCTGCCCGCTTTCCTGCTGGCGGTGGCGGTGCACGCCGTGCTGGTAAGTTTCCTGTGGTTCGGCATCAACTGGCAGAACAACGAACCGGTCGCGGTCGAGGCCGAAGTCTGGGACATGTCGGTCCAGACCGCAGCCGCGCCCGCACTGCCGCCCCCGCCCGCGCCGAAGCCCGAGCCGCAACCTGAACCCGCCCCGCCGCCGCCACGCGCGGCCGAGCCGCCCCCAGTCGAGCGCCCTGCCCCGACGCCGCCCGACATCAACCTTCAACGCGAAAAGAAACTGAAGGAAGATGCGCGCAAGCAGGAGCTGGCCGAAAAACGCGAACTCGAGCGCAAGGAAGAAGCGCGCAAGGAGCTGGCCGAGCAGAAGAAGCGCGACGAGGCCGAGCGCAAGGAAAAGGAACTGGCCAAGAAGGAAGCGGACGACAAAAAGAAGCTCGAGAAGCAGGCCGCCGAGAAAAAACTCGCCGCCGAAAAGGCCGCCAGGGACAAGGCCGAGAAGGCCGAAGCCGCCAAGCTGGACAAGCTTCGCCAGGACGACCTGAAACGCATGGCCGGCGCCATGGGCAGCACTGGCACCGCAGCCAAGTCCACCGCGCCAAAGGCCGATGCCGGCTATGTGGCCGCGATCACCGCCGCGATCAAGAGCGCCACGGCCTATGCCGGCAGCACCAGCATGCCGGGCAACCCGAAGGCCGTGTTCAAGGTCGACCAGTTGCCGACCGGCGAAATCATGTCGGTGCGCCTGGTGAAAAGCAGCGGTGTGCCTGAGTTCGACCGGGCAGTTCAAAATGGTATCAGGAATGCTTCTCCTCTCCCGAAGAAAAAAGACGGGACGGTGGAGCGCACGCTCGACGTCAATTTCTCGATGAAGGATTACGACTGACCCGCTTAGTCCAATCAAACGAAACTATGAAAAAACTCCATTTCCTGCTGTTTAGCGCTACCGTCCTGATGGGCTCCGCCCAGGCCCAGCTCAAGGTTGAAATCGCCGGCGTCGGCAGCAACCAGATCCCGGTTGCCGTCGCGGCCTTCGCCGATGAATCGGTGGCTCCAGAACAAGTGTCCGCCATCATCCGCGCCGACTTGGAGCGCAGCGGCCTGTTCAAGGTCACCGATGCCGGCCAGGCCATCAGCGACAGCGCCAGCGTCGACCTCGCCGCCTTCAAGGCGCGCGGCGTCCAGGCACTGGTGGTGGGCAGCGTGGCGCGCCAGCCGGATGGCCGCCTGGCCGTGCGCTACAAGCTGCACGACACCGTCGGCGGCACCCAGCTGTCCCAGCTTGGCGGCGAAGTCCAGCCGAAATACACCCGCCTGCAGGCCCACCGCATCGCCGACGACGTCTACGAAAAGCTGACCGGCACCCGCGGCATCTTCTCGACCCGCATCGCCTACGTGAAGGAAGACCGCGCCAACCGCAACTACACGCTGGCCGTGGCCGATGCCGACGGCGAGAACGAAATCGTCGCCACCCGCGGCCGCGAGCCGATCATCTCGCCGGCCTGGTCGCCGGATGGCAGCAAGGTCGCGTATGTCTCGATGGAAGACCGCAAGCCCGTGGTCTACCTGCAAGACCTGATGACCGGCCGCCGCAACGTGATCTCCAACGTCAAAGGCAACAACTCGGCCCCAAGCTGGGCGCCGGACGGCCGCATGCTGGCCGTGGCCCTGTCGAAAGACGGCAATACCGAAGTCTATACCGTCGGCTCGGATGGCACCGGCCACCGCCGCCTGACCAACAGCCCCTCGATCGACACCGAGCCGCAGTTCTCGGCCGACGGCCAGACCATTTATTTCACCAGCGACCGCAGCGGCGGCCCGCAGATCTACAAGATGAGCGTCTCGGGCGGCAATCCGACCCGGGTTACTTTCAACGGCAACTACAACATCAGCCCGCGCGTGTCTTCGGACGGCAAGACCCTGGCATGGATCTCCCAGCGCGGCGGCGGTTTCTCCCTTTATGCGATGGACCTGGCCAGCGGCCAGGAGCTGCGCCTGGCCGACGGGGCCACCGAACCGAGTTTTTCGCCTAACGGCAAGTACATCATGTATGCGACCAAGGGCGGCGGGCGCGTCTCGCTGGCCGTGGTCTCGGTGGACGGACGGGTAAAGCAGCGCTTGACTACCAAAGCGGGAAACATTCGGGAGCCCAGCTGGGGTCCCTTCATGAAGTAAAGAAGTAAAACAAAGCAGCACCCTTTTATTAGACAAGGAGAAAAACCATGCGCCACTTCCAGAAAGTAGCCCTCATCGCTTCGGCCGCCCTGCTGACCGCTTGCTCGTCGCCGACCAAACTGAACGAGACCCCGGTGGTCGAGAAGAGCCCGACCCCGGTCGCCCAGCCAGACGCGCGCGACATCCGTCCAGTCGAGACCGGCAGTGTCGATCCGCTGAACGATCCAAAAGGCGTGCTGGCCAACCGCAGCGTCTACTTCGACTACGACAGCTTCGTCGTGCGCGAAGACGGCAAGCCGGTCGTCGCCAACCACTCGGGCTACCTGACCAAGAACACCGGCCGCAAGGTCCTAATCCAGGGCAACACCGACGAACGCGGCGGCACCGAGTACAACCTGGCCCTGGGCCAGAAGCGTGCCGAGGCCGTGCGCCGCTCGATGGCCTCGCTGGGCGTGTCGGACAACCAGATGGAAGCCGTGTCGCTGGGCGAAGAAAAACCGAAAGCTACCGGCAGCGACGAAGCTGCATGGACTGAAAACCGCCGCGCTGATATCGTTTACCAGTAATCGTTTGATACTGTAGGAGCGCCTGAGACCCCCCCCATGGGGGAATTATCAGGCGCTCTTAAGGTAAGGCTGATTGACAGCGGGGCGGATGACAGTGCAGACTGCATCCGCCCCGTTTTACTCTGCAACCGGAAAGATCCCTGCCATGATGAAACTGTCCCCGTCCCGCCTCGCCTGCCTCGTCCTGATGGCCTGGATGCCATTGCAGGCCTCCGCCGGCCTGCTCGACGACGACGAAGCGCGCAAGGCCATCCTCGACCTGCGCACCAAGGTCGATGCCATTGCCCGCGACCTGAACGCCCGCATCGACACCAAGTCGGACAAGACCGTCCAGCTCGACATGCTGAACCAGCACGAGCAGACCATGCAGGAAATCTCGCGCCTGCGCGGCCAGATCGAAGTGCTGGCCAACGAGATCAGCAAGGCGCAGAACAGCCAGAAGCAGCTGTACGCCGACCTCGACGCGCGCATCAAGAAGATCGAGCCGCAGCAGGAAACCATCGACGGCCAGGCCGCCGAGGTGCTGCCGTCCGAGAAGTCCGCCTACGAGAGCGCCACCGCCATGTTCCAGTCGGGCGACTACAAGGGCGCCGCCACCGCGCTGCAGGACTTCGTGCGCCGCTACCCGGAATCGCCCTACGCCTCGAACGCCCAGTACTGGCTCGGCAACGCCTATTACGCAATGGGCGACTACAAGAAGGCCATCGCAGCCCAGGAAGTCGTCACCAGCACCTACGCCAGCAGCAACAAGGTGCCGGACGCCATGCTGAACATCGCCAGCAGCTATGCCCTGCTCAAGGACAGCAAGAATGCCAAGAAGGCGCTGCAGCAGCTGGTGTCGAAGTATCCTGGATCGAGCGCGGGCAAGACGGCGAAAGACCGGCTGGCTTCGCTGAAATAAGTTCCCGGCGCAGTTGCCTTTACCGGACGGGGGTTTGACAGGATGCTCATCGCATCCTATAATCTCGCTTCTTCGGGTCGTTAGCTCAGCTGGTAGAGCAGCGGACTTTTAATCCGTTGGTCGCAGGTTCGAATCCCGCACGGCCTACCACGAATTAGCAGCACCAAATCAAGGCGTTACGAGCAATCGTGACGCCTTTTTTTGTATCCGCAGCAGACCGCTCTTTAACCTGCTGTGCCGTACTTGTGATGCGCAGCAGTCCGTCTACCGCCGCCGCGTGACGCGCCATGTACGCCGACGCCAGGTGCACGTACCGCCGCAGCATCGCCGGCGGCTTCCAGCCGCCCATCTCCTGCAGGTCTTACAACGGCACGCCCTTCTGGATCAGCCAGTTCGCCTGGGTGTGCTGCAAGTCGTGCCAACGGAAGTCGGCGCTTCCTGCGCGCTCGAGGGCATTGCGCCAAGCCTTCGTGTCCACCTGCCTGACCGGTTTTTTCCTTCATAGGGTCTGAGTCTTGATATCCAGGCGACCTTACTTTTCCTTTCGTTTCGTTCGCCGCGGCAGGGGGAACACGTCTGCTACCATCGTGCTGTCGCCGATTTGGCGGCTGGGCGAGGCAGTGTCATAAACCACCATCAGCCGGTCCTCGCTACCTTTCTCGCCAGCGAACAGAGTCATGCCTTCGGGATGGTCGACACCCTCCCCATAAGGAACAGCCAGAACGCGTTCGATTCCATCTGCCGGCATGACTGTCTCCTTGTCGGGCTGCGCGCCGCCCACCCAGCGATACACGTACACCGGGCCATCCAAATCCATGGTTGGCCCGGCAAGGATCAGAAGATCCTTGTCCTGAACGCACAAATCGCGGATGCCCAAGCCGCCCAGGTCCAAGAAATGCTTGCGCAGCATCTGCCCGTTAGAATCAACGGGCGCCAGCCGCATCCATCCGGCCTCGTCGTCATCAACAAGGGCAAGCTCGATGATCGCCGCCCAGCCGCGCAGTACCGGGCCACGCAGTCCTAACAGAAGGTGCTTACCAGCAACAGCGATTCCTTCGATGTCGAAACCGTTGTCCTTGCCAGGCAGGGCCATGAATGGGCCGAAATGCTCGTCGTTCCTCAGCAGCGCCGTCAACTCATTGCCGTGCTCATCGCCACGCAGCATGGCGGCCGTGCGCTGCCTTCGCTTCTGCTCGGTGTTCTTGAGCAGCGTGTACTCACCGTCCTGCAGGACGACAGGAATGCGTGCCAACAGGTAGCGGTTGCCGTCCGCGCTGATCGAGCACAGCCGCTTGTGCGCCTTCTTCACGCTGTCGCCGGGCCCGGGCTGCTTGCGCCGCAGGCTGTGCGATCCGGTCAGCCACAGGTACTTGCCGTCGGAGGCCAAACCTTCGATGTCAGCCTCGTTGATGTCCTCAGGCGTCTCGCCATCCGGCGGTAGCGGGAGCGGCAGGAAATCGTGTAGCGCAAACTGCTTGTGGTCCCGCGCGATGCCGCTTCTTCCCACGCTGTCCTTCTCGGAGAGAGTAAGGCGTTCGAGAGTGACCGACTCGTCGTTCGCCACCCAGAGCGTACGCCCCATGCGCAGGGCGACCGAGAGTCCGTCGCGTAGCTCCTTGTCATGCGTCAGGTTGTCGTGTTCAGGTTTAAATTCGAGCAAGAGGATATTTGTCGGATGCATACGTTCTCCATGATTGACCATAGCAGCATATTGTTATTGCTCACCTTGCGCGAGTAATACAGGTTTCTCGTCGCTCACCCCACAGGTCGACGCGGTTTACCGCACGGTTGCGCACGTCGTGCCATACTCATTGCCGCTCGCTCGCTGCCGCTATCCGCACCTGCAAAGGCGCATGACACGTTGCTCGACAGAACACAGTATTTTCTCACCGGCTCGACAGCGCATGCGACGCGGTCACGCTACATTGCTTTTACAAAGGAAAGTACTCAATGGAAACGTCAAATGATCGTCGCACCACTGGACCTTTGCCAAGGCCTACCTCCTACGAAACGAATGCAACAAGAATTGTTCAGCGGGCGATATTATTGCGCGCTTGCCTGGGCACGGTCGGTGCGTTAGAGTATCTGAAAACATTTGACGTCGACAGCAAGCTTATCACCCGCGTGCTGACTGGTGATTGCGTTCGCGGCGAAGACAAGGCGACGCTGGCACAATGCAGGGCAAGTCTACAACTGCGAGGTTAAGACTTCGATTCGATACACCAGCGCCGCTGGCGCTAGTCATACGCGCGTCGTCTATGTTGGTTAGCGTCGTCTCGTCTGCCCGTCGATGCGACGCGGTGGCAGCTTCAGTCCCGTCAGCTCAAGCACCGGCACCAATATTAGTGCGCATTGGTACTTGCCAGGCCTCGGGCAAGCGCAGCGGAACGGCGGTTTCAGCGTACAGGTCCTCTACGGGTGCTGCGCATGGTCACACGCCCTTCATATTTATCCGCCATACTGGCGCTCCCGCATGACTTCGCGCCGAAAATGGATAAGAAGGTGAAAACCGCCGAGGCGTATTCAGCGCCCGCGCTCGAGCACGCTGCCAAGTTTCTCAACCGTGAACTTTCGCTGCTTGAATTTAACCGCCGCGTTCTGGCCCAGGCCGAAGACCGGCATTTGCCCTTGCTTGAACGGCTGCGCTTCCTGTGCATCGTCAGCAGCAATCTCGATGAGTTCTTTGAAGTACGCGTCGCCAGCATGCTGGCCCAGCACACGATCGAGCGCAGCATGGAAGACATGCCGGAACCTGTTTCCGCTACCTTGATGCGCGCGAGCGACGAATGCCGGCACATCATCAAACGCCAGTACGCTCTGCTCAACGACGACATCCTGCCGCGCCTGTCGGAAAACGGCATCCACATGCTGCGCCGGGGCGACCGCAACGCAGCTCAGAAGGCTTGGGTCAAGCAATATTTTGACAAGGAAGTGCGGCCGCTGCTGACGCCGATCGGACTCGATCCGGCCCATCCGTTCCCGCGTGTCGTCAATAAAAGCCTGAACTTCATTGTCGAGCTGTCGGGCAAGGATGCGTTCGGGCGCGGGACGGCAATCGCCATCATGAAGGCGCCGCGCGTGCTGCCGCGTGTCATCCGTCTGCCCGACGAGCTCTCGGACCGGCCCGGCGCATCGTACTGCCTGTTGTCGTCGGTAATCCAGGCGCACATGCCTGACCTGTTCACCGGGCGCGAAGTGATCGCCTTCTCTCAGTTCCGGGTGACGCGCAACAGCGACCTGTGGGTCGACGAGGAAGAAGTCAAGAATTTGCGCCAAGCGCTGCAAAGCGAACTGCACAGCAGACAATACGGCTTTGCCGTGCGTCTCGAGGTTGGTCGCGACTGCCCGGAACACCTCTCGAACTTCCTGCGCGACCAGTTTTCGGTCGACAACAGCCGTGTGTTTGCCGTCGACGGCCCGGTCAACATGGGCCGCCTGGTCGAAATCGTCAATAGCCCGGCCCGGCCGGAACTGAAGTATCCGCCTTTCTTGCCCGGTTTTCCTGTGAAGTTCAACCCGCTCGACGTATTCGGCATTCTGGCGCGCCAGGACATGTTGCTGCACCATCCGTTCCAGTCGTTCAAGCCGGTCATCGATTTTATCCAGGCGGCGGCGACCGACCCGGCCGTGGTCGCGATCAAACAGACCATCTACCGTGCCGGCATGAATTCGGAGCTGATGGAAGCGCTGATCAGCGCCGCCGAGGGCGGCAAGGAAGTCACCGTCATCGTCGAACTGATGGCGCGCTTCGATGAGGAGGCGAACATCAACTGGGCCGAGCGGCTCGAAGAAGCCGGCGCGCAAGTCGTCTACGGCGTTGTCGGGCTCAAAACGCACGCCAAGATGGCGCTCGTACTGCGGCGCGAACCCTCGGGACTGCGCCGTTACGCCCACCTCGGCACCGGCAACTACAATCCGACCACGGCGCGCCACTACTCCGATATCGGCCTCCTGACCTCGGATGCCAACCTCACCGCCGACATCAACGAGGTCTTCATTCACCTGACCAGCATGACCAGGCCCAAGCAGCTCAGCTGCATGTGGCTGGCGCCATTTTCCCTGCAAAGGGACCTGGTGCGCGTGATCCGCCAGGAAGCAGAGCTTGCGCGTGCAGGCAAAACCGGGCGCATCATCGCGAAGATGAATTCGCTAACCGACGAAACCGTGATCCGCGCGCTGTATGACGCTTCCTGCGACGGTGTGAAGATCGATCTGATCGTGCGTGGCGCCTGCTCCCTGCGCCCTGGCGTATCCGGCCTGTCGAGCAATATCAAGGTGCGTTCCATCGTCGGCCGTTTCCTCGAACACACCCGGATCTTTTACTTCCGCAACAACCTGAAACACGACATCTACCTCAGCAGCGCAGACTGGATGAACCGGAACCTGATGCGGCGGATCGAAGTCGCCTTTCCGGTCCATTCGCCGGCCCTGAAAAAACGGCTGCTGCGCGAAGGCCTGGAGCCCTACCTGAACGACAACGTCAATGCCTGGGAACTGGGCAGCGATGGCCAGTACCGGCGCCGCAAGCTGCGCAAAGGCCAGAAGCAAAACAACGCACAGGAAATGCTGATGGCACTGCTCGGCGACACCGCGCCGGGCGAACCTGCAAAAGGGGAGTGACGATGGACCTGATCTTGTGGCGCCACGCGGAAGCCGAAGACGGCGAACCCGACGCCAAGCGTAAACTCACCGCAAAGGGCAAGCGCCATGCGGCGCGCGTTGGCGAGTGGCTGGCCGGGCAGTTGCCAGAACAATGCCGTATCCTGGCCAGCCCGGCCGTGCGCTGCCTGCAGACGGCGGACGGGCTCGGCCGCCGCTATACGATCCATGAAACCTTGAACACCGACTCGACGCCTGAACGCATGCTGGAGGCCTGCGGCTGGCCGGGAAGCCGCTTTCCCGCCCTGCTGGTCGGTCATCAGCCGCAGTTGGGCGAGCTGGCGGCGCTGATCCTGGCCGGCAGCGCGCAGCCCTGGAAAATCCGCAAGGCCGGCGTATTCTGGATCAAGGGCTCGGATGCCGAAGGCAACTTACCATTCATCCGCCTCGCCGTCGGTCCCGAACTCATCGGAAAACTGCGCTGAGCTTGCCGGCGCAGCAGCGTCTCAGGTCTCTTTGAACTGGAGCACCAGGCCCACGTCCACCCAAGCGTCACGCTCTTTTTCCAGCCAGAAGCGCATCGTCGGGTGTTTCGCCAGCCAGCCCGGCGCCAGGTCGACCTCGATCCGGCCCTTCATGCGCAGCCTGAAACCATCGAGCTCATCGTCGACGCGTGCATGCATGCAGGCCACCGCCAGCCGCAGCGCCAGCACCATCCGCGCCAGCGCCGGCTCGGCCAGCGACTCCCGGATCTTGCGCACGTTGCCCTTGTGCCCAAGCACCAGGGTGGCCATCAGGCGCTGTTCGCGTGTCGTAAATCCCGGCAAGTCCACGTGCTCGACAAGATAGGCGCCGTGCTTGTGTGCGCTCGTATGCGAGACGCTCAAGCCGATTTCATGCAGCATGCAAGCCCACCCAAGGTAGTGCACGCAGCTGCTGTCACTCGCGCCCAACTGGCCATACAAACGCAGTGCGATTGCCGTAGCACGTTGCGCGCGTCCGGGGTCGACGCCGAAACGCGCCATGCAGGCCCCGATCGCCAGGTCGCGCCGGTCGTGGCGCTGGGCGCGCAGCTCGAGGTCGGACAAGGCGCCAAGGCGCAGGCCGGCATTGATCGCGCAAACCCGCTCGATACCGAACTCCTCCAGCGCGCCGATCAGGATGCTCACGCCCCCCAGCACCGCCACCACCCGCTCGCTTTTCAGGCCGGGCAAGTCGACCTGGTCGACCTGCGCGCATTCGATGAGCTTGTCGCGCAGCGCGCAGAGGCTCGACAGCGACAGCCTACCGTCGCCGAGCCCGCCACGCGCGATCGCCCCGGCCATCGCGCGCATCGTGCCCGAGGAGCCATAGACGGCAGTCCAGCCGTGCGCGCGATACGCAGCAGCAGCGTCTTCGAACATTGCACGCGCCATCGTGATGGCGCCGTCGAAGCTGGCATGGTCGATGCGGCCTTCCGGGAAGAAATTCGAGGCCTGGGGCTGGGTGCCGATGCTGAACGAGTCGACCAGCGCGATCGCGTCGCCACGCCCGGCGATCACTTCGGTCGAGCCGCCGCCGATATCGATGACCAGGCGCTCTTCCTCCGGATCGGCCCGTGCGCGCGCCACGCCCATGTAGACCAGCCTGCCCTCTTCTTCGCCGGAAATGATTTCGATCGGATAACCGATTGCCTTTTCCGCCAGGGGCAGCACCTCGGGCGCATTGCGCGCCACGCGCAAGGTGTTGGTGCCGACCACGCGCACGGCGTCGAGCCGGTACTCGCCGAGGATGTCGGCAAATCCGGACAGGCTCTTCAAAGCCGCTGCGATGGCCGATACGGTCAGGTTGCCATCGGGACCGAGGCCGGCGGCCAGGCGCACCGGGTCGCGTGCGCTGCGTACGATGCGCATTTCTCCATCGTCAGGTTCGCCGATATGCAGACGAAAACTGTTCGACCCGAGATCGACTGCTGCAAACATACGCGTGACTTTCCTTAATTTGTTGGACGAAGTATATCGTCCGCGGCGCGACAGCGGGAGCACGGATGGGGTAGGATCGGCCATTGTCATGCTAGGCCGGCCTGCGCCGAACCGCGTTGCCGCTCTGTTACGCTCACGTTGAAAGGACTTCCATGGAAACCGAACTCAAGTTGCAGGTTCCGCCCGCCCAGCTCGAGCGGATACGACTGCACCCGATGCTGGCCGAACTTGCCGCCGACGGCGCGCAGGAACATCACCTGGTCGATACCTATTACGACACTGCCGGGCACGATTTATGGAAACAGGGCCTGACGCTGCGCGTGCGCGAGGACGGCGGCGCCTGGATCCAGGCCGTGAAGACGGCGGCGGCCACGTCCCCCGGGCTGCATGAACGTGGCGAATGGGAATGCGCGCTGCCCGATGCTACGCCACAACCGGCACTGCTGGCGCGCCAGATCAAGCCGGGCGCCCTCTCCGAGCTGATCGGGCGTAAGGAAATCACCGGGCATTTGCTGCCGATCTTTCGCAACGTCACGCGCAGGACCACCTGGGCACTGAAATGGCCAGACGGCGACGAGGTCGAATGCGCGCTCGACAGCGGGCGCATCGAATCGGGCGAACGCAACGCCGAGATTGCCGAACTCGAACTCGAGATCAAGCGCGGCTCCTCGCACCACCTGTTCGAACTGGCGCTGGCGCTGCATGCGGACACTCCGCTGCGCATGTCGAACGGCAGCAAGGCGTCGCGCGGCTTCGCCATGCTCGAAGACAAACCCACGCACCCTATCAAGGCCGAGCCGGTCGGGCTCGACCGCCGCGCCACGCTGGAAGATACCTTCCAGAAGATCGGCCTGAATTGCCTGCGCCAGCTCGAGTCGAACGTGCCGGGCGTACTGAAGCAGGACGTCGAGAGCCTGCACCAGATGCGCGTGGGATTGCGGCGCCTGCGCGCGCTGGTCAATATGTTCGACGAGCTGGCGCCGGCGCCGGCCGAGGTCCAGGAAGGGCTGGAGTGGCTGGCAGGGGCGCTGGGCGCGACCCGCGACTGGGACGTTTTGGCCGATTCGACGCTCGACCGGATCCACGGCATCGATCCGGCTGCGCTACGCCAGGCTGCGCGGGCGCGGGCCGGCAAGCTGCACAAGGAATTGCTGCAGACCTTGCAGGCGCCCCGCTTCACCGAGGTGCTGCTGAACCTGAACGGCTGGCTGCACGGGCGCGGCTGGCGGCTTGGCGCGCCTTTACCGAAGCGCTCGCCGCTGGCCGGGCGCGCGGACAAGGCTTGCCTGCCGCTGCTGCGCAAGGCTGAAAAGCGCCTCAGCAAACGCATCGCCGACTTCGACGGCAAGGAACCGGCCCAGCGCCACCGGATCCGCATCGCCGCCAAGAAAGCGCGCTACGGCGCGGAATTCTTCCGCGACCTGCTGCCTGCGAAAGAGGTCAAGCACTATGTCTCGCAGCTGTCGGACCTGCAGGACCATCTTGGCCTGCTGAACGATTTCGCCGTTGCCGATCACCTCTTGCCGGAACTGCAAAAAGGTAATGGCGAACTGTCGCGCCAGGCCTCGTATGCCCGCGGCTACCTGGTCGCCGCGGGCGAAGCCGACAGCCGCGAACTGGCTGCTTCCCTGAAAGCGGTGGCCAAGCTACGCCTGCCGCGCTAGCACGGCAATGCGCCGATTCAGGCGAGCGCCGGCAACGCGAGGATGCGCGCTGCAATATCAGCTGGAGGGCATGATTGGTTATAGCGTTTGGCTAGCGCTGCAGGTCATTGATTGATAAAGTTTTCCTACTCCGCCCCGGCGACTTTTCATCCGTTGATCGCAGGTTCGAATCCCGCACGGCCTGCCACGATTACCCACAAAGCCCACGAATTCACGTTCCTGGGCGTTTTGCTTTTCCGGCCTGATCCTGAACGCCTCATGGATTCCCGGCCGACCTGACCATCACGGTACCGGCTTCCCACGCTCAGCAGTGCGAGCTCTCCTTGCAAGCGGTCCTCAGCTTATGTAGACCAAGATAAGATTGAGTATGAAGATGATGAGGCGGTTTCCGAACCCGACAAGAGCCGGGCGGCCACGAACATCTATGAAAAACTGGGCGCCGGGAACGAACGACTCTTGGCAGAAGAATCCGACATTCGATCGACAGGCTGGACACAAGAAGCGGTGCGTGAAGCCTTGGCGGGATTGCCGTCGATCATGGCGCAGTTCAGCGAAAAAAGGATGCTCCCGCAAACTGCCGAATCTTTGCTCAGCCCCATTTATGATGTGTCGATCAAGACCTATCAGCCGGTGCAGGGTTTCCAGGTTCCGTTAGAAGGTGCAGATGCGCAGGCTCCGGGCCATGAACCCGGGCCGGGTCGGCTTGATGTGCATGGTCAAGTCTGGGCAAATCTGCATGTCAACAGACCTGCCCTTGCTGTTTGGCGCTGCTGGTCCGCAAGCCGTAAAATACGCCTTTGAACTTTACGCACAGAACACCAGCATGGAAAACATCGACCAGCGTTACCTCGTCCAGCAAAACAAGCTCGCCGACAAAGAAAACAAGGCGCCCGTGTTCGCCAAAGTCATGCGCAGCAAGGAAGGCAAGTTCGAAGGCGTCTCCTTTATCAGGAACAAGGAAAAAGCCACCGTGATGACGGTGGCCGACGCCCAGGAAGTGATCGACTGGGCCACCAAGAAAAAAGGCAGCGCCCACGAATACACGACCAAGATCATTTGCGTCGGGCAGTAATCGCTGCGGTGCAAGGCCTGAAAAAAAACGCCAACCTTCGGGTTGGCGTTCTTCGTTGCAGCTTGAAACTTTCGTTCAGCGCTGCGCCAGCGTCGCCGTCACCACGATCACCTGGGCAACCCTCGAGTCGGCCGGCACATAGCTCATCACCATGTCGTCTCCCTGGTCGCCGCGGTTGAAGACCATTTCCACATTGCCGTCACGGGAGACGAATCTATCCTTGGATAGCGCAACGAGATGGATCGGACGCTGCTTGTCGATGCGCGCGGAAATACCGCTCGCTGCCGGATCGACCTTCAGGTGCCAGCCATTGGACAAGGCGTACTGGCCACGGACGGTGTCGAGGTCTTCCTGGAAAACACGGCGTGCCGGGGCGGTCACCTGCACACTGGACATGGCGCTGTCGGCCGTTACCGGATACTTGCTTGCCTGGGCGCCGGCGTCGGACGCCAGCACCAGCAGGCTGGCAGAAACTGCCAGGGATAGGGAACGCATGATTGCTCCTTCGCGAAAATGGACTAGGCGTTGCCGGGCTGGCGCAGGACGACATCGGGCGCGGTGCCTGGCGGACGGGTAGCGCAATGCTGGCCATGCCAGAAGCGGTTAACCCAGTCTAGGGCGGCGTCTACTGCACGCAAGGACGGTGTGCCAGGCATCACGAAACGGTCTCGAAGCGTCGAAAGTCAGATAGAGACGAAATGATCCATGAATCGCTTTGCATGCCGCTTTTTTGCATTGCGATCCGCCGTCGGCAGCCGATTCCGGCAAGCGCCGATGTTGGTTCTTTCCGACCGACGCAATGCAGTCCGGGCTTGACTTTCTATCGGCGCGGCAGGATATTGTTGATGAGGAGCAATTAGTTGAGCTTGTAACGAATCGTATGCGGTCTTGAATTCGATAGCCCGGCATGTAAAATGAATAACATGTCGTGCAGCTCACCCAACCGGGCGGATCGCAGCACGGGCCGAATGTTGAAGTCGACGCCAAGCGCATGTCCACAACCCTTGCCTGTGCCCACCTGCCTGGAATGATCCAGCCACCGCTGCCCGGCTTGCCTGAGCTCCGCGAGCGCGGCAAGGGCAAGCCCTTCCGCGGACCCGGCCGGGCCCAATTGGCAGCTTGACGACGCTTCGCATCCGGCACACCAACCAGGACCAGTCTCCGGTGGAGACGGCAATAAGGAACCTTCATGAACACCGAACATTCGCATCCAAGCATCCATCCAGCCACGGTCGACCGCAGCAACCCTGCCGCGCCGAAGCGTACCTTTGCCAAGAGCATCGTCTCGAACGGCCGCCGCCTGCGCCAGCGCGTGGGCGTGGCGGCCGGCCTGTGCCTGGGGCTGGCGGCGCTCGTGCTGGTCCTGGAATAAACCGCATTCGTCGTTCAGCCGCAGCTCGTTATCCCAAAGGCCAGGCCGGTTAGCCTGGCCATCCTGAGGCGGCAAGCTGCGCGATGCGGTTTTCTTCCCGAAGTCGTGGCGATCGGTCGACCTGCCTTATCCGCCACGCATATCCACCAAGCTGCACACTCCCCTTGCGCAAAGCCCGCCGTCGCGAAATGCGACGGCTGCGCGTGTCATCGTCAGAACTCTTCCCAGCCCTCCGTTGCCTGGGCCGCGGGCGATGGCGCGCCCTTGCCCGCCGTTTTCGGCGCGGCTGGGGCTTTGGCCGGAGCCGCCGGCTTCTGCACTGCCCGCGTCATAGTGATCGCGGCGCGCTGGGCCGGCGGCCTGGCACGGACCGCCTGAACGGCAGGCGCTGCCTGCGTATCGAGCCTGAACGCACCCACTGTCATGGCCAGCTGGGCCGCTTCATCCTGCAGCGACTGCGCCGCGGCCGAGGCCTCTTCGACCAGCGCTGCGTTCTGCTGGGTCACCTGGTCCATCTGGGTCACGGCGTCGTTGATCTGTTCGATGCCCGCGGTCTGCTCCTGGCTGGCAGCGGTGATCTCCGCCATGATGTCGGTGACGCGGCCCACGCTCTCGACGATCTCGGCCATCGTGGCGCCGGCCTGGTCTACCAGCTCCGAGCCGTGGTTTACCTTCTGGACCGAATCGTCGATCAAGACCTTGATTTCCTTGGCTGCCGACGCGCTGCGGTGCGCCAGGTTGCGCACCTCGCTCGCGACCACGGCAAAGCCGCGGCCCTGCTCGCCCGCGCGTGCGGCTTCCACTGCCGCATTGAGCGCCAGGATATTGGTCTGGAACGCGATGCCGTCGATGACGGCGATGATGTCCACGATGCGCGTGGCCGAGGTATTGATCTCGCCCATGGTGCGCACCACCTGCTCGACCACCGCGCCGCCCTTGCCCGCCACCTGTTGCGCGGACGCCGCCAGCACATTGGCCTGGCGCGCATTGTCGGCATTCTGCTTGACGGTCGAGGTCAGCTCTTCCATCGACGAGGCGGTCTCTTCCAGCGAGCTGGCCTGCTGTTCGGTACGCGACGACAGGTCGAGGTTGCCGGCGGCAATCTGGCCCGATGCGGTGGCGATGGTGTCTGTGCCGCCGCGCACGCGGGTGACGATGTCTACCAGCGAGCCGTTCATGTCCTTCAGCGCCTGCAGCAGGCGGCCGGTTTCGTCGTTCGAGGTGACCTGGATATCCTGGGTCAGGTCGCCGGCGGCGACGGCGCCGGCGATCTTCACTGCGGCCTCGATCGGGCGCACGATGGCGCGCACCAGCATCCAGCCGACCACGGCGGCCATCAACAAGCCGAACGCGAGGCCGGCCAGGCAGACCAGGCGCACGGTTTCATAGGCCGCCAGCGAACGCTCATAATCTGCTTTCGCCACGTTCTGCTGCAGCGCGATCAGTTCGCCGCCGAGGGCGCCGACCGGCTGGAAGCGGCGCGACATCTCGCCCGCCACCAGCTCGCCCGCCAGGGCGCTGTCGTTGGCGCGCAAGGCCGCCACCGCCGGCACCAGGCCTTGCGCGAGGAAGGCTTTGCGGGCCTCGACGAACTTGCCGACCAGAGCGGCTTCCTCGGTGGTCAGCTCGGTCTGTTCGTAGGCCTTCCAGGTGGTGGAGGCGGCAGCGATATTGGTGTCGACTTCCTGCATGAAGGCGCTGCGCTGGGCGTTGTCGCTCATGCCGACGGCTTTCGCGACCAGCAGCTGATTGGTCGTGATCAGTTGCATCACGCGGCTGAGCTGCCCGAGGGCCACCAGGCGGTTGTCGTAGAGGTTCTTCAGCTCGTCGTTGGCCTTGCCAAGGTTATAGATGCCGATCAAGGCTCCAATGACAAGCTCGGCTGCGAGAAAGCTGATGACGAAGATAAGGCGTGACTTGATGGTCAGGTTATTGAACATGGTGCGCTCGAAAAGGGTGGCAAAAGACGATGTGGTGACATCTTAAAATCTAGAAATAGATTCTCATGCGCAACGCATATTGACGAGCGCCTTGGTAGCAATGATGCGGCTCTGTCGCAGCCGCGCCACGGAACGTTGCCAAGAGAGCACCGCCTGTAGCCGTCCTGGCTAGACATCTCCACAAGATCAGACGTGCCCGCCTTCCCACAGCCGGGCACGCCCTCGTAGGCGGCAATGTCGGTTTGCCTATAAAATGCCCTGATAGATTTCCACAGCGCACTAACTGTGCGCGAGTGCTTCACACAAAGGCTCCGAATGAACTTCCCTCTTCTGCTCAACCTGGCAGTGGCGCTGGCGCTCTGCGCCCTGCTCTACCGCATGCAGGCAAGGCATGCCTCGTTCACCACGCGCGTGTTCACGGGCCTGGGCCTGGGCGTGGTGTCCGGCGCGGCGCTGCAGGCGATCTACGGGGTGACCTCGCCCGAGATCGCGGCCACCAATGCCTGGCTGGACGTGATCGGCAGCGGCTATGTGAAGCTGCTGCAGATGATCGTCATCCCCCTGATCATGGTGTCGATCGTGCAGGCCATCCTGAAGCTGCGCAATGCGTCCTCGCTCGGCACCATCAGCACGCTGACGATCGGCATCCTGATCGCCACCACCATCGTGGCGGCCGCGATCGGCATCCTGATGGCCAAGCTGTTCGGCCTGAGCGCGGTCGGCCTGACCGCCTCCAGCGCCGAGCTGGCACGCGGCGAATACCTGCAGGGCAACCTGGCCGCGGCGAAGGATATTTCGCTCCCAAGCATGATTTTGTCCTTCATCCCCGCCAACCCCTTCCTCGACATGACCGGTGCGCGCAAGACCTCGACCATCGCGGTGGTGGTGTTCGCGATCTTCATCGGCATCTCCGCCACGGGGATCGCAGGCAAGAAGCCGGAAGTGTTCCAGTCGTTCAGCGATTTCGTGCACATGGCGCACGTGATCGTGATGCGCATGGTGACCCTGGTGCTGCGCCTGACCCCGTTCGGGGTATTCGCGCTGATGGCCAAGGTGGTGGCCGGCTCCAGCCTGCAAGACATCCTCAGCCTGGCGAACTTCGTGGTCGCCTCTTACTGCGCTCTGGCGTTGATGTTCTGCGTGCACCTGCTGCTCGTTGCAGGCAGCGGCCTGAACCCGCTGCGCTATGTGCAGAAGATCTTCCCGGTACTGGCTTTTGCCTTCAGCTCGCGCACCAGCGCCGGCTCGATCCCGATGAGCGTGGCGACCCAGACCGCCCGCCTGGGCACGCCAGAAGGCATCGCCAATTTCGCGGCCTCGTTCGGCGCGACCATCGGCCAGAACGGCTGCGCCGGCATCTACCCGGCCATGCTGGCGGTGATGATCGCCCCCACCGTCGGCATCGACCCGATGACGGCTTCCTTCCTGCTGCCCCTGCTGGCGATCGTCGCCTTCGGGTCGATTGGCGTGGCCGGCGTCGGCGGCGGCGCGACCTTTGCAGCGCTGATCGTGCTGTCGGCGATGGACTTGCCGGTGGCGCTGGCGGGCCTGTTGATCTCGGTGGAGCCGCTGATCGACATGGGCCGCACCGCCCTGAACGTGAGCGGCTCGATCGCGGCCGGCACGGTCACCAGCCGGGTGCTCGGCCAGACTGACTTGCGCGTGTTTCATAGCGACGCGGAAAACAACCTGGACAGCGAAACACAGGCTGTTTAATCGCTTGAAAGCAAGCTTGTAAGCGCCCTCCGACGCAGCCGCGAGCCACTCTGGAAAGGCTGCAATCGTGCGCTTTGCGCCCGTAGAATCCGTCTATGATGACGCCATGTCAACATCATCGATGGACTGTTAATGGAACAGAAGTGGCCCCAGGAAATCTGGCTGGTCAGGCATGGCCAGAGTGCGGGCAACGTGGCGCGCGACCTGGCGGAAGCAGCCGCCGGACACCGTATCGACATTGCCGACCGCGACGTCGACGTGCCCCTGTCCGAGCTCGGCGAGCGCCAGTCGCAGGCCCTCGGTTCCTGGTTCGCCTCGCTGCCGCCCGAGCAGCAGCCGACCGTCGTGCTGCACTCCCCTTACGTGCGCGCCGCCGAGACCGCCAACATCATGATGCAGCGGCTCGACCGCAACAAGCTGGTGATCGAATCCGACGAGCGCCTGCGTGAAAAAGAATTCGGCATCCTCGACCGGCTCACCACCTACGGCATCGCCCACCATTATCCCGAGCTCTACGAGCAGCGCCAGCACGTCGGCAAGTTCTATTTCCGCCCGCCCGGCGGCGAGAGCTGGTGCGACGTCATCCTGCGCCTGCGCAGCGTGGTCGACACGCTCAACCGCGAATACTGCAAGGAACGCGTCCTGATCGTCGCGCACCAGGTCACGGTCAATTGCTTCCGCTACCTGTTCGAGCGCCTCAGCGAAAAGACCATCCTCGATTTCGACCGCGCCGGCGACGTGCCGAACTGCTCGGTGACCTCCTATCAGTTCGACCCCGACCTCGGCAAGTGCGGCCACCCTGCCCTGCGCCTCGTGAATTTCGTGGCGCCGCTCGAAGCGACCGGCACCCCGGTTACCGCCAGCAAGGACCTGCCAGCCGCCCCGAAGGCATAAGGCCCACTTCCATGGACACACTCATCGATCCGCGCGCCGGCGCGACCGTCCGTACTACTGGCGTCCTGGACGTCGACACAGCCCTGCTGCGCAGCTGGCCGGTGCCGATGCCGTCCGAAGAGGGCGACAAGGAAATCCGCGGGCATGTGCTGGTGCTCGGCGGCTCCTGCGAAATGCCGGGCGCCATCATCCTGGCCGCCACCGCCGCGCTGCGGGCCGGCGCCGGCAAGCTCACCATCGCCACCGGCCAGAGCGTGGCCCAGCTGGTGGCCCTGGCCATGCCCGAGGCGCGCGTCATCGGCCTGCCCGAGCATGCCAGCGCAGGTTTCTGCATCGACGCCATTGCCAGCCTCGACCCGCTGGCCGACCACGTCGATGCCGTGCTGATCGGCCCCGGCATGCAGGACGAAGCGGCCACGGCCGAGCTGGTGCATGCGCTGCTGCCGCGCCTGTTGGATTCGCGCGTTGCCGTGGTACTCGATGCCTGCGCCATGGACGCGCTGCTGCACCCGCCTGCGGGCTGGCCGGAAGGCAGCCCCTGGCGCTTCGCACGCCCGGTGATCGTCACGCCCCATGCGGGCGAGATGGCGCACCTGACCGGTATCGCAAAAGACGACATCAACGCCGAACCAGACCCGAAGGCGCTCGAGGCCGCGCAGGCCTGGAATGCGGTGGTCGCATTAAAAGGTGCGCGCACTGTCATCGCAACGCCGGATGGAACGTTGTACCAGCATGAAGGCGGCAATGTCGGCCTGGCGATTTCCGGTTCCGGTGATGTGCTGGCCGGGATCATCGCAGGCCTGGCGGCGCGCGGTTCGCCGCTTGACCAGGCCGCCTGCTGGGGCGTGGCCCTGCATGCGCGGGCCAGCGAATGCCTGGCGCAGCGCATGGGCACACTCGGGTATCTGGCGCGGGAAATTTCTCAGGAAGTCCCCGCGTTGCTGGAACAGGTCGCCGGCAAAGGTGCCGGCGGCGACGAAACCATCCGGCCACAACCGGTGGGTTGGGGAGTGGGCGTGTAGCACCTGCTCTTCGAGCACTCCGCAGCAGCACCGCGGAAACGAGTACGAGGTGTGCGATCCGGCGAACTGGCAGGCTCACCGCCAGTCTTGTATCACAGCCGGGTTCGTGCGCTGATGGGGCCGCGTATTGCGTCGGTTCCCTGATGGGTCCACTGCTGGGTTCAACCGCCCCTCGGAGGACCTGACCTGGCGCTGCCGGGACTCCACGGCTGACCGGAGCCCGCGGCACAAGATAGACGTGAACGAGGAGTTAAACAATGAAAGCACTGACTCAAGCACCAAAAATCCTGCTGACTGCTGCCGTGTTGGCCTCCCTGCTGGGCGCATGCCGAAAGAACGAGCCGGCAACCGACACCACCACCACCACTGACACGTCGGCGACCGCCCCAAGCAGCACCTCGGGCACCACCGGCACCACGGGTGATACCGGCACTGGCGCAACCGGCACCGGCGCGACCGGCACCACCGGCACCATGACCGATCCGGCCACCACGCCCCCAACCGGCACCACCACCGATCCGTCGATGGCCCCGCCACCGACCGGCACCGGCGCCACCGGCACCGGCGCCACCGGCACGGGCGCGACCGGCACTTCGGGCACTTCGGGCACGACCGGCACCACCGGCACCGGCTCGTCCACCACGCCGCCGCCGACCGGCACCACCCGCCAGTAAGCGTCCGGCTGCAAGACCAGGAACGGGGTCCGCGACGCGGGTCCCGTTCCTGCCGGAAGGCCGGGGTCGTCCCTCGCCTTCGCATGTTCGATCGCCAGCCCGGCAAGGCTGGCTTTTTTGTTTTCGGCGGCCGAAAAAAAACGGCCAGCGCAAGGCTGGCCGTCAGGCGGTAGCTGGAAAGCAGGCGGCCCGCGGGCCGCCCTTCCCCCTTCGGTCAGGCCGGCTGTGCCTTGCCGCGGCCGCGGCCGGTAGCGCGGCGCACCAGGCGCATGATCGAACGGTAGATCAGGCGCACGAACACCAGGGTCAGGATGGCCTCAATGAAGGTCATGAAGAACGCAACGATCACGTTATAGCGCGCTGCACGGCGGTTGAACTTGGCGAACATGCGGTCGCGGGCGATCTCGATGCTGTCGTAGAAGGTCGGTACAACCAGCAGGGTCAGCAGCGTCGAGGTGATGGTGCCGCCGATGATGGCGATCGCCAGAGGCTGGTAGAACTGGCCCGAATCGCCCAGCGCCATGGCCACCGGCAGCATGCCGGCGATCAGGGCGAAGGTGGTCATCAGGATCGGACGCAGGCGTTTGCGGCCGGCCTGCATCAGCGCTTCCTCGCGGTCCATGCCTTCGTGTTCCAGCGCACGGGCTGCGTCGAGCAGCAGGATCGCGTTCTTTGCCACCAGGCCCATCAGCATCAGGACGCCGATCATGCTCATCAGGTTGAGCGTGTTATTGGTAAGGATCAGGGCCAGCACCACGCCGATCAGGGACAGCGGCAACGACAGCATCACGCCCAGCGGCGCGGTGAATGAGCCGAACTGCATCACCAGGATCAGGTACATCAGGCCGATCCCGGCGCCGAGCGCGATCAGCATCTCGGTGAACAGCTCTGCCTGGTCTTCACCCTGGCCGCCCAGCGCCAGGCCATAGCCCGGCGGGAAGTCGAAGGTCCTGGCCAGTTTCATCGCGTCGGCGGTCACTTCGCCCGCCGAACGGCCCTGGGCGTTGGCCGACACGGTGATCATGCGCTCGCCATCCTTGTGGCGGATACCGGCCGGGCCCTTGCCCATGGTGATCGTGGCGATCTGCTCGAGCGGCACCATCATGCCGGTGCCGGCCACCGCGATCGGCAGGCGCTCGATGTTCTCGGTGTTGACGCGGTCTTCCGGATGCAGTCGCACGGCGACGTCGCGGGTCTCGCTGGTCGGGTCGACCCAGTCGCCCACCTCGATGCCGGCGAAGGCCACGCGCAGCGCCTGGGCGGCGTCGTTGACCGAGATGCCCATGGCGTTGGCCAGGCCGCGATCCAACACGATCTGCAGCTCGTTCTTCGGATCCTGCTCCGACAGGGTGACGTCGACCGCACCCGGCACCTGGCGCAGCTTCTCCATGAAGGCGGCGGTGATCTCCATCAGCTTGCGCGAATCCGGACCGGTGAACTCGACCTGGACCGGCTTGCCGCCGCCGTTGAGGTCGTCGATGACCACGTATTCGGCGCCGACCAGCGGGGCGATCTTGTTGCGCAGCTCGGCGCCGATCTCGGTCGCGCTGCGCTTGCGGGTGCTGCGCTTGCCGATGTCGATGTAGACGCGGCCGCCGTTCGGGTTGATCGAGCTGTTGGTGTCCTTGGTTTCCGGGATGGCGCGGGCGATCTCGGCCGCCGCTTCCAGCTTGCGGCGCGCATATTCGACGCTCGACGAGGCCGGGGTGCGCACCTCCACCATCAGGTTGCCGCCATCCGACTTCGGCAGGAAGCTCGATCCACCGAAGAAGTGATGCAGGACAATCGCGCCGATCAGGCTGCCGACAGCGATCGCACCCATCCACTTGCGGTGATGCAGTGCCCAGGCAATGACGTTGCCGTAGCGGTCGGCCTGGTGGTCGAACCAGACGTTGAAGCGTTCCAGCACGCGGCTGATGCCCTTCTTCGGCTGGTGGTGGTAGTCAGGTGGGTCGCCCCAGAAAGCCGACAGCATCGGGTCGAGCGTGAACGAGATGAACAGCGACACGATGACCGAACAGGTCACGGTGAGTGCGAACGGACGGAACCACTCGCCGGAGACGCCCGGCATGAAGGCGACCGGCACGAACACGGCCATGATCGAGAAGGTGGTCGCAGCCACGGCCATGCCGATCTCGGCAGTGCCCTCGAGGGCGGCGGTGCGGCGGTCCGAACCTTTTTCCATGTGGCGCACGATGTTTTCGCGCACCACGATCGCATCGTCGATCAGCACGCCGATCGCCAGCGACAGGCCCAGCAGGGTCATGAAGTTCAGCGTGAAGCCGCACAGCCAGACCGCGATGAAGGCGGCCAGCACCGAGGTCGGCAACGACAGTGCGGTGATCAGGGTCGAGCGCCAGGAATTCAGGAAGGCGTAGACGACGAAGATGGTCAGCACGGCGCCCAGCACCAGCGATTCGATCACGTTGTTCAGGCTGCTTTGGGCTTCCTCGCCGCCATCGCGTACGACGTCCAGCTTGGTGCCTGCAGGCATTTCCTTGTTGGCTTCTTCCACCAGCTTGTGGACTTTCTTGGCCAGGGACACGGTCGAGGCATCGCGCGAGCGGGCAATCTGCAGGCCGACGTTCGGCTTGCCGCTGCGGATCGACAGGTTGTTGACGTCGGCGAAGCCGTCCTTGATCTCGGCGACCTGGTTCAGGCGCACGATCTGGTCGCCATTACGCTTGACCACGACTTGCGAGAAATCTTCCGGACGCTCGATGCGGCCGACCAGGCGGATGCCCTTCTCGTCCAGTTCGCTGCGCAGCTTGCCCACCGGGGCGTTGGTATTCTGGGTGCGCAGCGCGTTGGTCACTTCCGAGACCGACACGTTGAACTCACGCAGCTTCTCGGCGCGCAACAGGACCGACAGCTCGCGGCGCAGGGCGCCGTTCACGTTCACGGTCGAGACGCCTTCGATGGCGCGGAACTTGTCGGCCAGCACGTCTTCGGCATAGCGCGAGATCTCGGCGTGGGTCTGCGAGCTCGAGGACAGCGCCAGCTGCATCACCGGCTCGGAGGCAGGATCCCAGCGCCGCAGCACCGGTTCGCGCATCTCGATCGGCAGCTTGTAGCGCACCGCGGCGATCGCGTTGCGCACGTCGTCCGAGGCTTCGATGACGTTGCGGTCGAAGTCGAACTCCATCCAGATCGACACGCCGCCTTCATACGAGTTGGAATTGAGCTCGGTCACGCCCTGGATCGCCAGCATCTGCTTTTCCAGGCGGTTGGTGATCTCGCGCTCGACTGTCTCGGGCGAGGCGCCCGGATACGGGATGTCGACCACGACGACCGGCACCTCGACGTCCGGGTTCTGGTTGACCTTCAGTTTGGACAGGGCGAGCAGGCCCATGGCCATCATGGCCACGATCAGGACGATCGTGGCAACCGGCCTCTTGACACTGAAATTGGAGAGGAACATGGATTATTTCCCCTGTACTGGTGCTGCGGCGGCCGCACTGGCCACGCGTGCCGGCGGCATCTCGACCTTCTGGCCGTCCTTCAGGTTCGAGGTCGGGGCGCGCAGCACGACGTCGCCGGATACCAGGCCCTGCTTGATCTCGACATTACCGGTACGCGGGTCGCGCGCGCCAACCACCAGCGGAACCTTGTTCAGGGTCTTGTCCTTGATGCGCCAGGTGTAGGCCTTGTCGCCGGCTTTCACCAGCGCCGCTTCCGGCAACATCAACGCGCTGCTGCTCTGGGCATCGACGCGGCCTTCAGCGTACAGGCCGGCCACGCGGGGCTGGGCCTTGTCGGCGAACTCGACCAGCACTTCGACCTGGCGGGTGACGGCATTGGCGGCCGGGTCGATGCGCTTGATGACGCCGGCGAACTGCTGGTCGCCGTAGCCGTTGACGCGGAAATTGACCTTCTGGCCCACTTTCAGGGTCGAGATCGAGTCGGCCGAGACGCGCGCTTCGAAGCGCATGCTGTTCGGATCGATCACCTTGACCAGTTCCTTGCCGATGTTGGCGGTGTCGCCGGCCGAGACTTTACGCTCGGAGACGATGCCATCGAAAGGCGCGCGCACCACGGTGCGGTTGAGCAATTGGCGCGCGCTAGCGGCGCGGCTCTTGGCGGCCGACAATTCGCTCTGGGCGCTGTTGCGGCGCACTTCCGCGTCGTCCAGGCCGACAGCAGAAGCCATGCCGGAAGCGCGCAGGGTCTTCATGCGCTCGAGCTGTCGGTTGGCCTGGTCGAGGGCCTGGCTGGACGAGCGCACGGTCGCTTCGGCCGATACCAGGCTGTCGCGGATGGCGGTTTCGTCCAGGCGCACCAGCACGTCGCCGCGCTTGACCGGCTCGCCGTTGTCTTTCAGGACCTGCAGCACCACGGCCGAGACTTCGGCGCGCAGGTCGGCCTTGCGTTCCGGCTGGATCGAGCCGGTGACCACCGGGCCGCTGGTCAGGGTGTCGCTCTGGATGGTCAGCACGTCTTCCGAGGCGACCTTCAGCTGCGAAGGACGCTTGTCCTTGGGATCTTTACCATCGGCCGTGGCGCTCGTTTCAGCGCCCGGTTTGGCAGGCTCCTTGGCCTCCTTGCTGCAGGCGGCGAGCGCCGTGGCCATGGCAAGGACGAGTAGTGATTTGCGCAGCATTGTGGTTCTCCAGAGAAGGACTCAGTGATCTTGTAAATATTAGAATATGGACAGCCAGCGCGCAGTATCGAGTAGTGACCTGCAGGCGTCAATTGACGACTCTGCATAACGCGGAAATCGTGGGATGAACTGCGATATTTGGCGATGAGCTGCATTCCGGGTGGCTGGAATGCAGCGCTTTTGCGGACGGGCGGACGTCCGCCTGTCCGTCCGCCGGGCCGCGTCAGGCCGCGCCGAATACCGCGTTGATCAGGAAGCCCATCCCGATGCCGGTGGCGATGCCGCCGGTGATCTCGACCAGGGTGTGGCCCATGCGCTCGCGCAGGACGACGTGGCCCACGGTGTCGCACGCCAGCCTGTTGAGGGCCGCCGCCTGGCGGCCGACGTGCTGGCGCAAGCTGTTCGCGTCGATCATCACGATGAACGCCAGCGTCACCGCGACCCCGAACGCCGGGTGGCCCATCCCTTCGCGCAGCGCGATGAGGGTGGCCATGCTGGTAACCACGGAGCTATGGTTGCTGGGGAAGCCGCCATTGCCCACGAGGTTGAAGGCCCAGCGGCGCTGGCGCGCGCTGGTGATCAAAAACTTGATCGGGCCGACCACCATCCAGGTCAGCACGGGAGTAACTAAGTAAACAAAATCCATGTCTCAGTCCAGGTGAATTGATGCCGGCCGGAATTATCTCAGATGCAAGCCTCAGTAGATACACCTTCTGCCTCCGAGCGCGGCATTGCTGCGCCGTCCGCAAGCCTGGAACGGTAATATTCCTCCAACACGACTACACAGGCAAGGGGACGTCATGCGGCACTTTCGGTTGTCGATCGGAGTCACGGTCATCCTGATGGCCCTTGCCGGCTGGTGGGGCTATGAGCACCGGGGCATCGGCGGCCTGCTGCAGGCACTCTGGATCACCGCCGTGCTCGGCGTGCTCGAAGTGTCGCTTTCTTTCGACAATGCCGTCGTCAACGCCTCGGTCCTGCGCGGCTGGAACGAGTTCTGGCGCAAACTGTTCCTCACCGTCGGCATCCTGGTGGCCGTGTTCGGCATGCGGCTGCTGTTCCCGCTCGTGATCGTCTCGGCCGCCACCGGGCTCGGCCTGGTCGAAGTCTGGCAGTTGGCCATCGACAGCCCGCGCGAGTATTCACGCCACCTCACCGAAAAGCATGCCGAGGTCGCGTCTTTTGGCGGCGCCTTCCTGATGCTGGTGTTCCTGAACTTCCTGTTCGACGAAGAAAAAGAATTGCACTGGTTCGGCTGGCTCGAGGAAAAAGTCGGCAAGTACGGCACCGAGGGCCTGGCCATCCTGATCACCCTGTCGGCGGTCTGCGGCACCATGTCGCTGATGAATCCCGCGCGCAAGCTGCCGGTGCTGGTCGCCGGCGTCACAGGCGTGCTCATCTACATCGCCGTGCAATGGCTGAGCCGCCTGCTCGAGAGCGAGGAAAACGACCCGGCAGTGGGCAAGATGATTGCCAAGGGCAGCATCGGCGGCTTCCTCTACCTGGAAGTGCTCGATGCCTCTTTCTCCTTCGACGGCGTGATCGGCGCCTTCGCGATCACCAACGACGTCGTCATCATCATGCTGGGCCTGGCGATCGGCGCCATGTTCGTGCGCTCGATGACCGTGTTCCTGGTCTACAAGGGCACGCTGGACGAATTCGTCTTCCTGGAGCATGGCGCGCACTACGCGATCGGCATCCTGGCGATGATCATGTTCGCCAGCGTCCACTACCACATCCCGGAATGGTTCACCGGGCTGTCGGGGCTGGCCTTCATCCTGGTGTCGCTGCGGTCCTCGGTGCGCTACCGGCGCCGGGTCGAGCGCGAGGAGCACGAGGACGAAGCGCGCCGCACCGCGCTGGGCAAGTCCTGAAGACATGCAGGGGATTTTGTTATTTTGCCAAGCCGTGGCAGAATGGGCGCGGCTGCCCCTTGCCGCCTCCCTCATTCACTTTTACTCCTGACCACTGCCGCCATGCCCAACGCCCTGCCAAAACGCGCCACCGCCCTCCTGCTCTCCGCCATCGCCGCCGTGCTGGTGCTGTTCGCGCTCTACACCTGGTTCACGCTGAGCTGGTCGTATTCGGAAGGCGAACGGGCGGGCTACCTGCAGAAGTTCTCGAAAAAGGGCTGGCTGTGCAAGACCTGGGAAGGCGAGCTCCTGCTCTCGAGCATGCCGGGCGCTATTCCCGAACGCTTCACCTTCACGGTGCGCGACGAGGCGGTGGCCAAGCAATTGCAGGCCGCGATGGGCCAGCGCGTGCAGGTGACCTACGAACAGCACCGCGGGATTCCGACTTCGTGCTTCGGCGAGACGGAGTATTTTGCGACCAAGGCGAGCATGGGGCCGGTCAATCCGGTGGGGGCGAGTCAGGCGGGGCAGTGATACGTTTGGCGACTTGATGAGTGCTGATTGATATGCGTGGCATATCATTAAATTGGGTTCCCGCCTGCGCGCACTGGTGTCCAAGATAATTCGATACCTCTTCACTAGAGTGCCCCCGGCCGCTTCGAGGGCGCTGTTCTAGCTTGTTTTGGACGCGTTCGGGCAGGCTTCGTGTTGATCACGGGAGGCTCGAACAAAGTGGCAGTAATCAGGCTGAGGCAATGCCATAGCGTGTGCTTGATGCCATGCGCCTGCTTGTACAACGCGACCAGCAAGTATGAAATCAAGGCCGTCACAATTTGGATATGCACGGCATTTGGACTGCGTCCGAAGAATGCTTTGATCTTCAGGTGC
>NZ_JCASID010000008.1:0-213178 GCF_059685855.1 Telluria sp. ZB4P37
ACTGTCTCGACAACGCCGCGATGGAAAGCTTCTTCGCGGTGCTCAAGTCGGAGTTCTTCTATCTCAACAAGTTCGGCAGCATCGACGAACTAAAAACGGGTCTCAAGAAATACATCCGCTATTACAATCACGACCGCATCAAGATGAAACTAAAAGGGCTGAGTCCTGTGCAATACAGAACCCAGCCCTTGGCCGTTCATTAAACCAACCGTCCAACTTTACGGGGTCAGTTCACGGGGGCGTCTTTTTTGCCAAGAGTAAAAACTCTTAGAAGCGGTGGCGGATGCCGATCTGCAGGGCGCGGCCGTCTTCGCCCGGACGCTTGGTGAAGCCGCCTGGATTGCCGGCGGTGCCAGGTGCGTACTGGCCGTCGTTCTGGTTGCGAATGATGGCGGCGACGGTGTACAGGTCGGTGCGCTTCGACAGGAAGTGGTCGTAGCCCAGCGCGAACAGGTCGGCATCGCTGTTCGACGAGGTGCGGTCGTTCTGGTGCGCGTACGACGCCATGATGCGGCCGCCGCCCAGGTTGTAGTGCATGCCGACCTGGTAGCTGTTGGCATCCTGCTGGGTGTTGGCGGTGATCGCGCGCACGAAGATGCCGCGCAGCGCAGCCTGGTTAGCCGCAGGAATGCCTTGCTGGGTCAGCACCGGGGTCACGCCTGCATCCCAGCCGCCGATGTAATCGGCCAGCAGGGCCGAGTTGGAGTTGCGCTGGCTGTGGAAACCGGCGAAGAACTTGAACTGGTTCAGGGTGTACGAACCGCCCACGGTGGTGGTGCGCAGGCTTGGACGGTTTTGCTGGTCGTAGCCGTGGTTGTAGCCGATGCCGACGTCGAAGCCGTTGGCCTGGTAGGTCAGGGCGCCGGCGCGGAACTTGTTGTAGCGGCCGAGGTAGCCCGAACCCTTCGGACCGTACATCAGCGAGCCGCCGATGCCGTTCGGCAGGGCGATGCGGTACTGGACCGCTTCCTGCGAGCGGATGTCGGCGCCCAGTGCGGTGAAGCCGGCCGTGCCGCCGGTGACGTGGCCCCAGGTGCCGGCGGTACCGGACTCGAAGGCGTCAGCCTTGTTGAAGACTTCGTAGCCAGGGGTGTACATGCGGCCGAGCAGGACTGCGCCGACCGGGGTGACCAAGCCGACCATTGCGGTACGGTCGAACAGTGCGCGTTCCTGGTTGACGGCCGGGCCGCCTGGCGGCTGGAGCAGCGACTGCAGGCGCGAGCGGATCGCGACCGGGATCGCATCCATGCCCTTGAGCAGGTAGACGCCAGGATTGTCGTTCATCAGGGTCGGCTGCTGGGTGCCGGTGTCGAGTTCGACACGTGCTTCCAGGTTAAAGATGGCCTTGTAGCCGTTGCCGATGTCTTCGGTGCCCTTGAAACCGATGCGCGAGCCGTCGGCGCCGCCGCTAAAGATCTTGGTCGGGCCACCCTTCTGGAACATCACGCCTGCGTCGGCGATGCCGTAGATTTGCACGCTGGACTGCGCGAATGCCGAGGTTGCGAAACAGGTGCCGAGCAGCGCGGCCAGAATACTCTTCTTCATTGCATCTCCAATGTTATTTTGCGAACGAGCGTTTAGTTACTCGCCTTGGCAATATGCCATTGCTACGGCGCACTGTACAGACTCAGGGCACAGGTCATGCATGCGCAGTTGCCGGCGTTGCTTAAAAACTACAAATTTGCTGTATTTGCCGCGGATGTGACAGGGGCGGGCATGGTTGCCCATGTCCGCCCCGTGATTCCGGGCCGCAGCCCGGTTCAGCTTAGAACGAGTGGTTCACGCCGACATCGTAGTGGTTGACGGTCGACTGCACGGCATTGATGCCCTTCTTGCGCGACGCGTCCACGTACAGGTAGGTGCGCTTCGACAGGCTGTACTCGTAGCCCAGCGACAGCTGCTTGACCTTCTGCAGGCCGTCGGTGTCCTTCTGGCCGTAACCAGCCAGCACCTTCCCCGGGCCCATCGTGTAGTTCGCGCCCAGCACCCATGCCTTGGTGTTGGCGTTGGCGATGCGGTTGTGCTCCTGGTCCTGCTCCGAGTAGGTGCCCATCAGCTTCAGTTCCGGGGTGACGGCGAACGACGCGCCGACCGACCAGACCTTCGATTCGATGGCGTTGCGCTCGTAGCCGGCCATGAATGCGGCCGGACCGTTGTTGTAGGTGCCGCTGATCGAGAACGGGTTGGCCGATGCTTCGGCTCCCACCGGGTATTGTGGGTTGGTCACGGTGCCACGGCCGACGACGGCCGGGCCGCCGCCGCTTTCCTTGGTGGCGATCGCGGTGTTCAGCTGGAAGCCGCTGATGATCGGCGAGTTGTACCAGGCTGCGTTCGAGAAGCGGTTGTTCGTGTAGCCGACGACGTCCAGCGGCTGCGAGGTGTAGCCGGCGACGGTGAGGTCGGTCCAGAAACCGGCCGGGCTCGGCGATGCGTGGTACGGATCGAAGGCGCCGATGGTTTCGTGGTACGGGGTCAGGCCGCGGCCGATACGGACGATACCGAAGTCGCCCTGCAGGCCGACGCGGGACTGGCCCTGGAACAGCGGACGCTGGGTGCCGTTGCCGCCAATTTCAATGGTGCCGGTGTCCGGCTCGTAACGCATTTCCAGTTGGAACAGTGCCTTGAGGCCATTGCCCAGATCTTCGGTCCCTTTGAAGCCGAGGGTATTGGAAGCACGCTTGCCGATGTTCAGGGTCTGGCCACTACGCTTGATGACGCCAGCGTCGACGGTGCCGTAGATCTGGACAGCGGTTTGTGCGTGTGCCGCGCCGGCGAATGCGCCGAGCAGTGCGACGGCCATGAGGGAGTACTTCATTGTTTCTAATCCTTTTATTAATAAATCGCGGTCATCCATGGCATCGAGACGCAAATGCTGAATGCCCGGATAACCTGCACCTTAGTTGCTTGAGTGTTCAAGGTTATTGGTTTGGTCAATTATGACGGCGGCACTTGGTGGAAAGCCAATAAATCCAATCGTGCTGTTGTATTTTTGAAACGCGCGGCAAAGCCGGATGTAACAATTTTCGCCCCATTACCGCCCAGCTCGGTAACTCGGCGGTTTGTGCCTCCTCAAGGAAGGCCGGGATTGAATCGGATCGATGCCGGGGGCGGCTTAGACTCTGCTCACATTCAGTGCGTGGCAACGGAAAAACATGATTTATTGTATCTTGGCAACTTTTGCGGATGGCCTTCGGGCCCTCCGGCGATGGTTGCCTCGCCGTTTTCGCCGCGCTGGCCGACATCTACCCATGAAACGTAACAATGGCTAACCGCGAAGAACTGGCGATCATCCGCAACGCACGCGCCGGGCAGGCCGCCGCCCAGCTCGAGCTAGGCAAGCTCTATCTGTTCGGCAGCGCCGGTTTGCCGCAGAGCCTGCCCACCGCGCTGCACTGGCTCGAGCGCGCCGCCCGGCAAGACTGCCAGCAGGCCTGGCAATTGATCGGCAACCACATCCCCCTCGAACTGGCCCAGCCCAGCGCACAGGCAATGGCGCCCTGGTACGAGCGCGCCTACGACGACGGCAGCGTGCACGCCGGGCTGGTGTTCGCCCAGCTGGTCTTCAATGGCTCCGCAGATGTAGCCGCACCGGGCCGGGCCGATGCAGGCGGCAATGCGCCCGACCGCGCCAAGGCGCTACGCGCCCTCGAAGACGCGGCGCGCGCCGGCTTTCCCGAAGCCCAATGGCTGCTGGCGCGCCAGCATGCGGCCCCGGCGCAGGCCGCCGTCCCCGGTTCCAGTGCCAGGGCAGGGCAGGCCCCTTCCCAGAGCTGGCTCAAGCATGCCGCCGACAACGGCGTGGCCGAAGCCCGGTACGCGGTGCTCGACCAGGCCTGGAAAACCGGCCAGCACAGCGATTACCTGGTCCGTTCCCTGCCGCTGGCGCGTGCGCTCGTGCGGGCCGCCGCCGCCCAGCACGGCGTGCACCGCCTGGCGCCAGGCGACATTGCCCTGCTGTCGCGGGTGGCGCGCCTGCTCGACGGTGGGGAAGCTATCGGGGGCATGGCCGGCGAATCCGGCGCCGCGCCGGCGGTCGGCGAGCCGCAATGCTTCTGGGAGCTCGCCGCGGCCGAGCACGACCGCCACGCCCAGCTGGCGATGGGCTTGCGCTGCGCCCGCATGGACATCGACGGTCGCCGCATTACCGGCGGCGGCAGCGGCGCCGCCAACTTCAAGAAGGCGATCCGCTGGCTGACGCTGGCGGGCGAGCAGGGGCTGGCCCAGGCCTGGTATGCGCTGTCGCGCATCTATATCAAGCCCGAGTTCTCGCAGCGTAACGTGGGCGACGCCCAGCGCTACCTCGAGCGCGCGGCCGACATGGGCTACCGCGAGGCCCAGCTCGAGTGCGGCAGCATCGCCTGGCGCGTGCGCCGCGAGAACGAAAACAACGACGTGCGCGCCGTATTCTGGCTGCAGAAGGCGGCCGCCCAGGGCAGCGCCGGGGCCGAGGCGCTGCTGCGCAAGATCGCGCCGCGGCTGTCCGCCCCCGCCTATCTCGCAACCGGCAAGCTGCTGGCCAGAAATCCGGACCTGGACTGCTCGCATCCGCTGCTGGCGGCGCGGCTGAAGCTGGCTGAAGTGTTCAGCTTGTCGCGCGCCGAAGCCTTGCTGCTCGACGTCCCGGCGGCCGACCACGGGCATTGCCTCCTGATCGACATCCGCGCCAGCTACGGCCGCAGCAAGCGCCGCCTGGTGCTGGTCGACACGGCGCAGGAGCGCCATGCGCTCGACCGCATCGGGCGCCTGTTCGACGGCATCGACTGTGGCCCGTCCGGTCCGGAAGGAAATTACCGGCAGCGCTTGTATCGCTTGCGCACCCTGCTGGGGGCGCAGGATGACGAAGAGGGCATACAGGAAAGAGACTCACAGGAAAAGGATCAGCAGGGGCCGGCCGATCTGGAGCTGGCCGCCTGAGCGGGCGGGTGAACCCGGTTAGGGGGAGGTCTGCTGCAAGCCGAGCTCGGCTGTTGAGCTCAACATGGCAGGTCGCCTGTGAGCAACCGGCGCCGTCACCCTCCGTCTTGTCCTGCAAGCAACAACAACGTACACTGAAGCATCCGGGACTTCCGCTTTCGGGCCCGAACGCGGACAACAAGAATAGCTTTGTAGATGAGGTTCTTGTTACTCGACCAGGCACGACGATCTGTCAGGCGTTTTCAATCTCGATTTCGCCTTCGAACACCTTCACCGCCGGCCCGCTGAGATACACCGGCTGGCCGTCCCCCGCCCACCCAATGCTCAGTTCCCCGCCGCGCGCCGATACCCGCACCGGCGAATCAAGCAGGCCACGACGGATGCCGGCCACCGCCGCAGCGCAGGCGCCGGTGCCGCAAGCCAGGGTTTCGCCGGCGCCGCGCTCGTACACGCGCAGGCGGATGTGGTTGCGGTCCACCACCTGCATATAGCCGGCATTGACCCGTTTCGGGAAGCGCGGATGCATTTCGATCAGCGGGCCGGTCTGCTCCACCGGCGCGCGGTCGACGTCGTCGACCACCTGCACCGCGTGCGGGTTGCCCATCGATACCACCGACACGAAGACCGTCTTGCCGTTCACCGGCAGCGGCCAGGCTGTGTCCTCGCCCTCGGCCCAGCCACCCAGGCCGGCACTGTCGAATGGGACGGCGGCCGGCTCCAGCACCGGCGCGCCCATGTCCACCGTCACGCTGCCGTCCAGCTCGAGCCGCGGTGCGATGATGCCTTTCATGGTCTCGACGCGGATGCTGCGTTCTGTCGACAGCCCCTTGTCGCTGACGAAGCGGGCAAAGGCGCGCGCGCCATTGCCGCACTGCTCGACTTCGCTGCCGTCGTTGTTAAAGATGCGGTAGCGGAAATCGCAGCCTTCGGTGGTCGGGCGTTCGACGATCAGGATCTGGTCGGCGCCGATGCCGAAGCGGCGGTCGGCCAGTTGGCGCCATTGCTCGGTGCTGAGCGACACTTGCTGGTGGATGGCGTCGATGACGATGAAATCGTTGCCGGCGCCGTGCATCTTGGTGAATTTCAGTTTCATGGCGATGTGCCCAGTTCAGTTCAGTTCAGCTTAACTAATTTCGGTTCGATTAAGTCCAACTTACTCGTAGAACGACGCTTCCCCGGGCGGCCGGGTCTTGAAACGCTTGTGGGTCCAGAAGTATTCGGCCGGCGTCTCGCGCGCGCGCTCTTCGATGAAGGCGTTCATGCGGCGGGTCGCCTCGACCATGTCGTCGCCCGGGTAATTCTCCCACGCCGGGTAGAAACGCACGCGCCAGCCCTGGTAGTCCGGCAAATAGGTGGCGACCACGGGAATCACCTTGGCGCCGGTGGTGGCCGCGATGCGGCCCAGCGCGGTCAGCGTTGCCGCCGGGATGCCGAAGAAGGGCACGAACTCCGCATCCTTCTCGCCAAAGTCCATGTCCGGCAGCATGAAATAGGGCAGGCCGTCGCGCAGCGCGCGCAGGATCGGCTTGATGCCTTCCTTGCGCGTCACCAGCCGCACCGGGCCGTAGCGTTCGCGGCCATGGCGAAGCAGCTTGTCGAAGGCGGCATTCTTCTGCGGCACGTACATGCTGCACACCGGGATCACGCGCGAAGCCACGCCGGCCACATCCAGGCAGACGAAATGCGGGCACAGCAGGATAGTCGGGCCGTCTTCCATCTCGGCCTGCGGCACCGCCGGCTCGACGTGGATGAGGCTGCGTACGCGCGCCTCCGGCGCCCACCACAGGATCGAGCGCTCGAAAATGCTGCGCGCGTAGGCACGGAAATGCTGCTTCGCAATGGCCTGGCGTTCGCGATCGGATTTCTCCGGGAAGCACAGGCGCAAATTGGTCAGGGCGATCCGGCGGCGCTTGCCCATGATCAGGAACATCAAACTGCCGACCGCTTCGCCGAGGCGGGCCAGGATGGGCAGCGGCAGAAAGTGCAGCAGCCACATGAAACCGAGCAGGACCCTCATGCCGAAGCCTCGCTTTCGGGGCCAGCCACGCCATCGGGCTGCTTGTAGCGGTTATAGCTCCAGAAATACTGGGCCGGGGCGCGTGCGATCAATTGCTCCATGGCGCGGTTGATCTGCGCCGCCTGCTCGGCGGCAGTGCCCGACAAATCGCCATCGAAGGGCACGAAGCGCACGACATAGCCCTTGCCGCGCGGCAGGCGCTCGGCATACACCAGCAGGATGTCGGCCTTGCCCAGCTGCGCCAGTTTCGACGGCAGCGTCATCGTATAAGCGGTGCGGCCAAACCACGGCGCCCACACGCCTTCGCCTTCCTGCGGCACCTGGTCGGGCAGCAGGCCGATCGGCTGGCCGCTTTTCAGGGTCTTGGCCAGGATGCGCACGCCGCTCAAGGTAGCCGGCGCCAGGTGCAGGTTGTGGCGGGCGCGGGCGCCTTCGACCAGGGGTTTGAGCGCGCTCTTGCGCGGCGGGCGGTACATGACGGTCAGCGCGGTCTTCAGGGCAATCTGCTGGGCCGTCATCTCGAAACAGCCCAGGTGCGGGGTCAGGAACACGATGCCGCGGCCGGCATCCAGCCGTTCCTGCACCAGGTTCCAGTTTTCGACCCGCGCATGGCGCGCCACGCGCTCGGGGTTCGCGCACCAGACAAAGGCCAGCTCGACGATGGCCTTGCCAGCTTCGGCAATGGCCGCGTTCAGCTGGCCCTCGTAGCCGGCCTGCGCCAGGTTGGCGCGCAGCCGCCTGCGATACGAAGAAGATACGGAATAGACGAGCCAGCCCAGACCCGACCCAAGTGCATGCAAAAACGGCAAGGGAAATACCGATAGTGCACGGAACAAAATAACTAACATGCGATTGACCAGAATTGAATGGAACGAGACTTGCTTCAGCAAAATTCTCGAAGGAAGCGTAAAATACCACCTTATGCAGGATCCGCCGAGTTAATAGACAACTTGCGAAGCGGAATATAAATGTCGCTAAAGCGTCGCAGGCACCTGTTGCTGCGGCACGTATACATCTACAACCCGTAACCGGAGCCTTCATGTCCAACGACTATCTCTTCACTTCCGAATCCGTCTCGGAAGGCCATCCCGACAAGGTCGCCGACCAGATTTCCGACGCCATCCTCGACGCCATCCTGGAACAGGATCCGCGCGCGCGCGTCGCCGCCGAAACGCTGTGCAATACGGGCCTCGTGGTGCTGGCAGGCGAAATCACCACCCACGCCAACGTCGACTACATCCAGGTGGCGCGCAACACCATCAAGCGCATCGGCTACGACAACACCGATTTCGGCATCGACTATAAAGGTTGCGCCGTGATGGTTTGCTACGACAAGCAGTCTCCGGACATCGCCCAGGGCGTGGACGAAGGCGCGGGCCTCGATCTGGACCAGGGCGCTGGCGACCAGGGCCTGATGTTCGGCTATGCCTGCGACGAGACCCCGGAACTGATGCCGGCCGCTATCTATTACGCCCACCGACTGGTCGAGCGCCAGTCGCAGCTGCGCAAGGACGGCCGCCTGCAGTGGCTGCGCCCGGACGCCAAGTCGCAGGTCACCCTGCGCTATGTCAACGGCCGCCCGGTGTCGGTCGACACCGTCGTGCTGTCCACCCAGCACCACCCCGACGTGTCGCACTCGCAGATCGAAGAAGCGGTCATCGAAGAAATCATCAAGCCGACCCTGCCGCGTGAATGGCTGGAAGGCACGAAATACCTGGTCAACCCGACCGGCCGCTTCGTCATCGGCGGCCCGCAGGGCGATTGCGGCCTGACCGGCCGCAAGATCATCGTCGACACCTACGGCGGCGCAGCCCCGCACGGCGGCGGCGCCTTTTCCGGCAAGGATCCTACCAAGGTCGACCGTTCGGCAGCCTACGCCGCGCGCTATGTCGCCAAGAACGTGGTGGCCGCCGGCCTGGCGCGCCAGTGCCAGGTGCAGGTGAGCTACGCGATCGGCGTGGCCCGCCCGATCAACATCACCGTGTACACCGAAGGCACCGGCGTGATCCCGGACGACAAGATCGCCCAGCTGGTCATGGAGCACTTCGACCTGCGTCCGAAAGGCATCGTCCAGATGCTCGACCTGCTGCGCCCGATCTACGCCAAGACCGCCGCCTACGGCCACTTCGGCCGCGAAGAGCCGGAGTTCACCTGGGAGCGCACCGACAAGGCAGCCGCACTGCGCGCAGCCGCCGGCTTGTCGTAAGCAGCCGCCCCGCGCGGGTGCGGGCAGCCGCCCCACCCGCGCAGCAAGATCCGCCAGTCCAGCGCCACTGTGGCGCGCCCTCGGTATTACTTCACTGGCGGCAACAAACCTTCCGAGTTTGTTGCATAATCCGTCAAGCTTGATTATTCCACTTCAGCATCATCAGCCCCATGCCGGCGCCGACCTCGTTCGCCAGCAGGCCTGGTGCTCGCTCGCGTTCTGTTTTGTTTGGAAAGGCACATGCAACACCCCATCCTCACCAGCACCATCGGTCTCGAACTGGATGTGATCGCGTCACGGCAGCGTGCTCGCCAGATTGCGGCCCGTTGCGGTTTCGGTTCGCACGACCAGGCGCGTATCGCCAGTGCGGTGTCCGAACTCGCGCGCAATGTGTTCAGTTATGCCGGCGAGGGCAAGGTTGCATTTTCCCTGCTGGGTTCCACGGGACGCCAGGCGCTGATGGTCGTGATCGAGGATGCGGGGCCGGGCATCAAGGGTCTCGAGGCCCTGCTGGCGCAAGACGACGCGGCGCAACAGGCAGCCGGTACCGGCCTGCTGGCAGCGCGCCGTTTCATGGATACCTGCGAGATCACGACCGGCAGCAGCGGCACGCGCATTGTCCTGACCAAGCTGATGCCGGTGCATGCCGAGGCCTTGTCGGCCGACGACATCGCGCGCGACGTGGCCGGCGTTTCGCTGCCGAGCAATGTCGCCCTGTCTGAAGCCCACCACCAGAACCGCGAGCTGGCCGATGCGCTGGCGGCGCTGCAAGAGCGCCAGGACGAGCTGGTCGAAGTCTCGCGCCGCCTGGAGCAGACCAACGGACAGGTCGAGGAGCTCAATCGCCTGCTGAATGAAAAAGCGGCCTCGCTGATGTCCGCGGACCGCCAGAAGAACGAATTCCTGTCGATGCTGAGCCACGAACTGCGCGGCCCGCTCTCGGCCGCGTCCATGGCGGCCCACCTCCTCAAGAAAAATCCGGAGAAAGCCGTCCAGACATCGAGCCTGAGCGAACTGATCAGCCGACAGGTCGCCCACATGAACCGCCTGGTGGAAGACCTGCTCGACGTCTCACGCGTTAGCCGCGGCCTGATTTCGATCGTCAAGACCGAGGTCGACATGCGCGACGTGGTGGCCGCCGCCATCGAACAGATCATGCCGGCCGCCCAGCGCAAGGGCCAGCGGGTCGACCTGGCGCTGCCGCCGGTCCCCTGCCTGGTCGAAGGCGATGCGACGCGCCTGGTCCAGGTCATCGGCAACCTGCTCGGCAATGCCATCCGCTATACCGGGCCGGGCGGCCGGATCACGCTGACCCTGGAAGAGCAGGACGGGCGCTGCGCGCTGCGCGTGGCCGACAACGGCCAGGGTATCGTCGCCGAGCTCTTGCCGCACCTGTTCGACCTGTACGTGCAGGCCGAGACCTCGTCCGAGCGCCAGCATGGCGGCCTCGGGCTGGGCCTGGCGCTGGTCAAGAGCCTGATCGAACTGCATGGCGGCTCGGTGCGGGCAGCCAGCGAGGGCATCGGCCGCGGCAGCAGCTTCGACATCAGCCTGCCCCTGGCCAGTTCCTGCCAGGCAGCGCCCCTGCCGGACGCCTGCACAGCAGCCTGAGTCGTGGTAAACTAGCTCATTCCGAGGAGCGTTGCGACGAAGAGATTCCTCTTCGCCAGGCTCGGATATCAACACCGCGCTCACGTTAACTTTTTTCAACCATTGAAAGGAGCGCGTGATGAGCGCCGTACTTAAAGATCTCAAGGACTTCCATATCGCCGACATCTCCCTGGCATCCTGGGGGGAGAAGGAAATCCGTATTGCAGAAACCGAAATGCCGGGCCTGATGGCGATCCGCGAGGAATACGCCGCCGCCCAGCCGCTCAAGGGCGCACGCATCGCCGGTTCGCTGCACATGACCATCCAGACCGCGGTCCTGATCCGCACCCTGGAAGCCCTGGGCGCCGACGTGCGCTGGGCATCGTGCAACATCTACTCGACGCAAGACCACGCTGCCGCCGCGATCGCCGCGGTCGGCACCCCGGTGTTCGCCGTCAAGGGCGAGACCCTGGACGAATACTGGGAATACACCCACCGCATCTTCGAATGGCCAGGCGACAACCACGCCAACATGATCCTCGACGACGGCGGCGACGCGACCCTGCTGCTGCACCTGGGCGTGCGTGCCGAAAGGGACATCTCGGTGCTGGACAAGCCGGGCTCGGAAGAAGAAATCTGCCTGTTCAACTCGATCAAGGGCCGCCTCGCGCGTGACCCGGCCTGGTACTCGAAGCGCCTGCCATGCATCCTGGGCGTGACCGAAGAAACCACCACCGGCGTGCACCGCCTGTACCAGATGCACCTGGAAGGCAAACTGGCTTTCCCGGCCATCAACGTCAATGATTCGGTCACCAAGTCGAAGTTCGACAACCTGTACGGCTGCCGTGAATCGCTGGTCGACGGCATCAAGCGCGCCACCGACGTCATGATCGCCGGAAAAGTTGCCGTGATCGCCGGCTACGGCGACGTGGGCAAGGGCTCGGCCCAGGCCATGCGCGCGCTGTCGGCGCAAGTGTGGGTCACCGAAATCGACCCGATCTGCGCACTGCAGGCGGCGATGGAAGGCTACCGCGTCGTGACCATGGACTACGCGGCAGAGCACGGCGACATTTTCGTCACCTGCACCGGCAACTACCACGTCATCACCGAGCAGCACATGCTCAAGATGAAGGACCAGGCCATCGTCTGCAATATCGGCCACTTCGACAACGAAATCGAAGTCGCGGCGCTCAAGAAATACGAGTGGGAAAACATCAAGCCGCAGGTCGACCATGTCATCTTCCCTGATGGCAAGCGCATCATCCTGCTGGCCGAAGGCCGCCTGGTGAACCTGGGCTGCGGCACCGGTCACCCGTCGTACGTGATGAGCTCGTCGTTTGCGAACCAGACCATCGCCCAGATCGAGCTGTTCGCCAACACCGCGAACTACCCGGTCGGCGTGTACACGCTGCCGAAGCACCTGGACGAGAAGGTCGCACGCTTGCAACTGCGCAAGCTCAACGCGCAGCTGACCGAGCTGACCGAAGAGCAGGCCGCCTACATTTCGGTAAGCAAGGCCGGCCCGTACAAGCCGGACCACTACCGTTATTAATCCCTGGCTAGTCAATGCGGGCGCGGCGTTTGATGAACCCCGCGCCCGTTTTTTCAACAGCCGGGCGTCTTCTCCTGGAGGCGCCCGCGACCCACGAAAGTCGATGCAATGCGCCTGCTCGTCACCTGGCTGATCAATGCCGCGGCCCTGATGGCCCTGCCGTACCTGATGTCTTCCGTTTCGATATCCAATTTCACGACCGCGCTGATCGCCGCGCTCGTGCTCGGGCTGGTCAATACCCTGATCCGCCCGGTCCTGGTCATCCTCACCCTGCCGGTGACCGTGATCTCGCTCGGCCTGTTCATCCTCGTGATCAATGCCTTCCTGTTCTGGCTGGTCGCGCGGTATGTCGACGGATTCGACGTCGGCGGCTTCGGATCCGCTTTCATTGCCGCCATCCTGTACAGCATCATTTCGTGGGCGCTTGCTACCTTGCTCCTCAGAGATAAAGATGGAAACGCATAATTTCAGTATCGAGTTCTTCCCGCCCAAGACGGATGAAGGCGCGGAGAAGCTGCGCGCCGTGCGCCAGAAGCTGGCGCTGCTGGCGCCAAAGTATTTTTCGGTGACCTTCGGCGCTGGCGGCACCACCCAGCAGGGCACGCTGCAGACCGTGCTCGAGATCAAATCCGAAGGCCATGAGGCCGCGCCCCACCTGTCCTGCATCGGCGGCACCCGCGACTCGCTGCGCGCCAACCTGCGGCAATTCCAGGATGCCGGCATCCGCCGCCTGGTGGCGCTGCGCGGCGACCTGCCCAGCGGCTATGGCGGCGCGGGCGAATTCCGCTATGCCAGCGAGCTGGTCGAGTTCATTCGCAAGGAAACCGGCGACTGGTTCCACATCGAAGTGGCCGCTTATCCGGAAATGCACCCGCAGGCGCGCTCGCCGCAAGACGACCTGCAAGCCTTCGCGCGCAAGATCCAGGCCGGCGCGAATGCCGCGATCACGCAGTATTTCTATAACGCGGATGCTTACTTCGAGTTCGTCGACGACGCCCGCAAGCTGGGCGTGGACGTGCCGATCGTGGCCGGCATCATGCCGATCACGAACTATACGCAGTTGCTGCGCTTCTCGGATATGTGCGGCGCCGAGATCCCGCGCTGGGTACGCGTCAAGCTGGCCAGCTTCGGCGACGATTCGGCCTCGATCAAGGCCTTCGGGGTGGACGTGGTCACCAGCCTGTGCGAACGGCTGCTGGCCGGCGGTGCGCCGGGGCTGCATTTCTACAGCATGAACCAGGCAGTGGCGACGACGGCGATCTGGCAAAGGCTCGTTAAATAGCAGGATGGGCGGCTATGCCGCCCGCGCGTTGAACTAACGCTGAATCTGCCGCTCCGGCATTTCTGGCGCAAACTATCACCGCGCGGGCGTCCGTCATTCCGGGCATTGCCCGAAATTACCCCGCCCACCCTACGCTTCGGTAATGATCTCTTCTAACGGGATATCGTACTGATTCAATTCGAACTCCACCAACTGGCATGCGTACGCAATCCCCAGCGTCCGTGGCCGCGGCTCCTCTGCCAGCGTCCGGTCATAAAACCCCCCGCCATACCCCAGCCGGTACCCCTGCGCATCGAACCCGAGGCACGGGATCAGCAAAGCTTCCGGCCGTTCCACCATCCTTAACTCAGCCGGCACCGCCACCCCCATGCTGTCCGCCACCGTCGCCTCGCCCGGCACCCATTCGGCGAACCCGAGCGCCGCGTCGCGGGCCACCACGACAGGCAAGGCCAGCCGTACGCCTCGCTCGGCCAATTCCGCGTAGGCTGGAAGCAAGTCCGGTTCGCCCGCCAGCGGCCAGTACACCGCCAGCGCCTCCAGAGGCTTGGCCCGCCACCATGCCAGCACCCGTGCCCCGATGCGCGCGTCCCAGGCCCGCTTGAGATCGAGCGGGATGGCGCGGCGCCGTTCCTTGAGCAGGCGGCGCAACTGTTGCTTATCGGGCGAGGTGCCTGCGCCAGCCTCTGGCAGGAGCCCGGAGGCGCGTGGTATTCTTGATTCGCCGGTCATGGTTTATATGCAGCGTAGAGTGAGAGTTGTGGATGTTTCAATCGAGATTGACAGCCGGCTCCTTGCCGGCAGCCCTTGTCCTTGTCCTTGTGCTTGCTTCGTGGACGTTTCCTTTCGGCATAGTCCACGCCCAGGGCGCGCCGAGCGCGCAAACTGTTTCCCCGGTGCCCGCGGGCGCGCCCGCCGTCCCCGGCGCGGACAACGGCGCGGTTGATAACCGTGCCGACGACGACACCTTCCTGCTGCTGCGCGAAGCGGCACGCCAGAACGATGCGGCGCGTACCAATGCGCTGGCCTCGCGCCTGCCGAACTACCTGCTCGCTTCCTACGTCGACTATTATCGTCTGAAACCCCGGCTGCGCGACGCCACGGCCGAGGAAATCCGCGAGGTGCTGCGCCGCCACGAGGGCAGTGCCGTCGCCGATCGCCTGCGCAGCGACTGGCTGCTCGAATTGGGCCGGCGCCGCGATTGGGCCGGCTTCGAGCGCGAGGCGGGCCAACTGGCCGCCGGGGGCGAGCTGCAGATCCGCTGCTATGCCCTGTTGGCGCGCGCCGGCCGCGGCGAACAGGTAGGAGTGGAAGCGCGCGCGCTGCTGCTCAACCCGGACAACTACGGCGAAGGCTGCGCCGCCCTGATCGCCCAGCTGGTCCAAAGCGGCCAGTTCACCGAGGAAGACTTGCTGTGGCAGTTGCGCATTGCCGGCGAAGCCGACGCCACCGGGCCGGCGCGCCGCACAGCAAGTCTGCTCGGCGCCTCCGACACCCGCGCCGCCCAGGCGGTGGACGTGCCGGCGGTGGCCATGGCGCGCGGCATCGGCACCACCCGTGCCGAGCGGACGATCTACCTGGTGGCGCTTGGCCGCATGGCGCGCACCAGCCTGAAACTGGCCACCGTGGCCCTGGACAAGAACAGCGCGAACCTGAGCCCTGAAGAACGCGCGATCGGCTGGGCCGGCATCGCGCACGCCGCCTCGATCGTGCTCTCGCCCGACGCCGCCCTCTACTGGCAGCGCGCCAATGGGGTGCCTCTCACCAGCGAGCAATTGCAGTGGAAGACCCGCATTGCCCTGCGCCGCGGCGACTGGAAGACCGTGCGCGCCACCATCGAGGCGATGCCGGCCTGGCTGCGCGCCGACGGCGCCTGGGTCTACTGGCTGGGCCGCGCCGACAAGCATGAAGGCAAGATGGTGGAAGCGAACGCCCTGTTCGAGCGGATCGCGGTTCCCCACCATTTCTATGGCCAGCTCGCCATGGAAGAGCTCGGCCGCCAGGTTGCGGCGCCGCCGCCGGTCCAGCCGGTCAGTGTGGATGAACTGGCCCAGGCCGGCGCCAACCCGAGCCTGCAGCGCGCCCTGAAGTTCTACGCTTTGCGCCTGCGCGCGGAAGGCAACCGCGAGTGGAACTGGGCGCTGCGCAGCATGTCTGAACGTCAGTTGCTGGCCGCCGGCGAACTCGCTCGCCGCAACAACCTGCTCGACCGCATGGTCGAGACCTCGTTGCGCACGCGTACCGAACTCGACTATGCACAGCGTTTCCCGGCGCCGCACCTGGACGTCCTGCACCCGACCGCGCAGGGCCTGGGCCTCGATAAAGCCTGGGTCTATGGCCTGATCCGCCAGGAATCGCGCTTCATCCTTGACGCGCGCTCCGGCGTTGGCGCCTCGGGCCTGATGCAAGTGATGCCCACCACCGGTAAATGGGTGGCAAGCAAAATTGGAATGGATAACTTTGTACACGGCATGCTCAACGACCTGCGCACCAATATCACGCTCGGCGCCAATTACATGAACATGGTGCTGACCAATTTCGAGGGCAACCAGATCCTCGCCACGGCCGCCTACAATGCCGGGCCTTCGCGCGCACGCGCCTGGCGCGGCCTGTTGGAGTCGCCGATGGAAGGGGCGGTGTTCGTCGAAAGCATCCCCTTCGCGGAGACCCGCGGCTATGTGCGCAACGTGATGGCCAATGCCACCAACTACGCCGCCGTGTTCGAGCAAAAACCGCAGTCCCTCAAGGCGCGCCTGGGCTACGTACAACCGAGAGAGCGCGCATCCATTCTCCCCTGAAGGAACGACCATGCGCGACCTGAACGTGGTGGTGTTCGGCGCCACCGGCTTCATCGGCGGACATCTGCTGGCGCGCCTGGCCGAAGACAGCGTCAACATGCTGGTGCCCACGCGCCACTACGAAAGCGCCAAGCACCTCACCACCTTGCCCTACCTCGACCTGGAAGTGGCCGACATCCACGACGACGCGACCCTGCGCCGCCTGCTCAAGGGGCGCGACGCCGCGATCAACCTGGTCGGCGTGCTGCACGGCGGCACTGGGGTGCCCTATGGGCCGGGTTTCCGCCGGCTGCACGTCGACCTGCCGCGCCGCATCGCCGCCGCCTGCGCGGACGTCGGCGTGCCGCGCTACCTCCACATGAGCGCCCTGGGCGCGAACAGCGCCGGGCCCTCGATGTACCAGCGTTCCAAAGGCGACGGCGAGCTGGCCGCGCGCAGCCAGCCGCAGGTCGCGGCCACCATCTTCCGGCCCTCGGTCGTGTTCGGCCCGGGCGACCATTTCCTGACCATGTTCGCGGCGCTCCAGCGCTATCTGCCGCTGGTGCCGCTGGCCGGCAGCGGCGCGCGCTTCCAGCCGGTCTACGTGGGCGACGTCGCCGCCGCCTTTTCTCTCTGCTTGAGCGACCCGCACACGCGCGGCGCCACCATCGAGCTGGGCGGTCCCCAGGTCTATACCCTGGCCGAACTGGTGCGGCTGAGCGGGCGCTTCGCCGGCCACGAGCGCCACGTGCTGGGCTTGCCCGACTGGGCGGCGCGCGCGCAGGCGCGGCTCTTCGAGCTGCTGCCGGGCGACCCGGTCATCAGCCGCGACAACCTCGATTCGATGAAAACCGATAATGTGGTCGGAAAGCAAGCTGGAGTCTTGACAGCCGAGGCGCTGGGAATCAAGCTCACATCGATCGAGGCCGCCGCGCCGCACTACCTGGCCAAAGGCAAGGGCCTCGACGATTACCGGACGCGTGCCGGCCGCTGATGCCCGGCCACCGTTTTCAACAACGCCTCGACCACAGGAAACCATGCAGACCATCGAACTCGACCCGACCCTGTCCACTACCCTCGACCAGGCGCGCCAGCCGGGCCTGACCCTCGTCATCGGCAACAAGAACGTATCGTCGTGGTCGATGCGGCCCTGGGTTGCAGCCGTCGCATTCGGGATCCCGTTCACCGAAGTGCGCGTCCTGCTCGACAAGCCCGACACCTCCGCCAACATCGCGCGCTATTCGCACGCGGGCCGGGTGCCGGTGCTGCTGGCCGGCGAGATCACGATCTGGGACAGCCTGGCGATCGTCGAATACCTGGCCGAGCAGTTCCAGGAAAAGCACATGTGGCCGCAGGACGTCGCCGCGCGTGCCATGGCGCGCTCGGTCGTGGCCGAGATGCACTCGGGCTTCGGCGAGCTGCGCAACGCCATGACGATGAACATCCAGGCGCGCCTGCCGGGCCGCGGCCGCACCCCGGGCGCCCAGGCCGACATCGGCCGCATCTGCGAGATCTGGGAAGACTGCCTGTCGCGCTTCGGCCACCACCGCTTCCTGTTCGGCGAATTCTCGATCGCCGATGCCTTCTATGCACCGGTGGTGTGCCGCTTCCAGACCTATGGCGTGGCGCTGGCGCCGGCCCTGCAGGCCTATTGCGAGCGCGTGCTGGCCCACCCGGCCGTGGCGCGCTGGGTAGACGAGGCCATGAGGGAAAGCGATGCGACCCCACAGCACGACCTGGACCTGCCGCAGGAGTGACGATGCGCAGTTATGTCGTCGGCGGCGCCGTGCGCGACGAGCTGCTCGGGCGGAAGGTACAAGACCGCGACCACGTGGTGGTCGGCGCCACGCCTGAAGACATGCTGGCCCAGGGCTTCCGCCCGGTCGGCAAGGATTTCCCTGTCTTCCTGCATCCGCAAACGCACGAGGAATACGCGCTGGCCCGCACCGAGCGCAAGACCGCCCCCGGCTACCACGGCTTCGTATTTCACACCGCGCCCGAGGTCACGCTCGAAGAAGACCTGGTGCGGCGCGACCTGACCATCAATGCGATGGCGCGCGCGGACGATGGCAGCATCTTCGATCCGCATGACGGGCAGGGCGACCTGGAAAAGCGCATCTTCCGCCACGTGTCCGGCGCCTTTGCCGAAGACCCGGTGCGCATCCTGCGCCTGGCGCGCTTTGCCGCGCGCTTCCCGGATTTTACGGTGCACGCTTCCACCAATACGCTGATGCGCGCCATGGTCGCCGCCGGCGAAGTCGACGCCCTGGTGGCGGAACGGGTCTGGCAGGAACTCGCCCGCGGCCTGATGGAAGAACGGCCGTCGCGCATGTTCGACGTGCTGCGCGACTGCGGCGCCCTGGCGCGCATCCTGCCCGAACTCGATGTCCTGTGGGGCGTGCCGCAGCCCCCAGGGCCCCACCCGGAAGTCGACACCGGCGTGCACGTCATGCTGGTGGTGGACTATGCCGCGAAGCAGGGCTATCCGCTGGAAGTGCGCTTCGCGGCCTTGATGCACGACCTGGGCAAGGGACTCACGCCCCCAAGGCAATGGCCGTCCCACCACGGCCACGAAGGCGAGGGCTTGAGGCTGCTGGAGGCGGTGTGCAAGCGCCTGAAGGTGCCCAACGAATGCCGCGACCTGGCCCTGATGACGGCGCGCGAGCACGGCAACGTCAGCCGCGCGCTGGAGCTGCGCGCCAACACCATCGTCACCCTGTTCGAGCGCTGCGACGCCTTCCGCAAACCAGGGCGCTTCGCCCAGATGCTGCTGGCGTCCGAGTGCGATGCGCGCGGCCGCGGCCACGCGGATCATCCGATCCGCCACCGGGACTATCCGCAGCGGCCACGCCTGGAACAGGCGCTCCACGACGCGCGCGCGGTGAATGCCGGCGAGGTCGCGGCGCGCTTTGCCGACGACCGCGCGAAGATCCCCGAGGCCGTGCATGCGGCCCGGGTGTCGGCGGTCAAGGCCGCACTGCGCGACAGCCGGGACTGAGCGCCACTGAGGTGCGCGACTGATCCGCAAGCTTGCGTTATCCTCTTGGCATAACACCTGAAGTAACGGAGGAATAATGGTTGCCGTGCTGGCGCAGCGCGTAGCGAGCTTGAGCCTGCGTCGTCGCCTGCAAGTCGCCGGCGTGGCGGTGCTGGTGCTGGCCATGCTGCTTGCCTTCCTGTATATCCGGTCCGAAACGACCGATCCCGAGATCCGCAACGACGTCATGCTCAACCTGCGCGAGCTGGAAAAGCTCGACGCCGAATGGGATGCCAACATCCTGCGCTCCCACATCGGCCGTGCTCAGGCGGCCGCGCAGCTCACCACCGGACTGCCGCGCATGCGCGACCTGCTGGCGCGCCTGGCCGAAGCGGTGTCGCAGGCGGCCAGTCCCGCAGTCAACGATGCCTATACCCAGTTGCGCGACGCGGTCCAGCGCAAGGAACTGCTGGCCGGCCAGTTCGCTCGCCACAACCCGCCCCTGCGCGAGGCCCTGCTGTTCCTGCCGCCGGCCGTGGCCGACCTCAAGACCGAGTTGGGCGGGATCGAAGGCGCGCTGGTGCCGGCCCAGATCGTGGTGCGGCTCGACGCCTCGCTCAATACCCTGCTGACCGAGACCCTGCGCTACAACGGCGCCCCGTCGCCTGCACTGGCTGCGCGCATCGAGGCGACCCTCGGCGACATCGCGACGCAGCAGGTCGCCTTCTCGCCGGCGATCGTCGAGAAGATGAATGCCCTGATCAAGGCCGCGCGCACCATCCTGGAAAAGCGCCCGCTCGAGAACCGCCTGGAAGCGCAGATCGCCGCTACCGGCACCGGCGCCGCGCTAGACCGACTGGGACGCGAGTTCGACCGTTCCTTCGACACCGTGCTGCTCGAGCGCGAGCGCTACCGCAGCTTCCTGTTCGTGTATTCGAGCATGCTGCTCCTGCTGCTGGTGTATGCGGCGGTGCGGCTGCGGCGCAGCTACCGCATCATCGGCGAGGTCAACCACCGGCTGCAGGCAGCCAACGAGAACCTCGAGCACCGCGTGGCCGAGCGCACCGCTGAACTCGAGACGCAGTCCAAGCAGCTCGAACGGCTGGCCCAGCACGACAGCCTGACCGGCCTGATCAATTACCGGCAGCTGACCCGCCTGCTGGAGCGGGCGCTGGCGCGCGCCAACCGGCGCGATTCGGTGGTGGTCATCATGTTCATCGACCTCGATGGCTTCAAGGCGGTCAACGACACCTGGGGCCATGCCACCGGCGACCTGGTGCTGCAGATGGTGGCGCGCCGCGTCGAGCAGAAGCTGCGCGCCGAAGATGCGCTGGCGCGGCTTGGCGGCGACGAATTCGTCATCATGCTCGAAGAAGTCACCTCGCGCGAAGGCGCGCTGCGCGTGGCCCAGCTGGCGCTCGACGAGATCCGCTCGGTGACCGAGGCCGACGGCCATCCGGTGACGATCTCGGCGTCCATCGGCATTTCCAGCGCCAGAGGCCACGCCGGGTCGGCGCGCGGCTCGGCAGCGCTGCTGGCCGAAGCCGACAAGGCCATGTACGAGGCCAAGAGCTCGGGCAAGGGCATCTTCATCGTCAGCCCGGCGGCGCAATGGAGGACGCCGGGCTAGGGGTGCGTCCCGGCATGCAACGACAGAATCCGCTACAATCGCGGTATTGTTGCACTGCACAAAAGGACTCATCATGCTGGACAATCCGTTGGGCCGCTGGCTGTGCGGCCTCAAGGGCAAGCCCGGCCGGCCAACCGTGCTCGTCAAGGAACTGGGCGAGCGCGACCGCCGCCGCATCCTGCGCCATTTCCTCGCGCTCGACCCGAACGACCGCCTGCTGCGCTTCGGCAGCATGATCCCGGACGAGGCGATCGCCGCCTATGTCGACAAGCTCGACTTCAAGCGCGACATCGTGTTCGGGGTGGTCAACCGGGTGTTCCAGCTGGTCGGCGTCGGCCACCTGGCGTTTGCCAAGGCCGATGGCGCCAGGCGCACGACCAAGGAAAAGGTGGCGGAACTGGGGGTATCGGTGTCGAAATCGGCACGCGGCCAGGGCGTCGGCTCGCGCCTGTTCGACCGCGCCGCGATCCACTGCCGCAATTCGGACGTGGACACCCTGTACATGCAATGCCTGTCCTCGAACCAGACCATGATGCATATCGCCCGCAAGGCGGGCATGCAGATCAAGCGCGAGTTCGGCGAGGCGGATGCCTATTTGCAGATCCCGCCGGCCAGCCCGGGCAGCGTGATGGCCGAGGCGATCGAGGAGCAGTGGGCGGTGATCGATTACAACTTCAAGGCGAATGCGAGGGCGGCGGCGAAGTGGCTGGAGGCGAAGAAGTAGTGTTGGAATAGCTGCAACTTCAATCAAGGTCATTCCCGCGAAGGCGGGAACCTGATTTCGTCGCGTGACGTTGGGGTTTGCTTGCACCCGGGGTTTTACAGGAAATTGAATCCCGGCCTACGCCGGGATGACGGCCCTGAGGGTAGGGGTGAAGGGAAACGTTAGCTGGACGCTACCAAATGCGGCCGGCTTGCCCCCACACCATCACCTCACCCCACCACCGGCAACGCCGTCGTTTCCTTAATCCTCTGCAAGGCAAAACTCGACTTCACATCCAGCACCGCCGGATGCTTCAGCAAGGTCCCCATCATGAAGCGCGAGAAGTGGTCCATGTCCTCGACGTGCACCCGCAGCAGGAAATCCATCTCCCCCGTCATCGCATAGCAGGCCACCACTTCCGGCCAGGTCCCGACCGACACCGCGAAATCATTGCGCGGCGAGGTCGCCGGCAGCCCCGGCGTGCCGCGTGCGCCGCCTGCCACTTCGCTGTGCTTTTCCAGCCGCACGTTCACATAGGCCAGCAGTCCGAGGCCGATCTTGTCGGGGTCGACCAGCGCCACGTACTGGCGGATCACGCCGGCCTCTTCCAGGCGTTTGATACGGCGCAGGCAGGGGGAGGGCGACAGGTTGACGCGCTCGGCCACGTCCTGGTTGGACAGGCGCCCGTCCGTCTGCAGGACCGCCAGGATTTTGCGGTCGGTCTTGTCGAGCTCGATTTTTGACATGATTTCCTCGGTGAATTCGCGAACCCGGCAATTTTATTGCGCAAATCATCTGGCGGGGTGAATTGTTTGGAATTTAATGCCGGAAGGGCAGGACTATACTGTGCGCCATACGGGAGGAGGCTGGTCCAGCCCAGCCGCGCGTGCCATGACGACCACCAAGAGTCCACTGCATGCGTCTTGAAGCCCCTAGCGAAAAAATACGGAGACACCGCATGAACGCACCCATCGACCGCGCCAATTTTGCGCAGCCTCAGCACGACATCACCCTTGACGACAAGTGGACGCTCGAGCGCGGCCGTGCCTTCATGACGGGTACCCAGGCCCTGATCCGCCTGCCGATGCTGCAGCGCGAGCGCGACCTGAAAGCCGGCCTGAATACCGCCGGCTACATTACCGGCTACCGCGGTTCGCCGGTCACCTCCGTCGACCAGACCGCGATGAAGGCGAAGAAGCACCTCGACGCCCACCACGTCAAGTTCCACCCGGGCATGAACGAAGACCTGGCGGCGACCGCCGTCTGGGGTACCCAGCAGACCAATTTGTACAAGGACGCGCTGTACGACGGCGTGTTTGCCATGTGGTACGGCAAGGGCCCGGGCGTGGACCGTTGCGGCGACGTTTTTAAACACGGCAACAATGCCGGCTCCGCCAAGCATGGCGGCGTGCTGGTGCTTGCCGGCGACGACCATGCGGCGAAATCGTCCTCCACCGCGCACCAGTCCGACCACATCCTGACCCACTGCGGCATCCCGGTACTGTATCCGTCGTCGGTGCAGGAATACATCGACTACGGCCTGCACGCCTGGGCCATGAGCCGCTACACCGGCCTGTGGGTGTCGATGAAATGCGTGACCGACATCATCGAATCGGGCGCCGTGGTCGACCTCGATCCGGACCGCGTCCAGATCCAGCTCCCGACCGACTTCGAACTGCCGCAGGGCGGCCTGAACATCCGCTGGCCTGACGCCGTGCTGGACCAGGAAGTCCGCATGAGCAACTTCAAGTGGTATGCCGCGCTGGCCTACGCCCGTGCGAACAAGCTCAACAAGATCATCTGGGACAGCCCGCAGCCGAAGATCGGCATCATTACCGCCGGCAAGAGCTATGTCGACACGCGCCAGGCGCTGGCCGACCTCGGCATCGACGAGCAGGCGGCACGCGACATCGGCCTGCGCCTGTACAAGGTCGGCATGACCTGGCCGCTCGAATCCGAAGGCGTGCACGAATTCGCGCGCGGCCTGGACGAGATCCTGGTGGTCGAGGAAAAGCGTCAGGTGATGGAATACGCGCTGAAGGAAGCCCTGTACAACCTGCCGGATGCCCAGCGCCCGCGCGTGGTCGGCAAGTTCGACGACACCGGCGAGTGGAGCAATAAAGATCGCATGGGCCACGGCGACTGGCTGCTGCCGGCCACCTACGAGCTGAACCCGGCCCAGATCGCCCGCGCCATCGCCTCGCGCATCTCGCACTACTGCGCCGGCCACCCGGTCGAGCAGCGCGTGAAGGAACGTATCGCCTTCCTGGAAGCCAAGGAACTGGTGCTGCGCAACATCCCGGCCAAGGCCAATCCGGAAACCGACCGCATCCCTTACTTCTGCTCCGGCTGCCCGCACAACAGCTCGACCAAGGTGCCGGAAGGCTCGCGCGCCATGGCAGGCATCGGCTGCCACTACATGGTGCTGTGGATGGACCGCGAGACCTCCACCTTCACCCATATGGGCGCCGAAGGCACGACCTGGATCGGCCAGTCGCCGTTCACGAGTGAAAAACACGTGTTCGTCAACCTCGGTGACGGCACCTATTTCCACTCGGGCATCCTGGCGATCCGCGCGGCCGTGGCCGCGAAGGTCAACATCACCTACAAGATCCTGTACAACGACGCGGTCGCGATGACCGGCGGCCAGAACGTCGACGGCCCGCTCGATCCGGGCATGATCACGCGCCAGATTGCCGCCGAAGGCGTGGGCCCGATCATCGTCGTCACCGACGAGCCGGAAAAATACCCGGACGATTACGCCTGGGCGGAAGGCGTCACCGTGCGCCACCGTTCGGAACTGATGGACGTCCAGCGCGAGCTGCGCGAACTGCCGGGCGTAACCGCCGTCATCTACGACCAGACCTGTGCGTCGGAAAAGCGCCGCCGCCGGAAAAAAGGCGAGTTCCCCGACCCGGCCAAGCGCGCCGTGATCAACGAGGCGGTCTGCGAAGGCTGCGGCGACTGCTCGGTGCAGTCGAACTGCCTGTCGGTCGAGCCGCTGGAAACGGAACTGGGCCGCAAGCGCCAGATCAACCAGTCTTCGTGCAACAAGGATTTCTCCTGCGTGTCGGGCTTTTGCCCGAGCTTCGTGACCGTCGAAGGCGGTGGCCTGAAGAAGCCGAAGAAGGCGGCCAGCAGCGAAGCCGCACCGCCTGTGCTGCCTGAACCACTGGTCCCATCGATCAGCGCGCCGTTCGGCATCCTGGTCGCCGGCGTCGGCGGCACCGGCGTGGTCACCGTCGGCCAGATCCTGGCCGTGGCAGCCCACGTCGAAGGCAAGGGCGCGATCGTGCTCGACCAGAGCGGCCTGGCCCAGAAGGGCGGTCCGGTGATGTCGCATGTGCGCCTGGCGCAGAACCAGTCCGACCTGCACTCGACCCGCGTCGGCACCGGCAGCGCCGACCTCGTGATCGGTTGCGACCAGATCGTCGCCGCCAGCCGCGATGCGCTCAGCCGCATGGGCGAAGGCCGTACCTGGGCCGCCGTCAACGCCACCACCTCCACCACCGCCGCATTCGTCAAGAACCCGGACTGGCAGTTCCCGGGCGAAGGCTCGCGGGGTGCGATTCAGATGGCCTGCGGCGCGCAAAACGTGGACTTCGTCGACGCCGGCCAGATCGCCACCGCCCTGATGGGCGACTCGATCGCGACCAATATGTTCATGCTGGGCTACGCGTTCCAGAAGGGCCGTGTGCCGCTGCTGGAATCCTCGCTGATGAAGGCGATCGAACTCAATGGCGTATCGGTGCCGTTCAACAAAGCCGCCTTCAACTGGGGCCGCACCGCCGCGCACGACCTGGCCTCGGTCAAGAAGCTGACCACCCCGGCCCAGGTGATCGAGTTCAAGCGCACCGAGAGCCTGGACGACATCGTCAACCGCCGGGTCGAGCTGCTCACCGCCTACCAGAACGCCGCCTACGCCGCGCAGTACAAGGCCTTCGTGGACCAGGTGCGCGCCGAGGAAGCCAGGCTTGGCAAGGGGACGCGCATGGCCGAAGCCGTGGCGCGCTACTTCTACAAGCTGATGGCCTACAAGGACGAATACGAAGTCGCCCGCCTGCATACTGATCCAGCCTTCAAGGAAAAGATCGCCAACATGTTCGAAGGCGACATCAAGATCAAGTACCACCTGGCGCCGCCGCTGCTGGCCAGGCATGACAAGCAAGGCCGCGCAATCAAGCAGGAATTCGGTTCGTGGATGATGGGGGCCTTCGGCGTGCTGGCCAAGCTCAAGGGCCTGCGCGGCACCCCGTTCGACATCTTCGGTTATACCGCCGAGCGCCGCACCGAGCGTGCGCTGATCGGGGAATACCGCAAGACCGTCGAAGCGCTGCTGCCCAAGCTCACCGCCGATAACCTGTCGCAGGCGGTGGCGATTGCCAGCATCCCGGAAGACATCCGCGGCTATGGCCACGTGAAGGAGCGCCATCTGGTGACGGCCAAGCAGAAGGAAGCGGCGCTGCTGGCTGCCTTCCACCTGCCTGCCGGCGCCGCTCCGCGCGCAGCTTGAGGACGCTTTGATGACAGCTTGATACGGCCGGCCCGCCCGGTCGTATCAAGCTGTCATTCTCCTTAGCATTTCTTGTTGTTCCACAGCCCCGACTGTTACAGTTGGTTGCACTCCGCCCGGGCAGCCGCGTCTATAATCAGGCGCATGACATCGCCATCCGCCCCTGGTCGCGTGACGACCGCACCCCGCCTGATTGCTTCCCTGTTCGCTGCAAGCGTCGTCCTCGCCGGTTGCGGTGGCGGCGGTGGCTCGCCTGGTGTCGGCATCCGTCCCGACCAGTCGTCCCAGCAGCCGCCCCCGACCACGACCCCGGTGACGCCGCCGGCGCCGACGCCCGGCGGGCAGACCGCGGCCGACATCGATGCAAGCACGCTGGGCGACGCCTTCCAATACTGGAACAAATGCGCCGCCCCGCGCACCGGCCTGGATTTCCAGGGCAAGGCTTTCCCTGACAAGCAGGGCACGCTGCTCGACGAGCTGAAGTTCCTGCGCGCCTGGACCCACCGTTTCTATCTCTGGTACAACGAAGTCCCGAACACCTACAAGATGGCGGACTTCAGCAATGCCATCGATTATTTCAACGTGCTCAAGACCCCGGCCCTGACCGAGTCGGGCGCGGCCAAGGACCGTTATCACTTCACCTACGCCACCGAGGAGTGGGAGAAGATGACAACGGCGGGCCTGGACCTGGGCTATGGCCTTACCTTCAAGCGCAATACCGGCGCCAACATCCCGCGTACCTGGCTGGTCACGCTGGTCGAGCCGGGTTCGCCGGGCGCTGCCGCCGGCCTGCAGCGGGGCGACATGCTGACCAAGGTGGACGGGATCGATTTCGTCAACGCGGGTGATCCCGACCTGGTGCGGCGCATTAACGAAGGCCTGTTCCCGACAGCGGCAGGCACGCCGCACAATTTCAGCTTCCAGCGTGGCGGGATCACGTTCGATGTCACGATGACGGCCGCCGAGGTGAGCGTCCAGCCTGTGAAGAACGTGAAGGTGCTCGACACCCCGACCGGCAAGGTCGGCTACCTCAGTTTCGAGACCTTCAACGCGGTGTCGGAGCGCCAGCTGGTCGATGCCTTCACCACCCTCAAGGCTTCGGCCGTGACCGACCTGGTGCTCGATTTGCGCTACAACGGCGGCGGCCTGCTGTACGTCGCGAGCGAATTGTCGTACATGATCGCCGGGCCGGATGCGACCCGCGGCAAGGTCTTCGAGCGCCAGCAGTTCAATGACAAGACGGCGCCGCAGGATCCGATTCCCTTCCTGTCCACCGCCTACGGCTTCAGTTCGCCCAACCCGGTGCGTTCGGGCACGGCGCTGCCCACCCTGGGCTTGAGGCGTGTCACCATCCTGACCACCTCGGGCAGCTGCTCGGCCAGCGAATCGGTAATCAACGGCCTGCGCGGCGCCGACATCGAGGTGAACCTGATCGGCGGCCAGACCTGCGGCAAGCCGTATGGCTTCACGCCGCTCCCGAACTGCGGCACGACCTATTTCTCGATCGAGTTCAAGGGCGTGAACAACAAGGGCGTTGGCGATTACGCAGACGGCCTGGCGCCGACCTGCCAGGTGGCCGACGACCTCTCGCGTCCGGTCGGCGACCCTGCCGAAGGCCTGCTGGCCGCCGCACTGGCCTACCGCCAGACCGGCACCTGCCCGACCTCGAGCAGCCGCGCCCGGAATGTGCCGATGGAGATCGTGCGTCCGCAGGTGAAGGAAATCTCGATCTATACCAAGCCGCGCCAGTAATTTTTGCAGTCCTGGTAACCGGCCCGGCCAGCGCAAGCTGCCGGGCCGATTTCATTCTGGAAACGGGTCTATAATCTTCAGCTTTGTCACTTGAACAATTGCCGGAGCTTTCCTCGATGATCCGTCCCGCCTTACTGCTGGCCCTGCTGGCTGCCGTTCCACTCTCCCATGCCGCCCCCAAGCTCACGACCGTCTCGGAACGCTCGGGCTTCCAGGCCACCGGCCGCTACGATGAAGTCATCAAGCTGTGCGGCGACTTCCAGAAGGCCTATCCGAAGCAGGTGAAATGCATCGAGTTCGGAAGGACGCCGGAAGGGCGCCCGATGATGGCGCTGGTCGCTTCGAACACCGGCGCGTTCACGGCGCAGGCGGCGAAGAAGCAGGGACTGCCGGTGACCCTGATCCAGGGCGGCATCCACGCCGGCGAAATCGACGGCAAGGATGCCGGCTTCCTGGCGCTGCGCGAAACCCTCGAGGGCAAGCTCGCGAAGGGCACACTAAGCAAGCAGGTGCTGGTCTTCGTCCCCGTGTTCAACGTGGACGGCCACGAGCGCTTCGGCAAATGGAACCGCCCGAACCAGCGCGGCCCGGTCGAAATGGGCTGGCGCACCACGGCCCAGAACTTCAACCTGAATCGCGACTACGTGAAGGCCGATGCGCCGGAAATGCAGGCGATGTTGAAGCTCGTGAACGCTTGGGACCCGCTGACCTATGTCGACCTGCACGTGACCGACGGCGCCAAGTTCCAGCACGACGTCTCGATCCAGGTCGAGCCGGTGTATACGGGCGACCCGGCATTCCGCCAGGCCGGCCTCGCGCTACGCACCAACGTGATCGCCGATATCGCCAAGCAGGGCTCGACGCCGCAGTCCTACTACATGTCGTTTGCCAAGACCGACGACCCGCAATCGGGCTTCATCGACGGCGCCTCGGACCCGCGCTTCTCGACCGGCTACTTCCCGCTGCGTAACCGGATGACGATGCTGGTCGAGACCCACTCGTGGAAGGATTACCCGACCCGCGTGCGCATCACCCACAACAGCGTGATCTCGGTGCTGGAGCAGGTCGCGAAGCATGGCAAGGAGTGGCAGCAGGCCGCGCTGGCAGCCGATGCCCGCGCCGCCAAGCTGGCCGGGACCCCGGTGGCGCTGAACTACCGCACCACCGACAAAACCACCATGGTCGACTTCCAGGGCTACGAATACACGCGTACGCCCTCCGAGGTCTCGGGCATCCTGATGACCCGCTACGACGAAACCAAACCGCAGGTCTGGCGCGTGCCGCTGCGCGATGAAGTCGTGGCCGACCGCCAGGTGAACGCGCCGCGCGCCGGTTACATCGTGCCGGTAGCCTACGCCGACATCGTCGCGGCCAAGCTGGCGCAGCACGACATCGCTTTCCGCAAGCTGGACAAGGCGCTTCCACAAGCGCAGGTCGAGACTTTCCGCGCCGACAAGGCGGTCTTCGGCGCGACCTCGTTCGAATCGCACCAGCGCCTGACGCTGGAAGGCGCCTGGAAAGTCGAGCCGCGGCTGGTCGCGCGTGGTTCGCTGTTCGTCCCGGTGGCGCAGCCGAAAGCGCGCCTGGTGGTGGCGATGCTGGAGCCGCAGGCGCCGGACTCGCTGCTGGCCTGGGGCTTCTTCAACAACGCCTACGAGCGCAAGGAATACATGGAAGAGTACGTGGCCGAGGACGTGGCGCGCGAGCAGATGGCGGCCGATCCGGCACTGGCTGCGGAATTCAAGCGCCGGGTCGAGAGCGATCCGGCGTTTGCGAAGAATGCGCAGGCAAGGCTGGAGTTCTTTGCCAAGCGCCACGCGTCGTGGGATGAGCGGTTCAACCTGTATCCGGTGCTGAGGACGGATGTCGCGCCCTGATAGTGAAGGGCGTCGAATCCGTCGAACGAACAGCGATTAGCACCATTACCTCAAAGACCGTCATTCCCGCGCATGCGCGGGAATGACGTTGGTTTAGGTGATTGACTTCATCGCCTGCACGACTTCGGTGACGACGTCGATCACGGCGTCGTAAACAACACCGTATTCACCGCACCGCCCACCCCTGGCGTCAGCTGATACAGCCGGTCATACTCGTTATCCCCGATATCCGCCCCCGGCGCCCCGCCGAACAGCCGCACCAGCTCGGGCAGGGTATTCGAATGCCCCACCACCAGCACCGCACCGCTCAAGCCCTTCACCTTCTCCACCAGCGCCTTCGGATTGCGCGGATCGTAGACCTGCACGGCCAGCCCGGTTTTCTGCGCCAGCGGCTCCGCAGTCTGGCGTGTGCGATTGGTCGGCGTATGGAAAATGCCGGTGATACCCACGCGGTGCAGCAAGGTGGCCACATGCTGCGCCCGCGCCCGGCCCTGTGGGGACAGCTCCGGGTCGCCGCTCTCGCTCATCTTCTCGCCATGGCGCACCAGGTAGATGGCGCTCGGCTCGGCCATCGCGGCGACAGGGGCAAGCAGGGCCAGGCTCAGGGACAGGTGGCGGAACAGGCGGGCAGGCAGTTTCATTGGGATCCTCTTATCGATCGGGACGAAAAAAAAGGCAGGGTAGCATGCCCCTGCCTGTTCCTGCGACGTCGCGCCTTCGCGATTACAGCTGGGTCAGCGAAATCGTGTTCGCCGCCGGCGTCGAGCACGGCTCCTCGTCAAACGCGATATCGCCCAGCGGATTCGGCACCCCATCCGTCTTCAGGTCCATGAACCCGAACAGATTGCGGTCCTGCAGGTGAGACGGCACCACGGTCGACAGCGACGAGAAGATGTTGTCCACGCGCCCCGGGTGCGTCTTTTCCCAGCCGCGCAGCATCGCCTTGATTTGCTTCCTCTGCAGGTTTTCCTGCGAGCCGCACAAATCGCACGGGATGATCGGGAAGCCCTTCACTTCGGCATAGCGCTCGGTATCGGCTTCCTTCACATAGGCCAGCGGGCGGATCACCATGTGCTTGCCGTCGTCGGAGACCAGTTTTGCCGGCATCCCCTTCAGCTTCCCGCCGAAGAACATGTTCAGGAAGAAGGTTTCGAGGATGTCATCTCGGTGGTGGCCGAGGGCGATCTTGTTGCAGCCGAGTTCATCCGCCACGCGATACAGGATGCCGCGGCGCAGGCGCGAGCACAGCGAGCAGGTGGTCTTGCCTTCCGGGATCAGGCGCTTGACGATGCTGTAGGTGTCCTGGTTTTCGATGTGGTAGTCCACGCCGAGCTTGTCCAGGTAGGCCGGCAGGATGTCGGCCGGGAAGTTCGGCTGCTTCTGGTCGAGGTTCACCGCGACGATGTCGAAGTGGATCGGCGCGCGCTCGCGCAGGGTCAGCAGGATGTCCAGCAGCGCATAGCTGTCCTTGCCGCCCGACAGGCAGACCATCACCTTGTCGCCGTCTTCGATCATGTTGAAGTCGCCGATCGCCTGGCCCACGAGGCGGCACAGGCGCTTGTGCAGCTTGTTGTTCTCGTGGGCGATCTTTTCCATCGTCTTGGCGCTCACGCCCAGCTGGTCGAGGTCTGCTTCGCTCATGCTTCTTCCTTCACCTGGAACACTTCGCAGCCCACGCCTTCGCAGTCCGGGTAGACGTCCGGCTTCATGGTCGAGACGCGCGCGCCGCGTACACGTGGATGGGTCAGCATGGCCTTGACCACGTCGTCGCACAGGGTTTCCTGCAGGTGGATGTGGCCTTTCGAAACCCGCTTGGCGATGGTGTCGCGCATGAAGTCGTAGTCGACCACTTCCGACAGCTGGTCGGCCTTCGGGGTCGATTGCTCGAGCGGGATGAACAGGTCGACGTTGATCAGGACGCGCTGTTCCGCCTTCTTTTCGAAGTCATGCACGCCGATATTGATCATCACTTCGTAATTGCGCAGGAACAGCCGGCGGCAATCGCGCAAGCTCGGGTGGGTCAGGGCGGACAGCATAATGAAGCCTTATTTATGAATGGTTACTGTTTGGTTCGGTCAGGAACATCACGTCGCGGTGTGACGGCTGCAAGTGCTGGCCGCCGTCGACCAGCAAGGTGGTGCCGGTCAGGGCACGCGCGCCGGCAGCGTAGACAACGGCGTCGGCGATGTCCTGTGGGGTCGAGGAACGGCCCAGCGGCGTCTGCCGGTGCGCCTGCATGAAGCCTTCCTCGGTCTGCTCGCCCGACACCATCGTGATGCCGGGCGCGACGCCCACCACGCGCACCGAAGGCGCCAGCGCCTGGGCCAGCATCGTGGTGGCCGCATGCAGCGCCGCTTTCGACAGCGTGTACGACAGAAAATCCGGGTTGAGATTGTACAGTTTCTGGTCCAGCAGGTTGATCACCACGGCTTGGGCCCCCGCTGGTGTCGCGGCGTGCAAGGCCTGCGCCAGCAGCAGGGGCGCTGCGACATTCGCGCCCATGTGGGCGGCCAGCAGGGCCGGAGAGAAGGCCGTGGCACTGTCGTATTCAAACAACGATGCGTTGTTCACCACGCAAGTAACCAGGCCCAGTTCCGTCGCCACGCGCCCCGGCAGGGCACGCACCGCGGCTTCATCGAGCAGGTCGCACCCGAACAGTGCGGCGCGCCGGCCGAGCGCGCGGACGGCATCGACCGTCTCGCGCGCTTCGGCTTCCGAATGGCGGTAATGCACGGCCACGTCCCAGCCGCCAGCCGCCAGGCCGAGCGCGATCGCGCGGCCCAGGCGCCGGCCGGCGCCCGTCACGAGCGCGACCTTCGGCGAGGAAGTGGGAACGGACTGCGTCATCGTCAAACCTGTACAGGGCGTAAATGGTTGGTATGGGCTGATTTCGCTACAATGCCGGCATGTCCCTGCCCGCACCCGCTCCCGACGCACTCGCCGCGTCCCACTCCCTGCAACAACTGATCGCCGCCGAGATCGAACAGCTCGGCGGGGCGATGGCGTTTTCGCGGTTCATGGAACTGGCGCTGTATGCGCCCCGGCTCGGGTATTACAGCGGCGGAGCGTCCAAGCTGGGAGCCAGCGGCGATTTCACGACGGCGCCGGAAATCTCGCCCCTGTTCGGGGCTAGCTTGGGGCGCGCGGCAGCCGCTATTATCGCGCAAAGCGCGCCCGACATCATCGAATTCGGCGCCGGCACCGGCAAGCTGGCGCGCGACGTGCTCACCGCGCTCGAGCGCATGGGCGTGACGGTCAATTCGTACACCATCATCGAATTGTCCGGCGAGCTGCGCGCGCGCCAGCAGGAAGCCCTGAAGGATTTGCCGCAGGTACGCTGGGTCGATGGCTTCCCGGACAGCTTCAGCGGCGTGGTGCTGGCCAACGAGGTGCTCGACGCCATGCCGGTCGAGCTGGTCATCCGCAAGGATGGTAATTGGCGGCGCCAGATGGTGACGGTCGAAGAGGGCAAATTCGCTTTCGTGCAGCAGCCGCTCCCCGAGCAGCTGGCGCTCCAGCTGATGCGCCAGATCCCCGATGCCGACCACCTGCCGGAAGGCTATGTCACCGAAATCCACCCGGTGGCCGAAGGCTTCATGGCTTCGCTGGCCGGCATGATGAAGCACGGCCGCGGCGCCGCCATCCTGGTCGACTACGGCTTCCCGGCGCGCGAGTTCTACGTCGACCAGCGCACGGGCGGCACCCTGATGTGCCATTACCGCCACCATGCCCACCCGGATCCCTTCTACCTGCCGGGCCTGCAGGACATCACCGCCCACGTCGATTTCACGGCGATGGCGCTGGCTTCCCAGGATGCCGGCCTGCCGGTGCTGGCCTATATGAACCAGGCTTCCTTCCTGCTGGCCTGCGGGATCGGCGACCTGCTGCTCGAGACCGATCCGCAGGATGCGCTGCGTTACCTGCCGCAGGCGAGGGCAATGCAGAAGCTGGTGTCGCCGGCCGAAATGGGCGAGCTGTTCAAGGTGCTGGTGGTGGGGCAGGGCGTCGACTTGCCGGACGCAATCGTACAGGCGGACCGTACCCATCGCCTGTAGAATTTTTGACATCTTGCGCTCTGGATACAAATCCGGCTAAGCTGTACCACCCTGCTGCGGAGCCCGGCAACGGATCGGCTGTAGAATCGGCTTGAAAATCGACGCGACGGCGAGAACAGCGTACACGAGACACCATGGCCAAGATTCACACCCACTATGACAACCTGAAGGTCGCGCGCGGCGCGCCGGGGGAAGTCGTGCGTGCGGCATACAAGGCCCTCAGCCAGAAATACCATCCCGACAAGAATCCGGGCGACGAGAAGGCCGCCCGCATTATGGCGATCGTCAATACCGCCTACAACACCCTGTCCGACCCGGTGCGCCGCAAGGAGCACGACGAGTGGATCGCTTCCGAAGAATGGGAAGTCGAGTGGCTGGAAAGCAGCGGCGCCGAGGAAGGCGCCCCCCGTACCCGGCCCGACAGCTGGGAGCCGCGCACGCCGGAAGCGCGTCCCCGCGCCAGCCTGCTGCGCGATCCGCGCTGGTGGCTGGGACTGGCAAGCTGCTTCGTGGCCGGAGCCGCCGCGGCAGTCTTCCTGGTGGAACCGACGCGCGCCAAGCTGCCGGCCGCGCTGGCCTGGGCCGGCAAGCCCGATCCGGTGGCGGTCGAGCGTCCCGAGCGTCCCGAGCGCACGGACCGTCCCGACGAGCTCGGCACCGACGCCAGCACCGAAGGCTGGGCGCGCCGCTTCGGCGGCGAGGGCAAGGAGCCGCCGCCCGAGATCAAGGCGCTGGCCGTGACCCAGCTGGTGGTGCCGGCCCATGCGCCCGATTGCGCCACCGATTTGCAGACCCTGAGCGCCCCGAGCGGCGATCCGTGGCCGGCCGAGTCCGGCTACCTGCCGGGCTACCCCTACGGCAATGGCGGCAGCGAGATGCAAGTCGTGGTCGACAACAGCGCGAATGCCTCGCCGATCTTCGTCAAGCTCTACGACCTCGACCGCCGCTCGAACGTGCGCCACGCCTACGTCCTGCCGCGCACGACTTTCCTGATCGACAAGCTCGCGGCGGGAAAATACGAAGTCCGTTACCAGAACATCATCATCGGCGGGGCCAAGTCGGAATGCCTGAACGGCCGCCGCGCACCGCTGCGCCAGGCCGCCGCCTTCGGCCCGGGCGGCTGAGCGCCAGCTGCGCTGTCTCTTTTCCCCCGCATCGGCAGCCGGTTTGACCGGTGTCTTTACCCAATTCAACTATTTTGTTCCCCAGCCGTAATATACTGGGCCGACGCAGCCAGCCCATGCAGCGACTGCCTCACGCCCAACGCAGGCCAACGGAAAACCTGGAATGAACGAACTGGAAGGCCTCACGGCCCTGATCATCGAGCCCCACTCGGGCATGCGTGCCAATGTGCACAGCATGCTGAACATGTGCGGCCTGACGAAAATCGAGCATGCCAGCTCGTCGAACCAGGCGGTCAAGCACCTGACCCTGCGCAGCTTCGACCTGATCCTGTGCGAATACGACCTCGAAGGCGGCCAGGACGGCCAGCAGCTGCTGGAAGACATGCGCCACCACAAGCTGATGCCCCTTAGCACCATGTTTTTCATGGTGACCGCCGAAGGCAACCACAGCAAGGTCGTCAGCGCCGCCGAGCTGGCGCCGACCGACTACGTGTTAAAACCGTTCACCGCCGACCGCCTGCTCGAGCGCATCGCCCGCGCACTCGACAAGCGCGCCGCCTTCATGCCGGTGTACACCCTGATGGAAGCAGGCGACCAGCGCGACGCGGTCGGCGCCTGCATCGAAGGCGAGACGCTGCATCCGCGCTATTCGGTCGACTTCCTCCGCTTGCGCGCCGAGCTGCACATGTTCCTGGGCGAGCCGGAGCAGGCCGAGCCGATCTACCGCCAGCTCATCGACGTCAAGGCAATCGCCTGGGCGCGCCTGGGCCTGGCCAAGACCTTGTTCCTCCGCAAGCAGTTCGACGAGGCCAAGGGCCTGCTGGAAGAGCTGGTCGACACCAACAAGAATTTCGTCGATGCCTACGACTGGCTGGCGCGCACCCATTCGGCCGTCGGCGACCTGGCCAAGTCGCAGGCCGTGCTGACGGAAGCGGTAGCGGTGTCGCCGCATGCCGTGCGCCGCCTGCGCACCCTGGGCGAAACGGCGGCCGAGGCCGGCGACCTGGAGGCGGCGGAAACAGCGCTCAAGCAGGTGGTGAACAAGGCCAAATACTCCGAATTCCGCGATCCGGAAGACCACGTGCGGCTGGTGCGCACCCTGGTGAAGAAGGGCGACCCGGTGGCTGCCGCCGCCATGGTCCGCGACCTCGACCGCTCGATGGGCGGGCGCGCCAACACCACCCTGTGCAGTGCGATCTCGTCGGCGATGCTGCACGAGTACACCGGCAACGAGGCGCGCCTGAACGAGGCCTTGACGACGGCCCTGGGCGCCTGCAGGGATGCGCCGGCCTTGTCGTCCGACCTGAAGCTGGAGCTGGCGCGCACCTGCCTGGAAAACAACATGGAAGAGGGCGGCGCCGAGCTGGTGCGCGAAGTCATGCGCAATGCCGCGAACGATGCCGGCATGGCGCGCGCCATGGGTGTGCTGGAAAAGGCCGGCTTCCCGGACCTGGCGCGCACGCTGGCGCAGGAAAGCCGCCAGCACGTGGTCGACCTGGTCGCCGATGGCGCCGCGCGTGCCCGCAGCGGCGACTTCCGCGGCGCCGTCACCATGATGCTGGAAGCGACGGGCAAGCTGCCGAACAACCCCTCGGTGGCCTTCAATGCCGCGCTGGCGGCCCTGCGCTGCATCGAGCACGACGGCTGGGACGACAAGCTCGGCCAGCAGGTGACCGGCCTGATCGGCAATGTGCGCAAGCTCGACCCGGGCAATCCGAAGCTGGGCGCGCTGGCGGCGCTGCACCACCAGCTGCTGAAGAAATACGAGCGCAATGCGCAGGGCCGCGTCGTCAAAGCACCGGTACAGAAAGCAGGCTGATCGATGTCCGACCCTGCACTGCCGCCGGAAGGCGTGACCCGCCGCGTGCGCGCCGCCCTGATGCACAAGGTTTGCGGTGACGAGGAAATGTTCGCACTCGGCGCCTCGATCGCGCGCGTGGTCGAAATGGCATCGAGCGACGACCAGGGCACCCACGACCTGGCCTATTACGTGGTGTCCGACCCGGCGCTGACCCAGCGTATCCTGCGCCTGTCCAACACCATCCAGTACCGCACCATTTCCGGCACGGCGGTGACGACGATCTCGCGCGCGATCTCGCTGCTGGGCTTCGATAACGTCAAGACCACCGCGCTGGCGATGTTGCTGGTCGACGCGCTCGACAGTTCCGAACACGCCGACAGCGTGCGCATCGAGCTGGAAGCGGCGCTGTGCGCCAGCCTGGTAGGGCGCGAGATGGCGCGCCACAGCTTCTTCCAGGGTGCCGAGGAAGCGGCGATCTGCGCGTTGTTCAAGAACATCGGTCCGCTGCTGGTGGCCAGCCACGAGCACGACCGCTACCGGGAGATCGGGGCGCTGGTCCAGGGCGGCAAGCACACAGTCGGCCAGGCCTCGCAGATGATCCTGGGCGCCAGCTACGACATGCTGTCCCAGGCCGTGCTGGCCGAATGGAAAATCCCGGACGTCATCGTGCGCGCCCAGGCCGCCCTCCCTTTCACGCCGGTGCGGGTGGCGGCGAACCGCGGCGAATGGATGCGCCAGGTCGCCTCCTTCGGCCTGGACGTGGCACGCCTCCTGGCCAAGACCCACGAGCCGGCCGGCTCGCCGGACGCCGTGGCGCTGCTGGGCCGCTATGGCGCCGCGCTCGACCTGGACAAGGCGCGCATGGAGGCGCTGCTGGAGGCGGTGCAGGAAGGCATGCGCGGCCTGATGGAGAGCATGAACCTGCAGCCGGCGCCCAAGACCGAGGCGCAGGACGCGAAAGGCGGCCTGCCCAATGTGCTGCTGCTGGCCACGCTGGACGCGGGCGAGGAAGAGCAGGGCGGCTTCCACCCGAGCGGCAAGCCGAAGAACGCGCGCGACCTGCTCCTGGCCGGCGTGCAGGACGTGACGCAATTGCGCGCCTCCGGGCAGGGCAAGGTCAACGACGTGGTGCTGGCGGTACTCGAGACCTTGTACGGCGCGCTGGGTTTCCGCTTTGCGACAGTCTGCCTGAAGGATGCCCGCAGCAACCAGTTCCGCGCCCGGGTGGCGCTGGGCGAAGACAGCACGCGCCTGCAGGCCGGCTTTGCCTTTCCTGTCGCAACGGGTCGCGACCTGTTCCACCTGGCCATGGACAACGACGCCGACCTGATGATCTCGGACGCGGCCAGCCCCAAGATCCGCGACCTGCTGCCCGACTGGCACCGCAAGCTGCTGCCCGACGCCAAAAGCTTCATCGTGCTGCCGCTGGTAGTGGGCAAGGCCCAGCTCGGCATGTTCTATGCGGACCGCACGATGGAGGCGCCGGAAGGCGTGCCGCCGGACGAGACCGCGCTGATCAAGGCGCTCAAGGGGCAGGTGCTGGCGGCGCTGGGGCAGGGGTAAGCCCACGGGCCGCCTGTTTTCGCACGCACTCCCCCATCATTCTTTCCACCAACACCCTAAAATCCGTCATTCCCGCCACTGACGGCAATGACTCCCGGCGCAGGCCGGGAGCCAATTCCGTAAGGCAGTTACTAGCGCCGAGCGCAGCCGCTAACGGTGCGCGCAAAACCTGGATTCCCACCTTCGCGGGAATGACGGTCTTGAGGCTAACGGATGAAAAAACTGCTTCAAAGCCAGCTCCGTGCGCCCTGCAAACGCCCGGCCAGCCCTCAGCCAGCCACTTTCCCCATCTTTCCCTGCAATTCCCGCGAAATCACCCTTGTGGTTTTGCATCCTGACCGTTACAATCACGCCCCGAAGCAACGCTGCTATGCGATGCAGACAAAGTCTGCGGAAACATAGTTGACACTACGTTGAGCTTGCTTCATACTCTGCGGTTCTTCGCGGTGGGGTGGCCGAGTGGTTAAAGGCAGCAGACTGTAAATCTGCCCTCTCTGAGTACGCTGGTTCGAATCCAGCCCCCACCACCAAAAAGAAGAGTCGTGAAGACGAATTGATAGTTGTACCTCGCGGGTGTAGCTCAATGGTAGAGCAGAAGCCTTCCAAGCTTACGACGAGGGTTCGATTCCCTTCACCCGCTCCAGTGTTCGCGGTGCAAGTAGAAAACCGCAAAAAACAAGCCCTTTTAGCTCAGTGGTAGAGCACTCCCTTGGTAAGGGAGAGGCCACGTGTTCAATCCACGTAAAGGGCACCAGAATTCAAAAAACGGCAGTGCGCTGTACTGCCCGTCAGGTGTGCCTGGTAATTCTCAAAATATCGTTAGGAGTCTCAAATGGCAAAAGGTAAATTCGAACGGACCAAGCCGCACGTCAACGTCGGCACCATCGGTCACGTTGATCACGGCAAAACCACCCTGACGGCAGCAATCGCAACCGTCCTGTCGAAGAAATTCGGCGGCGAAGCAAAAGCATACGACCAGATCGATGCAGCTCCAGAAGAAAAAGCACGCGGCATCACCATCAACACCGCGCACGTCGAGTACGAGACCGAAAACCGTCACTACGCGCACGTCGACTGCCCAGGCCACGCCGACTACATCAAGAACATGATTACCGGTGCTGCGCAGATGGACGGCGCGATCCTGGTGTGCTCGGCCGCTGACGGCCCAATGCCACAGACCCGCGAGCACATCCTGCTGGCGCGTCAGGTCGGCGTTCCATACATCATCGTTTTCCTGAACAAGTGCGACCTGGTCGACGACGCAGAACTGCTGGAACTGGTCGAAATGGAAGTCCGCGAGCTTCTGTCGAAGTACGAGTTCCCAGGCGACGACCTGCCAATCATCAAGGGTTCGGCACGTATGGCCCTCGAAGGCAAGCCGGGCGAGATGGGCGAAGACTGCATCATCGCCCTGGCGCATGCACTCGACACCTACATCCCGACGCCAGAGCGCGCTGTTGACGGCGCCTTCCTGATGCCAGTGGAAGACGTGTTCTCGATCTCGGGTCGCGGCACCGTCGTTACCGGTCGTGTCGAGCGCGGCATCATCAAGGTCGGCGAAGAAATCGAAATCGTCGGCATCATCGACACCGTCAAGACCATCTGCACCGGCGTGGAAATGTTCCGCAAGCTGCTGGACCAGGGTCAAGCTGGCGACAACGTCGGCCTGCTGCTGCGCGGTACCAAGCGTGAAGACGTCCAGCGTGGTCAGGTCCTGGCAAAGCCAGGTTCGATCAAGCCGCACAACCACTTCACCGGCGAGATCTACGTTCTGTCGAAAGATGAAGGCGGCCGTCACACCCCGTTCTTCAACAACTACCGTCCGCAGTTCTATTTCCGTACCACCGACGTGACCGGCTCGATCGAGCTGCCAGCGGACAAGGAAATGGTCATGCCAGGCGATAACGTGTCGATCACCGTCAAGCTGATCAACCCGATCGCGATGGAAGAAGGCCTGCGTTTCGCTATCCGCGAAGGCGGCCGTACCGTCGGCGCCGGCGTGGTTGCCAAGATCCTGGGCTAATAAGCCACGGAAAGAGGGAGGCGGTGACCCGTTTCCCTCGAACAGCATTGTCAGGCTGCGAACGCATACTGTATAATGCTGGATTCAGCGAGAAGTTTTCGTAGGGGTGTAGCTCAATTGGCAGAGCGTCGGTCTCCAAAACCGAAGGTCGCGGGTTCGATTCCCTCCGCCCCTGCCACCGATTCTGGTGCCAGGCACCGAAAGTAAAAAAAGTATGTCGAACCAATCCGTGCAAACTGTCAGCACCTCGAATGACAAGTTCAAGGTCGCACTGGCGGTGGTTGCCACGATTGCAGGCGTTGTCGGGTTCTTTTACCTGAAAGGCCAGAACAAACCAGCCTTGGTCGCCGCAGGCGCCCTCTTGGCTGGTTTAGTTTTTGCTGTCCTGCTTTTGTGGACCTCCACCACCGGTCGTGATTTCCTGAGCTTCGCCAAGGAATCGGTGCGTGAAACCAAGAAGGTCGTTTGGCCGACCCGTCGTGAAGCAACCCAGATCACCGGCATCGTGTTTGCCTTCGTGGTCGTGACGGCGATTTTCCTGTGGGGCACGGATAAGGTTCTCGAATTCCTGTTGTACGACGTCGTCCTGGGGTGGAAAAACTAATGAGCGATAACGTTGACAACGTGCCGGGTGAAGTCCCGGCCGACGGCATTCCACAAGACGCTGCAGCACCGGTGAGTGTCCCGGTCAGCAACAAGCGCTGGTATGTCGTCCATGTCTATTCCGGTATGGAAAAGAGCGTCATGCGCGCCCTTACCGAGCGCATCGAGCGCGCCGGCATGCAAGAACAGTTCGGCCAGATCCTGGTCCCGACCGAAGAAGTCGTCGAAATGCGCAACGGCACCAAGGCCGTCTCCGAGCGCCGCTTCTTCCCTGGCTATGTGCTGGTCGAGATGGAAATGACCGACGAGACCTGGCACCTGGTGAAGAACACCAGCAAAGTGACCGGTTTCATCGGCGGCAAGAGCAACAAGCCGACCCCTATCCCGGCGCGCGAGATCGACAAGATCATGCAGCAGGTCCAGGAAGGCGTCGAGAAGCCTCGGCCGAAAGTGCTGTACGAAGTGGGCGAGCAGGTCCGGATCAAAGAGGGCCCGTTCACCGACTTCAACGGCAACGTCGAGGAAGTGAATTACGAAAAATCGAAGGTGCGTGTGTCTGTCACCATCTTCGGGCGCGCAACTCCGGTGGAGCTGGAGTTCGGGCAAGTCGAAAAAGTTTAAACGCCAAGTCGGAGCGTCGCAGCAGCAAGGCGGAATCCGGTAAGAGGAGCCCCGCCAGAGTAGTAGTGGTGGGGCGCTACTACTCAAAGCCAATTTTAGGAGCCATCCATGGCCAAGAAGATTATTGGTTTTATCAAGCTGCAAGTCGCAGCTGGTAAAGCAAACCCATCCCCACCGATCGGCCCAGCACTGGGTCAGCGCGGCCTGAACATCATGGAATTCTGCAAGGCGTTCAACGCCCAGACCCAGGGTTTCGAGCCGGGCATGCCGATTCCAGTCGTGATCACCGCGTTCGCCGACAAGTCCTTCACCTTCGTGATGAAGACCCCACCGGCAACCTACCTGATCAAGAAAGCCGCTGGCATCACCAAAGGTTCGCCGAAGCCACATACCGACAAGGTTGGCACGCTGACCCGTGCCCAGGCTGAAGAAATCGCAAAAACCAAGCAGCCGGACCTGACCGCAGCAGACATGGACGCAGCAGTGCGTATCATCGCCGGCTCGGCACGTTCGATGGGCATCACGGTGGAGGGTGTGTAATGGCTAAGATGTCCAAGCGCGTCAAGGAAATGAAAGCTAAAGTAGACCGCAACAAGGTCTACGCGTTCGACAACGCTCTGTCGATCGTCAAGGAATTCGCAACTGCCAAGTTCAACGAGTCGATCGACGTCTCGGTGCAGCTGGGCGTGGACCCGAAGAAGTCGGACCAAGTGGTCCGCGGTTCGGTCGTCCTGCCAGCAGGCACCGGCAAGACCGTGCGCGTCGCTGTCTTCGCATCGGGCGAAAAAGCCGAAGCCGCTAAGGCAGCCGGCGCCGACATCGTCGGTATGGAAGACCTGGCTGAGATGGTCAAAGCCGGCAACATGCCATTCGACATCGTGATCGCTTCGCCGGACACCATGCGTATCGTCGGTACCCTGGGCCAGATCCTGGGTCCACGCGGCCTGATGCCTAACCCGAAGGTCGGCACCGTCACCCCTGACGTCGCTACCGCGGTCAAGAACGCCAAAGCCGGCCAGGTCCAGTACCGCACCGACAAGGCTGGTATCGTCCACGCTACCATCGGCCGCAAGTCGTTCTCGGACGACCAGCTCAAGACCAACCTGGTCGCGCTGATCGAAGCCCTGAACAAGGCAAAGCCGGCAACCTCGAAGGGCGTGTACCTGCGCAAGGTCGCGATCTCGTCGACCATGGGCGCCGGCGTCCGCGTCGACCACGCTTCGATCGCCGCTTAACAAATTCAGTCTCGGCTAGCAATAGCCGAGCGCATCTTTGGGCTGTCGGGGCAAACCAGCGCTCCGGCAGGCAATCAAAGACCGTTGGGCCGAATGCAGCAGTCAGGCAGGAGGTTAATAGGCCACCCAACGCAGATGGTGTACCCGAACAAGTTTTGTAGTCCACGCTGCGTGAATCTATCCGCGTCAGATTGGCTTCTTAACTTCGGACGCCGTGTTCGAACCGATGTGAGCGCTTTTGTTCCCATCATTTAAGGAGATTGACCGTGGGTCTTAATCTGAATGACAAAAAGGTCGTCGTCGAAGAAGTTTCCGCGAAAGTAGCAACCGCGCAAACGATCGTCGTGGCTGAGTACCGTGGCATCCAGGTTGCTCACTTGACCAAGCTCCGTGCAACCGCACGTGCCCAGGGCGTGTACCTGCGTGTTCTGAAGAACACGCTGGCTCGTCGCTCTGTCGAAGGCACGCAGTTTGCCTCGCTGGCTGATTCCATGACCGGTCCGCTGATCTATTCGATCTCGGACGACGCCGTTGCAGCAGCGAAAATCATCAATGATTTCGCTAAAACCAACGACAAACTGGTCGTGAAAGCCGGTAACTACGCAGGTAAGCAGCTCGATGTAGCTGGCGTTACCGCGTTGGCAAGCATTCCTTCGCGTGAAGTCCTCATCTCGCAGCTGTTGGGCGTGATGCTGGCTCCGGTGTCGGGCTTTGCACGTGGTCTGGCTGCCCTGGCAGCGAAAAAAGGCGAAGGTTCGGAAGCTGCTCCTGCAGCCGAAGAAACCGCTGCAGCTTAATAGCCGCGCAGCCTTTTTTTTCAAGTACCAACCTGAACTACACACACAACATATTTGGAGTTTCAAATGGCAATTAGCAAAGACGATATCCTGAACGCAGTGAGCGAAATGTCCGTCATGGACCTGAACGACCTGGTCAAGGCATTCGAAGAGAAGTTTGGCGTGTCGGCAGCTGCAATGTCGGCTCCTGCAGCTGGCGGCGGCGCTGCTGCTGCTGCTGTCGAAGAGCAGACCGAGTTCAACGTCGTGCTGACCGAAATCGGCGCGAACAAGGTCGGCGTCATCAAAGCCGTCCGTGAAATCACCGGTCTGGGCCTGAAAGAAGCCAAGGACGTGGTCGACGGTGCACCAAAGACCGTGAAAGAAGCCATGCCTAAAGCTGACGCTGAAGCCGCCAAGAAGAAGCTGGAAGAAGCTGGCGCCAAGGCTGAACTGAAGTAATACATGTGCATTGGGCACTTCGGTGCCCAACGCGGGAGTCAAAGCTTGCGAAACCTGCCGAAAGGGAGGTGGTGCTGCTTTGGCTCTTTTGTCGTCCCTGCGGCAAACGTGTGCAATACCTGTCGCACGGCAACAAATAACCGCGGCAGACGGAAATATCGTAACACAGCAGTAGCTCGTCCTTTTTCACCTGACGGGAAAGCAGAGGCTTCAGGCCTTGCATGTGGCGCTTCCACCACTGGCAATTCCTGAATTCTCATCCTTTCTGTCACTCACGGAGTGTCCATGCACTACTCATTTACTGAGAAGAAGCGCATTCGCAAGTCGTTCGCGAAGCGCGCCAACGTTCACAACGTTCCTTACCTTCTGGCTACCCAGCTTGAATCCTACGAGAATTTCCTGCAAGCGGATGCCGTTCCCTCCGTACGCAAGAATGAAGGCCTGCAGTCTGCCTTCAGCTCCATCTTCCCTATCGTGTCGCACAATGGTTTTGCGCGTCTCGAGTTCCTTTCTTATGTGCTGGGCGATCCTGCGTTTGACGTGAAAGAATGCCAGCAGCGCGGCCTGACTTTCGCCTCGCCGCTGCGCGCCAAGGTGCGTCTGGTGATTCTGGACAAGGAATCGCCGACCAAGCCGGTCGTGAAGGAAATGAAAGAGCAGGAAGTCTACATGGGCGAACTGCCGCTGATGACCACGAACGGTTCGTTCGTGATCAACGGCACGGAACGCGTCATCGTCTCGCAGTTGCACCGCTCGCCAGGCGTGTTCTTCGAACACGACCGCGGCAAGACCCACTCCTCGGGCAAGCTGCTGTTCTCGGCACGCATCATTCCTTACCGCGGCTCGTGGCTGGACTTCGAGTTCGACCCGAAGGACATCCTGTTCTTCCGCGTCGACCGCCGCCGCAAGATGCCGGTCACGATCCTGCTGAAGGCCATCGGCATGACGCCGGAGCAGATCCTGGCGAACTTCTTCGTCTTCGACAATTTCACCCTCCGCAATGAAGGCGGCGAGCTGGAGTTCGTGTCCGAACGCCTGCGCGGCGAAGTCGCGCGCTTCGACATCGTCGATCCGAAGTCGGGCAAGACCATCGTCACGAAAGACAAGCGCATCAATGCCAAGCATGTGCGCGACATCGAAGCTGCCGGCATCAAGAGCATTTCGGTTCCAGAAGACTACCTGCTCGGCCGCGTGCTGGCACGTAACATCGTCGACCAGGACACCGGCGAAGTCATCGCCGTGGCCAACGACGAGCTGACCGAAGAGCTGCTGGGCAAGCTGCGCGACGCCTCCGTGACCGACATCCAGACGCTCTACACGAACGACCTGGACCAGGGCGGCTACATCTCGCAGACCCTGCGCACCGACGACACCGCCGACCAGACCGCCGCTCGCGTGGCGATCTACCGCATGATGCGTCCTGGCGAACCGCCAACCGAAGAATCGGTCGAAGCCCTGTTCAACGGCCTGTTCTACAGCCCTGAGCGCTACGACCTGTCGGCTGTCGGCCGCATGAAGTTCAACCGCCGTATCGGCCGTGACGAACTGACCGGCGCCATGACGATGTCGAACGAAGACATCCTGGCCGTGATCAAGATCCTCGTCGAGCTGCGCAATGGCCGCGGCGAAGTCGATGACATCGATCACCTGGGTAACCGTCGCGTGCGTTGCGTCGGCGAACTGGCTGAGAACCAGTTCCGCGCCGGCCTGGTGCGTGTGGAACGCGCCGTCAAGGAACGCCTCGGCCAGGCCGAAGCGGACAACCTGATGCCGCATGACCTGATCAACAGCAAGCCGATCTCGGCCGCGATCCGCGAGTTCTTCGGTTCGTCGCAGCTGTCGCAGTTCATGGACCAGACCAACCCGCTGTCGGAAGTCACCCACAAGCGCCGCGTCTCGGCTCTTGGACCGGGCGGTTTGACCCGCGAACGTGCAGGCTTCGAGGTGCGCGACGTGCACCCGACCCACTACGGCCGCGTGTGCCCGATCGAAACGCCTGAAGGCCCGAACATCGGCCTGATCAACTCGCTGGCACTGTATGCCCGCCTGAACGAATACGGCTTCCTGGAAACCCCGTACCGCAAGGTCGACGGTTCCAAGGTCACCGACAAGATCGAATACCTGTCGGCGATCGAAGAAGGCCGCTACATCATTGCTCAGGCGAACGCCGCGATCAATGAAGAGGGCCAGCTGATCGACGAACTGGTGTCGGCGCGCGAAGCCGGCGAAACCATCCTGGTCTCGCCAGAGCGCATCCAGTACATGGACGTGGCGCCAGGCCAGATCGTGTCGGTCGCAGCCTCGCTGATTCCGTTCCTGGAACACGATGATGCGAACCGTGCACTGATGGGCGCCAACATGCAGCGCCAGGCCGTGCCTTGCCTGCGTCCGGAAAAAGCCTTTGTCGGTACCGGCATCGAGCGCACCGTGGCAGTCGACTCGGGTACCACCGTGCAGGCCCTGCGTGGCGGCGTGGTGGACTACATCGATGCAGGCCGTGTGGTGATTCGCGTCAACGACGACGAAGCAACCGCGGGCGAAGTCGGCGTCGACATCTACAACCTGATCAAGTACACCCGTTCGAACCAGAACACCAACATCAACCAGCGTCCGATCGTGCAGGTCGGCGACCGCGTTGCCCGTGGCGACGTGATTGCCGACGGCGCATCGACCGACCTGGGCGAACTGGCCCTGGGCCAGAACATGCTGGTGGCGTTCATGCCGTGGAACGGCCTGAACTTTGAGGATTCGATCCTGATCTCGGAAAACGTCGTCAAGGACGACCGTTACACCTCGATCCACATCGAAGAGCTGTCGGTTGTTGCTCGCGACACCAAGCTCGGCGCGGAAGAAATCACCCGCGACATCTCGAACCTGGCTGAAAACCAGCTGGCGCGCCTGGATGAATCGGGCATCGTCTACATCGGCGCCGAAGTGCAGGCTGGCGACGTGCTGGTCGGTAAGGTCACCCCGAAAGGCGAGACCCAGCTGACCCCGGAAGAAAAGCTGCTGCGCGCGATCTTCGGCGAAAAAGCATCGGACGTGAAAGACACCTCGCTGCGCGTGCCATCGGGCATGATCGGCACCGTGATCGACGTCCAGGTCTTCACCCGTGAAGGCATCCAGCGCGACAAGCGCGCCCAGCAGATCATCGACGATGAACTCAAGCGCTATCGCCTGGACCTGAACGACCAGATGCGTATCGTCGAAGGCGATGCCTTCCAGCGTCTGGAGCGCATGTTGACCGGCAAGATCGTCAACGGCGGTCCGAAGAAGCTGGCCAAGGGCGCCGCGATCACCCAGGAATACCTGGCTGACCTCGACAAGTTCCACTGGTTCGACATCCGCCCTGCGGACGACGACACCGCGAACGCGCTGGAAGCGATCAAGGAATCGATCAACGAGAAGCGCCACCAGTTCGACCTGGCCTTCGAAGAGAAGCGCAAGAAGCTCACGCAAGGCGACGAGCTGCAGCCTGGCGTGCAAAAGATGGTCAAGGTCTACCTGGCCGTCAAGCGCCGCCTGCAGTCGGGCGACAAGATGGCGGGCCGCCACGGTAACAAGGGTGTGGTCTCGCGTATCGTGCCGGTGGAAGACATGCCGTTCATGGCCGATGGTACGCCTGCAGACGTCGTGCTGAACCCGCTGGGCGTGCCGTCGCGTATGAACGTCGGCCAGATCCTGGAAACCCACCTCGGTTGGGCGGCCAAGGGCCTGGGCCTGCGTATCGGCGACATGCTGCGTGCTTCGGCGAAAGCGGAAGAACTGCGCGGCTTCCTGAACCAGATCTACAACGAGACCGGCCGCAAGGAAGACCTGGACAGCTTCTCCGATGAAGAAATCCTGACCCTGGCGAAGAACCTCAAGAACGGCGTGCCGTTCGCGACCCCGGTCTTCGATGGCGCCCACGAAACGGAAATCCGCCGCATGCTGGACCTGGCATTCCCTGACGAGATCGCTGCCCAGCTGGGCATGACCCCGTCGAAGAACCAGGTCACGATGTTCGACGGCCGCACCGGCGAAGCATTCGAGCGCAAGGTCACCGTCGGCTTCATGCACATGCTGAAGCTGCACCACCTGGTGGACGACAAGATGCACGCGCGTTCGACCGGTCCTTACTCGCTCGTGACGCAGCAGCCACTGGGCGGTAAAGCCCAGTTCGGCGGCCAGCGCTTCGGTGAGATGGAAGTGTGGGCACTGGAAGCCTACGGCGCGTCCTACGTGCTGCAGGAAATGCTGACCGTGAAGTCCGATGACGTGAACGGCCGCACCAAGGTGTACGAGAACCTGGTCAAGGGCGACCATGTGATCGACGCCGGCATGCCGGAATCGTTCAACGTGCTGGTGAAGGAAATCCGTTCGCTGGGTATCGACATCGATCTCGAGCGTAACTAAGCAGCTAGGCAGGGCCAGCATGGCCGCCAGCCTTCGGGCCTGGCCCGCTGCCCTTGAAACGTCGCCCCGGCGCAGGCCGGGGCCCAAGTTCGGCGAATAGCCGGCAAAAATTGGATCCCGGCCTGCGCCGGGATGACGGTTTTAAGAGTAGTGGTTCACGCAAACGCCGGCGAAAATCGGCGAGAAGCAGCGGCAGTTGTACCAGATGTACCAAGTACAGAATTCAATCACCTGGAGTGATAAATGAAAGCACTGCTCGATCTATTCAAGCAAGTTCAGACGAACGAAACCTTCGACGCCATCAAGATTGGCCTGGCGTCGCCTGAAAAAATCCGTTCGTGGTCCTTCGGCGAAGTCAAGAAGCCGGAAACCATCAACTACCGCACCTTCAAGCCGGAGCGCGACGGCCTGTTCTGCGCCAAGATCTTTGGCCCGATCAAGGACTACGAGTGCCTGTGCGGCAAGTACAAGCGCCTGAAGCACCGTGGCGTGATCTGCGAGAAGTGCGGCGTCGAAGTCACGCTGGCCAAGGTGCGCCGTGAGCGCATGGGCCACATCGAACTGGCTTCGCCAACCGCGCACATCTGGTTCCTGAAGTCGCTGCCGTCGCGCCTGGGCATGGTCCTGGACATGACGCTGCGGGACATCGAACGCGTCCTCTACTTCGAAGCATATGTCGTGACCGATCCTGGCATGACCCCGCTGAAGAAGTCGCAGATCATGTCGGAAGACGACTACGCCGCCAAGTACGAAGAGTACGGCGACGACTTCACCGCATTCATGGGCGCCGAAGGCATCCGTGAGCTGCTGCGCTCGATCGACATCCACCGCGATGCCGAAGCCCTGCGCGTGGAGCTGAAAGAATCGAAATCCGAAGCCAAGATCAAGAAATATGCCAAGCGCCTGAAAGTGCTCGAGGCCTTCCAGCGTTCGGGCATCAAGCCTGACTGGATGATCATGGAAGTGCTCCCGGTCCTGCCGCCGGAGCTGCGTCCGCTCGTCCCTCTGGACGGTGGCCGTTTCGCGACCTCCGACCTGAACGACCTGTATCGCCGCGTCATCAACCGTAATAACCGCCTGAAGCGCCTGATGGAACTGCGCGCACCGGAAATCATTACGCGTAACGAGAAGCGCATGCTGCAGGAAGCAGTCGACTCGCTGCTGGACAACGGCCGTCGCGGCAAAGCGATGACCGGCGCTAACAAGCGTCCGCTGAAGTCGCTGGCCGAAATGATCAAGGGTAAGGGCGGCCGTTTCCGTCAGAACCTGCTGGGCAAGCGCGTCGACTACTCGGGCCGTTCGGTCATCGTGGTCGGCCCACAGCTGAAACTGCACCAGTGCGGCCTGCCGAAGCTGATGGCCCTGGAACTGTTCAAGCCGTTCATCTTCAACAAGCTCGAACTGATGGGTCTGGCAACGACCATCAAGGCGGCCAAGAAGCTGGTCGAAATCCAGGAACCAGTGGTCTGGGACATCCTTGAAGAAGTCATCAAGGAACACCCGGTCATGCTCAACCGTGCACCAACCCTGCACCGCCTCGGTATCCAGGCGTTCGAGCCGGTCCTGATCGAAGGCAAGGCCATCCAGCTGCACCCACTCGTCTGCGCGGCGTTCAACGCCGACTTCGACGGTGACCAGATGGCAGTCCACGTCCCGCTGTCGATCGAAGCGCAGATGGAAGCGCGTACGCTGATGCTGGCGTCGAACAACATCCTGTTCCCGTCGAACGGCGAACCGTCGATCGTCCCGTCCCAGGACATCGTGCTGGGCCTGTACTACGCGAGCCGCGAGGCGATCAACGCCAAGGGCGAAGGCATGATGTTCCCGGACGTGTCGGAAGTCATCCGCGCGTACGACAACAAGGAAGTGGAACTCGCGACCCGCATCACCGTGCGTATCGTCGAATACCCACGCGTTGCCGGCACCGAGGAATTCGAGCGCACCGTCACGCGCTACGAGACCACCGTCGGCCGTGCGATCCTGTCCGAGATCCTCCCTAAAGGCCTGCCGTTCAGCGTGCTGAACCGCTCGCTGAAGAAGAAGGAAATCTCGAAGCTGATCAACACGTCGTTCCGCAAGTGCGGCCTGCGTGCGACCGTCGTGTTCGCCGACAAGCTGATGCAGTCGGGCTTCCGCCTGGCGACGCGCGCCGGTATCTCGATCGCCGTCGACGACATGAAGATCCCGGACGTCAAGAAGGGCATGATCGCGACCGCCGAAGCGGAAGTGAAGCAGATCGAGCAGCAGTACAGCTCGGGCCTGGTCACCGCCGGCGAGCGTTACAACAAGGTCGTCGACATCTGGGGCAAGACCTCGGATGAAGTCGGCAAGGCGATGATGGACCAGCTCAAAGTCGAGCCGGTCACCCGCCGCGACGGCACCGAAGGCACCCAGGAATCGTTCAACGCGATTTACATGATGGCCGACTCGGGCGCCCGTGGTTCGGCAGCGCAGATTCGCCAGCTGGCTGGTATGCGAGGCCTGATGGCCAAGCCGGACGGTTCGATTATCGAAACGCCGATTACCGCGAACTTCCGCGAAGGCCTGAACGTTCTGCAGTACTTCATCTCGACGCACGGCGCCCGTAAGGGTCTGGCCGACACCGCGCTGAAGACGGCAAACTCGGGTTACCTGACCCGCCGCCTGGTCGACGTGACCCAGGACCTGGTGGTCATCGAGGACGATTGCGGCACCACCAACGGCACCTTCATGAAGGCGATGGTCGAAGGCGGTGAAGTCATCGAAGCGCTGCGCGACCGTATCCTCGGCCGCGTGACGGGCAACGATGTCGTCAATCCTGAAACCCAGGAAACCGTGTACGAAGCCGGCACGCTGCTGGACGAAGACATGGTCGAAGAGATCGAACGCCTCGGCATCGACGAAGTCAAGGTCCGCACCCCGCTGAACTGCGACACCCGTTACGGCTTGTGCGCATCCTGCTACGGTCGCGACCTGGGCCGCGGCTCGATGGTCAACAGCGGCGAAGCAGTCGGCGTCGTGGCAGCACAGTCGATCGGTGAGCCGGGTACCCAGCTGACCATGCGTACCTTCCACATCGGTGGTGCGGCATCGCGTGCAGCAGTGGCATCGTCGGTCGAAGCCAAGTCGAACGGTACGGTCCGCTTCACGGCGACCATGCGTTACGTCACCAACGGCAAGGGCGCGCAAATCGTCATTACCCGTTCGGGCGAAGTGCTGATCACCGACGACCACGGCCGTGAGCGCGAGCGTCACAAGGTGCCGTACGGCGCGACCCTGATCGTCAAGGATGGCCAGGCAGTCAAGGCCGGCACCGCCCTGGCAACCTGGGATCCGCTGACCCGTCCGATCATCACCGAGTACGCAGGTACGATCAAGTTCGAGAACGTGGAAGAGGGCGTCACCGTCGCTCGCCAGGTCGACGAAGTGACCGGCCTGTCGACCCTGGTCGCGATCGATCCGAAGCGTCGTGGTTCCGCAGGCAAGGTTGTGCGTCCGCAGGTCAAGCTGCTGAACGAAGAAGGCCAGGAAGTGAAGATCGCCGGCACCGAACACGCCGTGACGATCGGTTTCCAGGTTGGCGCGCTGATCATGGTGAAAGACGGCCAAAGCGTCTCGGTGGGTGAAGTGCTGGCACGTATCCCGACCGAATCGCAGAAGACCCGCGACATTACCGGTGGTCTGCCACGCGTGGCCGAATTGTTCGAAGCACGTTCGCCGAAAGACGCGGGCATGCTGGCCGAAGTCACCGGTACCGTCGCCTTCGGTAAAGAAACCAAGGGCAAGCAGCGTCTGGAAATCACGGACATGGACGGCAACAAGCACGAGTTCCTGATCACCAAGGACAAGCAAGTGCTGGTCCACGATGGTCAAGTCGTGAACAAGGGCGAGATGATCGTCGATGGTCCAGCCGATCCGCAGGACATCCTGCGCCTGCTGGGTATCGAAGCGCTGGCACGTTACATCGTCGACGAAGTGCAGGACGTCTACCGTCTGCAAGGCGTGAAGATCAACGACAAGCACATCGAAGTGATCGTGCGCCAGATGCTGCGCCGCGTGGCCATCGTCGAAGCCGGCGACACCGACTACATCGTCGGCGAGCAGGTGGAGCGTTCGGAACTGCTGGAAGAGAACGACCGCATGGAAGCCGCAGGCAAACTGCAAGCGACCTACGAGAACGTCCTGCTGGGTATTACCAAGGCATCGCTGTCGACCGATTCGTTCATCTCGGCCGCATCGTTCCAGGAAACCACCCGCGTGCTGACCGAAGCTGCGATCATGGGCAAGCGCGACGGCCTGCGCGGCCTGAAGGAAAACGTCATCGTCGGCCGCCTGATCCCTGGCGGTACCGGCCTGGCATTCCATCGCGCCAAGAAAGAGAAGGAAGTGTGGGAGGCGGAAGAGCGCCAGGCACTGCTGCAGCAGGAGAAGGCCAACATGGCTGCCGAACTGCAGGCGATGGAAGACCAGCAGAATGCTGCGGCTCCGGCTGAGCAGCATCATGGCGACGACGAGTAATCGTTTAGCTGGCTGAATGAGAACGGCACCCTGAGGGGTGCCGTTTTTTTTGCCGCATCATGTGCGCTGTCGGAAAGTTTTACAGTGGCGCTGTCGTCATGTGGACAATTCGTTCGACGCGCAATCCTGAATTCCTAAGTCAATGATTGCAAAAGTAAAAATACCAGTAAGAAAGTTCTGGTACGAGAATTGCTTTAAATAAATATTAGAAATTCATAACAATTCTCCACACTAGGATCAATCCATGTCTTACAAATTCATGTCCAAAGTTGTCGCCAGCGTCCTGTTCAGTTTCGCAGCAAGCTCGAGTTTTGCATCGATCGTCTGGGATTACAGCCCGGTTGCGAGCTCGGACAACGCATCCGGTGATCGCTGGACCAACACCTTGCCGATCCAGCACTTCGCCGATCAGGTGTCGTTCAACAACACGACGCGGATCAACGGGATGGACATCTATAGCAGCGACTTCTTCGGTTTCGTGGGCGACGCCGTGCAGATCACGATATGGAGCGATGCAGGCATCCCCGGCGACGTCATTGCCAGCTTCAACTCGGTCACCTCCATCGTCGATACTGACGGCGCCAACGACGGACAGCATCGCTTGCATGCGGATTTCAGCGGCTTCGACATGCTGGCCAACACCCGATACTGGATCGGCATGACGGCATTGACCGCCAACTGGACCCAGACCGGCTTGTACGGCATGACGGGTGGCGACGGAAGCATGGCGCAGTTCGCGAACATGTCCTTCGTCCAAACTTCGACGACGATCGGTGACATGGCATTCCGCCTGCACGGTACCGCGGCCGACGTGCCGGAGCCCGCATCCGTGGCCTTGTTCGGCCTGGCCTTGCTGGGCATGGGCGCAGCGCGCCGCCGCAAATCGTAACGCTCCTCGATTCAGTCAGCCTGCAGGATGGCGCATTGCTGTCATTGCCGGCTGCACATCAGATTGCCTTTGTCACGGAACCTGACACGCGTGCCGGTGCCCTCAGTGCACGCGTCGTGCTGATCAGGACCGATCGCATCGAACAGCTCCCTGGCAGCCCGCCCTTCCATTGAAATGGCGATCTTCTTATCTTTGACAGTCGGCGCCGTCGCATCCCCCAAGCTACCGCCGTAGATGCGGTAGGTCGTCGCTGCCTTCTTATAAGGGCCAGGCCCGCTGTCCTCGGCGCTAGCGCTCACGGCAAACGACATGCGACCAACAGAAAAGTTAGTGTGAACATGCCTCGCCTCAAAAACGCACTTCGACATGAAAATGATCGTGATGACCGGCCAGTGAACGGACGCCAGGGATGGAAATATCGTTGAATCGGACTGCCTTCACTATGGGGTGCTGCAGGAAAAGACCGATGAGCTTGGCTGTTGCCCCTTGATCGTACTGGCCATCCAGCCGATTACACGGTGCTTCCCTCCCATCCCTACGGATCGCACGTATGTCAACCTCCAGCCCGCTCCTGTGGGAGCGGTGCGGTTGGAACCTCAGGTGTGCCGTACACGTACGCAGTAGCCGCCGCCTTCAAAGCCTTGCGGAAGAACGAAAAAGCCGCGAGTATCCTGCATTGATGTTTCCCCCTCATCGTGTCCCCTTGTTGACCCTGCCTGAGCAGCCGAAGGAGCCATTCTTGGGGAATTTCGGCGTGCAATATTGACGCTGAATAAAAGCGATCGGTGGTTACGCAATGGAGGTGTGCAGCGCGCCCATGCTATGTTTGCCGTTTACTCATCCGTACGCCCATCCTGCGTAATGACTGCTATGATCCGCTGCTGATTCATCGATCTTTCCATACTTCTTACCCCACCGAGCAATATGCCCTGGCCATTTGACGCGACCCCGGACGCCACTCGCGCGCCTGCCATGCCGGACAGCCGCATCACGGAGATGGAGCGCCAGATGCGCGCCTTCCCTTGGGAGACCACCGCGGTCGGCCCGGTTGCCAGTTGGCCGCAAAGCCTGAAGCACGCGGTGCGCACCGTGCTCGACCTGCGCATGCCGGCCTACCTCGCCTGGGGCGACTCGTACATTCAGTTCTTCAACGACGCCTATCTCCCCATCCTGGGGGCGAAAGCAGACAACGCATTGGGCGTCGACACCCGCATCACCTGGTCCGAGGCCTGGCCGACCATCGCACCGCTGTGGGAGCAGGTACGCCAGGGCGCAACCTTCGCCGACGACGAATTCCAGATCACGCTCAACCGCAATGGCTTTGCCGAGAGCTGCTACTTCAGCCACTCATATAGCCCGATCTACAGCGCGTCCGGCGCGATCAAAGGCGTCTTCGCCACCTGCGTGGAAACCACCAAGGCCGTGATGGGCGAACGCCGCCAGGCCTACCAGCTCAAGCTGGCCGACACCTTGCGCCGCGAGACCGAATTCGGCCCGATGCTCAAGGCCACCATCCGCCTCACCAGCGAATACTTCACCGGCTCGAAAGTCGCCTACGCCGAGCTCGACGAGGAGCAGCGCGGCTTCGCGGTGAAGGAAGAATGGATGGAGGGCGTCGAGACCGGTGGCGCGCAGGGCACGCTGCCGCTCGACATGCTCTCGCCCGCGCAGTTAGAGGCGCTGCGCGCCGGCACCACCATCTGCATCAACGACGTCAAGACCGACCCGGACTGCGCGCCGGTCGCCATGCCTTGCCTGGCGCTCGGCATCCATTCCGTGATCGTCATTCCCCTGAAGGACGGCAACCGCCTGCACGGCGCCGGCTTCCTGTACAAGGACCATGCCTACCGCTGGACCGACGACGAGCGCACGCTGGCCGAAGACCTGGCGCGCCGCACCTGGGAGGCGCTGCGCCGGATCCGCGCCGAAGAGGCGCTGCGCGAAGAGACGCGCATCCTCGAACTGCTCAACCGCGCCGGCAAGGCGCTGGCCTCGACGCTCGACATCGATACCCTGCTGCAGTCGATCACCGACGCCGCCACCGAACTGACCGGCGCCGAATTCGGCTCCTTCTTCTACAACGGCAAGGACGACAACGGCGACGCCTTCCTGCTCTATACGCTCAGCGGCGCGCCGCGCGAAGCCTTTGCCCACCTGGGCCATCCGCGCCCGACCGCGCTCTTCGGCCCCACCTTCCATGGCGCGGTGCCGATCCGCAGCGACGACATCACCAAGGACCCGCGCTACGGCAGCATGGGGCCGCACCACGGCATGCCGAAAGGGCACCTGCCGGTGCGCAGCTACCTGGCGGCCTCGGTGTATTCGCGCTCGGGCGAGGTGCTCGGCGGGCTGTTCTTCGGCCACTCGCAGACGAAAATGTTCGACGAGCGCACCGAGCAGCTCATCACCGGCTTCGTGTCGCAGGCCGCGGTGGCCATCGACAATGCGCGCCTGTATGAGCTGGCCCAGCGCGCGGCGAAGGAACGCGAAGGATTACTCGCCAGCGAACGCGCCGCGCGCGCCGAGGCCGAGCGCCACAGCAAGATGAAGGACGAGTTCCTGGCCATGCTGGCGCACGAGCTGCGCAACCCGCTGGCGCCGATCACGAATGCGGCGCAGCTGCTCAAGCTGCCGACCGTGGACGAGAACCTGCGCCTCAAGGCCGGCAACATCATCTCGCGCCAGGTGCGCCACATGACGGAGCTGGTGGACGATTTGCTGGACGTCTCACGCGTGACGCGCGGCCTGGTCAAGCTGGACACCGAACCGCTTGACCTGGACGCGGTGCTGCGCGCCGCCGTCGAGCAGGCGCGCCCGCACATCGAGGCGCGCGAGCACCTGCTGACGGTGGAAGCGCCGGCGCTGCCGGTGGTGGTGGCGGGCGACCGCACGCGCCTGGTGCAGGTGCTGGTCAACCTGCTCAACAACGCGGCCAAGTACACGCCGCCGCAGGGCCGCATCACGCTGCGCCTGGAAGCCGGGCTCGATGCGGCGCGCATGACCGTGATCGACAACGGCAGCGGCATGGACGCCAAGCTGCTGCCGCACGTGTTCGACCTGTTCACGCAGGCCGAGCGCACGCCGGACCGCTCGCAGGGCGGCCTCGGTATCGGCCTGGCGCTGGTCAAGAGCATCGTCCAGATGCACGGCGGCCAGGTCGAGGCGCACAGCGATGGCCTGAACCTGGGCACCTCGGTGTCGGTGCTGCTGCCGCTGGTCGATGCGGCGGGCGTCCCCGGCCCCGCGCACCTGCAAGCGGCGGCACGCTCCGTGGCGCCGTGCACCTTGACCATCGTCGATGACAATGCCGACGCGGCCCAGTCGCTGGCGGTGCTGCTGCGCGCGCAGGGCCATAGCGTGAACGTGTTCGAGGACGGCGTGCGCACGCTGGCCTCGAGCGGGATCGCGCATACCCACGCCTTCATCCTCGACATCGGCCTGCCCGACATGACCGGCTATGAACTGGCGCGCCGCCTGCGCCGCGAGCATCCGCAGGCGGTGTTCATCGCGCTGACCGGCTACGGCCAGGAGCGCGACCGCGACCTTTCAAAAGCGGCCGGCTTCGACTATCACCTGGTGAAGCCGGTGGAGTTCCGCGCACTGGCGGACATCCTGGCGCAGCTGCCGCAGTGCTCGCAGGCTGCGCAGGAAGCGGAGCAGCGCAGGGCAGAACCGGATGTGGCCGAACTAGCTTGATGTTTGCCGGCCGGGCACCGGCGAGTCCGGCCTGTCGCCGGCCTTGCCGAAAGACCTGGCATTCCGGCCACGGACTGGGGTTCGCTTCTGCGCAGGCTCCCCAGCAGGACGCCCCCATCCAGGGGGATGGCATACACTTGTTCCGGTTCTCGTTCATTCAACCGACTCCCAAGGAGCTTGTCATGACCATTCGCTGGATCTGTGCCGTCCTGTTGGGCGCGAGCTGCGCCGCCGCCCATGCTGCCGACGTGAAGGTGACCATGAAGATGGCGACCGAGAAGGGCGAGGGCGCCAACGTGGGCGCCGTCACCATCAGCGAGACGCCGCATGGCCTCGTGTTCACGCCTTCCCTGAGTGGCCTGCCTGCCGGCCTGCACGGCTTTCATGTGCACGAAAACGGCAGCTGCGGCCCGAACCAGAAGGATGGCAAGACGGTAGCGGCAGGCGCCGCGGGCGGCCACCTCGATCCCGCCAAGACAGGCAAGCACGGCCTGCCCTGGGGCGAGGGTCATTTGGGCGATTTGCCGGCCTTGAGCGTCGATGCGAATGGGGCGTCGGCCAACCCGGTGCTGGCGCCGCGGCTGAAGATGGCGGACGTCAAGGGCAAGGCCTTGATGGTGCATGCGGGTGGGGATAATCATGCTGACCATCCTGCGCCGCTCGGTGGTGGGGGTGCGCGGATGGCTTGTGGGGTGATTCAGTAGCTGAAATAAAATTTCATCAATGCAGCTTCGGTGAAATAAAATTTCACGTCGCCTATAGGGTGGGCGGCTCTACCCGTCGCGGGGAATCGCCTGCGCCGCGTGGGCAGGAAACCTGCCCACGCTACGAATCACGACGGCATACCGTCCTGTGGTACTGCGAGCCTATTTCGCCGCCGTGCGCGCCTTCCCGAACGGATCACCCGCCTTCCACATCGGCGCCTTCGGCGAATCCGCGACCATGCGGCCCAGGTTCAGCGTGAACTGCGCCTGTTGCACCATGCCCGACAGGTCCCAGTTCGGATCGTATTCGTCCGACACCTGGTGGTAGCGCGCGCGGTAGGCCTTCTGCTTGGCCTCGCTGGCCTCGACGTCCTTCACCCAGCCGTGGCCCGCACCCACCGAGAACGCCGGCACGCCGGCCTTGGCGAAGCTGAAGTGGTCGCTGCGGAAGTAGCCGCCGGCCAGGTCCGGCTTGGCCTCGGCGATCTGCAGGCCCATATTCCTGGCGGTGGCGGCGGCCATCGCGCCCAGGTCGGTGCGCTCGCTGCCCGGGGTGCTGACGTCCTTGACCAGGCCCACGAAGTTCAGGCTGTCCAGGTTCAGGTTGGCGACGGTTTTTTCGATTGGCCACAGCGGCTTGGTGGCGTAGGCCGCGCTGCCCAGCAGGCCCTGTTCTTCGGCCGCGACCCACAGGAACATCTGGCTGCGCTTGGCCGGATTGCGCACGGCTTCGGCGGCCATCGCCAGCAGCGCGGCGGTGCCCGAAGCATTGTCGACGGCGCCGTTGAAGATGGTGTCGCCCTCGCTACCCTGCTTGCCCATGTGGTCCCAGTGCGCGCTGTAGACCACGACTTCGTCCTTGAGCTTCGGGTCGGTGCCCGGCACGATGCCGGCCACGTTGAATTCGTTCAGCGTGCGCACTTCCGCGCGCGCCTCGCCCCTCACGCGGGCGTTGAGCACGACCGGCTTGAAGGCCTTGTCTTCGGCCGTAAGGCGCAGCTTGTCGAGATCCTGGCCGCTGGCGGCGAACAGCTTGCGCGCGGTGGCGTCAATCATCCAGCCCTGCAGGCCGGTACCCAGCTTGCCCTCGGCCAGCTGGAAGCGCTCGGCCGCGGCCCAGCTGTTCTGCACCACGCTCCAGCCGTAGGAGGCCGATGCGTCGGTGTGGATCAGCAACACGCCGGCGGCGCCCTGGCGCGCGGCTTCTTCCAGTTTATAGGTCCAGCGGCCGTAATAGGTCAGGCCGGCGCCGTTGAAGCGCTTCGGCTCGGCGGCGGTCGGCGCCGGGTCGTTCACCATCATGACGACGACCTTGCCCTTGACGTCCATGCCCTTGAAATCGTCCCAGCCTTCTTCCGGCGCGTTGATGCCGTAGCCGACGAACACCATCTCAGCGTCGAGCGTGTGGTCAGGCTTGGCGTCGCCCGGGCCCCAGACCCAGTCGGAACCGAATTGCAGCGGCAGCGTCTGGCCGCCGGCCGTGATGCCGAGATTGCTTTTCTGCGGCAGCGAGCGCACGCCCGCGATCTTCACCGGCTGGCGGAAGCTGCCGTTGTTGGCGGGCTTCAGGCCCGCGGCCGCGGCTTGCGTTTCGAGATAGGTGACGGTCAGTTCGCCACCGCGCTGGCCGGTGCCGCGGCCTTCGACCGCATCGGACGACAGGAAGGCCAGGTGGGCGCGCAGCGGCGCTTCCTTGACGGTCGCAACCTGTGACTTGGCTGCGCCGGCGGCGTGGGCCGGATAGGCCAGTGCCAGGCTGCCCGCGAGGGCGGTGAGGACAACGGAGGAGACGATCTTGTGCATGGAATCCTGCTGCGTAGATTAATTAAACGTGAATGGTAGGACGCCGATAGTGCGCGGCGGGCGCCGACCATTGTATGCCAACTTCTCAGTAAAACCGCAGCACGTCCGAGGAGATTGTCATGCCCGTTCCCGGCATCCGCGGCGGTGCGCCGGGCGGCAGCAGGTGGGTCGGCAAACCGGGCATGCGCTCCTCGACCACGATCGCCAGCAGGTCTTCGCCCTTGGCATTGAGGGTAAAGCGCAGCAGCTGGTCCTCCATCCCGTACAGCGACATCGACCATCCGCCTTCGCTGGCGGTCAGCACCCGCCCGTTCATGGTCGAGCGGAGCGGCTTGGTGCCGGCGGCCCACAGCTCGATGTGCGGCGCGCGGTTCTTCGAACGCAGCGTGAACTCGACCTGCCGCGTCGTCGGCTTCGCATTGGTCCAGGCCAGGGCCGGATTCTTCAGCAGAAAGGCTTCGGGGAAGGCGATGCGGTCTTCGCGCGGTGCAATCGCATACCACTGACGAGGGCTGTGCCAGCCGAAGACATCCACATGGATCGCAGGCTGGGCCAGGTCCGGGAACAAATCCTTCGACCAGGCGTCGAGCGCTTGCGGCGGCAGCAGCCAGTAGGCGCGCCAGCTGTTCATGTCCTTGAAATAGACCAGCCGGTTCGGCTCGATGGACGGGTGTTCCTGCGGTGCGGGCCCTGCCGCCGCATCGGATACGGAAGGCGGCAGCACCGCGCAGCCGGCAAACACCAGCGCCAGCGCGGGCCCGGCGACGCGCCCGAGCGGCAGCAGCAGGAATATGCTCGCGAACAGCAGCATCAGGATGGCGATTACCAGCGCGGGCACGTACAGCCCCTGCGGCGCCTGCGCGGTCCAGGCATCAGCGACGGCGGGCAGGAACAGCACCAGCGCCGGGGTGAGCCCGGCCGCGACGAGCGCGAGGCGTGCCCACAAGCCGCGGACAGCCCGCAGCGCCGTAAAGGCGCCGAGCGCCGCCGCCAGCGGCCAGGCCAGCAAATAGGCCACGGCGGGCGCCACCAGCAGCACCCCGGCCAGCACCGCGGTGATCCAGGCCATCGCCCCAAGGAAGACCGGCACGCCGCCGGCCGCCCAGCGCAGCAGGTAGAGCGCGCCGATGAACAGGCAGCCGCACATGATCGCGAACACCAGCACCGGCTCCTTGCCGGCCGCCTGCGTCAACGCGGCCACTTCCTCGCGCCGCTCCCACAGGCCCATGCGCGCCGCCAGCAGCACCAGCGCGATGCCAAAAAAACCCTGCACCAGCGGCGCGACGGTAGTATCCGACTCCGCCAGCGCCCTGCGGTAGCCGCGCACCAGCATCAGGCAGCACAGCGCCGCGAGAGCCCAGGACAACAGCGCCGGATGCTGGACGCTGCCCACCAGCGGCAGGGCGAAATAGCTGTGCGCACCGTGCGCCCCGCGCGCCAGCGGGGCGTCGCCGAAGTGGCGCGCCAGGCGCAACATGGTGTCGCCCAGTTGCGCCAGCATGGCCGGGTCCAGGCGCTGCGGCGTATCGAGCACGCCTTCGGCATCGAAAAGCTTGCCGGTATTCGCGAACAGCAGGGCAGGGGCATCCATGCCGGCGAGTGGCCCGATGCGCAGCGTGTCGGGCAGAAGCTTGGCCAGCCCGGCCGTCAGCGAAGTGCCATCGATGCCCGGCACCGCCGCGGGGACGCCGCGCAGGACGGCGCTGCCGGCGCCGGCAGCGTCATACAACACCGGCGGCCCGCTACTGCCCGCGCTGTCAAAGCGCAGGGCCAGTCCCACTTGGCGCGCCCACGGATGCTGCTCCGCGAAGCCCTGCGCCCCGAGCGCGCCGACGCTGTCGCCATCGGCGAACAGCAGCACGATGTCGTTCGCCGGCGCAGGGCCCGAACGCAGCACCCGCGCGGTTTCCAGCAACGCCGCCACCTGCGCGCCCGAGCGCGCCGCGCCCAGCGTGGCCTTGCCGGTGTCGTAGTGCGCCGCGAGCAGCAGCGACGGACGCTGCGCAGCGCCGGCTGCGCTGCCCGGAATGCGCACGAGGATGTTGTGGACCACCCCCACGGTCACATGCCTGCCGCCCCAGTACTGGATCACCGACTTCTGCACGGTGGTTTTCTGGACCAGGGGGCTCAAGCCCATGCCGCGCAGCTGGCCCAGGATGTAGTCGCGCGCCCTTGCATTGGCCCTGGTGGCAATCGGCCGCGGTTCGCTTGCCAGCACCGCCACGTGGCGCAGCATGCGCTCGAGCTGGGGCGCCGCAGCGGGCAGGGATGGGGGCGGGGCGGGGGCAATGGCCAGCCAGGCCAGTGCCACCAGGGTCAGGCAGGCGGCCGCCAGCGCGGCCAGGCCCAGGGCGCGCGGCGGCGCCCTCAAGGATCCAGCGGTATGCATCTTCTCTCTCCATTTGTTGGTGTTGTTGTCGGTGCTGCGGGTGTGTAGGTAGGCGGCCTCCGGGGCGAATAGCGAAACTGCGGGCGAAAAAAAGCCCGCCAGGCTAGAAGCTGGGGCGGGCGAAGAGGGGAAAAACGGTCAGGCTTACTCGAGGGTCCAGACGTAGGCGATCTGCGCCCAGCCGGCTTCGGCGACGCCGCCATTCATGGCCGGCTTGAACTGGCACAGGCTCAGGGCATTGACCGCGGCGCGGTCCAGGTCACGCGAGCCGCTCGATTTCTGCACGCGCGAACCCTGCACCCGGCCGTCGGCGCCCACCATCAGGGCCAGCGTCACGGTGCCGGTGTCGCCATTGCGCGCCGCATTCACCGGGTAGTCCGGCTTGGCGCAGCCATTGGCGTCGGCCAGCACGGCGCTGCGCATCTCGCCCGGATTGCTGTTGGTGGTCGGCGGCGCCGGAGGCGCGTCGTTCTGCGAAGGCAGGGCCGGTTCCGGTGCCGGATTGGGCTCGGTGCTCGCTTGCACCTGGTCCTGCACCGGCGGCGGCGGCACTTCCACTTCCGTCTTCGGCACCACGATGTCGGGCTTCGAAACCCGCTGCTGCGGCTGTGGCGGTTCTGGCGGCGGTGGCGGCGGGATCTCGGGCTGCATCCAGACGATCTTGTCGTCGATCAGCGTGGGCAGGCTGATGGTCTTGGTGTTCATCATGTTGACCATCCCGACTGCGACCAGGGCGTGCAGGCCGGCGACCAGGGCGAACTTGCCGGCCTTGCCGCCGGGGGCATCATTGATTTGCGAGAAGTGCATGGCGATCTCCTTTTCTTGTCGTCTAGCGATGGGGGTCGCAGAACTTTTTGCTTCAGGAAAGATATGCATCGAACAGGTGATGGAACCAATATATGCTAGAGCCTAGCAATCTGTAAAGCGATTTCGTAGTAATTTTGATTCCATATGCAAGCGATCGAGCGCCGGCGCAGGAGGAACAGCGGGCACTCGCATCGTGACGCGTTGTATGAAATAATCCTCCTATTACCCGCACCCTTTCCGTCAGTTGGCACACATAGATGCCAGAACTTGGTAAGCGAATGTAAGCGGGCCTCAAGACAGGAGCAAAAGTGGTGTCCGAACAGAAAAAACCGATTCGCGTGATGCTGGCCGACGACCATCCGATCGTCATGACCGGCTTTGCCATGTCGCTGGAAGCGGCAGGCATGCAGGTGGTGGGCCAGGCCAAGACCCCGAGCGAGGCGGTGGCGCTGTACGCGTCGCAGCAGCCCGACGTGGTCATCCTCGACATGCGTTTCGGGACGGAGCTCACCGGCCTCGATGCCGCGCAAAGCATCCTGAAGGACGACCCGCGCGCGAAGATCATCTTCCTGAGCCAGTTCGACCAGGACAGCCTGATCAAGGAAACCTATCGCATGGGCGCGCACGCCTTCGTCACGAAAGATTGCGACCCCTCCGACCTGGTCACCGCGGTGCGCCACGCCCACGACGGCAAGCTGTACTTCCTGCCGCAGATCGCTTCGCGCCTGGCCAGCATGGCGGTGCGCGGCGACGTCACGCCGCAATCGCAGCTCGACGAACGCGGGCTCGAGATCTTCAAGCTGATGGCCGAGGGCATGACCAATGCCGAAATCGCCGAGAAGCTCGATTTGTCGACCAAGACCATCAGCAATATCAGCCAGTCGATCAAGGAAAAGCTGGGCGTGCACCGCCAGGCCAACATCACCCTGCTGGCCGTGAAGCACGGCCTGATCGAACCCTAACGCCGATGCAGATCTCCAGGTCCCTGCGCACGGCCTGCGCCGCGCTCGTGCTGCTCGCCTGCGCGGCGCAGGCTGCCCCGCAGCAGGGCGCGGCGGAGGAGGCCAAGGTCACGGGATTCCGCTTCCAGATTGTCACCGGCGACGACAGCGAAGTCACGCGCCGCATCGCCGAAGACCTGTACAAGCGCCTGGTGCCCACCTTCGCCGCCTTCCGCACCGAGCTGGGACAGCGCCGCCGCATGCTCTACGTGGCCATTGGCCCGACCGCTTTGCGCGACGCGGTGGCGCGCCGCTGCGACTGCGTGGTGATCTCGGCCTTCACTTCGAGCCAGGTCTGGCGCGCGGTGACGAAGTCCGCCCCTGGCCGCGCCGCCTCGATGACTGCCGTGTATGCCGAGCCGGCGCCGGCCGACCAGCTGCGCCTGGCCGCGCTGCTGTACGGGCGGCCGGTGCGCGTGGGCGCCATCCTCGGGCGCGACACCGCCTTTCTTCGCCCCACCCTGGAAAACGAGGTCGACGTGCAGCCGCTTGCGCTGGGCGACGACATCAACCACACGCTCAACCGCATGACGCGCTCCGAAGTGCTGCTGGCGCTGCCCGACGGCGACGTCTACAACCCGGAGAACGTGCGCAACATCCTGCTCTCGACCTACCGCCGCAAGCAGGGCGTGATCGGCTTCTCGGCCGACATGGTGAAGGTCGGCGCGCTGGCCACGACCTACTCCGAGATCGAGGACATCAACACCCAGGTGGCCGAAATCGCGGCCAGCTTCGTGGCCACGGGCGAATTGGCCCCGCCGCAGTTCCCGCGCTACTTCCGCACCCTGGTCAACGAAGGCGTGGCGCGCTCGCTCGACGTGCGCGTGACCGACAGCGCGCGCAAGTTCGCGCGCGCGCCGGCGCGTTCCGGTGCGCCCTTGCGCCCGCCGGCGGTGGCCCCCGTGCTTGCCCCGCCGCTTGCGCCGCCGGTGATTCCCCCGGTTGCCGTCCCGTTGGCCCCCGCGGCGCCCAAGCCATGACGATGCGCTTCTGGCGCGGCTGGAGCATCGGCCGGCGCATGACCTTCATCACCATGCTGCCGGTGGCCTGCCTGTTCACCTCTTTTGTCTGGTACTCGTGGTATTCGCACCGCTCGCAGGTGGCCGAGGAGCTGTCCGAGCGCGGGCGCATCCTGGCGCGCGCGCTGGCCGAAACCAGCGAATACAACGTCATCTCGGGCAACCTGTCCGACCTGCGCCTGACCATCAATGGCCTGGTGCAGTCCGACAGCAGCCTGTATCGCATCGAGGTGGTGGGCGTGGACGGCACCCAGGCGGTGCGCGTCGATTCCGAATCGGCGATCGACGCCCAGCCGCACTACTACGAGGCGCCGATCAAGAAGCAGGTGGTGTGGATCAACCTGTTCACCGACAACGGCACGCCCCACGTCTCCGCCTCGAGCCTGCTGCGTCCCCCGACCCTCACCACCGAGGTGGTCGGCTGGGTGCGGGTGACGATGTCGCCCTCGAACATGATGGCCAAGCAGACCCGCCGCTTCCAGTTCGAGCTCGGCATCGCCGCGCTGGCGCTGGCCGTCAGCGGCATCCTGGCATGGGTGCTGGCGCGCTCGCTCACGGTGCCGCTGCGCGAAGCCATCGGGGCCCTAAGCCGCATCCGCAACGGCGATTTCCGCGTGCACCTGCCGGTCACCACCGGCGGCGAGGTCGGCGAATTGCAGGCCTCGATCGGCGAGATGGCGCTGGCGCTGGACGAATCCAAGCGCGACCTCGAGAACAAGGTGGCCGAGCGCACCCGCGACCTGCTCGCCTCGCGCAACGAGGCACTGCGCGCCGACGCCGACAAGCGCAAGTTGATCCAGAAAGTGAACTCGATCATCGAGGACGAGCGCAAGAGCATCGCGGTCGAGATCCATGACGAACTCAATGCCTCCCTGATCGCCGCGCGCCTGGAGGCGCAGGCCATTGGCGCCCTGGCGGCCAAGGCGGTGCCTTGTCCGGAGATCGACGAGATCGGGCGCAAGTCGCAGGCCATCACCAAGCTGGCGCTCGACCTGTACGCCAACGGCCGCCGCCTGGTGCGGCGCCTGCGTCCCGAAGTGCTCGACATGCTGGGCCTGCACGGGGCGGTGGAAGAGATGGTGCGCCACTACGACAGCGGCTCCGGCTGCGGTTTCGAATTCCACGGCGAGGGCGATTTCTCGCGCCTGCCCAACGAACTGGCCATCTCAGCCTACCGCATCGTGCAGGAAGCCCTGTCGAACATCATGAAGCACGCGCAGGCCACCTCGGCCCAGGTGCGCCTGGTGCTCGACGAAGGCGCGCAGACCCTGCGCATCGTCGTGGCCGACGACGGCAACGGCTTCGATCCGGCCAGCGCCTCGGAAGGCATCGGCATCATCGGCATGCGCGAGCGCGTGTACGCGGTGCACGGCGTGATGGACGTGCGTTCCAGCCCCGGCGGCGGGACCGTGCTGGCGATCACGCTGCCGCTCACCGCGCCGGTTGCCGTGCCGACGACGATTCAGTAATTAACCAAACAGATAAGCACACCATGTCCAACCAACTGCTGACCCCCTACGAACAGGGCAACCTGAACCAGACGACCACGCTGCGCGACTGCATCGCATGGTACGAAGACCTGGCGCGCCGCTATCCCGGTGTGCTGCACTTTGCCCAGGTGGGCGTGTCCGATGCCGGCGTGCCGATCCACGCGGGCGTGGTAAGCGGCGACGGCGTGTTCGACCGCGAGGAAATCAAGCGCGCCGGCCGTCCGGTCTTCTTCAACAATAACGGCATCCATCCGGGCGAGCCGGAAGGCGTCGACAGCTGCATGGCGCTGGTGCGCGACTTCTGCACCCAGCACGAGCGCCTGGCCGCGTTAGGCGACACGGTGTTCCTGTTCGTCCCGCTGTACAACGTGGACGGCAGCCTGAATCGCGCCGACACCTCGCGCGTGAACCAGGACGGCCCCGAGCAGTTCGGCTTCCGCGGCAACAGCCGCCACCTCGACCTGAACCGCGACTTCGTCAAGTGCGACACCCTGACCGCCCGTGTGTTCAACCAGCTGTTCACCGCCTGGGACCCGGACGTGATGGTCGACACCCACACCTCGAACGGCGCCGATTACAGCTACACGATGACCCTGATCCACACCCAGGCCGACAAGCTGGGCGAGGAGCTGGGCGGCTTCCTGCGCTCGACCATGCTGCCGGCCATGTACGCCGGCATGGAAGCGCGCGGCTGGCCGACCTGCCCCTACGTGAACCCGGTCAAGGACTGCCCGGACCACGGCATCGCCGAATTCCTCGAGACCGCGCGCTTCTCGACCGGCTACGCAGCCCTGCACCACACGATCGGCTTCATGCCCGAGACGCACATGCTCAAGCCGTTCAAGGACCGCTACGAGTCGATGCGTGCGCTGGTAGAGACCGCGCTCGAGTTCACGGTGAAGCACGGCGGCCAGATCCAGGCCCTGCGCCGCGCCGCCAGGGAGCAGGGACGCACCCGTGCCGAGTGGCCAATCCACTGGGCGATGGACGAGGCCAATCCCTCCTCGTTCCGCTTCAAGGGCTATGAGGCGAAGTACACGCCGAGCGTGCTGGGCACCTACACGCGCCTGTCGTACGACCGGACGAAGCCGTGGGAGCGCGACATCGCCTACTACAACAGCTTCCCGGCCGATATCACCGTCCCCGCGCCGCGCGCCTACATCGTGCCGCAACAGTGGGTCGAGGCGATCGAGCGCCTGCAGTGGAACGGCGTGCGCCTGGAGCGGATAGACGCCGACCGCGTGGAAGAAGTCGACTATTACCACATCGTCTCCGTCACTTCGCGCCCGAACGCCTACGAGGGCCATATGTTCCACGACGACGTGGTGCTGGAAAAGCGCCGCGCTTCGGTACAGCTGCGCGCGGGGGATGTCATCGTGCCGCTCGACCAGGACAATGCGCGCTATGCCGTCGAGACGCTCGAGCCGCAGGGCCACGACAGCTTCTTCCGCTGGGGCTTCTTCAACAGCGTGCTCGAGAAAAAAGAAGCGTATTCGGATTACGTGTTCGAGGACCACGCGGCGGAGCTGCTGAGCGACGAGCCGGCGCTGGCGACGAAGTTTGAAGCGTGGAAGAGGGAGAATGCGGCGCTGCTGGGGAACCAGGAGGCGGTGCTGGACTTTATCTTTGCGAACTGCGAGCGCTATCGGGAGCCGGAGTGGAGGCGGTATCCGGTGTTCATGATCGGCTGATCGGCGGGATTTTTTTGCACCTCCAGCCTGAAGACCGTCGTACCGGCCTTCGCCGGTACGACGGTTTTTAAGCTAACGAAGGAAGGCTTTTACCTTATTTCGTCTCCGCAATCCACCGATCCACCTTCGCCTCCAGCACCGCCAGCGGCAGCGTGCCTTCCTCCAGCACGACCTTGTGGAATTCCGGCAGGCTGAACTTGCTGCCCAGCGCATCCTGCGCGCGCTTGCGCAGTTCCATGATCTTCAGCGAGCCGATCTTGTAGCCCAGCGCCTGGCCCGGCCACACCATGTAGCGCTCGATCTGCGCGCGCGCCTCGTGCTCCGAATAGCCCAGCGTCTCCTGGAAGTATTTGATCGCCCGCTCGCGGCTCCAGCCCTTGGCGTGCAGGCCGGTGTCCACCACCAGGCGCGCGGCGCGCAGCATCTCGTCGTTCAGGTGGCCGAAATAGTCTTCCGGCTTCTCGAACAGCCCCATCTCCTTGCCCAGGGTTTCGGCATACAGCGCCCAGCCTTCGGTAAAGGCGTTGTTGCCGCCAAACTTGCGGAAATTCGGCAAGCCCAGTTCCTGCACCAGCGCGATGTGGAAGTGATGGCCCGGCTGGCCTTCATGCAGGTAGAGCGTGACCATGCCGGTACTGCCGTACTGCTTAGGGTCATTCACCACCGACCAGAACACGCCCGGACGCGAACCGTCCACCGCCGGCGGCGTGTAGTGGTCCGAGGCGGTCGCACGCGACAGTTCCGGCTCCAGGCGCAGGTCGAGCGGCGACTTCGGCATCAAGGTGAACAGGGCCGGCAGCTTGGTGCGCACTTTCGCATCGAGCTCGCGGAATACGTCGATCACCTGCTGGTCGGAGGTGAAGGGCTTGAACTTCGGCTGCTCCGACACCCAGCGCGGCAGGCCGGCGGCGGGGCCGGTATAGCCCATCTTCGGTCCGGTCACGCCATACTCGCCCTGGATGCGCGCCACTTCTTTCAGGCCGATCTCGTGGATCTGGTCGGGCGTGAGGCTGGTCGTGGTCATCGCCGCGGCGCGCGCCGCGTACCAGGCGGCGCCTTGCGGCAGCGCGTTCCAGCCGGCACTTAGGCGGGTCTTCGGCAGATAGTCCTTCTCGATGAAGGTGGCCAGGCGCTTCAGGGCCGGATTGAGCTTGTTGGCGATCGCCTTGCGGTAGGCGGTCGTCAAGCTGCGCTTGTCGGCGCTGGAAAACTTGGCCGGCATGTTCTTGATCGGCGTGTAGAAGATGCTCTCTTCCGGCTTGGCGGCTACCAGCTGCTTGAACTGCGGCAGGCTTGAGAGCATCGGCTCGCGCGGCTGCACGACGCCGCGCTTGATCCCTTCGCGCATGTTGACGATCGACTGGTCGATGTGCGGCACCAGCTGGTTCAGGCGGCTCAGGTAGGCACGGTACTCGCGCGCCGTGGTGAGCGGCTGGGCGCCCTGGCCGCTGGCGTAGTTCGCCAGGATCACCGGCATGCTGACCATCTGGTCGATCGGGATCAGGTGCTCGGGGAAGGCGGCCAGGCGCAGCGCGGTGCCCAGTTCGAACTTCAGGATGTCGTGGCTGGTCTGGTCACGGCTGCCGAGGCGCTCGCGCGGGATCGCGCCCAGGCGCTTGAGGTAGCCGCGGTATAGGGCGAACTGCTGCTGGCGCAGTGTCGGCGAGATCGACAGGCCCAGCTTGTCGTTGAAGCGGCTGTCGCCGTTTTCGGTGGCCCATACCGGCTCGAAGCGCGCCAGCGACTCGTAATACTCGTCGGCCAGGGCGTTGATCTGGCGGCTTTCGAAGCTGGCCGCAGCGGAGGCAGGCTTCGGCGGCGTCGTGGGCGCCGCCAACACCGACGAGCAGGCGAGCAGCGCGGCCGCAGCCACGGCGCCGAGTTTGAACAATGCTTTCATCGTGGTTCTTCCTGAATCAGTAGCTGGCCAGCGGCGTCAATGCGCCGTTCTTGAAGGTATAGACGGTGACGGCGGTCTTCTTCAGGTTGCCCTTCGGGTCGTACCCATAGGTGCCGACCACGCCCTGATAGCTGATCGTGTGCATCGCCGCGCCGACCTTGGCTGCGTCCGTCGAGTTCGCGGTCTTCATCGCCTGCGCGATGAATTTGGTCTGGTCGTAGAACGAGGGCGCATACACGTCCGGCTCGCGCTTGAAGCGCGCCTTGTAGCTGCTGATGAAGGCCGGGCCGCCCGGCTGCTTGGCGACGATGGCGCCGGCCTGGGCGCAGCGCACGTTCTCGCCGACGGCAGGGCCGCCGAGCTTGGCCATCTCGGGGCTGCACAGGGTGTCGCCGCCCAGCAGCGGCACGTTCAGGCCGAGCTGCTTCATCTGGCGCACCATCGGGGCGGCCTGCGGCGCATAGCCGCCAAAGAACACCGCATCCACGCGTTTGGCCTTGAGGGCGGTGAGGATGGCGGCGAAGTCGCTGGCCTTGTCGGTGGTGTATTCGTGGCCCGCGACCTTCATGCCGTTGGCTTGCGCCTGGCGCTTGAATTCCATCGCGATGCCCTGGCCGAAGGCGGTGCGGTCGTCGATGACCCCCACGTTCTTGACCTTCAGCTCCTTGGCCGCATAGGCCGCGACCGAGCCGCCGACCTGGGTGTCGCTGGCCACGATGCGAAACACGGTCGGGTAGCCCGACGCGGTGATCTTGGGATTGGTGCCGACGGTCGACATCAGGATGCCGCTGTCGTTGTAGACGCGCGAAGCGGGAATCGCCACGCCCGAGTTGTAGGGCCCGAGCACGAATTTGACGCCGGCGTCGGCGAATTTCTGCGCCACGGTCACGCCCTGTTTCGGGTCGCCGCCGTCATCTTCGGACTGCAGCTCGAAGCGGAGCAGCTTGCCGCCGACCTGGAGTTTTTGTGCGTTAAGTTCTTCGACGGCGAGGCGCACGCCGTTCTCGTTGTCCTTGCCGGCGAAGGCATTCGCGCCCGAGAGCGGACCGCTGACACCGATTTTCACGAGCTGTTCTGCGGCAGTGGCCGAACCGGCATGCGCGGCAAGCAGCGCGGCAAGCGCCAGCGGCGCCATGTTCATCTTGATTGGCATTCCTTGGTCTCCGTTGGATTGACTTCAAACGGTCGCCATCATCGCATGATTCGGCGCTCTTTTTGAAGTCAGGCAGGCAGCCCGTGCGAGATCAGTTCCAGCGGCAGCGCGGTGGTGTACTTGATCTGCTCCATCGAGAACGCGGACGATACCCCGCTCAGGCGCGCAGCCTTGATCAGCTTCTTGTAGAAGCGGTCGTAGCCGGCGATATCGGTGGTGACGACCTTGAGCAGGTAGTCGACATCGCCGCTCATGCGGTGGAATTCCAGCACTTCCGGCAGCGCGACGACAGATGCAGCGAAACGCGCCAGCCATTTTTCATCGTGTTCGCTCGTGCGCACGCTGACGAAGACCGTCACAGGGAGGCCGACCTTGTTGCGGTTGACGATGCTGACACGGCTTTCGATATACCCGTCTTCCTCGAGGCGCTTGACGCGCTTCCAGCATGGGGTGCTGGACAGCCCGACCTTTTCGCTGAGGCCGGAAATCGAGAGGGTAGCGTCTGCCTGCAATGCGGCAAGAATGGCGCAATCAAACTTGTCGAGTGAATTCATTTTCCAAATAACGGTATATGGAGAATATATATGCCAAACGTACGGGATATGTCAGGAAAATTGGTATACCTTTATCGGTTCAGTTCCGTAACATATTCACTAACAATAACACGATCCATAGCAATTAATTACCTTTTTGTAATATCTTTATGAACAGCGAACTCTACCTCGACGCCAACGCCACTTCGCCGGTACTGCCGGCCGCTGCGGCGGCCGCCAATGCTGCGATGGGGGCCTGTTTCGGGAACCCGAGCAGTAGCCATGCGGCCGGCCTGCGCGCCAAGGCCTTGCTCGATGCGACCCGCGCGTCGGCGCGTCGCGTGTTGGGCGCGCCCAGGGGCAGGGTGCTGTTCACCAGCGGCGCCACCGAAGGCATCCAGACCGCCGTGCTGTCGGCCCTGTGCGCGGTGCGCGAGCGCCGCCTGCGCGGGGAGCCCTGTGGCGACCTGCTGCTGTACGGCGCTACCGAGCACAAGGCGGTGCCGGAATCCCTGGCGCACTGGAACCGCTTGCTCGGCACCGGCTTGGTGCTGCGCGCGCTGCCGGTCGATGCCGACGGACGCCACCGCCTGGAGCTGCTGCGCGAACTGGGGCCGCGCGCGGCATTCGTGTGCACCATGGCGGCCAACAACGAGACCGGGATCGTGTCCGATCTCGACGGCATCGCCGCTGTCCTGCGTGACACTGCCAGTCCTGCGCTGTGGATGGTCGACTGCGTGCAGGCGCTCGGCAAGCTGCCGCTGGCGCTGGACGCCACGCGCATCGACTATGCGCCGTTCTCGGGTCACAAGCTGTATGCACCGAAAGGCATCGGCCTGCTGTACGTGCGCGAAGGCGCGCCCTATACTCCCTTGATGTGCGGCGGCGGCCAGGAAGCCGGGCAGCGCTCGGGTACCGAGAACATGAGCGGCATCGCCGCCCTGGGAGCGGTGCTCGCCGCGCTGGAAGAGGGCGGCACCTTCCGCACTCACGCCGAGCTGCTGGCATGCCGCGACCGGCTGGCCGGCGCACTGCGCGATGCCTTTCCGGGCGTCGTCTTCAACGCCCCGCTCGCGCACGCACTGCCGACCACCCTGAATTTCTCGGTGCCGGGATGCAGCAGCAAGGAGCTGCTCGACCTGTTCGATGCCGCCGGCGTGCGCGTCAGCGCGGGCTCGGCCTGCTCGGCGGCCAAGGCCGCGCCAAGCTATGTGCTCGACGCGATGGGCGTGCCGGCCGAGCGCAGCGCGTCGGCGGTGCGCATGTCCTTCGGTCCGCTGGTGGACGATGCCTTCGTCAACGAAGCCTTTACCCGGATCCTGCGCTGCGGCCAGGCGCTGGCGGCCCCAAAGGCGCCGTCGGGGCTGGAGCAACTCGAGTCGGGTGGCGCAAGCGGCTGGCTGCTGTTCGACGAGGAAGGGCGCGAGTGCATCGCCATCGATCCGCCGGCCGCACTGGCGCCGCGCATCGCCGCCGACCTGCGCGCCCGCGGCTGCCGCTTGAGCGCCTGTTTCGACACCAGCCATGGGGCCGGCGGCGCCGATGCGCTGTGCGCATTGATGGACCTGGCCGCAGAATCGGCACCCGAATCCATCACGCTCGGCCGCGACCTGCTGCTCAAGGTCGGCGACGCCTTCCTGCTGGGAAGGCCGGAGGGCGATACGCTGCCGGCCCATGCCGTGCGCTTTGTCTTCGGCACCCTGCCGCACGATGCCACGGTCGCCGACCTGGCCCTGTGCTGCCACCGCATTGGCGAGCCTGCGGTTTCGCGTCCCGGCGCCCAGCCGCTGCCAGACGACGGCATGCACCTTGATGCGGCTGCCGCACACGCTTACCTGGACGCCCATCCGGAGGCACTGCTGGTCGACGTACGTGAGCTGCCCGAGCACGCCGCCGGCGCCGCGCACCTGGGCGGTCGCGCTGCACACCACGTCCCGCTGTCGCAGCTGGCCGGACAGGCTGCGGCATGGTTGCAAGGCGAACCGTGTCCGCTGGTCTTCATGTGCCGCAGCGGCAACCGCAGCGCACGGGCGGCGCGCCTGTTGCGCCAGCTCGGCCATGCCGAGGCCTGGCACGTGGCCGGCGGCCTGGCGCTGGCCGGCTGAGTCGAGGCAAGCCGCAACAGGGCGGCGCATCTGTCCCCAGTGTACGTCACCGCACAGTGCCTATCCCGGGCTTCTTCTAGCATGACGGAGGCCGTGCGCGCCCCGCCATGTTGGTCTGCTGTATCGCTCCACTGAACCGCCCCGGGCGCCCGGCGCGCCAGCAGTCGACAGCGCACGCCTCATTGCCGAGGACCCTGTTGAACCTGGAGAAGAACCCGATGGCCGAATTCGCGTCCGCGCAGCAAGCTGGTTCCGTGCGCGCCGACGACGATGTGCCGATGCCTGCCGCGCAGCTGGCTGTGCATGGGCGCGCGCTCGCGTCCCGCCACCGGCTGGCCGGCGGCGATGGCGCGCCCGGCCTGCGCGCCCTGCTGGCCGGGCAAAGCGAGGCCTTGGACGCCGCCTGCGAGGCGCTCGACCGTGCGCGCCAGGCCGGCAGCGAACTGCCTGCCGCCGCCAATGCCATCCTCGACCATACTCCCCTGATCGACGCCCAGCTGCGGCAGGCGCGCGGCCAGCTATTGCACGACGATGGCGTGCTGCCTTGCCTGGAGCAGCCTGCCGGTGCCCGCCTGCAGGTCCTGGCGCAGGAAGCCGTGGCGCGGGGCGCCGGTCGCATCGAGCGTGAGGCCCTGATGCGCTTTCTCGCCGCCTACCAGGAACAAGCCCCCCTGCTGCTGGCCGAGCTGCGCCTGCTGCCTGCCGCCTTGCGCCTGGCGCTGCTGGGCAGCCTGCGCGACATCGCCGTGCGCAGCGATCTAGCCTGCCGCGAGCGCGTTCTGGCCGAGGGCTGGGCCACGCGCATGGTTGACACCGCCGCACAGCGCTCGGGTGACCTGATCCTGCTGGTGGCTGACATGGCGCGCGCCGTGCAGCCGATGGGCAGCAGTTTTGTGGCGGAACTCGCACGCCGGCTGCAGGGGCAAGGCGGGGTGCTGGCGCAGGCGCTGGCCTGGATCGATGCCCGCCTGGCGGACGACGGTTCCAGCATCGCGCAACAGGTACAGGACGAACGTAGCGCGATGGCCGCCGATGGCATCCAGGCCGCCCACTGCCTGGCCAGCCTGCGCCTGCTCGGCGGGATCGACTGGCGCGCGCTGCAGGAAAACCTCGGCGCCGTGGAAAGCACGCTGCGTGCAGACCCGGATGGCAGCTACCCGCGCATGGATGGCCCGACGCGCGACCTGTACCGGCGCAGCATCGAAGACCTGGCGCGCTCCACCGGGCGGCTGGAATCCGACGTCGCATCCGAAGCGCTGGCGCTGGCCGGCGTGCACCGTGCGCCGGCGGAGGGCGGCCTGGATGCGCGCCACCGCCACATCGGTTACTACCTGTGCGGCCCGGGCGCGGCTGCACTGGAGGCCCGCCTTCAACCGCGTCCCGGCCTGGCCGCTGGCTTGCGCCGGCGCGCGCGGCATCTGCCGCTGTCGCTGCGCACCGGCGCCACCTGCGTGCTGACGCTGCTGTTTGCGGTAGCTGCCGCGGTATGCGCGCGCCAGGGCGGCGCAGGAATGGTGCTGCAGGCCGCCGTTGGGCTGCTCGCCCTGGTGGGAGCCAGCCAGCTGGCCGATGCGCTGGTCGACATGATGGCCCTCTGGCTGGCGCGGCCTCCCGCCACGCCGCGCATGGATTTCAGCACCGGCATTCCGCTCGATGCCCAGGCGCTGGTCGCGGTCTCCGCGCGCCTGAGAACCAGCACGCAGGTCGACGCGTTGTGCCGCGACCTCGAAGTGCGCTATCTCGCGAACCGCGACCCGCGCCTGCGTTTCTGCCTGCTGGCCGACCTGCACGACGCCGACGCCGAAAAGATGCCCGGCGATGCGGGGCTGGTGGCGCGCGCCAGCGAAGCGATCGAGGCCCTCAACCGCAAGCATGCGCAGCGCCACACCTTTACCACGCAGGACGAAGACGGCCAGCCCGCCACGCGCACGCAGCGAATCGAACCTTTCCTGCTGCTGCAGCGTCCGCGCACGTGGAACAGCGGCGAGCAGGCCTGGATCGGCCGGGCGCGCCGCCGCGGCCAGCTGGCCGACCTGAATGCCTATCTGGCGGGCACGGGACGCGAGCGCTTTGCCTGCAGCGCCGGCAACACCGCGGGGCTGGCCGAAGTGCGCTATGTGATCACCCTCGATGCTGCCATCGACCTGCCGCGCGATGCGGGCAGGGCGCTGGTCGGCGCCATGGCCCACCCGCTCAACCAGCCGGCGTTGGCGCTTGAGGGCAGCCGCATCCTCAAGGGCCACGGGATGCTGCGCCCGGCCATTGGCGGCGCCCTGCCGGGCAGGCAGGCCTGCCGCTACCAGCGCCTGTGGACCGGCGGGCGCGGTACCTGGGCCGCGGCGCTGGGCGGGCACGAATGCGACACCCAGGGCATGTTCGGCTGGGCTGCCATCTATGACGTCGACACCTACGAGCGCGTGCTGCGCGGGCGCCTGCCCGACGATGCCCTGCTCAAGCCGGGAGCGGTCGACGAAGGCTGCCTGCATGCGGCCCTCGACTGCGACGTGCGGCTGGAAGAAGCCTTCCCCGACAACTACGGCGAGCACGCGGTGCGCCGCCACCGCACGGTGCGCGCGGCCTGGCAGTCGGCGGGCTGGGTGCGCCGCATCGTTCCCAAGGCGGACGGGCAGCGCGAAGCCAATCCGATGACCGCTGCCTACCGCTGGCAGCTGTTCGATACGCTGCGCGACAGCCTGGTGGCCCCGGCGATGGTGTTGTTGCTGCTGCTGTGCTGGACTACGCTGGCCGCACCCGCGTTCTGGATCGGCGCCGTGCTGTCGGTGTTCTTCCTGCCCGCGCTGGCCGGCAGCCTGGTGGCGCTGGCCGACCGGCCACACGACGCGCCCTGGCGCCAGCACCTCGACGCCTGGGCGCGCGGCGCCCGCGTGGCGCTGGTGCGCGGGGCGCTGGCGGCCAGCTTCCTGCCGCATGCGGCGTGGTGCCAGCTCGATGCCATTGCGCGCGCGGTCTGGCGCCGCCACGTCTCGCGCCGGCACCAGCTCGAGTGGCGCCTGCCGGCGATGTCGCGGCCCGCCCGCGACATCGCCAACAACTGGATCACAATGTGGATTTCCCCGGTGCTGGCGGTGGCCGTTGCGCTGCTGCTGACCTTTGCCAATCCGTATTCGCTGTTCACCGCCGCCCCGGTGCTGCTGGTGTGGTTCCTGGCGCCCGCACTGGCCTGGTGGACCAGCCTCTTGGCGCGCCAGCGCCCGCCGCGCCTGCCGGCCGCACGGTACACCTTCGTTCAGCGGCTGGCGCGCCGCAGCTGGAGCTTCTTCGAAGACCACGCCGGCCCCGCCAACAACTGGCTGCCGCCGGAAAGCGTGCAGGAGCACCCACATCCGCTGGCGGACGGACGCAGCAGCCCGGACGGCATCGCTTTCGGTCTCTTGTCCACGCTGGCGGCGCGCGATTTCGGTTACCTGCCGCTGGGCGCGCTGCTCGAACGGCTTGACGGCTCGCTGGCGTCGATGGCCTTGCTGGAACGCTGGAAGGGCCACTACCTGGCTGCTTACGACAACGCCACCCTCGCGCCCTGCGAGCCGGCCTTCGTGTCGACGGCGAACAGTGGCTGGCTGGCGCTGGCCTTACGCACGCTGGCCGTGGGACTGGATGAATTGCCCGATGCACCGGTGTGCGGGCCGCAGGCGCTGGACGGGATCCGCGCCGCGCTGCACGTGGTGGACGAGCTGGCGGTGGGGCAGGCCCCCAACGTAAGCCAGAAGCTGGCCGCCGTCTGGGCCGCGCTCGACCCGAAACGCTGCCGCGCAGCCGACACCTTGCCCGGCCTGTGCGAATGCCTGCGCCACACCGTCGACGCGGCCGATGCGCTCGATGCCGCGCTGCACCAGTCCGACAACGAAAGCCTGCGCGGCTGGTCTGCGCGCCTGGCGGCCCAATGCCACGCGGTGCAGGACGACCTGCTCACGCTGGCGCCATGGATGCGGGCGGCGCAGGAATACGTGTTCGATGCCAGCCTGACGCGCATCCCGACCCTGCGCGAACTGGCCGCCATCGATCCGGCGGCGGCCTCCCAGGCGGGCCTTTCGCGCCTGGTGCGCGAAGGCCGCGACCGGGCAGCGGCGCTGCTGGCGCAGGCCGCGCGCCTGACCGCGCAGGCGCGTACGCTCGGCGCGATGGATTTCGCGGCGCTGCTCGACCATGACACGGGTTTGCTGTCGGCGGGTTGCCACATCCGCGAAAACAGGCTGGACGCCGACAGCTGCGACCTGCTGGCCTCCGAAGCCTGCATGGCCAGTTTCGTTGCGGTGGCCCAGGGCCAGCTGCCGCAGCAGCACTGGTGGAGCCTGGGGCGGCCGATGCAAGTGAGCGGCGCCGAGCAGTTGCTGCTGTCGCGCTCGGGAAGCTTGTCGGACACCCTCGCGCCGTCCCTCTTGATGCCGTCCTGGCGCGAGTCGCTGCTCGACCACGCCGGCCGCGCCGCCGTCCGCGCACAGGTGGCGCACGGCCGCGATCTCGGCATGGTCTGGGGATTTTCGGAATCGGCCTGCAACGCGGTCGATGCTGGATTGCGCTTCCAGTTTCGCCGCTTCGGCGTGCCGGCGGCGGCCTTGCAGCGCGGCGCCGGGGCCGAACCCGTCGCCGCGCCGTATGCGGCCATGCTGGCGCTGCCGGTGGCGCATGGCGTGGCACTGGCCAACCTCGAACGCATGGCGCAAGAGGGGATGACGGGCGACTACGGCTTCGTCGATGCGGTCGACCACACGCCGGGCCGCCTGCCGCACGGCGAACAGCGCCATGTCGTGCGCACGGTGTCCGCGCGCCACCAGGGCATGGGCCTGCTCGCGCTGCTGCAATTGCTGCAGGACGCGCCGATGCAGCGCCGCTTCGCGGCCGATCCCGAACTGCGCGCGGCCCTGCCGCTGCTGCAGGAGCCGGTGCCGGCTTGCGGCGCATCGCGTGCCGCACCCTGCGACGGCGTGGCGCGCCAGGCCCTTCCATCCAGCGGCCGCGTCATCGACAGCAGCGCCATGCCGGAGCTGCAATTGCTGTCCAATGGCCGTTACCACGTGATGATAACGGGCGACGGGGCCGGCTACAGCACCTGGGGCGGCGTGCCCCTCACTCGCTGGCAGCCCGACCCGCTGGGCGGCCGCGGCGGCCTGGCCTGCGTGCTGCGCGATACCGCCTCGGGCGACACCTGGTCGGCCACGCTGGCGCCGGTGGCCGGCGCGCCGGAACGCTATGAAGCCGTCTTTGCCGAGGGGCGCGCAGCCTTCCGCCGCGAAGAACGCGGGCTGGCCATCCTGAGCGACGTGGTGGTGGCCCCGAGCGACAACGTCGAACTGCGCCGCATCCGCATCCGCAATACGCTCTCCGCGCCGCGCACGCTCGAAGTGACTAGCCATGTCGAGCTGGCGCTCCCGGGAGTATCTCCGGGTGCGGCGCAGGATCATCCGGCCCAGCCGGTGCGGATCGACGAGGCGTCGCAGGCGCTGCTGTGCTCCTTCGGCCTGGGCGCGCCCGCCGTGCTGCACATGATGGCGGTACGCGGACCGGCCAGCGCGCCGGCCTACAGCAGCAGCTGCCTCGACCCGCTCGCAGAGCTGCCGCCGCTGGATGCAGCGCCCCCTGGGCCGGCCCTGGCCATCCGCCGCACGCTCACGCTGGCGCCCGGACAAGAGGTGACCGTCGACCTGGTGCTGGGTGCGGCCGCCACGCCGGCCGCCGCGCGCGAGTTGGCGCTGCGCCACCTTGACACGCAGATAGTGGCGGGGGCGGTCGATGCGGCGTGGACCCACGGCCAGGCCTTCCTGCGCCGCGCTGGCTTGGGTGAAACCCAGTCCCAGCTCTACAACCGCTTGGCCGGCTGCCTGCTCGATCCGGTGTCCGGCCTGCGCGCCGATGCCGGCGTCATCGAACGCAACGTGCGCAGCCGCGCCGCCTTGCTGCCCTACGGCGTCGGCGCCGGCCGTCCGCTGCTGGTGCTGCAGCCCGGCCAGGAGAGCAGCCTGGTGCGCGAGACCCTGCTGGCGCATGCCTACTGGGACGCGCGCGGCCTGGCTGCCGACGTGCTGGTCTTGTGTGACAGCCGCGCCATGCGCGACGAGGTGGCCGGCCTGGCGCCCGGCGGGCAGGAGGGCATCCATGTCCACCTGCTCGAGGACGTGCCGCAGGAAGACCGCATTCTCCTGCGCTCGGCCGCGCAGGTGCTGCTGCTGGGCGAGCGCGGTACGCTGGCCGACCAGCTGCGCCACGCGGCGCCTGCGATGCCGGCCCTGCCGGCGCCGTTCGCGGCGCGCGAGCCAGCCACGCAGTGGACGGCGGAGACTGCGCCTGCCTTCGACGATCCGCTCCAATACGACAATGGCGTCGGTGGCTTTTCACAGGACGGTCGCGAATACCTCATCCGCGGCAACCAAGCCTTGCCGGCGCCATGGGACAACCCGCTGTCCAATGCCGGTTTCGGCTCGGAGATCGCAGCCGACGGCATGGCCAGCACCTGGTGCGGCCGCCGCAGCTTGCGCCTGACGGCGATTGGCGGCGAAGCCTTCTACCTGCGCGACGAGGACAGCGGCGCGGCATGGTCGCCGGCGCCGTGGCCGATGCCCTCCAGCGAGCCTTATCTCACGCGCCACGGCTTCGGCTACACGCTGTTCGAACACCAGTCCCGCGGCATCGAGTCCAGGCTGCGCTGTTTCGTGGCGGCCGGGGAAGCGCTCAAGTATTCAGTGCTCACGCTGCGCAACCTCTCCAGCGCGCCGCGCCGCCTGTCGGTGACCGGCTACGTGCAATGGCAGATGGACGATGCCGCGCTTGCGCCCGGCCTGCAGGTCGTAACCGGGATCGACGTCGCCAGCGGCGCCCTGTTCGCCCGCAACGCTTTCGGTGAGGGCTTTGGCGACCGGGTCGGCTTTTTCCATGTCGAGGCAGGGCAGGTGGCCTATACCGCCGACCGGCGCGAATTCGTCGGGCGCCACCGCAGCCTGGCACACCCGGCGGCGCTTGAACGCAGCGGGCTGGCCGGTACGCTCGGCGCCGCGCTCGATCCCTGCGCCGCATTGCAAGTGATGGTCGAGCTGCAGCCCGGGGCGGAAACCGAACTGGTCTTCCTGCTTGGGGTGGCAAGTCCCGACAGCCTGGCGGCCAGCCGGGTCGTGCAGCAGCATGGCGGTGCCAAGGGGGCGGCGCTGGCGCTGCGCCAGCTGAACGGGTTCTGGGACGAGCTGCTCGGCAGCGTGCGCGTCGAGACGCCCGACCCCGCCTTCGACCTGTTCGCCAACGGCTGGCTGACGTATGGGGCGCTGGCCCGCGCCATGGGCGGCACGCCTGCCCAGCAGCTGCAGGGCGCCATGGCAGCGGTGCACGGCAGTCCGGCGACGCTGCGCGAGGCGCTGCTGCGAGCGGCGCGCGAGGACATCGGCGCTGCCCTTGCAATGGTTGAGGACTTCCTGTGGCTGCCCCTTGCGCTGCACCGTTATGTCGGCATGACCGGCGACTATGGCGTGCTGCGCGAGCCGGCCGGGGGCGACCCCTCGAGCGGCACGCGGCTGGCGCGCGACGATCTGTACCAGTATTGCGTGCATGGCCTGCGCGGCTGCCTGCGCTTCGGCGCCCGCGGCTTGCCGCTGCAAGACGCCCGCATGCACGAGGACGACCCCGACCACGCCGAGCGGCGAGAGAGCTCGCGGCTGGCCTTCCTGCTTGCCACCGTGCTGCAGCGTTTCGCCGAGGTGGCCGACCGCCGCGCCGATTTCGGCTTCGCCACCACCTGCCGCGGCGCCGCGCTGGCCTTGAAGGCGCAGGCCGAAGAACATGGCTGGGATGGCGCCGCGTATGCAGACGAGGCAGGCGGGAGCGAGGCTGCCACCCAGGCCTGGGCCGCCATCGCCGGGGCCGACCCCGCCCGCGTCAAACCCGCACTGGCCGCCCTCTCCGGGGCCACGCCGCAGGATGGGCGCACGGCGGCATGGCTGGCACTGGCGCTGGCCGGAGAAGGCGCGGCGACGCGCGCCTGGGAACTGGCACGCGCGTCGAATCCGGTCGGGCCGGCCGCCGATGCATCCGTGCGCTACCCCGGCACGCCTTACTTCATGATGGATGCCGTGGGCGCCGGCTGGACGCAGGTGCTGCTGACCGACGCGCTGCTCGGGCTTGGCCGCGCGGTCGACCGCATCAAGCTGGCGCCGCTGCTGCCGTCGGGCTGGGACAGCTTGCGCTTGCGCTACCGCACCGGCAGGACCGATTACCTCGTGACGGTGCGGCGCGCGAGCGCCGGCGAGCAGCTGGTGCTCGACGGCCAGCCGCAGGAGGGGAACACCCTGGAGCTCGTCGACGACGGTCGCGAGCACCAGGTCGAGCTGTATGTGGAACGCAAGCCGGCCGATGCCATGGGCGGCCATCACGACAACCAGCCAGGATCGAGAACATGAGCAAGAGACTAGCCACCGCGGCCTGCGCCGCCCTGCTGTGCTCGAGCGCGCCGGCCCGTGCGCAGGACTGGAGCGACAATGCGATCGGCTACCGCTACGGCACCCGCTTCGCCGAGCCCTTCAATCCGGGGCACATCAAGAAGCACGTGGTGGCCTTCACCCACGCCAGCGGCTATAAATATGGCAGCAATTACTTCAACCTCGACCTGCTGAAGTCCGACAGCACCGACCCGCGTTCGCTGGGCAGCAGCAGCGGCGCGCGCGAGGCCTACCTGCTGTACCGCCACACGTTCGACTTCGGCGCGCTGCGCGGCTCCGAGATCCGCTTCGGCAAGGTCAAGGGCGTGGGCCTGACCTTCGGCTTCGATCTCAACCACAAGGACGATGTCGGCTACAACTCGCGCAAGCGGATGCTGGTCGCCGGCCCGACCCTGATGTGGGACGTGCCGGGCTTCCTGAACACCAGCATTCTGTGGCTGCGCGAGAGCAATTCGCCGAGCGGCCCTTTCCCGCCGATCGCCAACGTGCGTGGCCGCTACACCTACGACACCCACCCGATGTTCGGCGCCAGCTGGGGCATCCCGGTGCGTGATGGCTGGTCCTTCGAGGGCTTCGTCAACTGGATCGCCGCCAAGGGCCTGGACGAGGCGGGGCGCGCCACCAGCGCCGAGACCAATCTTGACCTGGCGCTGATGCATGACATCGGGCCGCGCCTCGGCTACCCGAAAAAGCGCATCCGGGTCGGTGTCGGCTACCAGTTCTGGAACAACAAGTTCGGCAATTCACGCGCGACCACGGGCGGGGCGGGGCAGCGCGCGAGCACCCCGATGCTGCGGGCCGACGTCCATTTTTGAAAGTCCTCAAGCCTGTTGAAACTGCTCAACAGGTGTAGATAAATTTGCAATGAAGGAGACGGATCGGCGCAAGGTGGAGTTCGGTGCAATTGTAAAAATTGCATTATGAAAACCACAATCCTGACCCCCACCCTCCGTGCGCTGCTGCTGGCCCTGTGCTGCAGCAGCGCTGTCGCGGCGCCTGCCGAGCACAAGGAATTCGAAGCCACCCTGCACGCGCCCTTCCAGGCCGACGCGGGTGCGCGCCGGACCTTCAGCCTGTCCTTCCATCATCCCGGCCTGGAACGCTCCCGGACGGTGGACTGGTTCCTGGAGCTGGTCAATCCCCAGGGCCGCATCGCCCAGCGCTGGCGCGGCAGCCGCAGCCTCTCTAGCGCCGCCGTCCCGGCATCGGTCACCTGGAACGGCCGCATCGGCACCGCCCCTGCACCGGCCGGCCTGTACCGCGTGCGCCTGCGCGCCGGCCTGCGCGGCGACCATGAGGCGCTGGTGGAACAGGAATGGCAGATCGCTGTCGGCAGCGCGCCCGCGCCACGCATGCCGGGCTTCGTCCCCTTGTCCGGTGCCCGTCACCTGGACAATCCGGCCGCGATGGCGCCGGCACCTGGCGCCTTGCCCTATACCGTCTACCTGGCCAACCTGCACAGCCAGAGCAACCACAGCGACGGCGGCGCCGCGCTTACCGAGTGCAAGGGCGCGCAGGATCCGCTCACCGGGAAGTACGGGCCGGAAGCGGCCTTCGCCTATGCCCGCGGGCGCGGGCTGGACGTGCTGGCGGTATCGGAGCACAACCACATGTACGACGGCTCGGACGGCACCGCGCCCGACGCCGATCCCGCCGCCGCCAGGGCCCTCTACCAGGCCGGCCTGGCCAGCGCCGCCGCGTTCACCGCCACCAAGCCGGGTTTCCTCGCGCTCTATGGCATGGAATGGGGCGTCATCAACCACGGCGGCCACATCAATATCTTCAACAGCGACGAGCTGCTGGGCTGGGAAAAGAACGCCAAGGGCGAGCTGATGGCCGACACCTTGAGTCCGCGTAACGACTACGCGGCGCTGTACGCGCTGATGCGCCAGCGCGGCTGGATCGGGCAGTTCAACCATCCCGCGCAGCAGGGCCAGTTCGTAGTGAACGGCGTGCCGCTGGCGTACACGCCGGACGGCGACGAGGCGATGGCCTTGTGCGAGGTGATGAACAGCACCGCCTTCTCGACCAACGAGTCCGAGACCGAGACGCGGCGCAGCAACTTCGAGCAGTCCTGCAACCGCCTGCTGGAAGCCGGCTACCACGTCGCCTTCAGCACCAACCAGGATAACCACTGCGCCAACTGGGGCGCGTCCTACACCAACCGCACCGGCGTGCTGCTGCCCACCGGGACCGCATTGAGCCGCGAGAGCTTCATGGCGGCCCTCAAGGCCCGGCGCGTGTTCGCGACCATGGACAAGACCTCGCAGCTGGTCTTCACCGCGAACGGCAAGCTGATGGGAGAACGCTTCACCAACTGCGGCCCCCTCACGCTGAAAGTGAACTTCGCCTCCAGCTCGGGCAAGAAGGTCGCGGCGGTGGCGTTCATGGAGGGCGTGCCGATGCGCGGCGGGACGGTGACGCAGCTGTCGTCCACGGCCACCACGACCTTCACCCCGACGCCCGGCCAGCATTTCTATTATGCGAAGGTGACGCAGGACGATGGCAACGTGCTCTGGTCCGCGCCAGTGTGGGTGACGCAAGAATAGTCGAGAACCGTAGGGTGGGCGGAAAATAGTCCACTGGACTATTTTCCGCCCACGCGTTCAAACCACGTTAATGCGGCCCGTGCGGCTATTCAACGCCCAACGCCCACCCTGCAACCCCGTCAATACAGCTCTCCCCGCGCTTTCGCCCCCTTGGCGAAAATGCTATCCTGCTCGCGCCCCTCAGCCCTGCCTGGGCTGCCTGACCTACCTCTGCGAGAGACCATGAAGACAAGCACCCTGCTGCGCGCTGCGGCCTGCGCCCTGATCAGCCAGTGGAGCGCCTACGCGTTCGCACTCGATCCGCTCAGCTACGCCAAATACGACCAGGTCCGCACTAAAGCCCTGCACCTGGACCTGAAGGCCGACTTCACGCGCAAGACCCTCAGCGGCCATGCCGACCTGACCCTGGACTGGCTCGACAAGTCCGCCACCATGCTCGACCTCGACACCCGCGAGCTGGCGATCTCGAAGATCGAGGCGCAGGATGCGAAGGGCGCATGGAAGCCGGTGAAATACACGCTCGACAAGCTCGACGCCGAAAAGGGCCAGGCCCTGCACGTGGCCCTGCCAGGCCAGCCGTCGACAATCCGCATCCACTACAAGACCGCGCCCACCGCCACCGCGCTGCAGTGGCTGACGCCGAAGCAGACCATGTCGGGCAAGTACCCCTTCATGTTCAGCCAGTCGCAGCCGATCAATGCGCGCTCCTTCGTGCCGATCCAGGACACGCCGGCCGTGCGCTTCACCTACACTGCCCGCATCCAGGCCCCGCAAGGCATGCGCGTGGTGATGAGCGCGAATAACGACCCGAAGGCGACGGGCAAGGGCGGATGGAAGTTCACGATGCCGCAGCCCATTCCTTCCTACCTGCTGGCGATCGGCATCGGTGAGCTCGAAGCGCGCACCTTGGGCGGACGCACCGGCGTCTATGCCGAGCCGCAGCGCATCAAGGCCGCCAAGTACGAATTGGCCGATACCGAGAAGATGGTGGAAGCGGCCGAATCCCTGTACGGCCCCTATCGCTGGGGGCGTTACGACATGCTGGTGCTGCCGCCTTCGTTCCCGATCGGCGGCATGGAAAACCCGCGCCTGACCTTCCTGACCCCGACCATGATCGCCGGCGACCGCAGCCTGGTCGACCTGATCGCGCACGAGCTGGCGCACAGCTGGTCGGGCAACCTGGTGACCAACGCCTCGTGGAAGCACTGGTGGCTTAACGAAGGTTTCACAACCTACGTGACTACCCGCATCCTCGAGAAGATGTATGGCGCCGAAGTGGCGACCATGAACCTGCAGCTCGAGCAGGAAGAAGCGATCGAGTCGCTCAAGACGATTCCGGCCGCGAAGCAGGCGCTGCTCACGCGCGATCCGGATACCTCGAACGAGCATTACACCGACGAAGGCCTGGCCTATCCGAAGGGCGCCTGGTTCCTGCGCACCCTGGAGCAGCGTGCCGGCCGCGCCGCGTTCGATCCTTTTCTCCGCAGCTGGTTCGACCAGCACGCCTTCCAGAGCGTGACCACCGGGCAGTTCGTGCAGTTCCTGCGCGCGAACCTGCTGGCCAAGAACCCGTCCATCATGACGGATGCGGAGCTGGACGAGTGGCTGTACGGTCCGGGCATTCCGGCCAGCGCCAAACACGCCGTCTCGGCGCGCCTGGCCAGGCTGAACGACACCACCGCGCGCTGGCTCAAGGGCGAGCTCAAGACCGCGCAGCTCGATACCAAGAACTGGACCGCCGCCGAGTGGATGAAGTTCCTGAACGATATCGACAACAAGGCCACCGCCGCGCAACTGGCGGCGCTGGACAAGGCCTTCGGCCTGGCGAAAACGGGTAACAACGAAGTGGCCTTCCGCTTCTACCGCGCCTCGGTGCACGCCGGCTACCGCGGCATCCGCCCGAACCTGGAAGCCTTCCTGATGAGCGTGGGCCGCCAGAAGTTCGTGGTGCCGCTGTACGGCGCGCTGCGCGCCAAGCCCGACGACCGCGCCTGGGCTGAGCGCGTCTACAAGGCCGCGCGCGAGCGCTACCACCCGGAGACGCAGGGCAGCGTCGACAAGCAGATGAATAAACAATAAGGGACTGAACAGCGTGATTTCCATGAACCGCATTGCAGCAGCGATCCTGATCGCTTTCTCCACCTGCGCCGCTGCCGCCGCGCAGACCGCCGCCGCACCAGCGGTCGCTGACCAAGCCGCCGCCTACAACCTCGAAGCCGACGTCACCCGCGTCATGAAAGCCTTCCAGGTGCCGGGCATTGCGATTGCTGTGGTCAAGGACGGCAAGGTCGTCGTGGCCCAGGGCTTCGGCGTGCGCCAGCTCGGCGAGCCGGCGAAAGTAGATGGCAAGACCATCTTCGAGATCGCTTCGAACTCCAAGGCCTTTACCGCCGCCGCACTGGGCATGCTGGTCGACCAGGGCAAGCTCGATTGGGACGACCCGGTCATCAAGCACCTGCCGGACTTCCGCATGTACGACGCCTACGTCACCGCCGAGATGACCGTGCGCGACCTGCTGACCCACCGCAGCGGACTTGGCCTGGGCGCGGGTGACCTGATGTGGTGGCCGACCACCACCTTCACCACCGACGAGATCATCCACAACCTCCGCTACATCAAGCCGGCCACGAGCTTCCGTAACAGCTACGCCTACGACAACCTGCTCTATATCGTCGCCGGCAAGATCATCGCCGCCAAATCGGGCAAGACCTGGGGCCAGACCATGCACGAGTGGATCCTCAAGCCTGCCGGCATGGCGACCACCACCACCAGCCTGGCGGAGAGCACGAAGTTCGCCAACGTCTCGTCCCCGCACAGCAAGATCAACGGCAAGATCGCCGCGGTCAAGCCGATGCCGGTCGCTAATGCGGTCGGCGCGGTGGGCATCAACACCAGCGCCGAGGACATCGCGCGCTGGATGAACGTGCTGCTCGATAACGGCCGTGTGGGCAAGGGTGCGGACGGCAAGGACGTGCGACTGTTCTCCGAGAAGCAGGCGCGCGAGCTGTGGACGCCGCAGACGCCGATGAAGATCAGCCAGCCGCGTCCTCCGCTGGCCGCCACCAGACCGAATTTCTATGCCTACGGCCTGGGCTTCCAGCTGCGCGACTACCAGGGCAAGATGGTGGCGATGCACGGCGGCGCGCTGCAGGGCTTCTATTCGCGCGTGCTGCTGGTGCCGGAATCGAAGCTGGGCATCGCGATCTTCACCAACGCCGAAAGCGGTTCCGCGCTGTCGGCCCTGCAGTACCGCCTGCTGGACCAGTACCTGAACGTGGCGCCGACCGACTGGATCGGCCGCGTGGCTGATGTCGAGCGCGAGATGACTGAAAAGGAAGCAGCGCGCCTGAAGAAGGAAACCGCCACCCGCGCAGCTAGCTCGAAGCCGTCGCTGACGCTGGCCAGCTACGAGGGCGACTATCAGGACCAGTGGTACGGCCTGGCGACCATCAAGCGGGTGGGAAACAAGCAGGTGCTGTCGTTTGCGAAGACGCCTGACCTGACCGGGGAACTGGAGCACTTCCAGCACGACACCTTCATCGTGCGCTGGAAGGAGCGGAACTTCAATGCGGACGCCTACGTGACCTTCTCGCTGGACCATGACGGCAGCATCGAACGGATGCGGATGAAGCCGGTCTCGACGGAGACGGACTTCAGTTATGACTTCCAGGATTTGTTGTTTACGCCGGTGAAAAAGTCGAAGTAATCGACTGTTTCAAGAGATTGGGTTCCCGCCTGCGCGGGAACGACGGTCTTAAGGCCAACATACTAAGCACGTCATCCCCGCGCAGGCGGGGATCCAATTTCGTTGAGCAGCGTTAGCTCACTTCCCAGCCCACACCTTCATCATATCCTCCGACCCCTGCGTGCGCACCCCGTTATCCGACAGGATCGCATCGGTCGCCTCCAGCGTCGCCTTGCGCGGCAAGATCATGGTTTCGCCATAGCGCTGGTCGAACTTGAACACCACATGCTCGTCCTTCAGGTCGCGTAACACCGACACCAGGTGCGCCAGGCTGCGGATCTTGACGCCGTTGACCGTATCGACCACCGAACCGAAACGGTTGCTGTAGCCGCTCACCAGCTTGTGCGGGAAGAAGGGGCTGCTGATCACCACCAGCTCTTCGCGCACCGCGTCCGGCGAATCGCCGCGCTGGGTCACCAGCGGGCTGTCGTTGAAGCTGTAGGCATTCATCGCCGGCGCACTCGACACCAGGAAGGACAGGAACTCGTTGGTCGCGCGCGTGAAGACCGCCGGGCCATACACGAAGTACGACGGATAGCCACCGTTCAGGTCCGGGATCAGGAGCGGGCGCGGGCCGCTGCTTGGTACGTCCACCCGCATGGTTTTACCGCCCCGAATGATGGTCATCGGCACCTTGCCGTTTTTCGCCACCTGCTGGATGCGGTACTGGAAGCGCACGCGCAGGTTCGAACCCAGTTTCACCATGCCCTGGTTGTCGATCGGGTGCTCGCCGATGTGGGTGACGATGTCCCATTCCTTCAGCGGCCAGCTCGCATCGGTTTTATACGGACGGTGCACCACCGCGCCTTCCACCGACTTGTCGAGCTTGAGGTACTGGCGCAGCGCCGGGTTCTCGAGCGTCTGGATGCTGTCGTGCAGCAGCGGCTTGCCGTCGTAGCGGCCGTCCGCCACGTCCTTCAGGAACAGCTCGATCTCTTCGTTGGGAATCACGTAGCCGATGTTCTGCGCACCGGCCGCCATCGAGAAGGCCAGGCCGATCATCTTGTCGCCGGCGATCACCGGGCCGCCGCTGTTGCCCGGGTTGATCGGTGCGTCGATCTGGATGCGCAGCCCCGAGCTGAACGAACCGTAGCCGACGAATTCCACGCGCGAGACGATGCCGCGGGTGGTCGAGAGCGAATTGCCGCCCACCGGATAGCCATAAGCGAACACCGCTTCGCGCACGTCCGGCAGCACCGCCGCGCGCGGCACCGCCGGGCGCTTGTCGAAGAAGGAGGCGTCGTCGAGTTCCAGCACCGCCAGGTCCAGGCCGCGCGCCAGGGCGATGACCCTGGCCGATACCTTGTCGCCCGACTGGCTGGCCTGCACCTCGACCTGGCTGGCGTAGCCGACCACGTGGGCATTGGTCAGGATGCGCCTGCCTTCGATGATGACGCCGGAGCCGGTCACGTCGACCGGGGACTGCTTGGCCCACGGCTTGTATGGGTCCGGGCGGCGCACGGTGGCGAAGATCTTGACGACCGAGTTCTCGACGGACGGCAGGGCAGGTGCGGTCGTGGCGGACGGGGTCGCGGTGGCCGGCGAGGGCGGGGTCGCAGGCGTCGGGGCAGGAGGCGGGGTGGTGTCCTGTGCGTGGACGAAGCCTGCCATGGCGAATGCCACGGCGGCGGCGAGGCGGACGATCTTCATAAATTCCTTCAGTGGCTCAATCGGGTCGATCTGGATGGGTACAAGCCGCCAGAATATACACGCTCGCCGCGGAAGGAAACACACGAATTTACACAGTTGGGGAGCCCAGGGCCCCCCAACCGGACTGCCGGCTGATTACTGCTTGACGAACTTGAGCGTCATGCGGTCGCTCTCGCCGATCGCCATGTACTTCTCGCGGTCCTTGTCCTTGTTGGCCAGCACCGGCGGCAGGGTCCAGACGCCTTTTTCGTGGTCGGCGGTGTCCTTCGGATTGGCATTGACTTCCGATTTGCCGGCCAGCTTGAAGCCGGCGCTCTCCACCGTCTTGATCACCCAGGCTTCGTGCACATAGCCGCTCGACGCCTTGGCGTCCTGCGTCATCTTGGCCGGCAGGCGGTGGTCGACGATGCCCAGCACGCCGCCCGGTTTCAGGACCTTGTGGATTTCCTTGAAGGTGGTCTTCAGGGCGTCTTCACCATTGCCGACCCAGTTGTGCAGGTTGCGGAAGGTGAGCACCATGTCGACGCTGTTCGGCGCTGCGATCTGGTAGCGGGTCGGCGGCTCGAAGATCGATGGCGCGACCTTGCCGTAGAGCGCCGGGTTCGAGTCGAGCTTCTTCTTGAAGGCCATGCCGTAGCGCTTCTCCGGTGCGATCTCTTCGCCCGCGCCGATCAGCTTGCCCTTGTCACGCAGGTAGGGCGCGAGGATCTCGGTGTACCAGCCGCCCGAAGGCGTCAGCTCGACCACCGTCATGGTCGGCTTGATGCCGAAGAAGGTGAGGGTCTCGTAGGGATGACGGGCGCTGTCGCGCGCCTTGTTGGCCGCGCTGCGGTGTTCGCCCGCGATGGCCGCTTTCAGTGCGTCGTCCGCGTGGGCCGCGCCGGCCAGGCCGGTGGCCAGCATCGCTGCCAGGATCAGTCGTTTCATCGGTTCGGGGTCTCCAGAAGTTGTTGTGCGCGGCCGGGCGGAACGCCGCCGCCGCGCTGATGATCCGGCAGCCCGCACCGGCAGTCAAGCGTTCCCTGTATATGCATATCCAACTCCTGCGCTTGTCCCGTTGTTGTCCGGAAATTGTCCGCAGCGGACACGGCGGACAGCCGCGCGGACACCTCGCTGGACAGTGCGCGGCATCGAAAATCATGCATTTAGCGAAGGCTTTGATATGGCACAACAATTGCCTATTCAAATCCTCATGTTACTGCTAATGTTGCCAAGTTTTTCGTCGCAATCATTGCCTGGTAAAGAAAATTGCCAGCGCCGTACATACAAGAGCGGACCGTGAAGCCGGCGGGACCGCTGTCCAGAAACAGGTAGATTTCAGGAGACACGATGGAACGCCGTACTTTTCTAAACTTCAGCAGCCTGGCACTCGCCACGACCATGGTTCCGTTCAGCCGCGCGATCGCTGCTGAAGAGCTATTGAGCAGCATGCCGACCGCCGCCAGGAAGGCGCTCGCCAACGTCGCGCTGAACGCCGCCACCAAAGCCGGCGCCAGCTACGCAGACGTGCGCATCGGCCGCTACCTGAACCAGTTCATCACCACCCGCGACCTGAACGTCGAGAACGTGGCCAACACCGAGTCGGCCGGCATCGGCGTGCGCGTGATCGCGGGCGGCGCCTACGGCTTCGCCGCCACCTCCGACATGAGCAGCGACGGCATCGCCAACGCGGCGCGCCAGGCAGTGGCGATCGCCAAGGCCAATGCCAAGCTGCAGTCCGAACCGGTGCGTCTTGCACCAGTCAAGGGCGTCGGCGAGGTGTCGTGGGCCACGCCGATCAAGAAGGACTGGCGCACGGTGCCGATCAAGGAAAAGGCCGACCTGCTGATCGCCGCCAACAAGGCCGGCATGGACGGCGGCGCGACCTTCATGAATTCGATGCTGTTCCAAGTGAACCAGCAGAAGTATTTCGCTTCCACCGACGGCTCTTACATCGAGCAGGACGTCCACCGCCTGTGGGCGCCGTTCCAGGCCACTGCCGTGGATAAAACCACCGGCAAATTCCGTTCGCGCTCGGGTCTCGGCGCGCCGGTCGGCATGGGCTACGAGTACCTGGATGCGCGTCCCGAACACAAGATCAAGGCTGCCGGCGGCGTCGCCACCCTGTACACCGGGTCGTATGACCTGATCGAAGACGCGAAGGCGGCCGGCCGCGACGCCAAGATGAAGCTGACCGCCAAGTCGGTCACGCCGGGCAAGTACGACCTGATGCTCTCGCCTGAACACCTGTGGCTGACCATCCACGAAAACGTCGGCCACCCGACGGAACTGGACCGCGTGCTCGGCTACGAAGCCAACTACGCCGGCACCAGCTTCGCCACGCTCGACAAATGGGAAACCAAGAAATTCAAGTACGGCAACCCGATGGTCAATCTGTATGCAGACAAGGTCACCCCGGGCTCGCTCGGCGCCGTCGGCTATGACGACGAAGGCGTCAAGACCAGGAAGTGGGACATCATCAAGGACGGCATCCTGGTCAACTACCAGGCCACCCGCGACCAGGCCCACATCATCGGCGAAAAGGAATCGCACGGCTGCTCGTACGCCGACAGCTGGAACTCGGTGCAGTTCCAGCGTATGCCGAACGTCTCGCTGGCGGCCGGCAAGAAGAAGCTGACCCCGGACGAGATGGTCAAGGACATCAAGAAGGGCATCTACATCGTCGGCGACGGCTCGTTCTCGATCGACCAGCAGCGCTACAACTTCCAGTTCGGCGGCCAGCTGTTCTACGAAATCAAGGACGGCAAGATCGGCCCGATGCTCGAGGACGTCGCCTACCAGGCCAACACCCAGGAATTCTGGAATGCCTGCAGCGCGATCTGCGACGAGCGTGACTGGCGCATGGGCGGCTCCTTCTTCGACGGCAAAGGACAACCGCCGCAGATCAGCATCGTTTCCCACGGTTCGAGCACGACCCGTTTCAATGGGATCAACGTGATCAACACCGCACGCAAGATCGGCTGAGGCGAGGACCATTCATGAGCATCCTGACCCAGGAACAAACCAAGCGCATTTCGGATCGCGTGATGTCGCTCTCGAAGGCGGACGAGTGCATCGTCAGCATCGAGGGCAGCCGCATCGGCAACATCCGCTTCGCACGCAATGCCGTCTCCACCGCCGGCCAGGCCGACGACACGCAGCTGCAGGTGCAGGTCGCCTTCGGCAAGCGCCAGGGCACCGCCACCATCAACGAGTTCGACGACAAGTCGCTGGAGCGCGCCGTACGGCGTGCCGAAGACCTGGCGCGCCTGGCGCCGGAGAACCCGGAATTCATGCCGGCGCTTGCCAAGACCGGCTACAAAACCTCCGACACGTTTGTCCAGCGTACCGCCGACATCGACCCGGAATACCGCGCCCAGGCCGCCGCCTATGCAATGGAAGCCTGCCGCAAGAAGGGCCTGGTCGCCGCCGGCTTCTTCACCGACCGCGCCAGTTTTGAGAGCGTGGCCAACTCGAACGGCGTGTTCGGCCACCAGGCCGCGACCTCGCTCGACTTCACCTGCACCGTGCGCACCGAAGACGGCCGCGGCTCGGGCTGGGTCAAGCGCTCGGCGCGCGATGTCGCGAAATTTGACCCGCGCGAAGCGGCCGACGTCGCCATCGAAAAGGCGCTGCGTTCGGTGGACGCCAGGGCGCTCGAGCCGGGCCGCTACACCGTCGTGATGGAGCCGGCCGCCACGAGTGACCTGATCAGCGCCATGCTGGGCGGCTTCAATGCGCGCCTGGCCGACGAGGGCCGCAGCTTCCTGTCGAAGCAGGGCGGCGCCAACCGCCTGGGCGACAAGCTGTTCGACCAGCAGGTCAACATCTGGACCGACCCATGGGACAAGGACGTGCCGGTGCTCCCGTGGGACAACGGCATGCTGCCGCGTGAGCGCATGCAGCTGGTGAAGGATGGCCGCATCAATGCGCTCAACTATTCGCGGTTCTGGGGCCAGAAGAAGAACCAGCGCGCGATCGGCAGCGCCGGCAACATCATCATGGCCGGCACCGACAAGACCACCGCCGACCTGATCGCCAGCACCAAGAAGGGCGTGCTGGTCACCCGTACCTGGTACATCCGCATGGTGGACCCGCAGTCGGTGCTGCTGACCGGCTTGACCCGCGACGGCACCTTCTACATCGAGAACGGCAAGATCAAGCATCCGATCAAGAACTTCCGCTTCAACGAGAGCCCGGTGACGATGCTGAACAATATCGAGGAGATCGGCAAGCCGGTCGTGATCGGTGGCGACGAGGCGAATTACTCGATGCTGATCCCGTCGATGAAGATCCGCGACTTTAACTTTACGTCGCTGTCGGACGCTGTTTAATAAGTCAACCCTGGCCCGCTGCCTTAAAACCGTCGTTCCCGCGAAGGCGGGAACCCAATTTCGCAGTGCGGTGGTCGCGCACGCAAAATTGGATCCCCGCCTGCGCGGGGATGACGGAGCGGCGGCTTGCACACGGGTTAAACGCTAACTGAAAGACATCATGGAACGCCGCAAATTCCTCCACATCGGCGCCGGCACTGCCGGGGCCATGCTCATCCCGGTCTTTGGCAATGCCATCGCCGCCGATGAGCTCATGAACCCGATGGCGGCCAGCGTCAAGAAAGTCCTGGCCGACACCGCATTGAACGCCGCCACCAAGGCCGGCGCGTCCTACTGCGACGTGCGCATCGGGCGCTACCTGAACCAGTTCATCATCACGCGCGACCTGAACGTCGAGAACATCAGCAATACCGAATCGAGCGGCGTCGGCGTGCGCGTGATCGCCAATGGCGCCTACGGTTTCGCCTCGACCAATGACATGAGCCCGGACGGCATTGCCAACGCAGCGCGCCAGGCCGTGGCGATTGCCAGGGCCAACGCCAAGCTGCAAACCGAGCCGGTACGCCTGGCGCCTGTCAAGGGCGTGGGCGAAGTGGCCTGGGCCACGCCGCTCAAGAAAGACTGGCGCGGCATTCCGGTCAAGGAAAAGGCCGACATGCTGATCGCCGCCAACAAGGCCGGCATGGATGCGGGCGCGAGCTTCATGACCGCCTCGCTCTTCCAGATCAACCAGCAGAAATACTTCGCTTCGACCGACGGCTCCTACATCGACCAGGACATCCACCGCCTGTGGGCCCCGATCAATGCGACCGCCGTCGACAAAGCCAGCGGTAAGTTCCGCTCGCGCGCGGGACTGAGCTCGCCGGTGTCGATGGGCTACGAGTACTTCGACGCGAAAGCCAGCGACAAGGTGCGGGCTGCCGGCGGCGTGACCACGCTGTACACCAACTCCTACGACATCGTCGAAGATGCGCGCCTGGCCGGCAAGCAGGCGCGCGAGAAGCTGTCGGCCAAGTCGGTCGAGCCGGGCAAGTACGACCTGGTGCTGAGCCCTGAACACCTGTTCCTGACCATCCACGAGAACGTCGGCCACCCGACGGAACTGGACCGCGTGCTCGGCTACGAAGCCAACTACGCCGGCACCAGCTTCGTCGGCCTGGACAAGTGGGAATCGAAGAAGTTCAAGTACGGCTCCGAGCGCGTGAATTTTGTGGCGGACCGCACCACCCCGGGTTCGCTGGGCCTGATCGGCTACGACGACGAAGGCGTGCGCGCCAAGAAGTGGGACATCATCCGCAACGGCATCCTGGTGAACTACCAGGCCACGCGCGACCAGGCCCACATCATCGGCGAGAAGGAATCGCACGGCTGTTCCTACGCCGACAGCTGGAGCACCATCCAGTTCCAGCGCATGCCGAACGTGTCGCTCGAACCGGGCAAGGCGCGCTTGACGCCGGACGAGATGGTCAAGGACGTCAAGAAGGGCATCTACATCCTGGGCCGCGGCTCCTACTCGATCGACCAACAGCGCTACAACTCCCAGTTCGGCGGCACGCTGTTCTACGAGATCAAGAACGGCAAGATCGCCGGCCCGCTGGAAGACGTGGCTTACCAGACCAACACCCAGGAGTTCTGGAACGCCTGCTCGGCCATCTGCGACGAGCGCGACTGGCGCATGGGCGGCTCGTTCTTCGACGGCAAAGGCCAGCCGAGCCAGGTCAGCGCGGTGTCGCACGGCTCTGCTACCTCCCGCTTCAACGGCATCAACGTCATCAACACCGCACGCAAGATCGGTTAAGAGGAGACACTATGAAACAGCTGAACCAGGAACAAGCCAAACGCATTACCGACCGCGTGATCGCTTTCTCGAAGGCCGACGAGTGCAACGTGTCGATCGAGGGCAACCGCACCGGCAACATCCGCTTCGCGCGCAACAGCGTGTCGACCGCGGGCCTGACCGAAGACATGCAGCTGGCCGTGCGCGTCGCTTTCGGCAAGCGCGTGGGTACCGCCGTGATCAACGAATTCGACGACAAGTCGCTGGAAAAGGCCGTGCGCCGCGCCGAAGAGCTGGCGCGCCTGGCGCCGGAAAACCCGGAGTTCGTCCCGGCCGTGAGCAAGCAGGACTACCTCACCACCAAGACCTTCATGTCGTCGACCGCCGGCATCGACCCGGACTACCGCGCCGAAGTGGCCGCGGCCGCCATCGGCGCTGCGCGCGCCAAGAAGCTGGTGACCGCCGGCTTCTTCACCGATAACAGCAGCTTCGCCTGTATCGCCAACTCGAAGGGCGTGTTCGGCTTCCAGGAATTCACCGACCTCTCCTTCACCTGCACCGCGCGCACCGAAGACGGCCGCGGTTCGGGCTGGGTGACCCGCTCGGCTGTCGACGCGCGCCGCTTCAACGCGCGCGAAGCGGCCGACATCGCGATCGACAAGGCGCTGCGCTCGATCGACGCCAAGGCACTGGAGCCGGGCCGCTACACCGTCATCCTGGAACCGGCGGCGACCTCGGAAATCCTGGGTAACATGTTCAGCTCTCTCGGCGCACGCGCCGCCGACGAAGGCCGCAGCTTCCTGGCCAAGAAGGGCGGCGGCAACCGCCTGGGCGAGAAGCTGTTCGACGAACAGGTGAACATCTGGGCCGACCCATGGAACCCGGACGTGCCGGTCGCGCCATGGGACAACAACACCATGATCGCCCGCAAGCGCACCGACATCGTCAAGAACGGCCGCATCGCTTCGCTCGGCTATTCGCCGTACTGGGCGCAGAAGACCGGCAACCAGGCCACGGCCAGCCACGGCAACATGATCATGGCCGGCGGCACCAAGTCGCTGGAAGAGCTGGTCGCCGGTACCAAGAAGGGCATTGTCGTCACCCGCACCTGGTATATCCGCATGGTCGATCCGCAATCGCTGCTCATCACGGGCCTGACCCGCGACGGCACCTTCTACGTCGAGAACGGCAAGATCAAGCACCCGGTGAAGAATTTCCGCTTCAACGAGAGCCCGGTCACCATCCTCAATAACATCGATGAACTGGGCAAGCCGGAAGTCATCGGTGGCGACGAGGCGCCGTTCCAGATGGTGCTGCCGCCGATGAAGGTCCGCGACTTCAACTTCACTTCGCTGTCCGACGCGGTCTAAGGTCGATGGCAACGTACGACTTCTACTTCACGCGCCTGATGTATGAGTCGGGCGACTGGGATGTGGACATCCGTACGCCCAGCAACGTGCTGAACTCGCTGGTCGAGTACACCACCTTGCGGGTGGATCCGGCAGAGCGCATGGTCGCGCTGTCGGATCCGAAGATGCTGCAGGCGCCGTTCTGCTATTTCGCGGGGCACAAGCTGGTGCAGTTCACCCCGGCGGAGCGGCGCAACCTGGAACGTTACGTGCGCGGCGGCGGTTTCGTGTTCGTGGACGACTGCAACCACGACATCGACGGCCTGTTCGCCAAGTCGTTCGAGGCCGAGATGGTGAAGATCTTCGGTGCCTCGGCGTTGAAGAAGATCCCGAATACGCATCCGCTGTATTCGTGCTTCTTCAAGTTCGACGGGCCGCCGACCACCGGGGGCGAACTCAATGGCTGGGGCGACGACCTGGTGCATGAATACCTGAAGGCGATCGAATTCGGCGGGCGCGTGCGCTTGCTGTACTCGAACAAGGACTACGGATGCGAGTGGGACTACGATTTCCGCAACAAGCGGTTCCTCGCGGTCGACAACACCCGTTTCGCGGTCAATATCATTCAATATGCGTTGGGGGCTTGAAGCGTGTCGGAACGTAATGCAGTGGAGTGGAACGAGGCGGAAATCGCCAGCCTGACGGCGGCAGTGGGCGCGCTGAAAGAGAGCATGGCGCGTGTGATCATCGGCCAGGAGAATGTGGTCGACTTGCTGGTGACCTGCCTGCTGGCGGGCGGGCACGCCCTGGTCGAAGGTGTGCCGGGGCTGGGCAAGACCCTGCTGGTCAAGTCGCTGGCCCAGGCCACCGACATGCAGTTCCGCCGCGTGCAGTTCACGCCGGACCTGATGCCGTCCGATATCGTCGGCACCGAGATCCTGGAAGAAGACACCACGACGCGCCGGCGCGTGTTCCGCTTCCAGCAGGGCCCCGTGTTCACCCAGGTGCTGCTGGCGGACGAGATCAACCGCGCGCCGCCCAAGACCCAGTCGGCGCTGCTGGAAGCGATGCAGGAGCGCGCCGTTACTTTTGCGGGCACCACGCACAAGCTGCCGCGTCCCTTCTTCGTGCTGGCCACGCAAAACCCGATCGAGCAGGCCGGCACCTATCCGCTGCCGGAAGCGCAGCTCGACCGCTTCCTGCTGCGCATCGACGTGGTCTACCCGACCGAAGATGAAGAAGTCATGATGGTCTCGCGCACCACCCATGCTGGCCTGATGGATGCCGAGCCGGCCATGACGGTGGAAACCCTGCTGCGCCTGCAGCAGTTGGTGCGCGACATCGAGATCGGCGAGCACCTGCTGCGCTATGCAACGCGCCTGGTCCGCGCAACCCGTCCGTCGGAGACAACGGTGGCCGCAGTCAAGCAGCACGTCGGCTGGGGCGCCGGCCCGCGCGCCGGACAGGCGCTGGTGCTGGCCTCGAAAGCGCGCGCCCTGATGCAGGGCCGCCTCGCCGTCACGCGCGATGATATCCAGGCCATGCTTCTGCCGGTGCTGGCCCACCGCGTGCTGCGCAACTTCGAGGCGGAAGCCGACGGCGTTGCCGTTGCCGACATCCTGCACGCGCTGCGCAACGAGATCCGGATCGATTAATCTTGTCGCTGGCGAAGACCGCGCTGATCGCGCACACGCAGAACCTCGACCTTGTGATCCGCCATGTGCTGGCGGGCTTGGGGCACGGCATCCATGCCGGGCGCGAACGCGGGGCGGGCGTCGAATTCTCTGAATACCGGGCCTATGCGCCCGGGGACGAGTGGCGCCGGGTCGACTGGAAGCTGCTGGCGCGCGCCGACCGTTATTTCGTACGCGAGGCGGAGCGCGACAGCCACGTGGCGGTCTGGCTGGTGCTGGACGCCAGCGCCTCGATGCTCGAGCCCAGCCGCGATGTGGAAGGCGTCGACAAGCTGGCCTATGCGCGCACCTTGCTCGGCTGCGTGGCGGCCATCGCGCAGCGCCAGGGCGATGCCTTCGGCCTGGTCATCCTGAACGAAGAAAAAGTGCAGTTCACGCCTGCCCTGCGCGGCCCGCGCCACCTGCAGCGCATCCTGCTGCAGCTCAGCCGCGTGCAAGGCGCGGGCGACTTGCCCGATGCCGACACCCTGCGCGCCAGCCTGCATTTTGCACTATCTCCCAGCGTGATCTTCGCGGCCAGCGACCTGCTAGACTGGCCGTCGCCGCTGTCCCAGGCCTTGCTGCGCCTGCGCGGCATGCGCCACGACGTGCGCGTACTTTGCCTGCAGACCCAGGCCGAAGTCGATGCCAGTTTTTCGTCCACGCCCGCCTACCGCGACCCGGAACAGGGTAGCGGCGTGTTCCGCTTCGGCGCCGACCTGAAGGAAGGCTATCGACGCAACCGCGAACAGCACTTTGCCCAGGTGACGGCGCAGTGCCGCAAGAGCGACATTCCGCTGGTGGCGGCGCGCATCGAGCAGCCGCCGGGCGAGGTGCTGCGCCTGTGGCTGCGCAGGCCAGGAAGCCGCCCATGAACGCGCTCTGGTGGCTGGCGCTGCCCATCCTGCTGCTGCCGGTCTGGTGGCACCGGCGCAAGCGCGAGCAGCACAAGGCCGAGCTGCTCGCCACCGCGCGCTTCCTGCCGCGCGCCGAGCCGCGCCAGACGCGCGCATGGCGCTGGAACGATTTGTTCCTCCTGCTGGTGCGCTGCCTGCTGCTGGCCTGCGCGATTGCCTGGCTGGCCGATCCGGTCATGCCCTGGCGCGGCGATACGGTCATCGTTGCAACAGGCACCGACGCGGCTTGGGCCGCGCGCCAGGTGGGGCAGGCCGGGCTGCTTGAGGCTGACCGCGTCTCCCTGCCTGCGGCGCACGTCATTGGCTGGCTGCGCACGCACGAGCGCGAGTGGCGTCCCGAGGCGCGCCTGCTGGTGCTGGGCGATATTCCAATGCCGGCCTTGAGCCCGGAATTCAGGCGCAGGATCGAAGTGCGCTCATTGGTGCGGCCGGCGGAACAGGCCGCGCGCCACGTGTTCATCGCCAGCGAGCGCCCGGAGCAGTGGCGCCGGGTGTTCGCCGCCGGCGGCGTGATCGTCGACGCGGCGCCGGGCGCCAGGACCGGCTTGATCGTCTGGGACCGTGTTGACGCACCGCCACCATCGCTACGCGCGCCGCTCTGGCTCGTTGCCAATACCGCTACCTTCCCCGCATTGCGCACTGCGCCGCAGCTGGACGGCCTGCATTACACGGACAGTCCGCGCGGACGCCTCTGGCATTCCGCGGCCTGGCCGCCGAAGACGCTTGATGCCGCACGCACGCTGCTGGAAGACTGGCAGCGCCTGCATGCCGGGCCGCCTGCCTACACCATGCCCTCGCGCGTGTTCGCCCCTTCGCCGGCAGCGCGGGTAGTGGAGGCGAGCGGCGCGCTGCGCGACATCCTGATGGCCACGCTGGTGGCCTTGTTCGTACTCGAAAGGATCGTGACGCATGCAAGAAGGCGCTGAGATTGTCCGGCGCATCTGGCGCGCCGCCCAGCTGCGCCGGCTGCCGCTCTGGATCGCCGGGGCCCTGCCATGGCTGTTCATCCGCTCGGCGCCGGGCCTGATCGCCTGGATCGCGTGGTGTTCCTGGGACTGGGCCATCCTGCGTCGCCAGGTCGGCTATGCGTGGACGGGCTGGCTCGATGGCGCCGTGCCGGAAATGGAAGACAGCAGCGCGCTGCTCGAGCATGCGGCCACGCCAGTCGCCCAGCTCCAGCGCCGCCGCCTGTTGGACCGGCTGGACGCCAGCGTCAGCGGCCAGCAACTGCGCCGTATCGCGCGCAGCCGCGTGAAGGCGGGCGTGCCCTGGCTGCTGGCCAGCCTGGCGCTCGCCGCCGCCGTCTGGTTTTCAGGCGCGGCACCGCAAGCCCCCATCGCTACGCCAGGCAAGGCGCCGGCAGCGATCGCCGCCGCAAGCACCGGCCAGCTGGTGGTGCGCACCGCACCGCCGTCGTACACCGGCGTGAAAGCCATCGAATCCGCTCCGCGCGACCTGCTGGTGCCCGAGCAGACCGTCATCACCTGGTGCCTGAAGGACGATACGACGCCGCAAGAGACGATCGAGGTGAGTAACGGCCAGGTGCTCAAGCCAGGTAGAGAGTGCGCGCGCTGGACCGCGACCGAATCGGTGTTCTGGCGCTGGCGCGGCAAGCGCTACACGGTCAAGGTCACGCCGGATGCTCCGCCGGAGATCACGATCACCGCGCCAATGCAGATGGTGCAGGAATTATCGGAGACGGCCACCAGCGCCGCGATGGGCGTGAAAGTGAGCGACGACTACCAGGTCCGGGGCGCCACCTTGCACATGACGCTGGCGCGCGGCAGCGGCGAGAATATCCGCTTCACCGACCGCGAGATGCCCATCCCCGCCTCGCCCGATCCGAAGCGGCGCAACTGGTCAAAGGCCTGGTCGCTGGCCGAGCTGGGCATGGAGCCGGGCGACGAGCTGTATTTCTTCGTGCGCGCGCTCGATAACGCCGGACGCCCGCATACCGTGCAATCGCCGACCTATACGCTGCGCCTGCCGGCGCCGCCCGAAACAGCGGAAGAGGAGAGCGCCGCCATGCCGATGCTGGTCAAGCCGCAGAGCCTGCGCAGCCAGCGCCAGATCATCATCGATACCGAGCAGCTGGTGGCCGACATGCGCAGCACCAAGATGAGCAAGGATGCGGTGCTCGAGCGCAGCCAGAAGATCGCCGCCGACCAGGGCGCGCTGCGCCGCCGCTACGGCCAGTTCCTGGGCGAGGAATCCTCGCTGTTTGCCGATGGCGATGGCGACGACGACCACGGCGCGGAAGAAGGCAAGCAGGACATCCTGCACCAGTACGGCCATGCCCACGACGAAGCCGAGAACGCGACCCTGTACGACGAAGACACCAAGAAGGTGCTGCGCCGCGCCTTGATGGCGATGTGGGATGCCGAAAAGGCGCTGCGTGCGATCACGCCGAAGGTGGCCTTGGCACCCGAGCACAAGGCGCTGGAGGCGATCAAGGAATTGCAGCAGGCCGAGCGCATCTACCTGCACAAGACCGCCTTCGTGCCACCGCCGATCAAGGAAGAAAAGCGCATGTCGGGCGACATGGATGGCACCGCGAGCTACCGCCGGGAGCAAGGCGCGGCGGAAAAGCGCGTGCCGGAAGACGTGCAGTTGCTGGTAGGCGCGCTGTCCGGCAATGGCCCGCTGCCGGCGCTGTGGACCCGCGCCGCGCATGACTGGGTGCGTACCCGCATCCTGGAGGACGACCAGCGCCTGTCGGCCCAGAGCGCGATCCAGGACGTGGCCGACGGTTGCGCCGCCTGCCGCCCGGTGCTGCGCGCCTGGCTGCGCACTGCGGCGGGCCAGGGGCAGGTGCTGCTGCAGGCCCGTCCGACGGTCGACACCCCGTTCGTGCGCGCCTGGCGTGAAGGAGCGAAGCCATGAATTTCATGATGAGCACGAATATGATGCTGGCGCTTATTGGCGTCGCAGGCCTTGCCAGCGCGGGGCTATACCTGTGGCGCCGCCAATGGCTTGATGCGCTGCTGGTGCTGGTTGCGGCAGCGAGCCTCGGCCTGTTCGCGGCCGGCATCCGGCTGCCCGGCGATGCCGGCAGGACGTTCACGCTCGACCCGGCCGCCCCGGCGCCGATGCTCGATGGCGTGCGTGCGCTTGCTGTCAAGGGCGATGGCTTGCGCGCAGCGCAGTGGAACGATTTGCCGGCGCTGCCACTGGAATGGCAGCGCCCGGAAGGCGGCACGCTGCGCTTGAATTATCCGCGCCAGCTGGCGCTCGGCCGCAGCTTTACGCTGCGCGTACAGCGCGAAGACAAGCTGGAGGCGCGCCTGCAGCTGCTCGCCGAAAACGGCCAGGTGATGGCAGAAGCACGCGGCACCGGCGAGCTGGCCGTCAACTGGCTGCCGCCGCTGGCCGAACGCGTGGTGCTCAAGGCACGCCTACTCGACGCCGCCGGGAAAACCATCGCCGAAGGCCCGGTGCCGCTGACTATCAGGGAGCCGGCGATTCTTCAGGTGCAGGGCCGTTTCGGCGCGCCGTCCTTCGACCTGCGCACGCTCAACGAACTGCTGGCCGGCAGCGGCGCGCTGCTCGACTGGCAGGTGGTGCTGGGACGCGCGATTACCCGCACCGAGCTGCCCCTGGAGGAGATGAAGGAGCCGAACCTGCTGGTGATCGATGCGGCATGGTTCGAGCGTCTGGGCGCCGGCGAACGTTCTGCACTGCTGGGGCGCGTCGCCGGTGGCCTGCCGCTGCTGGTACTGGGCGCGAACGCCAACGATCCCGGGATCTGGTCGCGCACGGTGGGCTTGCCGCTGCAGGCACAGGCAGCGGGCAAGAAGATCGACGCGCCGCTCGAGCTGCCGGTGGCGCCGCTCAATCCTGCGGCGCGCGAAGCGGGTGAATGGACCGGTTCGGACAACCTGGTCTGGACCCGCAACTGGCAAAAGGGCCGCATCGCCTGGCTGGGTGCCAGCGACTGGCATCGCCACGCGATCGCAGAGCCGCAGGCGCTGGCGCTGTGGTGGCAGGGTGTGCTCGACCGCGTGGGCGTGGAAGAACCTCGGAACGTCGAATGGCTGGAGCCGGAAGAGCTGCCGCTGCCGGGACAGCGCATGGAACTGTGTGCGCGCGGCGTCAAGGGCGAGATAGCGTTCCCGGACTTGAAGCTGATGCGGACCTGGTCGCCGCGCCTTGACGCGGCCTGCGTGGCGGTCTGGCCGGAGAAGTCGGGCTGGCTGGAGGTGAAGGATGCGAAGGCAGGCGCGCACGCGGTCTACGTGTACGCGCCGGGTGACTGGCCGAAGTGGCAGGCGGCGCAGCGGCGTGATGCTACTGCGCGCTATGCTGCCCGTACGCCCGGTAAGGCCTTGGAAGGTGTTGCGCGCGCCTTGCCGGCCTGGCCGTTTGCGCTCGTGTTTTCCCTGGCGATGCTGCTGCTGTGGTGGCGCGAGCGCCGTTGATCTCGACGGTAGTGCGAACGATCTTGAATTTGTAGGGTGGCGGCATAGCCGCCCACCCTACGAAAAGCCGATCAGAAGGCGTAGTCGACTTTCGCGTACATCGACCGGCCATTGATCCCGAACGGGCAGGTCTCCCAGCAGTAGGTGAAGCCCAGCTGCGGGAAAGGCGACGCCTTGACCGGATCCCACTTGGTCGGGTAGGTGTCGAACAGGTTGTTGACGCCGGCCGACAGGCTGAACTTCTTGCTGAAGTTGTAGCGGGCGGTCAGGTCGACGATCCACTTCGCCTCCCAGGTCTGGATGAAGCCCGGGGTGAAGCCCTGGCCTTCGACTTCGCCGAAATAGTTGGCGCGCACGGTCGCGTTCCATGGGCCGGTCGTGTAGTCGGCTGCCACCACGTGGTGCTGGCGCGGCTGGCCTTTCTCGATCAGCGTCACTTGCGTGTCGTCGAACAGCTGGGTGCCGCTCAGCACCGCCGACTGCGAATGGCGGTCCTTCACTTTCGTGCGGTTGAAGCCGAGCTGGCCGGACAGCACCAGGGTCGAATCGGTGGCGCGTGTGGTGTGCTGGGCCACCAGGTCGAAGCCCGTGGTCGAGGTGTCGATCGCATTGGTGAAGAACTGGGCCTGGCCCACGCGCAGGGGATCCAGGATCGCCTTGATCGGGCATGCCGCGGCAGTCAGGCAGGCGCCCGACTCTGGTGCGATATTGCTCGAGAAGACAATGCGGTCGTCGATGTTGGTGCGGTACAGGTCGGCCGTCACCGAGAAGCTCGGGGTCGGGCGCAGGATCATGCCGACGCTGGCGCTTTTTGACGTTTCTTCCTGCAGCGGTGCGATGCCGAAGGCGCGGGTCACGGCGCTGTTCTCGCGCGCGGTCAGGGTTTCGGTCAGCACGCCGGCCGAGTTCAGGTTGGTCGACACCGAGCTGTAGAACTTCTGCTGCACGCCAGGTGCGCGGAAACCGGTCGAGCCGCTGGCGCGCAGGCCAATGGTGCGCGATGGGTCGTAGCGCAGGCTCAGCTTGCCGATGGTGGTGTTGCCGAAGTCCGAATAGCGCTCGTGGCGGATCGCCGCACCGGCCGAGAGCGTGTCGCCGAACTTGCGTTCCAGGTCGAGGTAATAGGCGGTGTTGTGGCGGCCGTCGTCCACTTCGGTGCCCGGCGTGTAGCCCGGGAAGCCCTGGATGCCCGCGGCCGCGATGCCGCCGGACTGGTTGCGGATGACGATAGCCGGGTTGTTGGTGCGGCCGTACTGGTAGGACACCGGGTCGCCTGCGACGATCTGGTAGTTATCCTGGCGCCATTCGAAGCCGGTGCCGATGTAGAGCGGGCCGCCGGCGAAATCGACCGAACCCTTGAAGTCGAGGTTCAGGGTGGTCTGGTCGAATTTCAGCTTGCCGGTGTCGGCCTCCAAGGGCGAGCTGCCGTTCTCGTAGAAATAGCTGACGTTGATCGAGTTCCGCTCGTGGAAACCGAGCTCGCTGCGGCCGTGGTTCACGCTCAGGTCCACGCTCCAGTCGTTCGACAGGTCATGCTTGAAGCCGACGCCGAGCGAGGCATCCTTGACGGTGGTGATGATGTTCGGCAGGAAGCCGTTCGGGTAGATCGACGGCACGTTGCGCGCGTCGCCCGCCGAGCGGAAGAAGCCCGACGAGTCGCCGGTGCGCTTGGATGCGCCGCCAAAGACATACAGCTCGCCGCCGCCGACCGGCAGCCCGGCGTTCAGCCACAGGTAGCCGTCCTTGGCCAGCGAGTCGCCGATGCGCTGGGTGACGCGCGGCGGATTCACGCGCAGGCTGTCGACGCCGGCGCGGTTGGTTTCGTTGCGGCGGCGGCCTTCGACCGACAGGTTCAGGTAGCCGCCGTCGGTACCGAGGGCGATGCCCTTGTGCGCGCTGGCGGTATAGGTATCGCCGTCGCCTTCGCTGGTGGTGCCGGCGCTGGCGGAGAACAGGGTATCGGTGGCGCCCTTCTTGAGAACGATGTTGATCACGCCGGCGATCGCGTCCGAGCCGTATTGTGCGGCGGCGCCGTCGCGCAGCACCTCGATCGACTGGATGGCGGACAGGGGAATGGCGTTGATGTCGGTACCCGCCGAGCCGCGGCCGATAGTCTGCTGCACGTTGACCAGGGCCTGCTGGTGGCGGCGCTTGCCGTTCACGAGCACCAGCAGCTGGTCAGGGCCGAGGCCGCGCAGGGTCGCCGGGCGGATGATGTCGGTGCCGTCGCTGATGAACGTGGTCGTGAAGTTGAACGAGGGGTCCAAGTCCTGCAGCACCTTGCCGAGTTCGAGCGAACCGGCCGACTGCAGGTCTTTTGCGCTGATCAGGCCTACCGGCACCGCTGTGTCCAGCGCCGTCTTGGCCTGCGTGCGCGAACCCAGCACGACGACCGTGGATATGTCCTTTTCCGGCGTGGTCGCCGCTTCCTGTGCGAACGCCGTTGCCATCGCCGACACCAGCGCGGTTGCCAGCAATACCCGTTTCTTCGGTTGATTCACCATCTTGTTCCCTTTGTAGAGTTAAATCACGCCATCACGAAAACCGTGTCTCCTATAACTACAGCTTCTTGATTCTGTACAAATATTTCCGTAAGTACAAGCGTGAGCTGTGCAATACGCAACACTTTTAACGATTTGCGTGATTTATGGGGGTAAATGAACAGGACGGGCGCATGTGCTAGAACGATTTGCGACCGTGCACAATGACGGTGCACGTGCACGTGCACGCGCACGCGCCGACCCCGACGCCGACGCCGGCAAGAGGGGAGTGGACGAAACGCCTAGAGCAATCCGAGCAGCGCCGCCTTGACGACGGCGGCGGTCTTGTTGGCCGCGCCCAGCTTGTCCATCGCATTACTGACGTGGAAGTTGACGGTCCGCTCGGACAGGCGGAGGATCTGCGCCGCCTCGTTCGAGGTCTTCCCGTCGGCCATCCAGCGCAGCACTTCGGCTTCGCGTGCGCTCAAAGCTACCGGAGCAGCCACGGGCCGGTGCAGCCGCACCATCGCCTCGTGCGTGGCATGGGCCAGCCACGACATGCTGCCTTCGCGCGTGTGCAGCTCGGCGTCCGAGAGCTCGTCGTGCGAGCGGGCCAGGGTCAGCATGCCGGCCGCGCCGTCGGCGGTACGCGAGGCCTGGGCCCAGCCCACCCGCAGGTGGTGGCCACGCGCGTCTTCCCACAGCGGCCGCGCCGGCGCAAATACTTTTTCGCTCCAGCGCAAGGGCAGCAGGGATACCGCGCCGTGGGCCACGGTGGGATCGACCGCCAGGTAGGCTTCGGCCGCATAGCGCGCCTGCCAGGCGCCCGGATAGTTGTTGAGCATGACGGTGCGCGGCGTCGACAGCGGCAGCGGCATGCGCAGTCCGTAGGCGCAGTAATCGAAGCCGAGATCGCGCGCGGCGCCGGCAACGATGGCGTGCAGGCTGGCCGCATCCGGCGCCTGGGCCATGCTGTCCATGCAGTCCTCGCGCCAGGTGCGCGCTTCTCCACTCGCCTTCCCGTCCCTCACTGGCCCCCCAACCTGTCTACTGTCAGTTCTTACAGTTCCGATCCCGAGTGGGCCTGCGTAGAATGAAGGCCACCAGCCATTGTCGCTTTATGAAGCTGGAATAACAACCACTTCAGGAGATTCCCTTGCACCACCCATTACCCTACCGGGGCCGCATCGCAGCGGCCATGCTGGCGCTGGCGCTCTCCGGCACGATCCACGCGGCGTCGCCCGCACCGGATACGCTCAAGGTCGGCGACTACCAGGTGCAGGTAGCGACCATGGGCACCGGCAGCTACACCGTCATCCTGGAAGCAGGTTTCGGGCGCGATCTTGGCGTGTGGCGCAACGTCGCCCCAGCCCTGGCCAATTCGGCCAGGGTGATGGCCTATTCGCGCGCCGGCCATGGCAAGTCCGACCCGCGCCCTGAAGTACCGACCATCGCCGCGCGCACCAACGAACTCGAACAGCTGATCACCGCGGCCGGGCTGACCCCACCCTTCGTGCTGGTCGGGCATTCCTACGGAGGCTTCCTGGTCCGCAGCTACGCCACGCGCCACCCGGAGCGGGTGGCCGGCATGGTCTTCGTCGACCCGAGCGACGAAGCTTTCAATGTCGAACTGCGCAAGCTAGATGCGGCCGGCGTCGACAAGGATACGAAACTGACCGAGCAGTTCATGCCGCCCAAATTTCACGCCGAGCTGCGCAGCGTGCAGGCGGTGCTCGATAGCGGAAAACTGCCTTTCGCCGGTGCGCTGCCGGATGTGCCGGTGGCAGTGCTCACGTCCGTGCAGAAGCGCCAGCAGCCGCAGCTCTTCCTCGAGACCCCGGCCGCGGTGCAGGTGTGGCGCGGCCTGCACGAGCGCTTCTTCAGGAGCTTCAGCAACGGCAGCCATATCGTGACGGCCGAGAGCGGGCATAACATCCACCAGGAGCAGCCGCAGCTCGTTGTCAGTGCCGTTGAAGGCGTGATCGCGGCAGCCGAAGGTGCGCGCCTCAAGCGCATGCGCGAGGCAGCCAGGGCCGAACTGCTGCGCCGCCTCGAGCAGGGCGGTTCCGATGCCGAGGTGGCAAAAGCGCTGGAGGCCAGCGGCTTCGGCGAGGCTGACGTCAACCGCCTTGGCTACGAACTGCTCGGGCCACGCAAGCAGCCCCTGCTCGCCGAGCGGCTGATGAAGGCGAACGCCGGCAAGTACAGCCTGTCCGACAACGTGCAGGACAGCTATGGCGAAGTGCTGTTGGCGACGGGACGCCCGGCGAAAGCCAAGGCGCAGTTCATGAAGGCGATTGCATTGGCAGAAGCGCAGGGCAGGAGCGCCAACGCCCTGGCGGGCTACCGCGCCAACCTGGCCAAGGCCGAGCAGGCGCTGGGCGCGCAATAAACCTGAGCCGTTCACGCCTCAGGCGTGGTCGTGCATCCATTCCTTCAGGCCGTCGACCCAGCGCCTGGCAGGCAGGTTGAGGCGCCGTTTGAGTTCGGCGGCGCGCTCGTACAGCAGCGAGAAGTCGAGCTGGGGCGCATCCTTGAAGGCGAGGACGACGATGTTCGCGTCGTGCACTTCGGGCAGCCAGACCACGGCGTCGAATACCTGCTGCATGGTGGCCAGGTTCGTGTCGTAGCGGTTGACGTCGCCGAAGACATTGGCGGTCATGATGCCGTCGGCGGCCAGGCAGTCGTGGCAGCCCTGGTAGAACGCGAGCGAGTCGAGCACCGGACCGCGCGCTTCCTGGTCGTATAAATCCACCTGCAGCACGTCGGCGCGGCCATGGTTGGCCGGGTCGAGCACGAAGTCGAGGGCATTCGTTTCGCGCACGTCCAGGCGGGCGTCGTTCTCCGGCAGCCCGAACAGCGCGCGGCAGATCGCGATCACGTTGGGATTGAGCTCGGCGGCTGTCACGCGCGCATCGGGAAAACGCGTGTAGCAGAACTTGGTCAGCGCCGCGCTGCCCAGGCCCAGTTGCACGACATGGCGGGGCACGTGCTTGAACAGCGTCCACATCATCATCAGCTGCACGTATTCCAGCTCGATCGCATCGGGCTTGGCCAGCCGCATGGCGCCCTGCACCCAGGAGGTACCCAGATGCAGGAAGCGCACGCCGTCGAACTCGTCGATCGTGGCGGGCGGGTGGCCGGGCTGGGCGAAGCGGGGATCGATGCGGGCGTACGAAGGAGGCATGGCGGTGGCAGTGCAGTGAAAGCCGATCTTACCAGAGCGCTTGGATCACACCTCAGGCCACGCCGTTGCGTCCGTAGGTACGGAATCCCGGCCGCTCGGTGAGCCGGTCGTAGTAGGCCGCCACATTGGGCAGGTCCGGCTTGTCCATCGGCGTCATCATCCAGCGGTTCACCGACAGCCCGAGCACCACGTCGGCCAGCGTGAAGCTGCTACCCGCCGCATAGACGCCGGTCGCGCCCAGCTGCGCGTCGAGGATGGCGAGGTGGCGGTGCCAATCCGCGATGCTGGCCGCGATCTGCGCCGGGTCCTGGCAAGCAGGGCTGTTGCGCACCAGCGCCATGAAGGCATAGCGCCAGGCGGTATTCAGGTCGGTCGCCTGCCAGTCCATCCACTGCTCGACGCGGGCGCGGCCCCGTGCGTCGCCAGGCAACAGGGCGCCGTCGCCATAGTGGGTGCAGAGGTAGCGGCAGATCGTGTTCGATTCCCACAGCACGAGGTCCGCATCGACCAGCACCGGCACCAGCGCATTTGGATTGAGCGCGGCATGGCCGGGGTGCCAGTCTTCGCGCGCGAAGGGCAAGCCGAGTTCTGCGCAGGTCCACAACACCTTGCGCACGTTGATCGAGCTGTCCTTGCCGATGATTTTCAGCATAGTGATAAACCTTTCATGACGATTGGGTTCCCGGCAGCGCCGGCAGGATCAGGGTCACGGCCAGGCCGCCGCCGTCGCGGTTGGCCAGCGTGATGCGCCCGCCGTGCGCCTCGGCGATCTCGCGCGCCAGCGCCAGCCCGAGGCCGGTGCCGCTGCGCTTGGTCGAGTAGAAGGGCACCAGCGCATTGGTGAGCACGGCCTCGCTCATCCCGGTGCCGCGGTCCAGGACGTCGATGCGCAGGGCATCCTGCACCCGGCGCACCTGCAGCTCGACGTCCTCCGGCCTGGAGCCCGATTCGTGCGCGTTCTTGAGCAGGTTGAGCAGGGCCTGCTCCATCTGGGCGGCGTCGATCCAGGCCGGCTCCTGCGGCAGCTCGCCCACCACGCGGAACTGCACCTGGTCGGCCAGCCGGTCGACGAAGACGTCCCAGCTTCTCGCTTCCAGGCGCGGCGTGGGCAGCTTGGCGAAGCGCGCATATCCCAGGATAAAGGTCTCGAGGTGGCGGGTGCGCTCGCCGATGGTCTGCAGGATCTGCGGCAGCCGCTCGGTCTGGCCGCGCCGCACCAGTTCCGCGCCGGAGTGCGCGAGCGAGGCCAGCGGCGCCAGCGAATTGTTCAGTTCATGGCTGATCACGCGGATGACTTTTTTCCAGGTCTGCACTTCCTGGCGCCGCAACTCGGTCGTCAGGTGGCGCAGCAGCAGCAGTTCGTGGCGCCGGCCATTGAGGGTGAAGCTGCTGCGCGCCAGGTGGTAGACCTCTTCGTCCTCGCCCTCGCCGGCGGTGAACAAACCGTCGCCGCCGCGTGCCAGCGCTTCCTTCAGGGCCGGGGCGGCGGTATCTAACACGCTGCCCAACCCGTGGCCTTCGAGCTTGCGCCCCTCGGACAGGAGCTTGCGCGCGGCCAGGTTGGCGTAGACGATGGTGCCGGCGTTGGCGGCGAAGTCGGTCACCAGCAGCATGGCCACCGGCGTGTTCTGAACCATGGTGTCGAGCAGCAGCTCGCGCTGCACCAGCCCGAGGCGCTGCTCGCGCAGGACATGGCCGAGATCATTGTGGGCGGCAATCAGGTCGGCCAGCTCGTCGTTCTGCGGCCAGTGCAGGCTGAACGAAAAGTCGCCGTCGCGGTAGCTGGCCACCGTGCCCTCGAGCGCGCGGAACAGCGACAGGATCGGCTGGATCTGGGAGCGGATGGTGATGATGGCAATCGGGACGATCGCCAGCAGGCAGGCAAAGAAGACCATCACCGGGTGGCCGGGGAAGAAATGCTCGAGCCCGAGCGCGACCAGGATGCCGAGCGCCAGCAGGGTGCCAACCAGCGCCGACCAGCGTGTGACCAGCGAAAGCCGCTCCCCCTTGCTCATGCCGGCCTGGCGATGCCGAGCCGCTCCATGCGCCGGTACAGGGCCTGGCGCGACAGCCCCAGTTCGCTGGACGCCTGCGCCACCACGCCGCCGGCGCGCGCCAACGCCTGGACGATGGCCTCGCGGTCGGGTTCCGCGTCCAGCCCAGGCATCGCCGACACCGGCAGGCCCAGGTCAAGCACCTTGATGACATCGCCCTGGGCCAGCAGGCTGGCGCGCGCCATCACGTTTTTCAGTTCACGCACGTTGCCCGGCCATGCGTGGGCCAGCAGCGCGGATTCGGCCAGCGGGTGCAAGGTCTTCCCGCGCAAGAAGGACAGGGCCAGCGGCAGGATGTCGCCCGGGCGCGCGGCGAGTGGCGGCAGGCGCAGCTCGATGACGTTCAGGCGGTAGAACAGGTCTTCACGGAAGGTCCCGGCACGGATCATCGCGCCCAGGTCGGCGTTGGTGGCGCTGATCACGCGCACCTTCACCTGGCGCTCGCGGTTCGAGCCGAGGCGCTCGAAGCGCCCGGTTTCCAGCACGCGCAGCAGTTTCATCTGCCCGGCCAGCGGCAGGTTGCCGATCTCGTCCAGGAACAGGGTGCCGCCGTCGGCCGCCTCGAACTTGCCTTCGCGCGCTTTCGACGCGCCGGTATAGGCCCCGGCGTCGGCCCCGAACAATTCGGCCTCGATCAGTTCCGAGGGCAGGGCGCCGCAGTTGAGCACCACGAAGGGGCCGTCGGCCACTTGCGAATTGGCCTGGATGATCTCGGCGATGCGTTCCTTGCCGGTGCCGTTCGGGCCGGTGATCAGGACCGGGATGTCGGAGCGCGCCACCTGGCAGGCCAGGTGCAGCACGCGTTCGGTGGCCGGGTCTTGCCAGATGAGCCCGCGCAGGTCGAAGCCTTGTTCGAGTTCGCGCTTGGCGCGGCGTTCGCGCTGCAGGCGCTGGCCCAAGGCGCGGTTGGCCTGGCCCAGTTCGATCAGGTTGGTCACCGTGGTGATCAGGCGCTCGTCGTTCCAGGGCTTGGACAGGTAGTCGGCCGCGCCGGCCTTGATCAGCTCCACCGCCGCGTCAAGGTGGGTCCAGGCGGTGAGCAGGATCACCGGCAGGTCCGGGTGGCGCTTGCGGATCTCGCGGAACAGCGCCACGCCTTCCTCGCCCGAGGTGGTGTCGGCGCTGAAGTTCATGTCCTGGATCACCAGGTCCACGGCCTCGCGCCCGAGGATGTCCAGTCCTTCCTCCGGCGAACCGGCGCGCAGGGCGGCGATGTCGTGGAGCGAGAACAGGACGTCGAGCGCGATCGCGACCGCGGCGTTGTCGTCAATGATCAGTACAGTGGGCATGGGCGCAAGGATACCATTGGCGGAAGGTGCTCAGGCACTGCGGGTGGCCGTGGCCGGCGAAATGCTCGCCGCCCGCCATGCCGGACCGTAGGCCGCCAGGATGCCCAGCGCCCAGAACACCACCGCGCCGCCGATCAGGTAGTGCACCGGCAGGCGCGCCATCTCGAGCCGCGTCACCAGCAGGTGGTTCAGGCTCAGGCCCAGCAGCACGCCGCCAAACACGCCGGCGCTGGTGATCATGACATTCTCGGTGATGAAATAGCGCAGGATGTCGATCTTGCGCGCGCCCAGTGCGCGGCGCACCCCGATCTGCTTTTTCCGCTGGGTGACCCACAGGCTGGCCATGCCGACGATGCCCGAGCAGGTAATCAGGAGGAGCAGCACGCTCACCGTGATCAGCATCCACGACAACGCCACGTCGGCGCGGTAGCGGTCCTTGCGGTCTTCTTCGGTGGTTTTCGTTTGCAGGATCATCGGCGTGGCCGACGACTTGCGCAGCGCCTCTTCGGCTTCCTTGATGACGCGGTCGCGCTGGCCCGGTTCGGTGCGAACCGCGTACAGCGCGCCGGGGTTGCCGTACAGGCGGGCCGGAACCTGCACCGAGAAGTCGCCGCGTTCGCCCACTTCGGTATGCGCCGTCTGCAGGCGCTCGACCACGCCGACGACCTGGGTGCCTTGCGCGTCTTCGCCGGTGCCGAAGTACAGCGTCTTGCCGACTGCCGACTGGCCCGGCCACAGCTTGTCGGCCAGCGGCTTGGTGATGATCAGCGTGGTGGGCAGTTCGCGGTTCTCGTTCTCGTTGATTTCCTTGTAGTCTTCCGGCAGGAAGTCGCGGCCTTCGACCAGCTTCAGGCCGAAGGTCTTGACCAGCGAGTCGCCCGAGATGTACATGCCGGCCAGGGCGCTCTCGCGGTCCTGGCGCTTGTCGATGGCGACGCTGCTGGTGCTGCCGTCGCGCGACATCGGCATCTGCGTCACGTTGGCCACCGAGACCACGCCCGGCACCGCGCGCAACACCTCGGCTTCGCGCTTCATGGTGGCGAGCTGCTGCTCGGGGCCGTCCTTGTTCAGGTTACGCACCGTGAAGTAGAAGGTCGCGGCTTCGTCTGAGAGGCCCGACGGACGGGCGGCCATCTCGCGCCGCTCGTTGACGATGTGCAGGGCATTGGCCAGGATCGCCAGGCTGAGCGCGACCTGCAGGGCGACCAGGATCGGGCCGGTTTTGTTGCGCATCAGCGCAGACAGGATGGGACGGATTTCCATGATGGTTCTCTCTCGCTCTTATTGGGATTTCAGCTGGATCGCCGGTGTCACCTGGCAGGCGCGCCAGGTCGGCAGCAGGCCTGCAACGAGCGCGGCGGCCACGGACATGATGAAGGTCAGGATCAGCATCTGCCAGTCCATGCGCGCAATCGAGGCCATGCCCTTGCTCTGCATGCCGATCAGGGCCAGCGCGCCGAAGGCCAGCACCAGTCCCAGCACGCCGCCGGCCAGGCCGACCACGCCGGTCTCGATCAGGAATTGGCGGAAGATGTCGCGGCGCGAGGCGCCGAGCGCGCGGCGGATGCCGACTTCGGCGGCGCGCACCGAGAACTTCGCCAGCAGCAGGCCGATGGTGTTCACCAGGCACAGCACCAGGAAACCGAAGGCCAGCCAGGCCGACAGCTTGCTATCGTTGCCAACCACTTTCAGTTCTTCCATCCATTCCATCACGTTGTACAGCTTGTTCGGCGCATTGCGCTTCAGGCGCCCCAGCTTGCGCTGGTCGCTGGCGTAGTTGTCGAGGAAGGATTGCAGCTCGGCGCGGTCGCTGCTGGCGCGGGTCTCGAACCAGAACTGGATCCAGGTGCATTCCGAGGTCAGGAGGTTGGCGAAGCCTGGGTCGCGGTTGGCGCTGCAGTTCATGCTGCCGCTGTGACCCTGCTCGTGGCGGATCGCGCTCGAGAACGGGATGAAGAATTCCTCGCCCTTGCCGAAGCGGCTGCCGCCGATCAGCTTGTAGTAGCGCGGCAGCGGCGCCCAGGTGTCGGTCACGCCCACCACGGTGAACGGGAAGCCTTTCATCATCAACTGCTTGCCGACCGGGTTGGCGTCGCCGAACAGTTTTTCCGCCATCTCGCGGCCCAGCACGACGACGTCGGCGCCGCGTGCATCATCAGCCGCGGTCCACGCCTGTCCGTGCAGGAATGGCACCTTGAACATGGCGAAGAAGTCGACGCCCGGCGCCAGGCCACGCGCATTGAAGGCCGGGATGTCGCTGCGCGGCGGCTCGACCGGCAGTTCGACGCCGTACATCGCGGTGCGGCGTTCGCCCCGGCCGCTCTTGAGCAGGTTGGCGGCGTCCGGATAGCTCATCTGCATGTCGTTGGGGCCATCGCTCGCCACCCAGCCCTCCAAGGGGCCGTTGTCGAGCTGCGGCACGAACAGGCGGTCGCTCTTTTCGGGGATCGGGTCGCCCGACATCATGTGCAGGATGGTCAGCGTCGAGACGCTGGCGGCCACGCCGATGGCCAGGGTCAGCACCATCAGCGCGGTCAGGGCTGGGTTGCGGCGAAGGCTGCGCAGGCCGAGCTTGAAGTAGTAGGAGAACATGGCGCTTTCCTTATGCGGAGACCGGGGCCTTGTCGACCAGGGTCGGGCCCTTGCGCACCAGGTCCGAGACCTGGCCGTCGATGATGTGCACGTTGCGGGTGGTGCGTACGGCCAGCTCCGGGTCGTGGGTGACCATCAGGATGGTGGTGCCGGCCGTGTTGATCTCTTCCAGCAGTTCCATCACGCCGCGCGCCATTTGCGTGTCGAGGTTACCGGTTGGCTCGTCGGCCAGCAGCAGCTTGGGCGAACCGGCCAGCGCGCGCGCGATCGCTACGCGCTGCTGCTGGCCGCCGGAGAGCTCGGCCGGGTAGTGCTTCATGCGCGAGGCCAGGCCCACTTTCGACAGCGCGTCCTCGATGCGTTCCTTGCGCTCGGTCTTGTTGAAGCCGCGGTAGCGCAGCGGCACGTCGACATTGTCGAACAAATTCAGGTCGGGGATCAGGTTGAAGCCCTGGAAGATGAAGCCCAGCTTCTCGTTGCGCAGGCGCGAGCGGGCGGTGTCGTCCAGCCCCTTCACGTTGACGCCGTCGAGGATGTACTCGCCCGAGCTGAATTCTTCCAGCAGGCCGGCGATGTTCAGGAAGCTGGTCTTGCCGGAGCCGGAAGGGCCGGTCACGGTGACGAACTCGCCCTGCTTGACGTCGATCTCGAAGCCGCGCAGCGCGTGGGTCTCGATCATGTGGGTGCGGTACACCTTGCTCAGGTTGGTCATGCGCAGCATGGGATTCTCCTTTGTTTGTCTTGTTAAGCGTTCAGCGGTTGATCGAGATGCGCTGTGCGTTCTTGAAAGTATCGGTGCCGGAAATGACGACCTTGTCGCCGACCTTCAGGCCCGACAGGATCTCGACGGCGGAAATGCTGGTGGCGCCCAATTGAACCGGGGTGCGCACGGCCACCCCGTCTTCCACCCGGTAGGCGACGCGCCCGCCATCGTTTTCGACGAAAGGGCCGCGCGGCAGCATGACCACGTTCGGGCGTTCCTCGATCAGGAGGCGGGCAGTCACGCGCTGGCTCTGGCGCAGTCCTTTCGGCTGCTCGCCGTCGAAGCGCACGCGCGCCAGCACCTGGTTCTTGACGACTTCGGGTGACAGGGCGGAGAGCTTGCCGGTGGCTTTGCCGCTCGGCAGCGTGATCTCGGCGTTCATGCCCAGGCCAATGTCGGTCATGTACGATTCCGGCACTTCGAGTTCGACTTCGAGCTTGGACAGGTCGACCAGGGTCATGAGGGGCGCGTTGGCGGCGACGACCATGCGGTTCTGGACGTTGAGGGTGCCGATGAAGCCGTCAACCGGCGCGCGCACGGTCAGCTCATCGACCCGGCGCTGGGCATTGGCCATCGACAGGCGCTGGCGTTCCAGCTCATTGACCTTGGTCTTCAGCGCCAGCTGCACGTCGTCGCTTTCCAGGCTGGCGGCCTGGGTCGCGTGGCGCGCCTTGATTTCGGCCGAGTTCAGCGCGTCCTTGGCTTTCTGGTAATCGATCTTGGCGATGATGCCGACCTGCGCGACGCTTTCGTAGCGCTCCAGTGTGCGCTGGGCGGACAGGCGGTCGATCTCGGCAGTGTCGGCTTCGCGCTTGGCCAGCAGCTTCTGCTTGCGCGCCAGGATCTGCTGGCGCGCCACTTCGGCTTTCAATTGCTCGTAGCTCGACACTTCGCGCTTGAGTTCATCGGACAGGTCGGGTGACTCCAGTACGGCCAGCACGTCGCCTTTTTTCACGGTGTCGCCGGCCGCGACCTTCAGGTTGACGGTGGCGGGGGAGGTGGAATACAGGGTCGGGCTGACGGCGGCCACCACGCGGCCATTGACCGAAGCGTCGCGCACCAGGGTGCCGCGGGTGACTTCGGCGATGCGCAGGCGGGTTTCGCTGACGGAGTGCTCGCTGCTGCTCCAAGTGCCGAGGACGGCGGCCGTGACGGCTATGATGGCGACGGCGCCGCCTATCCAGAGCGCGCGGCGCTTGAGCTTGTGGACCGGGGCCGGGGTAAGGACGGCGTCTTGTTCTGATGTATCGCGGATCATGGGGTGTCCAGTAACGACGGGTTTGTGGTCGTTAGTGCACGATCCGTGCCAGCAGAGGAGGGGAAGCTAAGTCATTGATTGGGAAGGAGAAGTAAAAACGGACAGCCGTGTCCGGACTGTCCGCGAGGGGTGTCCGTACGTACGCGGACACGGCCGCACACCGTAGGGTGCGCAATTTGTAGTTCAGGCCCTGGCCTAAACTACCTTGCCCACGCGTTCAACCGGCTCCCGAATGGACGATACGTCTGCTCATGCACGGTTTGAACGCGTGGGCACAAACTGCACACCGCTACGAGCGGCGTATTCGCTGGCCGCGCGCGGCGTATTCGGCAGCGAACCCTATTTCTGCGGCTGCTGTTTTTGCCCGTACTTCCCCATCACCTCGCCCTTGGAAATCACATGCCCCTGCATCCCCTGCAGCAGGGTGTCGCGGTCCGCACCGAACGGCACCTTGAGCATGGTGTCCAGCGCATATGCCTGGAAGTGGTAATGGTGCGGCTTGTCGCCCACCGGCGGCTTCGGCCCGAAATAGCCCATCGGGCCGCGCGTGTTACGGCCCTGCAGCACGCCTTCGGGATCGGTCAGGCGCGGCTGCTCCTGCAGGCCTTCCGGCAGGCTGGTGACATTGGCCGGGATGTTCCAGGCCAGCCAGTGCACGAACGGGAACGTACGCAGTTGATTCCGGATGCGTGACAAAGCTTGAACATTCGGTATTGACGGGCTGTTAAGATCCTGCGTCGCCTCCGCCTTTTCCAGCCCATGCCTCCCAAGCTTGCTTCCCTGTTTGACTCCCTATTGAACCTGCTGCCCGACGATTTGCAGCCGGCAGCTGGCCGCGAACCGCCAGCGCATTTTTTTACGCCGGAAGAAATAGGGCGCCTGCACCGAGCCGGGCACGACGAACGCACCGCGCTCGACGACCAGACCTGGCAAGACCTGCTGCTCGAATCGTATGAAGACAAACTGGCGCAGGGCAGCAGCATCTTCGGGCGCCAGATGCTGCATCGGCGCCTGCGTGCGGGCGTTGACGACACCGAATGCGCGGCCCTAAGCGAGCGACTGCGCGGCCTGCTGGCCGATCCGGCGCGCCTCGATGCCATGACGACAGCCCTGCTGCCCCTACGCCATGCCGACACCGAGCTGGCCGGCCTGCTGTTCGGCGCCGAAGGCCCCGAGGCGCCATCCTGGGCACGCTGGCTGTGGACGTTGCCGCTGCTCCTGCTGGGATCCCTGGCCTTGCTGGCGACGCAGCCGCTCGGCTGGATGGCGACGCTCGCCGCCCTGGTGCCCTTGATGGCGCTGCAGATCAGCTACCACCGCCGCATCGAACTGTGGACGGCTACCCTGAACAGCCTGAACGCCCTGCTGGCAGCCAGCCACAAGCTGGCGGAGCTCGGCGGCCCGCTGTTGGCGCCTTTCGTCGACGCGCAAGGCCCCGCCGCGCGCCTGCACAAGCGGGTCGGTCGCTCGGTCCTGATGCGCATGATCCCGGGCGGGGCTGCCTATGCCAACTGGTTCGGCGCGTGGAACGTGCGCCGCTACTGGAAGACCATGCGCGCCGTGTACGAGGCGCGCGACTTCCTGCGCGCCGTCTACCTGCGCACTGCCGAACTGGAAGCCGACGTGGCATTGGGGCGCCACCTGCGCGGCCTGGACCACTGGTGCCGGGCCGAGCGCACGCCGGCGCGTACGCTCGAGCTGCAGGACGGCGTGCACCCGTTAATGGAGAAGCCGACCGCGCTGTCGGTGGCCCTCGACGGCCAGGGCGCCTTCATCTCGGGCCAGAACGCATCGGGCAAGAGCACGTTTCTACGCATGGTGGGCCTGAACCTGGTGGTGGCGCGCGCCTTCGGCTTCTGCTACGCGAAAGCAGCGCGCCTGCCGGCGGTGCCGGTGCGGGCCAGCATGCAGAACGAGGATTCGCTGCTAGGGGGCGAAAGTCTGTATATGTCGGAACTGCGGCGTGCCCGCGAACTGTTGACCGCCAGTGGCGCGCCGGCCGGCATCTGCCTGGTCGACGAGGTTTTCCGCGGCACCAATCACCTGGAATCGGTGTCGGCCGCCGCCGCGGTGCTGGAAACCCTGTGCGCGCGCGACCTGGTGCTGGTCTCCTCGCACAACCTGGTGCTGGCGCGCCTGCTGCATGGCCGGCTTGAGCCGCTGCGCATCGATACTTCCAGCGGCAGCCCAGTGGTGAATCCGGGCGTGTTGCGCAACCCGAACGGTATCGCGCTGCTGGCCACGCAGGGGTTTGGCGCCGGGATCGAGGACAGGGCGGCGGAGGTGGCGCGCTGGCTCAGCGAGCACTTGGCCGAGCCGGAATCAGAACCGGCCCCGGCCCCGAAGGCGCTCAGTTGCGCTTGAGCGGCTTGCCGCGCGCGATCACCTCGCGGCAGTCGCCGCGCATGGTGGCGTCGTCGTAGTCGGTCCAGCCATAGCTGTCGACATAGCGCTTGTGGCGCTTGAATTCCGGGCTCATGAAACTCCATTCGAGCCGCTCGCCCGGATAGCGGACGTCGGCCATGTCGAGCACCGTGTGGAACATGTTCTCGGTCGAGAGCCTGGCCTGGCGATGGCGCTGCAGCTGTTCGACCTTGGCGGGGAAGCGCTCGGCATAGGTGCTGGAATACCAGACGAAGGCCGGGATGTGGAATTCGTACTGCGTGTTATGGCCGTGGAAGGCGATCTTGCACGACTTGTCGTAGAGCGTCTGGCCATGGTCGGCCACGTAGAGCAGCGAGGACGGCAGCTTCGATTCCTTGAGCACCCCGATCACGTTCGACAGGAACCAGTCGGTGTACAGGATCGCGCTGTCGTAACTGTTGTTGATCTGCGGCTCGATGCGGGTGTCGGTGACGTCCGGCTTGGCGATTCCCGTGAGCGAGGGGTGCCAGCGGTCAAACTCCTTCGGGTAGCGGTGGGCGTAGTTCCAGTGGCTGCCCAGCGTATGCAGCACCACCAGGACTTTTTGCGCCGGGTCTGCGATTGCGCGCCGCAGCGGCGCGAGCAGTACGTCGTCGTGGTTCGAGACGCCTGAAAAACCGCCAAGGTTCAGGAACTGGACGTCGTCCGCTTCCTTGGCGAACACCGATACCGGCGTGTCGAACTTGCCGAACGAGACCTGGTTCGAGATCCAGAAGGTCTTGAAGCCGGCTTCCCTGAAAGCCGACAGCATCGATTTTTCGGAGAAGCCGTCCTTCAGGCTTTGCATGGCGGGCTTGCGCGAGATGATCACCGGGACCGACAGGCGGGTGGCCGACACCGGGGTGATCACGTCCTGCAGCATGACGAGGTTGTTTTCTTTCGCCAGCAGCGGATTGGTGTCGCGTTCGTAGCCGTTCAGGCTCCAGCGGTCGTAGCGTGAGGATTCTCCCAGCACCAGTACCACCACCTGCGGCGCATGCGCGTCGCCCGCCTGGTGCGCGCCGAAGCGGAAGGCCGCGCTGCGCCGGTTCAGTTCCGCCAGGTAGATGCGCTCTTTATAGAAGTCGACGCCGCGCGCGGTCAATCCAAAAGGCCAGGAGCGCGAGAAGATGCCGAGATCAAAAGGCAGCCTGGCCCAGTGCGGCAGCGCCGGCGGCCGGGCGGTGGCGGCTGCCGACGCGCTTGACGATGCGCTCACCCGCTGCGCAACGCCATATTTGTGCCCATAGGCCAGCACCGCCGCGCAACTGCCCAGTACCGCCAGCACTACCCAGCGCGAGCGGTCGGTCCAGTCGAAAGCGCGGGTGCGGCAGGCCACCATCCAGGTCGAGCCGAACCATAGCAGCACGGCAATGATGACCGCGCCGAGCAGCCAGGCTTTGCCGCCAACGAATTCCAGCGCCTCGCTGGGGCTGGTTTCGGCGATCACACCGAGGTGGTGGGTCGAGATGCCCTGGCCATAATAAGTAAGCAGGTAGAGCTCGGTCGGCAGCGCAAGGAAGGCCGGCAGCAGCGCCCAGTGGAACCAGGCGGGACGCTTGAACAGGGCCCAGGCCGCCATCCAGGCGAACAGCCCGGCGCCCAGCAACTGCCACGGGTCTTCCAGCGGCGTGCCCAACAGCTGCCCGGCGAAGGGCATGGCCGACAGCAACGCATAGCTCAGCAGCAGGTAGAGGTTGGCAGGGCGCAGCAGCGCAGGCGGCAATCGGTGCAACAGGCGGGACATCGGCTCGGCAGGCGGGAAAAACGGCTATTATGCTCACTTTGGCGGCAGCCGTCTTTATCGGCAGAAACGCTAGCGGGCGCGCTACGGGTAGAGCCGGGATGGCGAACACTTGTAGCAAGCTTGCCACATCCTCCACGGTAAACCGGCTCCTGGGCCCGCTGCCGGGTTCGCTGCTCACCAAAGCGGTTGACCCCTTGCCATATCAAGCCTATACTCGCGAGTTCTCGTTTTTATTCTGCACATCGTATACGCATTCGCAGCCGCTCCTTCGGTGAGTGGCTTTCGTCGCCTGCGCTGTGGAACTGAGCGGGACTAGGTTTCAGTCCCCGGACAGCGGTCCGGGTTATCAACTGTAGTACTTTGTTGGATTAGGAACGATGCCAACCATCAATCAACTGATTCGCAAGCCGCGCGTTGCCGCGGTTGTGAAGAGCAAGTCGCCGGCACTGGAAAACTGCCCGCAAAAGCGCGGTGTCTGCACCCGTGTGTACACCACGACCCCAAAGAAGCCGAACTCGGCTCTGCGTAAAGTCGCCAAAGTTCGCCTGACCAACGGTTTCGAAGTCATTTCGTACATCGGCGGTGAAGGCCACAACCTGCAAGAGCACAGTGTTGTCCTGCTGCGCGGTGGTCGTGTAAAAGACTTGCCGGGTGTGCGTTACCACATGGTTCGCGGTGCACTGGATACCCAGGGCGTCAAAGACCGTAAGCAGGCTCGCTCGAAGTACGGCGCCAAGCGTGCCAAGGCTGCGAAGAAGTAATAGCGGAGCTGGAATACGCGGTCTCGGTCACACCGGGGTCACATTTAAAAGTTAAGTTGAGCCGGCCGTCAGGCCGAGTAAGTGAGTGGTCATGATGGCCCTCGCGAGTGCCCCTAAAGCACTCAACTGAAGATAAAGGAATTGAAATGCCACGTCGTCGTGAAGTACCCAAGCGCGAGATCCTGCCAGATCCAAAATTCGGCAATACCGATGTCGCCAAGTTCGTCAACGTTCTGATGCTGTCCGGCAAGAAGTCGGTCGCTGAAAACATCATCTACGGTGCGTTTGAATACATCCAGACCAAATCGGGCAAGGACCCGCTGGAAGTGTTCGTGACCGCGATCAACAACGCCAAGCCGCTGGTGGAAGTCAAGTCCCGCCGTGTCGGCGGCGCCAACTACCAGGTGCCAGTGGAAGTTCGTCCGGTCCGCCGTATGGCGCTGTCCATGCGTTGGTTGCGCGAAGCCGCAAACAAGCGCAGCGAAAAATCCATGCCACAACGCCTCGGCGGTGAGCTGATGGAAGCGGCTGAAATGCGCGGTGGCGCCATGAAGCGTCGTGACGAAGTGCACCGCATGGCCGAAGCGAACAAGGCGTTCTCGCACTTCCGCTTCTAAGCAATTGGCCAGACTCCCCTGGGGGCGCGGCCGCAGTATCTGTTGTTCAGGCCGGGCACATTTTGACTCCAAGATGCCGCCCGGTTTTGTCCATTCAAAGATTTAGGAAAAATTATGGCACGCAAGACCCCCATTGAGCGCTACCGCAATATCGGTATCTCCGCTCACATCGATGCTGGTAAAACCACCACCACCGAACGCGTCCTGTTCTACACCGGCGTGAACCACAAGATCGGCGAAGTGCACGATGGCGCCGCGACGATGGACTGGATGGAGCAGGAGCAGGAACGCGGCATTACCATTACCTCGGCAGCGACGACCTGCTTCTGGAAAGGTATGGCCAACAATTTCGAGCCGCACCACATCAACATCATCGACACCCCGGGCCACGTCGACTTCACCATTGAAGTCGAACGCTCGATGCGCGTGCTCGACGGCGCCTGCATGGTTTACTGCGCAGTCGGCGGCGTGCAGCCACAGTCGGAAACCGTGTGGCGCCAGGCTAACAAGTACAAAGTCCCACGTCTGGCCTTCGTCAACAAGATGGACCGTACCGGTGCGAACTTCTTCAAGGTCTATGACCAGATGCGCGCGCGCCTGAAGGCCAACCCGATTCCTCTGCAGATCCCGATCGGCGCCGAAGAGAACTTCCTGGGCGTGGTCGACCTCGTCAAGATGAAGGCAATCTTCTGGGACGACGCTTCGCAGGGCATGAAGTTCGACTACCGCGACATCCCGGCCGAGCTGGTTGATCAAGCCAACGAATGGCGCGAGAAGCTGGTCGAAACCGCCGCTGAAGCGTCGGAAGAGCTGATGAACAAGTACCTGGACGAAGGCGACCTCTCGGAAGAAGAGATCAAGGCCGCCCTGCGCCAGCGCACCATCGCGTCGGAAATCGTCCCGATGATGTGCGGCACCGCGTTCAAGAACAAGGGCGTGCAAGCCATGCTCGACGGCGTGATCGAATACCTGCCGTCGCCAGTCGACATCCCGCCAGTCGGCGGTACCGACGAGGACGACCAGCCGGTCACCCGCCGCGCAGCCGACGACGAGAAGTTCTCGGCGCTGGCATTCAAGATCATGACCGACCCGTTCGTCGGCCAGCTGATCTTCTTCCGCGTCTACTCGGGCATGATCAAGTCGGGCGATACCGTCTACAACCCGATCAAGGGCAAGAAAGAACGCCTGGGTCGTATTCTGCAGATGCACGCCAACCAGCGCGAAGAGATCAAGGAAGTCCACGCAGGCGACATCGCCGCAGCGGTCGGCCTGAAAGAAGCGACCACGGGCGAAACCCTGTGCGATCCTTCGTCGGTCATCACCCTGGAAAAGATGGTCTTCCCTGAGCCGGTCATCCAGCAGGCTGTCGAGCCGAAGACCAAGGCTGACCAGGAAAAAATGGGCCTGGCGCTGAACCGCCTGGCACAGGAAGATCCGTCGTTCCGCGTGCGTACCGATGAAGAATCGGGCCAGACCATCATCGGTGGTATGGGCGAGCTGCACCTGGAAATTATCGTCGACCGCATGAAGCGCGAATTCAGCGTCGAAGCGACCGTCGGCAAGCCACAGGTTGCCTACCGCGAAACCATCCGCAAGACGGTCACCGACGTCGAAGGCAAGTTCGTCAAGCAGTCGGGCGGTCGCGGCCAGTACGGCCACGCAGTCCTGACCATCGAGCCGCAAGAGCCGGGCAAGGGCTTCGAGTTCGTCGACGCCATCAAGGGCGGTGTGATTCCTCGCGAATACATCCCTGCAGTCGAAAAAGGTGTGCGCGAAACCCTGACCACCGGCGTGCTGGCTGGTTACCCGGTCGTTGACGTCAAAGTCACCGTGACCTTCGGTTCGTACCACGACGTCGACTCGAACGAGAACGCGTTCCGTATGGCAGGTTCGATGGCATTCAAGGACGGCTGCCGTAAAGCATCGCCAGTCATCCTCGAGCCAATGATGGCCGTGGAAGTGGAAACGCCGGAAGACTACGCTGGCTCGGTGATGGGTGACCTGTCGTCGCGTCGCGGTATGGTCCAGGGCATGGACGAAATCCCAGGCGGCGGCGGCAAGATCATCAAGGCCGAAGTCCCGCTGTCGGAAATGTTCGGTTACTCGACCTCGCTGCGTTCGGCGACCCAGGGTCGTGCGACCTACACGATGGAATTCAAGCACTACTCGGAAGCTCCGAAGCACGTGATTGACGCCATCGTCACCGCAAAGTCCAAGTAATACCGCGGGGGCGGGACGTGTGTCCTGCCCCGTTAAAAATAAAGTAAGACAGTTCATTTAAAGGAAGATCGAAAAATGGCAAAAGGTAAATTCGAGCGGAACAAGCCGCACGTCAACGTCGGCACCATCGGTCACGTTGATCACGGCAAAACCACCCTGACGGCAGCAATCGCAACCGTCCTGTCGAAGAAATTCGGCGGCGAAGCAAAAGCATACGACCAGATCGATGCAGCTCCAGAAGAAAAAGCACGCGGCATCACCATCAACACCGCGCACGTCGAGTACGAGACCGAAAACCGTCACTACGCGCACGTCGACTGCCCAGGCCACGCCGACTACATCAAGAACATGATTACCGGTGCTGCGCAGATGGACGGCGCGATCCTGGTGTGCTCGGCCGCTGACGGCCCAATGCCACAGACCCGCGAGCACATCCTGCTGGCGCGTCAGGTCGGCGTTCCGTACATCATCGTGTTCCTGAACAAGTGCGACCTGGTCGACGACGCAGAACTGCTGGAACTGGTCGAAATGGAAGTCCGCGAGCTTCTCTCGAAGTACGAGTTCCCAGGCGACGACCTGCCAATCATCAAGGGTTCGGCACGTATGGCCCTCGAAGGCAAGCCGGGCGAGATGGGCGAAGACTGCATCATCGCCCTGGCGCATGCACTCGACACCTACATCCCGACGCCAGAGCGCGCTGTTGACGGCGCCTTCCTGATGCCAGTGGAAGACGTGTTCTCGATCTCGGGTCGCGGCACCGTCGTTACCGGTCGTGTCGAGCGCGGCATCATCAAGGTTGGCGAAGAAATCGAAATCGTCGGCATCATCGACACCGTCAAGACCATCTGCACCGGCGTGGAAATGTTCCGCAAGCTGCTGGACCAGGGTCAAGCTGGCGACAACGTCGGCCTGCTGCTGCGCGGTACCAAGCGTGAAGACGTCCAGCGTGGTCAGGTCCTGGCAAAGCCGGGTTCGATCAAGCCGCACAACCACTTCACCGGCGAGATCTACGTTCTGTCGAAAGATGAAGGCGGCCGTCACACCCCGTTCTTCAACAACTACCGTCCGCAGTTCTATTTCCGTACCACCGACGTGACCGGCTCGATCGAGCTGCCAGCGGACAAGGAAATGGTCATGCCAGGCGATAACGTGTCGATCACCGTCAAGCTGATCAACCCGATCGCGATGGAAGAAGGCCTGCGTTTCGCTATCCGCGAAGGCGGCCGTACCGTCGGCGCCGGCGTGGTTGCCAAGATCCTGGGCTAATTTCGGTTAGCTGGATCGCTCCACGGGACAGCTGTCCCGCTGGGGCAACAAGTGGGGACAGACTTTTTGGTCTGTCCCCATCTTTATGAGAGGGAAGGGTGATATACTCCCGCCTCTTGAGCAGTACAGAAACACCTTACACACATTGCCGGCTACGAGCCGGAACGTTCTTTTAAAGGAAATAGCATGTCCGCTAACCAGAAAATCCGCATTCGCCTGAAGGCATTCGACTACAAGCTGATCGACCAGTCCGCACTGGAAATCGTCGACACCGCCAAGCGCACCGGCGCCGTGGTCAAGGGCCCAGTCCCACTGCCAACCCGTATCCAGCGTTTCGACATCCTGCGTTCGCCGCACGTCAACAAGACCTCGCGCGACCAGTTCGAAATCCGTACGCACCAGCGCCTGATGGACATCGTTGATCCTACCGACAAGACCGTTGACGCGCTGATGAAGCTGGACCTGCCAGCTGGCGTGGACGTCGAAATCAAGCTGCAGTAATTCGTATTTTCGCCGGCGCAGCAATGCGCCGCGAAGCAAAGGCCGGGAAGTTCGCGAGAACTCCCGGCCTTTGTCATTATTTTTACCATTTGGTAAAAATTTGCCGGTCTACCGCTGGTGAATTGCCATGCCGTGCGCCCCTCCTTAATATGTTGAGGTCGAGAGAACTCATCAACGCGAGAACGCATGCTGGTCAGTCACAGCTTTAACAATGCCGCCGCCACCTTGCGCCGCGCTTCCTGGCTGCAGCTTGCGGGCTATGGCTACCTTGCCTTCATCGTGCTGATGCTGGCCAGGCAAGCCCTGCCTGCCGACTTGTCGGCAGCGCTGCGACCCTTCGGCCTGGCGCTGCCGCTGGCCTTGGTCGCTGCGAAAGACCTCGCGCACGCACCTGACGCGCTTGGCCGCTTCCAGGCTGCCAGCGGATGGCGCGAACGAATCACGGCATTCCTGCCGCCCGAGCTGGTCGGCAGGTTCCGGCTGGACCGCCTGATGTGGATCGGCTTTGCGCAATGGCTGCTGCGCCGTGCGTCGGTGCCTGTGCCGGACGGCGTGGCGCTCACTTACCTGCGCCGCGGCGCCTACGGCACGGCCATCGGCGTGGCCATGGTGGCGCTGCTCCTCGAACTGCCGATCAACGTCCTGCTCATCAACCTGTGGATCAGCGACGCGCAGACGCGCCAGCTGATCCACGTGGTCGGCGGCATCGGGGTGGTGTATTCGTTCGCATGGATCATGGGGGACCGCTGGCATGTGGGCGGCGGCAGCCATGTGCTGGCCGGCGGCGCACTGCACCTGCACGTTGGCGCGCGTAGCGAAGGCAGCATCCCCTTGAGCGCCGTCGAGCGCTGCGAAAGGGTGGAAGAAGCGCCCGAACGCTGGCGCCGCCGCCATGGCATCCATGCATCCGAGACTCTGCTGGTGACGCCTTTCGACAAGCCCAACTGCGTCCTGGTGCTCAAGCCGGATGCGGACGTCACGCTGCTGCACTGGCAGGTGACACGCAAGGCGCCACGCTATGTGCTGATGTACCTGGACCGGCCGGAACTGCTGGCCGGCCACGTACGCGCCGCTTAGCCTTTCGAGCCGGTCTTCCAGCGCATGCCGAAGCCGAAGTGGCGGTCCATCAGTTCGTGCGCGCTGGTGCCGCCGGACTGCTGGAAGTACTCCGCCAGCTTGGTCACCTGCATGCTGCCGCCGCGGTTCTCGATCAGGGCGATCGCGCACATGATCTGGCTGCCGCCGCCGTCGAGCCGCACTTCGATCGGCGCCTGGTCGGGCGCGGCGATCGTCACCACCCCGTCGGTCGCGGCCCAGTTGGGCACACCCTCGTAGATGAACGAGAAGATCAGCGCACGGCGGATCTGGTCGAAGCGCTCGCCGTTGATGTACAGGTTCTCGCCGCCGCTCACTGCGCCGGTGCGGTCGTCCGCATCGAGCTTGATGAAGGGCTCGCGCTCGAAGTCGCCCCAGGAGTTGCCGAGCGCCTGCACCAGCCCGCGGCGGCCGTCGGCCAGCTCGTACATGCAGCCCAGGTCCAGGTCGATGCCGCCGCGGCCCTTGCGGCCGGCGCCGGCACCTGCGATCAGCTTGTCGAAGAAGCCGGTCTTGGCCGGTTGCGGCGGCGCGGCCGTATTCGACTGGTTCCAGTTCAGGTTCACGTGGATGCGGCCGAAGCCTTTTCCCGCGCGCTTGTCGAGCGAGACCTTGTCGCCGCGCTTTTCCAGCGTGACTTTCGATAGCGAGACTTTTGCAGACGCCGCTGCAGGAGCAGGCGTTGCAGCCGGTGCCGGCGTGGGCGCCGCCTCGCTGCCCCCGAAATGCGCCAGCAGCGCCGACAGGCCGCCATTGAAGCCCTGGCCGACCGCACCGAAGCGCCAAGTGCCGTCGCGCCGGTACAGTTCCGCCACGATCACTGCCTTTTCATCGCCGAAGTCGGCGCCCGACCACGGGAAGCGCAGCGCGCTGCCGATGCTCAAGGAGCAGGCGCCGAGCGAGCGCATGGTATGCGCGCTGTCGATGGCCGCGACGAATACCAGCTTGGCGATCGATGCCGGCAGCAGGTCGAGGTTGACCGCGAAGCGGGCAGCAGCGCCACCCAATTCGAGGCGCACCGCGCCCTCGGGGCTGGCCAGCTGGTTGTAGAACACCATGTAGCGGTCGTCCGACAGGCGATCCGACGCATCCAGCCCGAAGCAGGATACGTCTACGGACATGCCGGGCGCCTGGAGTTCGATCTCGACCGTGAATGCGCTGCCGCAGCCAAGGTCTGACAGTTTTCCCTTTTGTCCGCGTGCGAACTGGTTCATGACGGTTCTCCTTCCAAAGAGGTGCGGCGTCCCGTATCGAGGCCGTGGGCGCCGAAGCGGTGCGATTGTTCGACCAGGCGCTCGGCCCAGGCACGGTGAGTGGCGACTTCGCACATGGCGTCGTCCATGCGGAACACGGCCGGGCTGGCGTCATCCAGAATGGCGCGCGCCACCGCCAGGTCTTGCGGGCGCACCTTGTAGTGCTGCTCGATGGGGCTGATCTGGGTCGGGTGGATCGCCGTCTTGCCGACCATGCCATAGGCCAGGTCTTCCACTACCTCCTGGTCGAGCAGCTCGGGCAGGTCGAGGTATTCGAACACCGGCGCGGTCAGCGCGAAGCCATAGGGACGGAAGGTGGTCACCAGGCGCGCGATGACGGGGCCCAGCGGCGTGCGGTAGATCGTCATGCTGCGCGGCCGCCGCAGGCCGAGCAGGGCCAGCAGGTCATTGCCGCCGATGCGCAGGCACAGGATGCGCTGGCGCACGCCCGGGGCATCGAACACGGCGCGCAGCTGCTGCATCTCGCTGTCGCAGAACACCTCGGCCGTCTCCAGCGTCGGCATCAAGACATGTTCGGTATCGCGCACCAGGCGGAAATAGGTGTCGAAGTTGTGGCGGGTGACCTTCGGCAGCACGAAGCCTGTCAGCTTGTCCACCCCGGGCATCGCCAGCACTCGCTCCATCACTTCCGGATTGCGCACCCGGACGAAACGCTCGGCCGCGATCTCTTCATGCATGTTCGCCAGCACCACCGACAGGTTGAACAGCGACCAGCTCAGCTCACGCTCGGCGATGGCGTCCTCGAGGCAGAAGATCAGCGAGCGCGCTTGCGGCGGTTTCTCGCCGTTGGCGATTAGCGCCAGGTCCTTATGATTGGCGGGCACGTACAACGACGCGCCCATCGACTTGATCCGGTTAGCCATCTAATGCATTCCTGATGAGCGATACAGCATGATAGGGGAGCAGCGGGTCGATCTCGACCGGCACCTGTTTTTCTTCAGCCAGCGCTTCCAGATGCGCGACCTCTAGGGCGCCGCGCTGGCGCAGCACCAGCAGGCGCGGCACGCGGCGCAGCAGCACCCGGGTGGCTTCGCCGATGCCGGGCTTGATCAAATTGACATCCTGGACGCCGTAGCCTGCCATGGCCCGCGCCAGGTAGGCGCGCGAACGCTCCCCGGCGAGCTTCGCGTCGAGCGCCTCAGGATCCGGCAAGCCGCTTGCTGCCTGTGCGGCTGCCTGCGCCACCAGCGCATCGGCGAAGCGCTGCGACTGGTCGTGCTCTGCATACTCGCCGTAATACACGCAGCCATGGAAGTCCTGCGGGCCGATGCGCTCGTCCAGCACCGTACGGCTGACCAGGCCCGATACCGTCGCGTTCAGGATACTCGACGGGATCAGGTAGTCTTCGCCAGACGCAGCACAGGCAGCCGCGCCGGCCAGATCGGACAGCACGTACAGGCCCTGGTCGATGCCGCTTCCATGGGCCGCATTGAAGGCGGAGACCGACAGCGCCAGCTCGCGCGCGATCACGCCCTTGCCGGTCCAGCCGTCCAGGAACACGATCGATTCCGGTCGATGGCCCTGGGCCAGGATGTGCCGCAGCGCCGCGCCATCCAGGCCCCGGTCACGCACGATCGACACCGAATAATGGACAGCCGCGCGCCCGAACACCTCGCGCAGCAGGCGCGCGACCACCACGCCCACGGGCGTGCCGGCGCGCGCCAGCGACACCACGGTGATCGCGCCCTCGCGCCGCGCCGCGACCAGCGCCGCCAACCGCAGGCAATCCTGTGCCATGCGATCGTTGTTGGCGCGGCAGGCCTCTTCGAACAGGGCCATGTAGCGTTTTGACGGCACCGTTTCCGGCGACAGCATCTGGCTGTAATGCCGCTGCCCGGACTGGATCAGGCGCTCCTTCTCAAGCACGCTGGTGTATGCCTGCGCTTCAAGGGGCGTGAGCAGGAATTCCACCTCGCCGCTGCGGTAGCTGCCCGAAAAGCTCACAGCGCCCCCACCGTGACGCGGGCCAGCTGGGTGGCGCGCGGCACGATCGCATAGTCGCAGGCCGCCATGAAGGGCGCGTCCGAGCGGCTGTCGCCCATGCCGAAGGTGACAATGTCGCCATGCTCGGCGCGCAGCAGTTCGGTCACGCAGGCCACGGCATGCGCCTTGTCGAGCGCTTTCGGGAGGATGGCGAGGTTGTTGCCGTTGCGGTGGACGACATAGTCCTGGTTGCCGTCCGCGATCCACGGCCGCACCACCTCGTGTTCGATCGGCGCCAGGCGCTCGTGCTGCTTGTCCGGGTCTTTCACCACCAGGAAGAAGGGCGTGGCGAAATCCTCGATCATGCGCGCACGCCCCTTTAAGCCGGTGCGCGCCGCGTATGCGTCGATATGCAGCGCCAGTTCCTGCAGGCCGGGCAGGGCGGCATGCATGGCATCGCGCATCCCTTCCAGCCAGGGCTGGTAGGCGCTGCCGTCGGGTTGCAGCACCACGCCGCCGTAATTGATGATGGCGTAGCTCTCGAAAGGCAGGTGCACGCGGCGCAGGCCGTCCAGGTCGCGCGCGGTGGTCGGGATGAGCGTCATCCCGTCCTGCACGAAGGCCAGGAAGGCACGCTGGGCACGGGTGGTGTACGAGCAGATGCTGCCGTCCTTGTAATAGGCGGCCGGCTCGAGCGCCTCGGCGCCGCTGCACTTCTCGAAAGTCTGGAACAGCGTGTCGTCCAGGTCAGCGAACAGGAACTTCTTCAACTTGGTCCTCGGTCAGGAAATGGAACAGGCGCGCCTTCAACAGGCCGGCCAGCTCGCGCAACGCGGGGCTCGACGCCGTCTCGTGGCAGACCAGCACGTGATCGTACTGGCCGGGCGCGACGTTGTAGATGAAATTGGCGACGGCTTCGCCGTAATTGTCCGGGAAGCGCAAGGCATGGCCCACTGCGCCCCAGGTCAGGATGGGCGAGCGCGTGGTCGACTGCACCATCACGTCGATGCCGTGCCGTTCCAGCGCCGCGCCCAGCAGCATGGCTGCGTGCATGAATTCGCCGGTGCCGAGCACCAGCACCGACGCACCTGGTGCGAATTCGCTGGACAACAGCACCGCCAGCGCCTCCGCCGCGGGCAGGGCGCCAGACAAACCAAGGCGTCCGAAACGGGTGCTGGCGCCGCGGTCGGCGTCAGGATCATAGCGCTGCGCTTCGCCCGCGGGCACCGTGTACTCGCCGGGCATGAAACGGTATTCGCCGCTGACCAGCGCACCCATGCTCACCGGCAGGCCGAAACGCTCGCTTAAACCTTCGGTCGCCGCCGCACCCATGAAATTGGTGATCGTCGCCAGGTGCACGCGCTCGATACCCGGGTTCAGGCGGCGGCAGGCTTGCGTCAGATTCAGGAAGGTGTTGCCGGTGCTGGCCTCGTCGTCCACCAGCACCAGGGTGCGTGCTTTCAACAGCAGCGCCTGCAGCGCGGGGTCTTGCGGCAGGTGAAGGAACTGGCGCGGCGCGTGGCTGTGCGCTTCCTCGAATTCGATCAGCGGTCCCGTGCCCACGCGGTAGCGCGTGGTGTGCACGAACAGGGCAGGCTGGCCCGGGTGGGCGCGCAGCCAGGCTTCGAACACGCCCTGGCCCAGGCCGATCGCCGTTTCGGCCATGGCGATGAAGACCACCGGGCCGTCGACATTTGGTACGGTCGCGCCCAAGCGGTCGTGGATGCCGATCATGGTCGATGGTCTCACCGGCCAGTGCTTGCCCAGCACCTTGCTGAGGAACAGGAAGCCGCGCTTGGCGTTCGCCCGTGCGGCAAAGCCGAGCAGCGCGTCGGCTTCCTCGACGCCCTGGTCGAGCGTCAGCTCGAGCTGGCCTGTGGGCAGGGCCACGCTGCGGCGCACGAGGTCCAGCGGTTCGGATTTGGCATTCATGCCAGCTCCACTGCCTGCGCCACCTCGACCACGCGCATGCCGTTGCGTACCTCGGGCACGGCGACCGTGTCGAAGCCGTCGGCGAAGCCCTTCAATGCAATCCACGGCAGGTTCGGTCCGGCCGCACAGGCCATGCCGATTCCGCCCGACATGCGCGGATTGATCTCGAGCAGGCGTACACGGCGCGCCTCGCCCTTGCCCGATTCGCGGAACTGCACGTTGAAGATGCCGTTCAGGCCATAGTCGCGCGCCAGCTTCGTGCTCGCCTCGACGATGTCGGGCCGCATGTCGATCAGCTGGCCGCTGCCGGCGGCAAGCTTGCGGCGCGCCACGGCCGCCACCAGCCGGCCGTTGTCTCCCACGCAGTCGACGCTGTACTCGTGGCCATCGAGGAATTCCATCAGCAGCATGCTGCGGAACTGCCCCAGCTCGGCCAGGCCGCGGCGCAGGTCCGCATAGCCGATGTGGTATTCGACGCCTGCCAGCAGCAGGGCGGCGCTGGAGCGCTCCTCGTCGATGACGGCAAAGCCCAGGCCATAGATCGAGCGCGAAGGCTTCAGGCACAGCTTCGCATGGCGCGGGCGCAGCTGGCCCCAGGCGGCGTCGAACTGTTCGACGTTCTCGAAGTGGCGGAACTCGGCCACCGGCGCCTGCGGCAACTCGGTCTCGGCATAGAAGCCGGCCTTGTCATGGATGAGCTGCAGCTTCGACGGCGAAGCCGCGCTCAGCACGCGCGTGCCGAGCGCTTCGAAACACTCGTGGTGCGCCGCCAGGGTGGTCGCTTCGCGCCCCGGCACGAAGATGTCGATCCGGTGCTCGCGGCAGAAGGCCAAACACCAGTCGACATAGGCGTTCGCTTCCAGCCCGGTCGGCTCGTTGTAGAACTCGTGCGCCAGGCGCGCGGCCGGGGTGTGGCGGTTGGCATTGCTGTGGATAATGGTGAAACGCCCGGCCGTATCGGCCTGGCGGATCAGCGTAAAGGCGGCGTAGACGGACGAGAACGTCCTGTTGTACCAGACGCGCATGGAGTCCTAAGTAGAAGTGGAGGCAGGCGCCCGCATGGTGGAACGCGGGCGCAGTGAAGCGGGATCGGTAAAAAGGCTCAGACGCTGACGCCGAACGAGCGGGCCAGCGGGCCCAGGCCACCCTTGAAGCCCTGGCCGACGGCGCGGAATTTCCATTCGCCGCCGTGGCGATAGAGTTCGCCGAAGATCATGGCGGTTTCGGTCGAGCTGTCTTCGGACAGATCGTAGCGCGCGATCTCGGCTTCGCCGGCCGCGTTCAGGCAGCGGATATAGGCCTTGCCGACCATGCCGAAGTTCTGGTGCCGCGCGTCGGCGTCGTGGATGGTGACGCAGAACGAGATCTTGTCGACCTCGGCGGGCACCGCCGCCAGGTCGATGGCGATCTTCTCGTCGTCGCCGGCGCCCTGGCCGGTCGTGTTGTCGCCTGCATGCACGACCGAGCCGTCGCTCGACTTCAGGTTGTTATAGAAAATGAAGTCGGTATCGCCGCGCACCTTGGCATCGGACTTGAGCAGGAAGGCGCTGCCGTCGAGGTCGAACGCGGCGCCGTCGGTCGAGCGCGGATCCCAGCCCAGGCCGATGATGACCTTGGTGAGACCGGGCGCTTCCTTGCTCAGGTTGACGTTGCCGCCTTTTTGCAGACTGATTGCCATACGAACTCCTTTTCTGTCAGGGGTGCAGCCAGCGGTGCTGCCGCTACCGCTGCGCCGGGGCTTCGATCGACACGCCAATATAGTAGGCGTTAATTATTCAATTGTACACGCGGAATATTCCATCTTTGCGGGGAGGGGTGTCCATACGGCAGCGCTGCCGTGAACATGGCCCGCGCACTATTTTCACAATCACACAACACAGCTATTGCAAAACCCACAGGACCGATCGTATAATTCGGCTCCCCGGGCGGTTAGTTCAGTTGGTTAGAATACTTGGTCGACATCCAAGGGGTCGCAGGTTCGAATCCTGCACCGCCCACCAAAATTCCTTAGCAGTTCCAGATCGCAGGCCTCCCAGGCCTGCAGAGAAAAGACGGTTCCTTTGTCTTTTCTGCGCTGACCAGCAGGTCAGATTTCTTTCTTTCTCCAAGTGCAGCGGAAAACGCAACAGGGTCGACATACCCCCGAATCTCTTGTTGCGTCAAGCCTTTTTGCACGCTATACTAGCCGGCTTCGGTATGGGTTTATCTTTTTTGCCCGCACCTTTTCCTGTAGTTAAATTAGCCCCGCCCAATCGTAGGTGGGAATGGAGAAAAAATGAGCCTGGGCCTTCTCGGTCGCAAGGTTGGCATGATGCGCATCTTCACGGATGACGGGGATTCGATCCCAGTTACCGTGCTCGACGTGTCGAACAACCGTGTTGCGCAAGTCAAAACTCCTGAAACTGACGGTTATACCGCTGTTCAGGTCGTATTCGGTCAACGTCGCGCTTCCCGCGTGATCAAAGCCGCCGCCGGTCACTTCGCCAAAGCTGGCGTGGAAGCCGGTACGATGCTGAAGGAATTCCGCATCGAATCCGCACAAGCCGCTGAACTCAAAGCCGGCGACACCATTGATACTTCGATGTTCGAAGTGGGCCAGAAAATCGACGTGCAAGGCACCTCGATCGGTAAGGGCTACGCCGGTACCATCAAGCGTCACAACTTCGCCTCGGGTCGTGCTACCCACGGTAACTCGCGTTCGCACAATGTTCCTGGCTCCATCGGTATGGCGCAGGATCCAGGCCGCGTGTTCCCAGGCAAGCGCATGACCGGTCACATGGGCGACGTCACCGTCACCACCCAGAACCTGGAAGTCGCTCGTATCGACGCTGAGCGTCAACTGCTGCTGGTGAAGGGTGCCGTTCCTGGCGCCAAGAACGGCCAAGTGGTTGTCAAGCCAGCCGTCAAAGTCAAAGCCAAGAAAGGAGCTTAATTATGGAACTTCAGCTCCTGAATGAGCAAGGTCAAGCTGGCGCCGGCGTAGCCGCCGCCGATACCGTGTTCGGCCGCGAATACAACGAAGCACTGATTCACCAGGTCGTGGTCGCCTACGCTGCCAACGCACGTAGCGGTAACCGCAAGCAGAAAGACCGTGAAGAAGTCCACCACACCACGAAGAAGCCATGGCGCCAAAAAGGTACCGGCCGCGCTCGTGCTGGTATGTCGTCGTCGCCACTGTGGCGCGGCGGTGGTCGCATCTTCCCGAACTCGCCTGACGAGAACTTCACCCACAAAGTCAACAAGAAGATGTTCCGTGCAGGTATCTGCTCGATCTTCTCGCAACTGGCTCGTGAAGGCCGTCTGGTCGTTATCGAAAACCTGTCGATCGACGCTCCAAAAACCAAGCTGCTGAGCCAAAAGCTGCAGGGCATGGGCCTGGAATCGGTCATGGTGATCACCGACACCATCGAAGAAAACCTGTTGCTCGCCTCGCGTAACCTGCCGCACGTGCTGGTCGTCGAGCCGAAAGCAGCTGATCCGATGTCGCTGGTGTTCTACAAAAAAGTCCTGGTCACCAAAGCTGCACTGGCCAAGATCGAGGAGATGTACGCATGAGCGCCGCAATCAAATTCAGCGAAGAGCGCCTGATGAAGGTGCTGCTGGCTCCGGTCATTTCCGAAAAGGCGACCTTCGTCGCTGAAAAGAACGAACAGATCGTGTTCAAGGTTCTGCCGGATGCGACCAAGCCAGAAATCAAGGCTGCCGTCGAGCTGCTGTTCAAAGTCGAAGTGGAATCGGTGCAAACCGCAAACCGCGAAGGCAAGCAGAAGCGTTCGGGCCGTTTCACCGGTCGTCGCAACCACACCAAGCGCGCTTTCGTGGCCCTGAAGCCGGGTCAGGAAATCAATTTTGTCGAGGAGGCTAAATAATGGCACTCGTTAAGATGAAGCCAACCTCCCCAGGCCGTCGCGGCATGGTGAAAGTTGTGACCGAAGGCCTGTACAAGGGTCGTCCGTTCGCAGCACTGGTTGAAAAGAAATCGAAAACTGCCGGCCGTAACAACAACGGCCACATCACCACCCGTCACATCGGTGGTGGTCACAAGCAACACTACCGTATGGTGGACTTCAAGCGCAACGACAAGGACGGTATCCCGGCCAAGGTCGAGCGTATTGAATACGATCCAAACCGTACCGCGCACATCGCTCTGCTGTGCTACGCGGATGGTCATCGTGCGTACATCATCGCCACCAAAGGCATGGCTGTCGGCGACAGCGTCATGAACGGCTCGGAAGCGCCGATCAAGTCGGGTAACTGCCTGCCAATCCGTAACATCCCGGTCGGTACCGTGATGCATTGCGTCGAAATGCTGCCAGGTAAGGGTGCCCAGATGGCCCGTACCGCCGGCGCCGGCGTCGTGCTGATGGCCCGTGAAGGCACCTACGCCCAGGTCCGCCTGCGCTCGGGTGAAGTCCGTCGCGTGCACATCGAGTGCCGCGCGACCGTGGGCGAAGTCGGCAATGCCGAACACAGCCTGCGCAAGATCGGTAAAGCTGGTGCGATGCGCTGGCGCGGTGTTCGTCCTACCGTTCGCGGTGTGGTCATGAACCCGGTCGATCACCCGCACGGTGGTGGTGAAGGTAAAACCGCAGCTGGTCGTCATCCAGTGTCGCCTTGGGGCCAACAGACGAAGGGCAAGAAGACGCGTTCGAACAAGCGTACTTCGTCGATGATCGTTTCGCGCCGCGGCAAGAAATAAGGGATAACACATGACTCGTTCATTGAAAAAAGGGCCGTTTGTTGACGCCCACCTGGTGAAAAAAGTCGAAACCGCGCAAGCGAATAAAGACAAAAAGCCAGTAAAAACCTGGTCGCGCCGCTCGACGATCACGCCTGACTTCATCGGTCTGACGATCGCTGTGCACAACGGCAAGCTGCACGTGCCTGTGTACGTGTCGGAGAACATGGTCGGCCACAAGCTCGGCGAATTCGCGCTGACCCGTACGTTCAAGGGCCACGCCGCTGACAAGAAGGCGAAAAAATAATGGAAACTAAAGCAATCCTCAAAGGCGTGCGCCTGTCGGAACAAAAGGGCCGCCTCGTTGCGGACCTGATCCGCGGCAAGAAAGTTGACGCAGCACTCAACATTCTGCAGTTCAGCCCGAAGAAGGGCGCGACCATCATCAAGAAGGTTCTCGAGTCGGCTATCGCCAACGCGGAACACAACGATGGCGCCGACATCGACGAGCTGAAAGTCGTGCAGATCTATGTTGAAAAGGGCCCGATCCTCAAGCGCTTTACGGCTCGCGCCAAAGGCCGCGGTGATCGCATTTCGAAACAATCCTGTCACATTTACGTGACTGTCGGTAACTAAGGGGTCATACGATGGGTCAGAAAATCCACCCAACCGGCTTCCGCCTGGCGGTCACCCGTAACTGGGCATCGCGCTGGTACGCTGGCAACGGCAACTTCGCCGACATGCTGCAAGAAGATCTGGCAGCACGCGCATTCCTGAAAAAGAAGCTGAAGAACGCTTCGGTCGGCCGCATCGTCATCGAGCGTCCAGCCAAGAATGCACGCTTCACCATTTACTCGTCGCGTCCTGGTGTCGTGATCGGTAAAAAAGGCGAAGACATCGAAGTGCTGAAGACTTCGCTGGCGAAGATCATGGGCGTGCCCGTGCACGTCAACATCGAAGAGATCCGCAAGCCTGAGATCGATTCGCAACTGATCGCCGACTCGATTTCGCAGCAGCTGGAAAAGCGCATCATGTTCCGCCGCGCGATGAAGCGTGCCATGCAAAACGCCATGCGTCTGGGTGCCGTCGGCATCAAGATCATGTCGTCGGGCCGCCTGAACGGCATCGAAATCGCACGTACCGAATGGTACCGCGAAGGCCGTGTGCCTCTGCACACCCTGCGCGCCGATATCGACTACGGCACCAGCGAAGCATCGACCACCTACGGCATCATCGGCGTCAAGGTCTGGGTCTACAAGGGCGACCGTTCGGTCACCGGCGAAGCACCAGTCATCGACACCCCGCCGGACGACAAGAAGCCACGCGGTCCACGTCGTGACGATGGCAAGCCATCGCGCGGCCCACGTCCGGCCGGCGGCGCCCGTCCAGCCACTGCAGCGCCAACCGTGCGTGCTCGCCCAGCCGTCAAGCTGGCGACCCCAGCCGCCGCTGCGCCAGCTGAGAAAGCAGGAGAATAAGCATGCTGCAACCATCGCGCAGGAAGTATCGTAAAGAGCAGAAAGGCCGTAACACCGGCATTTCGCACACCCGCGGCACCGCGGTCTCGTTCGGTGAATTCGGTCTGAAGGCAGTTGCCCGCGGCCGTATCACTGCACGCCAGATCGAAGCGGCACGTCGCGCCATGACCCGTCACATCAAGCGTGGCGGCCGTATCTGGATCCGTATCTTCCCGGACAAGCCGATTTCGAACAAGCCGGCCGAAGTCCGTATGGGTAACGGTAAGGGTAATCCAGAATACTACGTCGCTGAAATCCAGCCAGGCAAAGTCCTGTACGAGATGGACGGCGTCGCTGAAGAACTGGCACGCGAAGCGTTCCGCCTGGCCGCTGCCAAACTGCCACTGGCTACCACTTTCGTGGTCCGCCAGGTCGGCCAATAAAAGGAGTTGAATATGAAAGCATCGGAACTCCTCGGCAAGGACCAGGAAGCCCTGCAAAAGGAGCTGAATGAGCTGCTCAAGGCCCAGTTCGGCCTGCGCATGCAAATCGCTACCCAGCAGCTGGGTAACACTTCGCAGCTCAAGAAAGTACGTCGCGACATCGCACGTGTGAAGACCGTGATGAACCAGAAGGAAGCCAAATGAACGACACCACTAAAACGGCGCTGAAGCGTACGCTGGTCGGCAAAGTCGTGTCCGACAAAATGGACAAGACGGTGACCGTACTGATCGAGCGTCACGTGAAGCACCCGCTGTACGGCAAAATCATCGTGCGTTCGAACAAGTATCACGCGCACGACGAGACCAACCAGGTCAAGACCGGCGACACGGTCGAGATCACGGAAGGTCGCCCGATCTCGAAGACGAAAGCGTGGACGGTGACTCGCGTTGTGCAAGAAGCACAGGTCATCTAAGCCTTAAAATTTGTCTTGCGTGGCCCGCTGGTATCTGGGATACTAGCGGGCTTCGTTCATGTGTTGCCGCAGTTTGTCCCCCCTCGGTAACTGCGGCCTGTAACGAAAGTTATTTGGAAAGTCCATCACCCAAACATAGTGCTCCAGCAGGGGCGTTATGGCGGGACCAAGACTGACCGCAGGCCTACGGTTCGCCGTGGGGTTTCTTCGGCTTAAGTTGGGAAAGAAAATACTATGATTCAAACCGAAAGCCGGCTCGAAGTGGCCGACAACACCGGTGCAAAGGAAGTTCTGTGCATCAAGGTGTTGGGCGGTTCCAAGCGCCGTTATGCGAGCATTGGCGACGTGATCAAAGTAACCGTCAAGGTTGCTGCGCCACGTGGTCGTGTCAAAAAAGGTGAAATTTACAACGCCGTGGTTGTGCGTACCGCCAAAGGTGTGCGCCGCCAGGATGGTTCCCTGGTCAAGTTCGATGGCAATGCCGCCGTCCTGCTGAACGCCAAGCTGGAGCCGATCGGTACCCGTATCTTCGGACCAGTGACCCGCGAACTGCGCACTGAAAAGTTCATGAAGATCGTGTCCCTGGCACCTGAAGTTCTGTAAGGATTCGACATGGATAAGATTCGTAAAAACGACGAAGTCATCGTTCTGGCCGGTAAAGACAAGGGCAAGCGCGGTGTCGTTCAGAAGCGTGTAGACGCTGAACACGTCATCGTCGAGGGCGTCAACGTCGCTAAAAAAGCGACCAAGCCTAACCCGATGACCGGTGTTACTGGTGGTATCGTCGACAAGACTATGCCGATTCACGTGTCGAACGTCGCGCTGTTCAACGCGGCGACCGGCAAGGCAGATCGCGTTGGCTTCAAAGACCAGGACGGCAAAAAAGTCCGCGTCTTCAAGTCGAGCGGCGAAGTAGTGAAGGGGTAAGAATAAATGGCCCGTCTCCAAGATATTTACAAAGAAAAAGTCGTCGCTGAACTGACCGAGAAATTCGGCTACAAGTCTGCGATGGAAGTGCCGCGTCTGACCAAGATCACCCTGAACATGGGTGTCGGTGAAGCGATCGCTGACAAGAAAGTGCTCGAGCACGCAACCGGCGACCTGACCAAGATCGCCGGCCAGAAGCCGGTCACCACCAAGTCGCGCAAGGCAATCGCAGGTTTCAAGATCCGCGAAGGCTATCCGATCGGTACCATGGTGACCCTGCGCGGTAACCGCATGTACGAATTCCTGGATCGCTTCATCACCGTGGCCCTGCCGCGCGTGCGTGACTTCCGTGGTGTGAACGGCAAATCGTTCGACGGTCGTGGCAACTACAACATCGGCGTCAAGGAACAGATCATCTTCCCTGAAATCGACTACGACAAGATCGACGCGCTGCGTGGCATGAACATCTCGATCACGACCACCGCTAAGACCGACGAAGAAGCCAAAGCGCTGCTCGCCGCCTTCAAATTCCCGTTCAGGAACTAAGAGCATGGCAAAACTTGCACTGATTAACCGCGAACAGAAGCGTGCAGACCTGGTGGAGAAATTCGCCGCAAAGCGTGCAGCTCTGAAAGCGATCATCAACGACCAGTCGAAGTCGGAAGAAGAGCAATACGAAGCACGCCTGAAACTGCAGGCACTGCCACGTAACTCGGCGCCGACCCGCCAGCGTAACCGCTGCGCAATCACCGGTCGTCCACGTGGCACTTTCCGTAAATTCGGTCTTGCCCGCACCAAAGTCCGTGAGTTCGCCATGAAAGGCGAAATCCCGGGTATGACCAAAGCCAGCTGGTAATAGGAGAATATGCAATGAGTATGAGCGATCCTATCGCCGATATGCTGACCCGCATTCGCAACGCACAAGTTGTCCAGAAAACCACGGTCGCAATGCCGTCGTCCAAAGTCAAGGTTGCCATTGCCAACGTCCTGAAGGACGAGGGTTACATTGAAGATTTCGCCGTGTCCACCGAAGGTGGCAAGTCGGAACTGAAAATCGGTTTGAAGTATTACACCGGCCGTCCGGTCATCGAGCGCATCGAGCGCGTCTCGCGTCCAGGCCTGCGCGTCTACAAGGGCAAGAACGAGATCCCAACCGTCATGAACGGCCTGGGCGTCGCTATCGTTTCGACCCCGCAAGGCGTCATGACCGACCGCAAAGCACGTGCTACCGGCGTCGGTGGCGAAGTGCTGTGCTACGTGGCTTAAGGAGTAGACATGTCTCGAGTAGCTAAGATGCCAATCGCCGTCCCGGCCGGTACCGATGTCGCGATCAACGCGTCGTCGATCACCGTCAAGGGCCCGCTGGGCACCCTGACCCAGGCCCTGACCGGCCAGGTCAAAGTAGAAAACAAAGACGGCACGCTGACTTTCGCCGTGGTGGACGATTCCCGTGAATCGAACGCCATGTCGGGTACCCTGCGCGCCCTGGTCAACAACATGGTTACCGGCGTCACCAAGGGTTTCGAGCGCAAGCTGAACCTGGTGGGCGTGGGCTACAAGGCGGCAGTGCAGGGCAACGCCCTGAACCTGTCCCTGGGCTTCTCGCACCCGGTGCTGCACGCGATGCCGGAAGGCGTCACTGCAACCACCCCGACCCCGACCGAGATCCTGATCAAGGGTATCGATCGTCAAAAGGTCGGCCAGGTGGCTGCCGAAGTGCGTGCTTACCGCTCGCCTGAGCCTTACAAAGGCAAGGGTGTCCGTTATTCGGACGAAGTGGTGAAGCTTAAAGAAACCAAGAAGAAATAATCGGAGCTGACATGGACAAAAAAGAATCACGTCTGCGTCGCGGACGTCAAACCCGCATCAAGATTGCCCAGCTGGGCGTGAACCGTTTGTCGGTTCACCGCACCAACCTGCACATCTATGCGAACCTGACCAGCCCGGACGCAAAGGTGCTGGTGTCGGCTTCGACGCTGGAAGCTGAAGTGCGCGCTGAACTGGCTGGCAAGACCGGCGTCGGCGGTAACGCTGCCGCTGCTGCCATCGTCGGCAAGCGCGTCGCTGAAAAAGCACTGAAAGCAGGAATCACCGAAGTAGCGTTCGACCGCTCGGGTTTCCGTTACCACGGCCGTGTGAAGGCGCTGGCGGAAGCCGCGCGTGAAGCCGGTCTGAAGTTCTAAGGAAGAATCGTCATGGCAAAAATGCAAGCGAAAATGGCAAGCGACAAGCCGGATGATGGCATGCGCGAGAAAATGATCGCGATCAACCGCGTGACCAAAGTGGTCAAGGGTGGTCGTATCATGGGTTTTGCAGCGCTGACCGTTGTCGGTGACGGCGATGGCCGCATCGGCATGGGCAAAGGCAAGTCGAAGGAAGTTCCAGTCGGCGTGCAAAAAGCGATGGAAGAAGCCCGCCGCAACCTGATCAAGGTGCCCCTCAAGAACGGTACGCTGCACCACACCGTCACCGGTCGTCACGGCGCCTCGCGCGTCATGATGTCGCCAGCCAAGCCTGGTACCGGCGTCATCGCTGGTGGCGCAATGCGCGCTATCTTCGAGGTGATGGGCGTGACCGACGTGGTCGCCAAGTCGACCGGTTCGTCGAACCCGTACAACCTGGTTCGCGCCACGCTCGACGGCCTGTCGAAAATGAGCACTGCTTCCGACATCGCCGCCAAGCGCGGCAAGTCGGTTGAAGACATCCTGGGTTAAGGGGAAGAAAATGGCAAACACTGTCAAAGTTCAGCTCGTCAAGGGCCTGATCGGTACCCGTCAGGATCACCGTGCCACCGTGCGCGGCCTGGGTCTGCGTCGTGTCAACTCGGTCTCCGAGCTGCAGGACACCCCATCCGTGCGTGGCATGATCAACAAAGTCGCGTACCTCGTTAAAGTAGTCTCGTAAGCCTTCGGGCTTACGTACGGAGAAATCAATGGAACTCAATACCATTCAACCAGCTGACGGCGCCAAGCACTACAAGCGCCGCGTCGGTCGCGGTATCGGCTCCGGCCTGGGCAAGACTGCCGGCCGTGGTCACAAGGGTCAGAAATCGCGTTCGGGCGGCTTCCACAAAGTCGGCTTCGAAGGCGGTCAGATGCCTCTGCAGCGTCGTCTGCCGAAGCGTGGCTTCAAGTCGCTGAACGCGACGTTCAAGGCGGAAGTGCGCCTGTCGGACCTGAACAACCTGGCTGTCGGCGATGTCGACATCATGGTGCTCAAGCAAGCAGGCATCCTGCCAGTGCTGGCGCGCGACGTGCGTGTCATCCTGTCGGGCGAGGTCACCAAGGCGGTGAACCTCAAGGGCCTGAAGGTCTCGGCCGGCGCGAAAGCGGCGATCGAAGCAGCTGGCGGTTCGGTCGCTTAATTGCGGCCCTGCCTGATCGGAGCAAAAATTGGCGACTAATTCACAACTTGGTAAAAGCGCTGCTTCCGGATTCCCCTGGGGCCGGCTGTGGTTTTTGCTTGGCGCGTTGGTCGTGTACCGCATCGGTGCTCACATCCCGGTCCCCGGGATTGACCCGGTGCAGCTGGCGGCACTGTTCAAGCAGAATGAAGGCGGCATCCTGGGCATGTTCAACATGTTCTCGGGCGGCGCCTTGTCCCGCTTTACCGTGTTCGCCCTCGGCATCATGCCTTACATTTCGGCTTCGATCATCATGCAGCTCGCATCGATCGTTTCGCCGCAACTCGAGGCGCTGAAGAAAGAGGGCGAATCCGGCCGCCGCAAGATCACCCAGTACACCCGTTACTTCACGGTGGCACTGGCTCTGTTCCAGGCGTTCGGCATCGCGGTCGCGCTCGAGTCGCAGCCTGGCCTCGTGCTCGATCCGGGCATGGGCTTCCGCTTCGTCACGGTGACGACTCTGCTGACCGGCACCATGTTCCTCATGTGGCTGGGCGAGCAGATCACCGAACGTGGTCTTGGCAACGGTATTTCGATCATCATTTTTGCCGGTATCGCAGCAGGTCTGCCTTCGGCCCTGGGTGGCTTGTTCACTCTCGTGTCCAACGGTTCGATCAGCAGCTTCTCCGCGATCATCATCGTGGTCCTGGTGGCAGCGGTAACGTATGCCGTCGTGTTCGTGGAACGCGGGCAGCGCAAGATCCTGGTGAATTACGCAAAACGTCAGGTCGGCAACAAGATCTACGGTGGCCAAACCAGCCACCTGCCCTTGAAGCTGAACATGGCCGGCGTGATCCCACCGATCTTCGCTTCCTCGATCATCCTGTTCCCGGCGACGATCGTCGACTGGTTCACGCGTGGCAAGGATTCCACGAGCCCGTTCATCGGGTTCCTGAAAGACCTCGCTGCGTCGATGGGTCCAGGCGAGCCGATCCACGCGTTGCTGTATGCGGTGGCGATTGTGTTTTTCTGCTTCTTCTATACGGCGCTGGTATTTAACAGCAAGGAAACGGCGGACAACTTGAAGAAGAGCGGCGCGTTTGTCCCAGGCATTCGTCCTGGTGATCAGACCGCACGCTACATCGACAAGATCCTGATGCGCCTGACCCTGGCCGGTGCGGTTTACATCACCCTGGTGTGTTTGGTGCCGGAATTCATGACCTCGCAGTGGAAAGTTCCTTTCTACTTCGGTGGCACGTCCCTCCTGATTGTTGTGGTGGTGACGATGGACTTCATGGCACAAGTACAGAATTACGTCATGTCGCAACAGTACGAATCATTGTTGCGGAAGGCGAACTTCAAGGGCGGTATTCCGTCGCGTTAAGCGGGAAGGCATAGAGCGTATGGCAAAAGACGACGTCATCCAAATGCAAGGGGAGATTCTCGAGAATCTCCCGAACGCAACATTTCGCGTGAAGCTGGAAAATGGGCACGTGGTTCTGGGGCATATCTCGGGTAAAATGCGGATGAATTACATCCGTATTCTCCCGGGCGACAAGGTGACGGTGGAGTTGACCCCGTACGACCTGTCCCGGGCCCGCATTGTGTTCCGCACCAAGTAAAAATCATTAAGTAAACGAACCGAAGAGAGTGCAAAATGAAAGTTAACGCTTCAGTCAAGCGGATCTGCCGCAACTGCAAGATCATCAAGCGCAAGGGCGTGGTCCGTGTGATCTGCGTCGAGCCGCGTCACAAGCAGCGTCAAGGTTAAGAGGAATAACGAATGGCACGTATTGCAGGGGTTAACATCCCAAATCATCAGCACACTGTTATCGGCCTGACGGCGATCTACGGTGTTGGCCGCCCACGCTCGCAGAAGATCTGCGACGCGACTGGTATCGCGACCAACAAGAAGGTCAAGGACCTCGACGATAACGAACTCGAGAAGCTGCGTGACGAAGTCGCGAAGTTTGTCGTGGAAGGCGATCTGCGCCGCGAACTGTCCATGAACATCAAGCGTCTGATGGATCTGGGCTGCTACCGCGGCATGCGTCACCGTAAGGGTCTGCCAGTGCGCGGTCAGCGTACCCGCACCAATGCTCGCACCCGCAAGGGTCCGCGCAAGGCCGCTCAATCGCTCAAGAAATAATCTAGGAACCGACTATGGCCAAGCAACAGAGCAGTGCAGCAGCAGCCCGCGTGCGCAAGAAAGTCAAGAAGAACGTCGCCGAGGGCATCGCCCACGTGCACGCTTCTTTCAACAACACGATCATCACGATCACCGACCGCCAGGGCAACGCCCTGTCGTGGGCAACTTCCGGCGGCGCCGGCTTCAAGGGTTCGCGCAAATCGACCCCGTTCGCAGCTCAGGTCGCTGCCGAAGCTGCTGGCAAGGTCGCTCAGGAATCGGGCGTGAAGAACCTGGAAGTGCGCATCAAGGGCCCAGGCCCAGGCCGTGAATCGGCTGTGCGTGCACTGAACAACCTGGGTATCAAGATCACCGAGATCCAGGACGTTACTCCAGTTCCACACAACGGCTGCCGTCCTCCGAAGCGTCGTCGTATCTAATTGATATTGCGCGCTTGCAGTGAGTGGTCTTCGGGCCGCTGACTGTGGCGAAAAGCCATCATACGGGGCCTTGTGCCCCGTTATGTATTACGAGATCAGCCGGTGCAGAGCCCAGAAATGGGTTATACTGCCCGGCTCTTGTCGCCTGCCGCATCTTGTCGGCGGGTGTTATTAAGCCACGTCCGCTCACCCAGTGGGTCGGACTAGCGCCTGGATGCGAAAGCATCGCTGGGGCGTGATTAATTCATAAAAGGACTCTAACGTGGCACGTTATATCGGACCAAAAGCAAAACTGTCGCGCCGTGAAGGCACTGACCTGTTCCTCAAGAGCGCACGCCGCTCGCTCGACTCGAAGTGCAAACTGGACATCAAGCCAGGCCAGCACGGCGTCAAGTCGGGTGCCCGCACCTCGGACTACGGCAACCAGCTGCGTGAAAAGCAGAAGGTCAAGCGCATGTACGGCATCCTGGAACGCCAGTTCCGCCGCTACTTCGCCGACGCATCGCGCAAAAAAGGCAACACCGGCGAAACGCTGCTGAAGCTGCTGGAATCGCGTCTCGACAACGTCGCTTACCGCATGGGCTTCGGCTCGACCCGCGCTGAAGCGCGCCAGCTGGTGAGCCACAAGGCCTTCACCGTGAACGGCAATGTCGTGAACATCGCTTCGTACCAGGTCAAGACCGGCGACGTGATCGCTGTGCGTGAAAAGGCCAAGAAGCAGGTTCGTATCGCTGAAGCCCTGTCGCTGGCTGAGCAGGTCGGCATGCCGAGCTGGGTTTCGGTCGACAGCAAGAAGATGGAAGGCACCTTCCGTTCGTTCCCAGAACGTAACGAAATCGCTGCTGACGTCAACGAAGCGCTGATCGTCGAACTGTACTCGCGTTAATCGACCGCGCCAGAACCGACCTCGGTCGGTTCTTGGACGGACGTCCCCGCAAAGGCGGGGATCCAATTTTGGTGGCTCAGTCGCAAAAATTGGGTTCCCGCCTGCACGGGAAGGACGTGGTGGTGTGTGGCTGCAGCGACCTCGGGTCGGCGCCGCAACAGGACGAAGCTCTCACCATCCCCGTCGTTCACCACATTCGTCTCACCGCCTGCTCGTCGAGCAGGCGCTTTATTTATTAATGCCATCAGCCTTATCGGTGTAACGAACCGAGGGTATTGAAAAGGACATTTCATGCAAAACAGTCTGTTGAAGCCACGTATCATCGACGTCGAAGCACTCGGCGCCGGCCACGCGAAAGTCGTGATGGAGCCGTTCGAGCGTGGTTATGGCCACACCCTGGGCAACGCGCTGCGCCGCGTGCTGCTGTCGTCGATGACCGGCTACGCGCCGACCGAAGTGACGATCGCCGGTGTCGTGCACGAGTACTCGTCGCTGGACGGTGTGCAGGAAGACGTCGTCGACCTGCTGCTGAACCTGAAGGGTGTCGTCTTCAAGGTCCACAACCGTGACTCCGTGACGCTGACCCTGAAGAAGGAAGGCGAAGGCGCCGTCCTGGCTTCGGACATCGACCTGCCGCATGACGTGGAACTGATCAACCCGGATCACGTGATCGCTCACCTGACCGCTGGTGGCAAGCTGGACATGCAGATCAAGGTCGAAAAAGGCCGCGGCTACGTGCCGGGCAACGTCCGCCGCCTGTCGGAAGACACCAACAAGACCATCGGCCGCATCATCCTGGACGCTTCGTTCTCGCCAGTGCGCCGCGTCTCGTACGCAGTGGAATCGGCACGTGTCGAACAGCGTACCGACCTGGACAAGCTGATCATCAACATCGAGACCAACGGCGTCATCACCCCGGAAGAAGCGATCCGCCAGTCGGCACGCGTCCTGGTGGACCAGCTGAACGTGTTCGCTGCCCTGGAAGGCACCGAAGCCGCCGCCGAAGCGCCATCGCGCGCTCCGCTGGTCGATCCGATCCTGCTGCGTCCGGTCGATGACCTGGAGCTGACGGTTCGTTCGGCAAACTGCCTGAAGGCAGAGAACATCTACTACATCGGCGACCTGATCCAGCGTTCGGAAAACGAACTGCTCAAGACGCCAAACCTGGGCCGCAAGTCGCTCAACGAAATCAAGGAAGTCCTGGCTTCCCGCGGCCTGACCCTGGGCATGAAGCTGGAAAACTGGCCACCTGCAGGTCTGGAAAAGTAATTGCTGCACCTGCCTGGACAATGTCTGTCCGGGCAGTTTTAACCCTTAAGAACCGGTCCGCGGACATGCTTCAGCATGAACGATCGAAGAACTGGCATTGAAAACACTCGAAAGGATTTACCATGCGTCACCGTCACGGCCTTCGCAAGCTGAACCGTACTTCGTCCCACCGCCTGGCAATGCTGCGCAACATGACCGTTTCCCTGCTGCGTCATGAAGCCATCAAAACCACCGTGCCAAAAGCTAAGGAACTGCGCCGCGTTATCGAGCCGATCCTGACCCTGGGCAAGACCGACACCCTGGCAAACAAGCGCCTGGCCTTCGCTCGCCTGCGCGACCGCGAAATGGTCCTGAAGCTGTTCGCTGAACTGGGCCCACGTTACGCCAACCGTAACGGCGGCTACCTGCGCATCCTGAAAATGGGTTTCCGCGTGGGCGACAACGCGCCAATGGCGTATGTCGAACTGATGGACCGTCCGGACGAAACCTCGATGGAAGACGCTCCAACCGCTGAGTAATCGCTTTTCGCGACGACAAAGAGAACCAGGCCTCGGGCCTGGTTTTTTTTCGTCCCTGCGCCTGGCCTTTGCCGCGCAACGATTGCCTGCCCGGTGTACCATGCCGGTGCGCTGTAACAACTCATCCGACACCATGCCCCGATCGCCTCGTATCACCCCGCGCAGCCTGCTGCAAGCCTGCCTGCTGCTGTTCACCGCATTGTTGATGCTCACTGCAGGCGGCGTGCGCGCCGCCGATGACTTCCTCGATCCTGCCATCGCCTTCCGTTTTGACGCCCGCATGCTGGATGCCAGGACGGTCGAGGTGCGCTACCAGATCGCCGACGGCTATTACATGTACCGCGAGCGCTTCGCCTTCCGCGCGACCGGCGCCACGCTCGGCACGCCCGAGATCCCGCCGGGGAAGGTGAAGTACGACGAGACCTTCCAGAAAGATGTCGAAACCTACAAGAGCGCCCTGGTCATCCGCATCCCGGTCGAGGGCAACGGTCCGTTCACCTTGACCGCGACCAGTCAGGGCTGCGCCGACGCCGGGCTGTGCTATCCGCCGCAGGAACATGCGGCCCAGCTGGCGGCCGCGGGCGGCACGCCCGCTCAACCGGCACTGCCGATCGGCGCGAATGCGCCACCGGTATCGAACTCACCCTCGTCGTCGCAAGCTGCGATGGAGACCGCGCCCGCAACGCCGGTCGTTGCACCTGCAGCAGCGCCGCCCACGCGGCAGGTGCAGGCAGCGGCCCCGCAAGCGCCATCGGACATGTCGACCATCGCCGCCGTGCTGGGCGGTGGCAGCCTGCTGGCGATCGTGCCAGCATTCATCCTGCTTGGCCTCGGCCTGGCCTTCACGCCCTGCGTGCTGCCGATGGTGCCGATCCTGTCCTCGATCATCGTGGGGGAGGGCAAGGACGTGGCTCGCTCGCGCGGCTTCATCCTGTCGGTAACGTATTCGCTCGGCATGGCCATCGTCTACACGGCGCTGGGCATCGCAGCGGGGTTGATCGGCGAGGGTCTGGCGGCGGCGCTGCAGAACCCATGGGTACTTGGCGCGTTCGCCCTCCTGATCGTCGCGATGTCGCTGTCGATGTTCGGTTTTTACGAGTTGCAGCTGCCGACGGCGCTGCAAAGCCGGCTCGCTTCCGCCTCCGGCCGCCATTCGGGCGGCAAACTGGCCGGGGTGTTCGCGATGGGCGCGATCTCGGCCCTGATCGTCGGACCCTGCGTGGCGGCCCCGCTGGCTGGCGCCCTGGTCTACATCAGCCAGACGCGCGACGTGCTGGTCGGCGGCGCGGCCCTGTTCGCGATGGCGGTCGGGATGAGCATCCCGCTGCTGCTGGTGGGCGTCTCGGCCGGCTCGCTGCTGCCGCGTGCGGGGGCGTGGATGGAGTCGGTCAAGCGCCTGTTCGGCGTGCTGATGCTGGCGATGGCCCTGTGGCTGGTGTCGCCGGTGCTGCCGCCCGTGCTGCAGATGCTGGGCTGGGCGCTGCTCCTGCTCGGTTACGGCTTCTACCTGCTGCGCAAGCATCGTCATTGGGCGTCGATGGCGGGCGGTACGGCGTTCGCCGTGCTGGGCGCGATGCAGCTGCTGGGCGTGGCGAGCGGCGGGCGCGATGCGCTGGCTCCGCTGGCGCACTTGAAAGGCGGCGCGCACCAGGAGCTGGTATTCAAGCGCGTCAAGACCGTGGCGCAGCTGGAGGAGGCGCTGGCCAATACCGGCGGCAAGACCGCCATGCTCGACTTCTACGCGGACTGGTGCGTGTCCTGCAAGGAGATGGAGAAGCTGACCTTTGTCGATCCGGCGGTGCAGGCCAAGCTGGCCAATACGGTGCTGCTGCAGGTGGACGTGACCGCGAACGATGCGGATGACAAGGCGATGCTCAAGCGGTTTAGTTTGTTCGGGCCGCCGGGGATCATCTTGTTCGACCAGTCGGGCAAGGAGATTCCGGATAGTCGGGTGATCGGGTATCAGGATTCAACGAAGTTTCTGGCTTCCTTGGCCAAGCTGCCGTGAGTTGAACGCGTGGGCAAGCCACGCGGTACACCGCAATAGCAGCCGCCCGTCACGCGGGACCAGCGCAAAAAAAGACGTCACGAGGGCGTCTTTTCACATCGATGGCTTAGCTTAGCCGCGCATCATGCCATGGCCGCCATGATGACGCCCGCCATGGCGCCCCTGCTTCTGCTCATCAAACACCTTGCGCTGTTCCGGCGTGAGCGCGGCGTACAGGCTGTTCAGTGCCGACAGGCGCGCTTCCATGCGGGCGACGCGCTGCTTCTGCATGGCAATGCGGCGTTCGAGGCGTTGCGGCGCGGTAAGGGCGGCGCGCTGCTCTCGGCTCAAGCGCTGCTCCGCACGTTCGCCCTGTTGCGGTGGCGTCATGCTGGCGACAAAAGCCTGCCACACCGGCTGCTGGGCCGGGGTCAGCTTCAGCGCTTCCTGCAGCTTGGCCTGGCGGGCCGCGCGGTGCTCGAGACGCTTGGCCTTGAACTCGGCCATCCTGGCCTGGCGCTGTTCCGGGGTCAGGTTGCGCATCTCGGCACGCTTGGCCTGGCGCTCTTCCTTGGTCATGGCGTGGCCGTGACGGCCGTCCTGCGGCGCCTGGGTCTGCGCCTGCACGCCGATCGACGCGCCGGCGATGCCGAGTGCGGCTAGCACGATCACGATGTTTTTGCCGATGGTCTTCATGTTTATTCCTTGTGTGAGAGTCTGGTAGGTGTGCATCCAGCATCCGGACTGCTCGCTGCACGGTTCCCATCATGGGCTGCAAGTGTAACGCTGGGATTTCCCCTGTCCGGTTGTTTGTATCAATATGTTTCGGCGCTATCGGCATATACAAGCCGATACAAAACGGCTGTCCAAGCTTGTCTTGAATGCGGATAATTGAGGTTATGGATAATCCCTCAACGATCTTGATCGTCGACGACGACCGCGACATCCGCACCCTGCTGGCCGACTACCTCGAGTCGAACGGCTATCGCACCCTGGCTGCCGCCGACGGCACCGGCATGTGGAAGTCGCTCGACGAGGCGCGCCCCGACCTGATCGTGCTCGACCTGAACATGCCGGGCGACGACGGGCTGACCCTGTGCCGCAAGCTGCGCGCCACTTCCAGCCTGCCGGTCATCATGCTCACGGCCCGCAACGAGCCGCTGGACCGCATCCTCGGCCTCGAGATGGGCGCCGACGATTACCTGCCCAAGCCCTTCGAACCGCGCGAGCTGCTGGCGCGCATCCGCAGCGTGCTGCGCCGCTCGCATGCGATGCCGTCGAATGCGCCGTCCGAGAACGTGCAGCAGATGCGCTTTTCGGGCTGGACGCTGGACCTGACCGCGCGCCACCTGCTCAACCCGCAGGGCGTGGTGATCATGCTCTCGGGCGCCGAGTTCCGCCTGCTGCGCGTGTTCCTGGAGCACCCGAACCGCGTGCTCAACCGCGACCAGCTGCTCAACCTCACCCAGGGCCGCGACGCCGACCCCTTCGACCGCTCGATCGACATCCAGATCAGCCGCCTGCGCCAGAAGCTGGGCGAAGACGCGCGCATGCCGCAGATCATCAAGACCGTGCGCAACGGCGGCTATGTGCTGGCCGGCCAGGTGACCGTGGAGCCGCCGGCGTGAAAGCATTCTTCGGTTCGATGACCGGGCGCGTGTTCGTCACCTTGCTCCTCGGCATCCTGATGTCCGCCACGCTCACCCAGCTGGTGGCAGACCTCGAACGCCAGCGCGTGATCGAGCAGCAGCGCGACCAGCACCTGCTGGAACGCGCCGAGCAGCTCGTGATGGCCACCGAGATCGTGCCGACCTCGGCGCGCTCGGTCTACCTGTCGGTGGCCAACCGCCCCGGCTTGCGCCTGGAAGTGGCCGCCCCCCAGCCGCTGACCGAGCCGCCGACCTGGTTCGCGCGCTCGCTGGCGGCGCGCCTGGGCGACGGCTACCGCATCACCTCGACCGGCGTGCGCCCGGCCTCCTGTGACATGCCGCACCTGCAGACCGTGCTGTATGGCCTGATCCGGACCCAGTGGAAGGGCGCCTGCGAGGCGCTCAGCGTGCGCCTGCGCGACGGCGAAGAACTGCGCCTGTCGGTGCTGCCGCCGCGCTCGGCCTTTACCGGCCCCGAAACTGATTACCGCACCGTGATCAGCCTGTTCCTGGTCAGCATCGGCGCGCTCGCCTATGTCGTGGCGCGCATGACCACGCGCCCGCTGAAGGTGCTGGCGCGCGCCGCGCAAGACCTGGGGCAGGACATCAACCGCGCACCGCTGGCACTGACCGGCGCGAGCGAAATCCGCCAGGCCAGCGCCGCCTTCAATGCGATGCAGGCGCGGATCCGCCAGTACATCTTCCAGCGCACCCAGATGCTGGCGGCGATCACGCATGACCTGCAGACGCCGCTGACCCGCATGCGCCTGCGCCTGGAAAAGGTGCCGGACGCGGAACTGCAGAAACGCCTGATCGGCGACCTGTCGGCGATGCAGGACATGGTGCGCGAAGGTTTGGTGCTGGCGCGCAGCATGGACACCACCGAGAACATGCACATGCTCGACCTGGACTCGCTGCTGGAAGCAGTATGCGCCGACGCCGTCGACGCCGGCCAGCAGGTCGAACTGATCGGCAGTGCCGGCATCGCCATGCTGGGCCGCCCGATGGACCTGCGCCGCTGCCTGGGCAACCTGATCGACAACGCGGTGAAGTACGGCCGCGACGTGCGCGTCTGCGTCGAGCGCATGAACGGCGCGGCGCGCGTGCGCATCCGCGACAGCGGCCCGGGCATCCCGGCCGCCGAGATGGGCCGCGTGTTCGACCCGTTCTACCGCGTCGAGACCTCGCGTTCGCGCGAGTCGGGCGGCACCGGCCTGGGCCTGACGATCGCCCGCAACATCGCCGAGCAGCACGGCGGCAGCATCGCGCTGGCCAACCACCCGGAAGGCGGCCTGGAAGTCACACTGGTGCTGCCGGAGTACTACCCGAACAAGTGACCCGAATGCGACACGCAAACGGATGACGGAACGGTCATCCTGAAATACGGGTGTGCGAGAATGCAGCGCCGCGCTCCTGCGCTGCTGCCCGCGCACCGGACCACATCATGAAAGAGCCGCAGGCACTGGCGGCAAAGGGACGAACATGAACAAGAAAAATATCGGCATCATCGCCACGGTCGTGGCCCTGGCCGTGGCCGGCGCCTGGACCATGAACAAGGGCGATAGCGCCCAGGCCGACAATGGCAAGGGGCCGGGCGGCAAGGGTGGGCAGCCGCCGACCACCGTCAACACCGTGTCGCCGCAGCGCCAGGACGTCGGCGTCGAGCTGTCCGCGAACGGCACCGTCACGCCGATGCGCACGGTCGACCTGCATCCGCAGACCACCGCCACCATCCGCCAAGTGCACATCCGCGAAGGCCAGTTCGTCAAGGAAGGGCAGGTGATGTTCTCGCTGGACGACCGCGCCGACCGCGCCAACGTCGCCCGCGCCGAAGCGCAGGTGGCGCAGAACCGCGCGACCCTGGCCGACCTCGAGCGCCAGTACAAGCGCAGCCAGGACCTGGCCGCCCAGAACTTCATCGCCAGGAGCGCCGTCGATTCGCTCAAGAGCCAGGTCGAAGCCGCCCGCGCCGCGATGCAGAGCAATGCTGCCGCCGTGCGCGCCAGCCAGGTCAGCGCCAGCTACACCACCATCCGCGCGCCGATGTCGGGCCGCGTCGGCGCCATCGACATCCACCCGGGCGCGCTGGTACAGCCGACCACCTCGCTCACCAGCGTCACCCAGCTCGACCCGATCGACGTGTCTTTCAACCTGCCCGAGTCTGCGCTCGGCGCGGTGCTGTCGGCACAGCGCGCCGGCAAGGTCGAGGTGCAGGCCAGCACGGGCCAGGATGCCAAACCCGTCACGGGCGAGCTGCGCTTCGTGGACAACGCGGTCGACCCTGCCGCCGGCACCATCCGCGTGAAGGCCCAGTTCCCGAACAGCGCCAGCAGCCTGTGGCCGGGCCAGTACGTCACCACCCGCGTGACGGTCCAGACCATCCGCGATGCGGTCGTGATTCCGCAAAATGCGATCATCACCGGCACTGCCGGCACCTTCGTGTATGTGGTGGGCGAGGGCAACGTCGCGAATCAGGTCAAGGTGGCGCGCCTGCACGGTTTTGGCGAGTATGCTGCCGTGACCGGCCTGACCGGCACCGAGAAGGTCATCACCGAAGGCAAGCAGAACCTGCGTCCGGGCGGCAAGGTCCGTCCGGCCGGTGCGCCTGGCGCCAAGCCTGGCCAGTCCGGTCTACCGGCCGCGACCGCCGGCGCGGCACCGGGCCAAAAGAAGGGTGACAAGGCATGAACCTTTCCGAACTGTGTATCCGCCGTCCGGTGATGGTGGTGCTGCTGTCGCTGGCCCTGATCCTGGTCGGCGTGCTGGCCTACATGCACATTCCGGTCGCGGCGCTGCCGAGCTATAACACACCGGTCATCAACGTCAACGCCAACCTGGCCGGTGGCAGCCCCGAAACGATGGCCTCCTCGGTCGCGCTGCCGCTGGAAAAGCAGTTCGCGACCATCGCCGGCATCAAGCTCATCACCTCCACCAGCACCCAGGGCAACACCTCGCTGACGCTCGAGTTCGATGAATCGATCGACGTCAACCAGGCCGCCGTGGACGTCCAGGCCGCGCTGCTGCAGGCCCAGCGCCAGCTGCCGCAGGAAATGACCGACCTGCCGTCCTACCGCAAGATCAATCCGGCCGACGCCCCGGTGCTGTTCATGCACATGACCTCGCCGTCGATGGACTTGTCCGAGCTGAACGACTACGCGGAAAACCTGGTGTCCCCGGCCATCTCGACCCTGCCGGGCGTGGCCCAGGTGACGGTCAACGGCGGCAAGCGCTTTGCCGTGCGGGTCCGTGCCAAGCACGACCTCATGAACGCGCGCAATATCTCGATGTCCGAGCTGGCCACGGTCCTGCGCTCGGCCAATTCGATCACCCCGCTCGGCATCCTGGACGGCCCGAGCCAGAGCCTGACCATCCAGGGCGGCGGCCAGCTCATGCGCGCCGCCGACTTCGCCGGCCTGATCGTCGCCACCCGCGACGGCTTGCCGGTACGCCTGCGCGACATCGCCGAAGTCCAGGACAGCTACCAGTCGGTCAAGGCCACCGGCAGCCTCAATGGCGAGCGCTCGATCGTGCTGATGGTCCAGCGCCAGCCCAATGCCAATACCGTGCAGGTGGTCGACGCAGTGCGCAACCTGATGCCGCGCTTCGAGACCCAGCTGCCGCAGTCGATCAAGATCCACCTCGTCAACGACCGTTCGGTGTCGATCCGCGAAGCGATCCACGATGTCAACCTGACCCTCGCGGGCACCGTGATCCTGGTGATCCTGGTGATCTTCCTGTTCCTGCACCGCCTGACCGCCACCTTCATCCCGGCCATTACCGTGCCGATTTCGCTGCTGGGCGCGCTGTCGCTGCTGTATGCCTTCGGCTACAGCCTGGACAACATCTCCCTGCTCGGCATCACGCTGGCCGTCGGCCTGGTGGTCGACGATGCGATCGTGGTGCTGGAGAACATCGTACGCCACATGGAGATGGGCAAGAAGCCGATGCAGGCCGCCCTCATCGGCTCGCGCGAGATGGGCTTCACCATTATCTCGATCTCGATCTCGCTGGTGGCGGTGTTCATCCCGATCTTCTTCATGCCGGGCGTAATCGGCCTGCTGTTCCGCGAGTTCGCCGTGATCGTCGGCCTGGCGGTGCTGGTCTCGGCCATCGTGTCGCTGACCCTGGTGCCGATGCTGTGCTCACGCCTGATCAAGCACGGCGGCCACGTCGACCCGAAGGACATGTCCTGGATCGGCCGCCGCTTCGAGGCGATGTTCACCAACGTGCGCGACGGCTACGGCCGTACCCTCGACATCGCGCTGCGCCATCGGTTCATCGTGCTGATGCTGGCCGCCGGCACCCTGGTGCTCACCGTGGTGCTGTACATGACCATGCCAAAGGGCTTCTTCCCTGAAGAAGACATCGGCCAGATCCGCGTCACGGTCGAAGCGGCCGAAGACACCTCGTCGCTGGCCCTGATGAACCTGCAGGCCAAGGTAGTGGACATCGTGCGCGCCAATCCCCACGTGCAGGACGTGACGTCGTTCAGCGGCGGCGGCAACACCGGCCGCATGTTCCTGGTGCTGAAACCCCGCAGCGGGCGCCCGGCGATGCCGCTCGTTGTCGAAGAGCTGCGCAAGGCCACGCGCCAGGTTGCCGGCGTGCAGGTGTTCCTGTCGCCGGTGCAGAACCTGCAGCTGGGCGGGCGCCAGTCCAAGAGCCGTTACCAGTACACGCTGCAGAGCGTGTCGGGCGGCGAGGTGGGCGGCTGGGCGGAGCAGTTCCTGGAGCGCATGCGCAGCGACCAGCGCTTCCGCGACGTCACCAGCGATTCGCAGAACAAGGCGCTGCAGGCCACCATTGACATCGACCGCGACAAGGCCGCGCTGCTGGGCGTCGAGATGGCCGACGTGCGCACCGTGCTGTACGCCTCGTTCGGCGAGCGCCAGGTCTCGACCATCTACTCGACCGCGGCGAGCTATTACGTGATCCTGGAAGCGGCCGCCGCCGACCGCTACTACGACGAAGCCCTGTCGCGGGTCTCGGTGCGCTCCAAGAACGGCGAGCTGGTCAAGCTGTCGAGCTTTACCAACGTGCGCCGCACGGTCGGCCCGCTGGCGGTCAATCACCAGGGCCAGCTGCAGGCGATCACCTTGTCCTTCAACCTGGCGCCCGAGGTGCCGTTGGGCGCCGCCACGGCCGCCATCGAACAGATGGGCCGCGACATGAAACTGCCGGCCTCGGTGATCACCAACTACGGCGGCGATGCGGCGGTGTTCAAGGACACCCAGTCGAGCCAGCTGATCCTGATCATCGCCGCGATCGGCGTGATCTACGTGCTGCTGGGCGTGCTCTACGAGAGCTACATCCACCCGCTGACCATCCTGGCCGGCCTGCCGTCGGCGGCGGTGGGGGCGCTGCTGACGCTGTGGATCTTCGACATGGACCTGACCCTGATCGCGATGATCGGCATCCTGATGCTGATCGGTATCGTGAAGAAGAACGCGATCATGATGATCGACTTCGCGCTCGACGCCCAGCGCAACGGGGGGCTCAAGCCGCATGAGGCGATCCGCGAAGCCTGCATCCTGCGCTTCCGCCCGATTCTCATGACCACGCTGGCGGCGATGATGGGCGCGCTGCCGATCGCATTGGGCATCGGCGCCGGCGCCGAGCTGCGCCAGCCGCTGGGCCTGGCGGTGGTGGGCGGCCTGATCTTCTCGCAGGTCATCACGCTGTACATCACCCCGGTGATCTACCTCTACCTCGACAAGTACAGCGGCACCGGCCCGATGACGGACAGGCAATTGACCAAGCTGGAAGCGGCGCACGACGCTGCACACTGAGGGGAAACTTAAAAACGACCGGCAGGGCAGCTCCCCCTGCCGGTTCAGGTCTTCCTGAAACATCTTGTAACATCCGTCAACCCCGGGCCGGGTTAAGCTGTTCAGCACTACGGGACCCTTGGGGTGCGCGAGCGCCGCAAAACGGTTAGACTGCGCCTCTCGTGCCGCTCTCATTCGCCTTTTACAGACGCCGTCCCAGGAAACCGTTCGACCTTGCGTGACCATTCCCACATCTACGAAGAGCACAGCGACGTGTGCGCCCACTGCGGCCAGGCGCTGCCCGGGCGCACCGTGCTCACGTACGGCCGCCAGGGTCCGAACCGCCCGGCGCTGGCCGCCGCGATCCTGCTGCACCTGCTGCTGGTGGCGGTGTGGCTGTTCCAGCCCGAGCAGGACGAGAGGCAGGCCAAGCCGGCGTCCGGCAACGAGGGCGAGGTAGTGTATGTTGCCCCGCTGAAACAGCCGGCCAAGCCGGCGCCGCGCGAGCAGGCGCCGAAAGTCGTGCCGAAGGTCAAGCCGGCGCCGAAGCCGCGCCAGGAGCGCATCGAGATCGCGCGCCTGCCCGACACCATCACCACGCCGCCCGAGGAACCCGTCGAGCAGCCCAAGCCACAACCGAAGTTCGATGCCGAGCAGCCGGTGGACATGCAGGCCTTCATGGAAGCGCGCCGGCGCCAGCGCGGCGCCCCGACCGGCAGCGACCAGCCGGCCGAGGAAAGCGAAGCCGCGCGCGGCACGCGCAATGCGCTGGCCAACATCGCCGCCATCAACGGCCGCGGCCGCGAAGACCGCAACGAGAGCGGCGGCGTGTTCTCCGTCACGAACAAGACCTTCCACAGCATGGACCTGAAGTTCCGCGGCTGGAACCCCAACTTCAAGCGCCGCTGGCTGACGCAGGTGACGGTGGAGCAGGGGAGCGACCCGGATATCGAGATCGCCGTGGTCCGGAAGATGATCGAGTTGATCCGCAAGGAAAAGACCGGCGACTTCGAGTGGGATTCGCACCGCCTCGGGCGCATCGTCAAGCTGAGCGCGCGGCCGCAGGATACGGATCAGCTGATGACGTTCTTGTTCAAGGAGATGTTCCCTGAATATAAGCCGCCGGAGCAGTGGCGATAGTCGGCGCTGTTCAACGAAATTGCACGCAAACCGCTAGCGCAAAAAGTAACGGTGCCATCGGCACCGTTTTTCACTGTACAAGCAAGCCTGTCAAGCCCTTGCCTTCAACAACCGCGCAATCTCCAGCGCAAAATAGGTCAGCACCCCATCCGCACCGGCGCGCTTGAACGCCATCATTGATTCCATCATGACCTTGTCGTGGTCCAGCCAGCCGTTCTGCGCGGCTGCCTTGATCATCGCGTACTCGCCGCTGACCTGGTAGGCAAAGGTCGGCACCTTGAACTCGTCCTTCACGCGGCGCACCACGTCCAGGTAGGGCATGCCGGGCTTGACCATGACCATGTCGGCGCCTTCGGCGAGGTCGAGCGCCACTTCGCGCAGGGCTTCGTCGCTGTTGGCCGGGTCCATCTGGTAGGTGTTCTTGTCGGCCTTGCCCAGGTTGGCGGCCGAACCGACTGCATCGCGGAAGGGCCCGTAAAAGCTTGATGCATACTTGGCCGAATAGGCCATGATGCGGGTATGGATGTGGCCGTTCTCCTCCAGGGCGCCGCGAATTGCTCCGATCCTGCCGTCCATCATGTCCGACGGCGCCACCATGTCCACGCCGGCTTCGGCCTGGGCCAGCGACTGGCGGATCAGCATCTCGATGGTCTTTTCGTTGACGATGTAGCCGTTCTCGTCCGGCAGGCCGTCCTGGCCGTGGGTCGTGTACGGGTCCAGCGCAACGTCGGTCATGAGGCCGAGTTCCGGGAAGCGGCGCTTGAGCTCGCGTACGGCGCGCGGCACCAGGCCGTCCGGATTGGTCGCCTCGATGCCGTCATAGGTCTTGAGCGAGGCATCCACCACCGGGAACAGGGCCATCACCGGGATCCCCAGCGCCACGCATTCCTCCGCCACTTTCAGCAGCAGGTCGACCGAGACCCGCTCGACACCCGGCATCGATGCCACTTGCTGGCGCTGGTTCTCGCCCTCGAGCATGAACACCGGATAGATCAGGTCCGAAGCCGTGACGACGTTTTCGCGCATCAAGGCGCGCGAGAACGGGTCACGGCGCATGCGGCGCATGCGGGCTGCAGGGTAGGTGGCGGGGATGATGATGGTCATGGTCGATTTAGCTGTCGCTCTACAATTATTCCGAATCCGAATCTTCGTCCGTCGACGGGGCGGCGCCGTCCTGGGCTTCGTCCTCGCCCTCGTCTGCGACTTCCTCGTCGCGGTCGAGCCCGATCAGTTCCTGGATCTTGGCGTCGGCTTCTTCGATGCCGATGCGCTTGAGCGCCGAGAACAGTTGCACCGTGAACGGGAAGCCCTGGCCTTCTTCATCGACATAGCTGTCGAGGATCTGGCGCGACTGGCGCAGGATGTTCGCCTTTTCGTTCTGGTTGAGCTTGTCGGCCTTGGTCAGGATGCAGTGGATCGGCTTGCCGGTCGGGGCGAACCATTCGAGCATCTGCGTGTCGAGATCGGTGAACGGACGGCGCGAATCCATGATCAGCACCAGCGCGGCCAATTGCTCGCGGCGCTGGACGTAGTCGCCCAGCAGCTTCTGCCAGTGCAGCTTGGCCGTGCCCGACACTTCCGCATAGCCATAGCCGGGAAGGTCGACCAGCAGGGCGCGGATCTCGTCGACAATGGTCGGGTCCTTGCGGTGCTGGCCCACATGGGCGCCGCCGATCGAGAAATAATTGATGTGCTGGGTGCGGCCCGGCGTCTTCGACGCGAAGGCCAGGCCCTTTTGATTGGTGAGAATATTGATCGCCGTGGATTTGCCCGCGTTCGAGCGCCCGGCGAAGGCAATCTCCGGCACCTGGGTGTCGGGCAGATCGCGCAGCTGATTAACGGTCGTGAAGAACCGGGCTTGCCATAGTTTGGACATGCGATTTATGCGTGGGGAAAGGTTTAAGTGACAACTGAATGGCGATGAGGAAACAAAGCTATTGTACAATAAGGGGTTAATCCCTGCTCCGCCGGGGGGTATCGGCAAGACTGCTGCACTGTTTCACTGTAAATTCCAAAATCTGCTTTTGACTTTTTCAGGGTGCTTGAATGAATCGTTTGACGTTTCCGCTTTTGAAGTACTTGTTGGTTGCAACCCTGGCCGTGTGCGGCAGTGCTTCCGCCGCCGATGTGCCCCACGTCGCCAACAAGGCCGATCCGGCCAAGGGCGGTACCCTCTATGATTCGGGCGATGCCGCACGCGGCCTGCCGGCCTGCATGTCCTGCCATGGCGCCGCCGGCAACTCGACGATCGTCGCCAACCCGAAGCTGTCGAACCAGATCGAAGCCTATACCTACAAGCAGCTGGTCGACTTCACCACCCCGCAACGCCAGCAGCCGGTCATGACGACCTATGCCAAGATGCTGACCGACGAAGAAAAGCGCCATATCGCAGCTTACCTCGCCGTGCAGAAGGCCAAGCCGGGCGCCGCCAAGAACAAGGAAACCGTGGAACTGGGTCGCAAGATCTACCGCGGCGGCATCGCCGAGAAGGGCGTCGCTGCCTGCGCCAGCTGCCACGGCGCCACCGCCGGCGGCATCCCGGCCCAGTACCCGCGCCTGTCGGGACAGCACCAGGACTACACCTATGCCCAGCTCGACGCATTCAAGAACGGCACCCGCAAGAACAGCGTGCAGATGACCACGCTGGCGCAGCGCATGTCGCCGGAAGAAATGAAGGCGGTATCGGACTATATCTCGGGCCTCAAATAAGCGCGATTCCGTAGGGTGGGCGGCTTCGCCGCCCGCGCGGTCAACTCTCGCAGGCACTGTCGCGACGTATTTTCCCCTAACTACCACCGCGTGGGCGTGATACAGGCCACTGGCCTGTATCACGCCCACCCTACGTGTTGTATGCTCTGGCGGTTACGCACGCTGTAGAGAAGTGAAACATGAGCACCACCGGAATTGAACTGAACACCCGCCGCCGCGGCTTTGCCGAAGCGGTCGAGCTGGTGTCGTCGATGCGCTTCGCCATCAGCCTGCTCACGATCGTCGCGATCGCCTCGATCATCGGCACCGTGCTCAAGCAGAACGAGCCGATGCCGAACTACGTCAACCAGCTCGGGCCGTTCTGGTTCGAGGTCTTCGACAAGCTCGGCCTGTACAGCGTGTATTCGAGCTGGTGGTTCCTGCTGATCCTGGTCACCCTGATCCTCTCGACCGGCCTGTGCGTCGTGCGCAACGGACCGAAGATGATGCGCGACATGCGCAGCTGGCGCGAGAACGTGCGCGAAGATTCGCTGCGCAATTTCCACCACAAGATGGAATGGACCGCGCCTTTGAAACGCGCCGCGCTGGCCGACCAGACCGCCGAACGCCTGCGCCATGCCGGCTATGCGGTCAAGCAGGTAGCGAAGGACGGCGGCACCCTGGTGGCGGCCAAGAAGGGCGCCGGCAACAAGTTCGGCTATATCTTCGCGCACTCCGCGATCATCGTCATCCTGCTGGGCGGCATGCTGGACTCGGAATTGCCGGTCAAGTTCCAGCAATGGTTCCTGGGTAAGACGCCCTTCAACGGCACCGGCGTGATCGCCGACATCCCGGCCCAGCACCGCCTCAGCACGTCCAACCCTACCTTCCGCGGCAATACCCTGATCGCCGAAGGACAGGCAAGCAATAGCGCACTGCTGCCCCAGGCGTCCGGCGTGCTGGTGCAGGAGCTGCCGTTCACCATCCAGCTGAAGAAATTCGTCGTCGATTTCTACTCGACCGGCATGCCCAAGCTGTTCGCCAGCGAAGTGGTGGTGCACGACCATGAGACCGGCAAGACCTTCCCGGCCACGATCAAGGTCAACCAGCCGCTGATCTACAAGGGCATCGCCGTCTACCAGTCGAGCTTCGACGATGGCGGCAGCAAGCTCAAGCTCACCGGCTTCCCGATGGCCGGCAACAAGGCGGATGCCTTCCAGATCGCCGGCGCGGTGGGGTCAAGCACCGAGCTGGTGCAAAACGGCGAAACGTATTCGGTCGAATGGTCGGGCTTCCGCCCCTTCAATGTCGAGAACATCGCCGCCGGCCAGGACGCGCGGGCCGTGGCGAAGAATACCTCGTTCAACGAGCAGCTGACGGCGACCCTGGGCAAGGCCTCCGGCTCGGCCGCAAAAAATGCAGACAACAAGGATTTGAAGAACGTCGGCCCAAGCGTGCAGTACAAGCTGCGCGACAAGACCGGCCAGGCGCGCGAATTCATGAATTACATGCAGCCGGTGACGATCGACGGCGCCCAGCTCTACCTGGCCGGCGTGCGCGCCAGCCCGGCGGAGCCGTTCAGCTACCTGCGCATCCCGGCGGACGACCAGTACAGCGTGCGCACCTGGATGCGGCTGCGCGCGGCGCTGGCCGACCCGGCGCTGCGCGCGGTGGCGGCAAAACGCTATGCCGAGCGCGCGCTGGCGCCGGAGCAGCGTGGCGAGGGCGGCCTGGGCCGCCAGCTGGAAGAATCGGCAGCCCGCACGCTGGCGATCTTCTCCGGCGCGGACGGGCGCGGCGGCTTCGCCGGCGTGTCGCAATTCCTGGAAAAAATCCCGGCGGCCGAGCAGGAAAAGGCCGCGAATATCTTCATGAAGATGCTCAACGGCACCCTGTGGGAGCTGTGGCAGGCAGCCCAGCAGCATGCCGGCGAGCCGCCGGTCGAACCGACCGAAGCCCACGGCCGCTACCTGCAGCTGGCTACCAATGCACTGTCCGACAGCGTGTTCTATGGCGCGCCGGTCTACCTGCAGCTGGACGAATTCGTCGAGGTCAAGGCCTCGGTGCTGCAGCTGACCCGCTCGCCGGGCAAGCCGATCGTCTATTTCGGTTGCCTCTTGCTGGTAGCCGGCGTGTTCGCAATGTTCTATATTCGTGAACGGCGCTTGTGGGTGTGGGTGCGCGAAAGCGAAGGGGGCGCCCACGCGCTGATGGCCATGAGCACGCAGCGCAAGACACTCGACTTTGAACGCGAATTCGAGGACCTGAAGGAAAAACTGCCGCAGTCGGCGTAAAGCCGCGGCATCTGGAGAAAATGATGGAATTGTCCCAAACCCAGGCGGGCCAGCCGAAGACTTATACCCGGGAGGCCGGCTTCTTCAAGCGCTTGACCGCCATCGACTGGCTGTATGGCGCCGGCCTGCTGGCGGCCGCGCTGTTCGCGCTGAGCCGCTACGGCCATTTCATGGACGGCTATGAGCAGGCGATCCTGGTGCTGAGCGCGCCGACCTTCACGCTGCTGGGCTGGCACTGGAAGCCCATGCGCTGGCTGATGCCGCTGGTGGCGCTGCTGTCGCTCTGGGCCATTTCCATCTATGGCGGCGCGATCGACGCCGCCAACACCAAATTCGTCCTGAAATACATGCTGTCGAGCCAGTCCGCGATCCTGTGGATGAGCGCGCTGTTCGTGTTCTCGACCGTGTTCTACTGGCTGGGCCTGGCGAGCCGCTCGGAATTCGGCGGCGCCATCGGCAGCAAGCTGTGCTGGGCCGCCGTGGTGCTGGGCGCGACCGGCATGATGGTGCGCTGGTACGAGTCCTACCTGATGGGCGCCGACGTCGGCCACATCCCGGTATCGAATTTGTACGAAGTGTTCATCCTGTTCTCGCTCATCACCGCGCTGTTCTACCTGTACTACGAGCAGCGCTACGCGACCCGCCAGCTCGGCGCCTTCGTGCTCTTGATCATCGCGGCGGCCGTAGGCTTCCTGCTGTGGTACACGGTGGCGCGCGACGCCGCGCAGATCCAGCCGCTGGTGCCGGCGCTGCAGAGCTGGTGGATGAAGATCCACGTGCCGGCCAATTTCATCGGCTACGGCACCTTCGCGCTGGCCGCGATGGTCGGCACCGCCTACCTGCTGAAATCCCACGGTATCCTGGCCGACCGCCTGCCGGCACTCGAGGTGCTGGACGACGTCATGTACAAGTCGATCTCGGTCGGCTTCGCCTTCTTCACCGTCGCCACCATCCTGGGCGCGCTGTGGGCCGCCGAAGCCTGGGGCGGCTACTGGTCCTGGGACCCGAAGGAAACCTGGGCCCTGATCGTCTGGCTCAACTACGCGGCCTGGCTGCACATGCGCCTCATGTCCGGCCTGCGCGGCCGCGTGGCGGCCTGGTGGTCGGTGGTGGGCCTGCTCGTGACCACCTTCGCCTTCCTCGGCGTGAACATGTTCCTGTCGGGCCTGCATTCCTACGGCGAACTGTGATTGTCCAAGGCGCGCCCATTTCTAAGTGGGCCGCCTAACGCAGGCTTAAGGGAAACTGGTGTAAGGTAAACCTCCATTGCTTGCGAGGTCGCCATGCTCATCAAACCCAGCCAGGACAAGCTCGTCCTCCCATCGGAGATCACGCCGCGCGAGGTCTACGAAGACCGCCGCCGCTTCATCGCCCGCATGGCGGCCACGGCCGCCGTCGGTAGCGGGCTCTGGGAGATGGCCAACCGCGAAGCCTTTGCCCAGGCGGCCGGCCAGCGCCTGGCCGCCACCGCCAACGCCGCCTTCTCCACGCAGGAAAAGCAGACCTCGTTCAAGGACGCCAGCTCGTACAACAACTTCTACGAGTTCGGCACCGACAAGGGCGACCCCGTCGAGAACGCGCATACCCTGAAAACCCGCCCCTGGACGGTGACGATCGAGGGCGAGGTGAAGAAGCCCATCACGCTCGACATCGACCGCATCCTGAAACTGGCCCCGCTCGAGGAACGCGTCTACCGCCTGCGCTGCGTCGAGGGCTGGTCGATGGTGATCCCCTGGGTCGGCTATTCCTTGTCCAACCTGCTCAAGCAGGTCGAGCCGCTAGGCTCCGCCAAGTACGTCGAATTCACCACCCTGGCCGATCCCCGCCAGATGCCGGGCCTGCGCACCTCGGTGCTCGACTGGCCTTATGTCGAGGGCCTGCGCATGGACGAGGCCATGCATCCGCTCGCGCTGCTGGGAGTAGGCATGTACGGCCAGGTGCTGCCGAACCAGAACGGCGCGCCGGTGCGGCTGGTCGTGCCGTGGAAGTACGGTTTCAAGTCGGCCAAGTCGATCGTCAAGATCCGCTTGCTCAGCCGCCAGCCGCGCACCGCCTGGAACGATTCGGCGCCAAACGAATACGGTTTCTACTCCAACGTGAACCCGACCGTGGACCACCCGCGCTGGTCGCAGGCCACCGAGCGCCGCATCGGCGAGGACGGCTTCTTCCAGAAGAAGCGCAAGACCCTGATGTTCAACGGCTACGACCAGGTGGCCTCGCTCTACACCGGCATGAACCTGAAAAAATTCTTCTGACCGATGGCGTTCAATCCGTCCACCAAACAGATCGGTTTCATCAAGGCGGCGCTGTTCGTGCTGGCGCTGCTGCCTTTCCTGCGCATGGCATATCTGGTGGCGCAGGGCGTGCCGGTCGAGCCGCTCGAATTCCTCACGCGCGGCACCGGCGACTGGACGCTTTACTTCCTCTGCATCACGCTTACCGTGACGCCGCTGCGCCGCTTCACCGGGTGGAACTGGGTAATCAAGCTGCGCCGCATGTTTGGGCTGTTCGCCTTCTTCTACGCGCTGCTGCACTTCACCTGCTTCCTGTGGTTCGACCATTTCTTCGATGTCGCGGAGATGCTCAAGGACGTGGTCAAACGGCCTTTCATCACGGTCGGCTTCATCGCCTTCGTGCTCCTGATACCGCTGGCGGCGACCAGCACCAATGCCATGATTCGCCGCCTGGGCGGCAAGCGCTGGCAGCAGCTGCACCGGCTGATTTATGTGATCGCGCCGCTGGGCATCCTGCATTTCTGGTGGATGAAGGCGGGGAAGAACGATTTCCAGGAGCCGATCATTTTTGGGGTGATCGTGGCGGTGCTGCTGGGATTGCGGGTGTACTGGAGTTTTGCGAAGAAATCGCAGGCCGCACGCGCATGAAAAACCCGCCGGCGGCGGGTTTTCTTTTGGCAAATGACGCTTATTTCAGCATCGATTCCAGCGCAAACAGCTCGGCCGGATTCTCGCGCTGGCGGATCAGGTGGACCTGGTCGCCATCGACAATGACTTCGGCCGCGCGCCCGCGCGTGTTGTAGTTCGAGGCCATGGTCATGCCGTAGGCACCGGCGGTCATGATCGCCAGCAGGTCGCCCGGCTCGATGGCGAGCGCGCGCTCGCGTGCCAGCCAGTCGCCGGATTCGCAGATCGGGCCCACCACGTCATAGATCAGCTGCGCGCCATCGCGCGGCACCACCGGTTGCACGCCCATCCAGGCCTGGTACAGGGTCGGGCGCATCAGGTCGTTCATGGCCGCATCGACAATCGCAAAATTCTTTTCCGCGCCCGGTTTCAGGAATTCGATCCGGGTCAGCAGCACGCCGGTATTGGCCACGATCGAGCGGCCCGGCTCGAAGATCACCTTGATCGGCTGACCGCCATGCTTCTCGGCGCGCCAGCCATCGATGCGCGCGAACAGGCGGGCCAGGTAGGTCCCGACCGGCACCGGCGGCTTGTCGCCCTCCGCGCCATAGTCGACACCGAGGCCGCCACCGATGTCCAGGTGGTGCAAATGAATGCCTTCGCTGCCCAGCGTGTCGATCAGCTCGATCAGCTTGTCGAGCGCTTCCAGCAGCGGCGCGTCGTCCAGCAGCTGCGAGCCGATATGGCAATCGATGCCGACCACGTCCAGGTTCGGCAGCGCAGCCGCGGCGCGGTAGGTGTCCAGCGCATCATCGAAAGCGACGCCGAACTTGTTGGCCTTCAGGCCGGTGGCGATATACGGGTGGGTCTTGGCGTCGACGTTCGGGTTCACGCGCAGCGAGACCGGCGCGCGCTTGCCCATGCTGCCCGCGACGTCGTTCAGGCGGTGCAGCTCGGGAATCGACTCCACGTTGAAGCACAGGATGTTCTTTTCCAGCGCCAGCTTCATCTCGTCGACGGTCTTGCCGATGCCCGAGAAGATGGTCTTGCCCGGGTCGCCACCGGCGGCGATCACGCGCAGCAGTTCGCCGCCCGAGACGATGTCGAAGCCCGCGCCTTCGCGCGCCAGCAGGTCGAGGATGGCCAGGTTCGAGTTGGCCTTCATCGCGTAGCACACCAGCGCGTCGCGGCCGCGGCAGGCATCGAAATACGCGCCGAAGTTTTCCAGCAGCGCGGTCTTCGAATAGACATAGGTCGGGGTGCCGAATTGTTCGGCGATGGCGGGCAGGGCGGCGCCGTCGGCGTGCAGCACGCCGTTCTGGTACGAGAAATGCGACATCAATGGCTTTATTTGGTCGGTGCCGGGACGGAGGCGTTGTTGGATGGGACGGGTTGGGCAGGCTGCGCGGCAGGTTTTGCGGGCGGGTTCGGCAGGTAGAGCGGGCCGGTCTGGCCACAGCCGGCGAGGGCGGCCAGCATGGCTGCGCCGCAAAGAAGTGCGATCGAGGACTTCACGATTAGAATGGGGGTTTGATTAGCAGACTTTGGAGTGTAGCATGACCGAATCCGAATTTTTGGCGCTGGCCAAAAGCACCCTGGACCGCATCGAGGAATGCCTCGACCGCCTCAACGACGAGGACGTGGTGGACGTCGAGTGCAAGCGCAGCGGCAACGTGCTCGAACTCGAATTCCTGCGCAACGGTTCGAAGATCATCATCAACAGCCAGGCCCCGCTGCAGGAAATGTGGCTGGCGGCGCGTTCGGGCGGCTACCACTACAAGCGCGTGGGCGAGGAATGGCGTAACACCCGCGACGATACCGAGCTGTTTGCCTCGCTGTCGCAATGTGTGACCGAGCAGGGCGGGGCGCCGGTGGCGTTGGGCTGATTCCTGCCCTCCAAACAAAATGGCGGCCTTTCGGCCGCCATTTTTTTACAACTGTCAAAAAATCAGAACAGTTCGTTCCTCACCGCGTCGCGCGCCTTCTGCTCGGCCGGCACCGGTGGGGCGCCGACATCGAGCGACTGCACCCCGGTGCCAGGCGGGTTCTCGGCGTAGTAGTACTCGCCATTGGCCTGGACGAGCCCTGGCGGCAGCTCGCGCTCGACATTGTCCTCGCCCTTGAGCGCCTTGCCCATGTAGCCGATCCAGATCGGCAGGGCCAGGCCGCCGCCGGTTTCGCGGTTGCCCAGGTTCTTCGGCTGGTCGTAGCCGATCCAGGCGATGCCCACCAGTTTCGGGTTGTAGCCGGCGAACCAGGCGTCGATCGAATCGTTGGTGGTGCCGGTCTTGCCGGCCAGGTCGTTGCGCTTGAGCGACAGCGCCTTGGTGGCGGTGCCGTGGCGGACTACGTCGCGCAGCATGCTGTCGACCAGGAAGGCGTTGCGCGCATCGATCACGCGGTTCGCTTCCAGGCCGGCGCGCTCGGGCCGGGCTTCGGACAGCACCTTGCCGGCGCTGTCGGTCACCTTCGAGATGATGTAGGGGCTGACGCGGTAGCCGCCGTTGGCGAACACCGCGTAGGCGCCGGCCATCTGCAGCGGCGTGGTCGAACCCGCGCCTAGCGCGAGGGTCAGGTAGGCCGGGTTGCGGTCCGGGTCGAAGCCGAAGCGGGTCGCGAATTCCTGGCCGTAGCGGGCGCCGATCTTGTTCAGGATGCGGATCGAGACCATGTTCTTCGACTGCGTCAGGCCGCGCCGCATCGTCATCGGACCTTCGTACTTGTTGTCGTAGTTCTTGGGCTCCCAGGCCTGGCCGCCGGTCTGGCCGGCATCAAAACTGATCGGCGCGTCGTTGATGACGGTGGCCGGCGACAGCCCACGCTCGAGCGAGGCCGAATAGATGAAGGGCTTGAACGAGGAACCCGGCTGGCGCCAGGCTTGCGTGACGTGGTTGAACTTGTTGCGGTTGAAGTCGAAGCCGCCTACCAAGGCCCGGATCGCGCCGTCGTCGGTATTGGCCGCAACGAAGGCCGATTCGACTTCCGGCATCTGGGTGATGATCCATTGCGACTCGTCGTCCTGCATCACGCGGATCACGGCGCCGCGGCGCAGGCGGCGGTTCGGCGCGGCCTTCTCCGACAGCCAGGACTTGGCAAACGACAGGCCTGCACCGTTCATCTTGATGGTCTCGCCCGAGGCGATGGTGGCGGTCACCTGGCTGGGCGAGGCGGCAAGCACGATGGCGGCCACGATGTTGTCGCTGTCCGGATGCTCGGCCAGCTCGGCCTCGATGGCTTCGTCGGCCTCGCTCTTCTCGCCCGGGATCTCGATGTACGACTCCGGGCCGCGGTACGGATGGCGGCGCTCGTATTCCATCACGCCGCGGCGTACCGCCAGGTAGGCCGCGTCCTGGTCGGCCTTGGTGATGGTGGTGAACACGTTCAGGCCGCGGGTATAGGTGTCTTCCTTGAACTGCTCGTACACCAGCTGGCGCGCCATCTCGGCCACGTACTCGGCGTGCACGCCGAAGGCCGTGCTGTCCGACTTGATCTTCAGCGGCTCGGTCCTGGCCTGGTTGAACTGGGCGTCGGTGATGTAGCCGAGCGAATGCATGCGCTGCAGGATGTACTGCTGGCGGGTCTTGGCGCGGGTAGGGTTGACGACTGGATTGTAAGCAGATGGGGCCTTTGGCAGGCCGGCCAGCATCGCGGCTTCGGCCACGCTGATGTCGCGCAGGTCCTTGCCGAAATAGATCTGGGCGGCCGACTGGAAGCCGAAGGCGCGCTGGCCCAGGTAGATCTGGTTCATGTAGAGCTCGAGGATCTGGTCTTTGCTCAGGTTTTTCTCGATCTTCCAGGCCAGCAGCGCCTCGTAAGCCTTGCGCTTGAAGGTCTGCTCCGAGGACAGGAAGAAGTTGCGCGCCACCTGCTGGGTGATGGTCGAGGCGCCCTGGCGCGCGCCGCCGGTCGCGTTCTTGAACACCGCGCGCAGGATGCCCAGGTAATCGACGCCGCTGTGCTCGTAGAAGCGGTCGTCCTCGATCGACAGCACCGCCTTCTTCATGACGTCCGGGATGTCCTTGAAACGCACCAGGGTGCGGCGCTCTTCGCCGAACTCGCCGATCAGGACGTTATCCGCAGTAAAGATCCGCAGCGGCATCTTGGGGCGGTAGTCGGTGATGGTGTCGAGCGCCGGCAGGTTCGGGTAGGCCATGGCGAGCGCGAACACGAGCACCAGCACGCCGATGGCGGCCAGGCCGCTGAGGGCGGCCAGCGCGATCAGCACCAGGCGCTTCGGGTTGTATTTCGATGGCGAAGAAGGTGACGCTTGTTTCTCTTTCATGCTCGCTTTCGCAGGTTTGGTTCACTTCATTAAGCGCCTCATTATAAGGCAGCCATTTCACCTACCCAAGGAATTGAGCTCAACAGGACGGCCTTAACAATATCAAGCAGGAAACGGTCGTGGCAGCGGTGATAACACCCTTCGCCCTAGTGTGGCGCGCGCGCCCCGGATTGCTATGTTCCCACATAGAAATATCTTGTCTGGGGGCATCCTTATTGCTACGATCTCAGGCACTGCCTCATATATGTGCATTAACTCTGTGATTTTTTGCAGGTTATTAGAAACAAAATCCCGCGTGCGGGCATTCAACATCAAATCCCGTGTCAAGCGGGAGGGCACCAGGGAGTCCGCTCGTGATCAATCTAGCTTCCTTGTTTGGAAAGTCCAGCCCGCCGTTGGCCGGGCTCGACATCAGCACCTCGGGCGTGCGCCTGGTGGAGCTGGCCGACGCCGGCAAGGGCGAATTGCGCCTCGAGCGCTTTGCCGCCGAACCGCTGCCGCGTGGCGCGGTCGTCGACGGCAATATCGAAAACATCGAGCAGGTCGCCGACGCCGTGCGCCGCGTCTGGACCAGGAGCGGCACTCGCGCCAAGCACGTCGCCCTCGGCATGCCGCCGGCCTCGGTCATCACCAAGAAAATCATCCTTCCGGCCGGCATGTCGGAAGACCAGTTAGAGGTGCAGGTCGAATCCGAAGCCAGCCAGTACATCCCCTTCGCGCTGGACGAAGTCAGCCTCGACTTCGACGTGATCGGCCAGGTCCCGGCGTCCAGCGAGGACATGGAAGTCATGCTGGCCGCCGCGCGCCGCGAGAAGGTCGAGGACCGCGTGGCGATCGCCGAAGCGGCCGGCCTGACCGCCACCGTGATGGACATCGAATCGTATGCGGCGCGCGCCGCGCTGGCGCGGGTCGCCGGCGGCAAGCCGGACCAGATCATCGCGCTGTTCCAGATCGGCGCCCACTCCACCCACGTGTCGGTGCTGCAGAACGGCGAGACCATCTACGAGCGCGAGCAGCCTTTCGGCGGCAACCAGCTGACCCAGGACATCGTGCGCGCCTACGGCATGGCCTTCGAGGAAGCGGAAAGCCGCAAGACGGCCGGCGACCTGCCCGAGAACTACCGCGCCGAGCTGCTGGGCCCCTTCATGGAAAGCGCCGCGCTGGAAATCACCCGCGCAATCCAGTTCTTCTTCACCTCGACTCCCTACACCCGGATCGACGCGCTCTACCTGGCCGGCGGCTGCGCCGCGCTGCCGGGATTGCTGGAACTGATCGGCAACCGCACCCGGATCCCGAGCAGCATCGTGGCGCCGTTCGCGGGCATGTCGCACGGTCCGCAAGTGCGCGAACAGCAGCTGCGCCAGGAAGGCGCCGCCTACCTGGTCGCCTGCGGCCTTGCCATGCGGAGGTTTGGCTGATGATCCGGATTAACCTGTTACCCCACCGCGAAGCCAAGCGCAAGCAGAAGCAGAAAGCGTTCGTCGCGCTGCTGGCCCTGGGCGGCATCGCCGGCGCCGTCGTGGTGCTGCTGGTGGGCGGCTACAACGCCAGCCGCATCGCCACCCAGAACCAGCGCAACCTGGTGCTCAAGACCGCCAGCGCGGAGCTGGACAAGAAGATCGGCGAAATCAACACGCTCAAGGAAGAAATCGAGGCCCTCAAGGCGCGCCAGCAGGCGGTCGAGGACCTGCAGGGCGACCGCAACCAGCCGGTCTACCTGCTCGACGAACTGGTGCGCCAGACCCCGGAAGGCGTCTACCTGAAGTCGTTCAAGCAGGAGGGCCAGAAGGTGACGCTCACCGGCTACGCCCAGTCGCAGGAGCGCGTCGCCGAACTGCTGCGCAACGTCTCCGGCCCCTCGCCCTGGCTCGAGCGCCCCAACCTGACCGAGGTGAAGGTCGCCCCGCTGGCGCAGAGCAAGAGTGGCCGCAAGGTCGTCGAGTTCAGCATGGACGTGGCGATCAAGCGTCCGCGCGAACAGGTGCAGGACGACGGCGCCAGGCCGGGCGCCAAGGTTGCCGGCAACGCTGCCGGCGCCGGAACGGACACACCATGAATATCGATCTCAAAGACCTCGGCGCCCGCCTTGCGGCGCAGTTCCAGGACCTGCAGGGGCGCCCGCCCGGCCAGTGGCCGCTGGCCCCGCGCCTGCTGTGCGCAACCGGCGTGATGGCCGCCGTCGTCGGTCTCGGTTATTTCTTCTACTGGGATGGCCAGTTCGAGAAGCAGAAGAAGGGCGCCAAGGAAGAAACCAAGCTGCGCGCCGAATACAAGACCAAGATGGCCCAGGCCATCAACCTCGCGGCGCTGCAGGCGCAGAAGGTGCAGGTCGACCAGTACGTCGAGCGCCTCGAAAAGCAGCTGCCGAACCGGTCGCAGATGGCGGACCTGCTGTCCGACATCAACCAGGCCGGTGTCGGCCGCGGCCTGCAGTTCGAGCTGTTCAAGCCGGGCCAGGAAGTGGTGCGCGACTACTATGCCGAGCTGCCGATCAACATCAAGGTAAGCGGCAAGTACAACGACGTCGGCGCGTTTGCCTCCGACATGGCCAACCTGCCGCGCATCGTCACGCTCAACAACATGGCGCTGACGTCGAAGGACGGCGCGTTGCAGCTGGAGGCGGTGGCCAAGACCTTCCGCTACCTGGACCCGGAAGAGATCGAGGCGCAGAACAAGGCGCGCGGCGACAAGAAGGGCAAAGGCAAGGGTAAAGGCAAGGACAAGGCCAAGCCGGCAAAAGGAGCGAAGAAATGATGCGCCTGCGATTAGCCGGCGCCCTGTGCGCCGCGGCATTGCTGGCCGGTTGCGGCGACGGCGACGTCAAGGAAGTGCGCGACTGGATGAAGAAGGTCGAGCGCGAAACCGTGCCGGCCGTGAAGCCCCTGCCGGAACCGAAGCAGTTCGTCCCCTACGCCTATAATCCGGGCGCCGCGGTCGAGCCCTTCAGCCAGGACAAGCTGCTCGGCGAGATGGCGCGCGTGGCGCAGGCGTCCGGCAGCCCGATGCAGCCGAATCTCAACCGTCCACGCGAGCCGCTCGAGAGCTACCCGCTCGACACGATGCGGATGGTGGGCACGCTGCAAAAAGGCGGCGCGAACTACGCGCTGGTACAGATCGACGCCCTGATCCACCAGGTCAGGGTCGGCCGGCGCATCGGCCAGAATCACGGGTTGGTCACGCGCGTTTCCGACAGCGCGATCGACATCAGGGAAGTTGTGCAGGACGCCACCGGTGACTGGGTCGAACGCAAGGCGACGATCGAGTTAGCGGAAAGCAAGGAGACCGGGAAATGAGCCCAAATACCACCATTCGCATCACCGCGCCGCTCTGGCTGGCGCGCTCTTGCGCCGCCATGTTGCTGGCGCTCGGCGCCGGCGCGGCCGCCGCGCAGGGCAATGCGATCGAGTCGATCACGGCCAACCAGCAGGGCGCCAACGTGGTCCTGAACATCGCCATGCGCGAGGCCCCAGGCAAGGCGCCGATCGGCTTCTCGATCACCAACCCGGCCCGCATCGCCCTCGATTTCGGCGCCACCGCGAACGCCACCGGCAAGTCGTCCCAGGACATCAACCTGGGCGATGTGCGCGGCCTGAACCTGGTACAGGCCGGCGAGCGTACCCGCATGGTGCTGAACCTGGCGCGTCCCCTGAACTACGCCGCCGCGATCGACGGCAAGTCGGTGATCGTCACCGTCGAAGGCTCGGGCGGCGTGGCCCAGGCCGTGAATGCTTCCGGTTTGCCGGTCGCCGCGCCCGCTACCGCCCCGGCCGGTAAACAACTGCTGCGCGACCTCGACTTCCGCCGCGGCGCCAATGGCGAAGGCCGGGTCGTGGTCGACCTGCCGCATGGCCAGGTCGGCGTCGACGTGCGCCAGGTCGGCAACCAGATCCTGGTCGACTTCATGAAGACCGGCCTGCCGGAAACCCTGCGCCGCCGCCTCGACGTAACCGATTTCGGCACCCCGGTGTCGCGCATCACGACCGCCGTGCAGGGCCAGAACGTGCGCATGACCATCGACGCGCAAGGCGTGTGGGAACAATCGGTCTACCAGAGCGACACCCAGCTGGTGGTGGACGTGCGCCCGATCAAGGAAGACCCGAACAAGCTCGCCCAGGGCAGCACCGGCTACCGCGGCGAGAAGCTCTCGTTTAACTTCCAGAACGTGGAAGTGCGCGCCGCGCTGCAGGCGATCGCCGACATCTCGGGCCTGAACATCATCACCAGCGATTCCGTGACCGGCAACCTGACCCTGCGCCTGCGCGACGTGCCGTGGGACCAGGCACTGGACGTGGTCCTGCAGGCCAAGGGCCTGGACATGCGCAAGAACGGCAACGTGCTGTGGATCGCACCGCGCGAAGAACTGCTGACCAAGGAAAAGCTCGAGCTCGAGCAGCGCGCCCAGATCGCCGACCTCGAGCCGCTGCGCTCCGAGATCTTCCAGCTGAACTACCAGAAGGTCGACTCCTTCCGCACCGTGTTCGGCCTGGACTCCGCCGGCGGGGCATCCGCAGAAAGCAAGAACCGCGTGCTGTCCAAGCGCGGCAGCGCCGTCATCGACCCGCGCACCAACCAGCTGTTCGTCACCGACGTGGCTTCCAAGATCGAAGACATCCGTAAACTCATCCTGAAGACCGACGTCGCCTCCAAGCAGGTGTTAATCGAAGCGCGCCTGGTGGAAGCCAACGACGGCTTCTCGCGCACCCTCGGCGCCAAGCTGGGCTTCTCGGACATGCGCGGCATCCGCGGCGGCGACGCCGGCTGGTCTGTCGGCGGCAACGAGCGCCTGGCCATCGCCGGCAACCTGACCGGGGTCGGCCAGGTGACCAACCAGGTCGCCAACAGCGCCGACAGCTACAACAACATGAGCCTGGTGAACCTGCCGGCCGCGGCGATCGGCGGCATCGCGCCGTCCTCGCTGGCCTTCAGCCTGTTCTCCTCGGCCGCCAACCGCTTCCTGAACCTGGAACTGTCGGCGCTGGAAGCGGACGGCAAGGGCAAGATCATCTCGAGCCCGCGCGTGGTCACCGAAGACAAGCAGCTCGCCGTGATCGAGCAGGGTATCGAACTGCCTTACCAGGTCGCCACCAGCAGCGGCGCGACCTCGATCACCTTCAAGAAGGCCAACCTGCGCCTGGAAGTGACGCCGCAGATCACCCCGGACGGCAACGTCGTGCTGGAAGTGGACGTCAACAAGGACTCGAAGGGCGAGGAAACCCGCGCGGGCTTTGCCATCAACACCCAGCACGTCAAGACCAAGGTGATGGTCGAGAACGGCGGCACGGTGGTCCTGGGCGGCATCTACCAGCAGACCGAACGCAACAACGAGACCAAGGTGCCGCTGCTGGGCGACGTGCCGGTGCTCGGCTACCTGTTCAAGACCCGCGGCCGCGAAAGCGCCAAGACCGAACTGCTGGTGTTCATCACGCCGAAGATCGTGACTGACGCAGCCGCCGCGCGCTGAGCCGGCATCCTTACCCGATCAACGAACAATAAAAAATCCTGACATGACAACCCTGCAATCGATTTACCTCAAGGGCGGCGCCGCGCTGGTGCTGGCCGCAATGCTGGCTGCCTGCGGCGGCGGCGGCGGCAATCCCGGCACCAATACCGGTGGCAGCACCGGCACCGGCGGCACCGGGGGCACCGTCACCCCGGCGGCGCCGACGGTCGGCGTGAGCTTCGTCAACGGCAGCGGCCAGGCCAGCAACACGCTCACCGGCGCCGCGCCGCTGACGGTGCGCGCCCTGGTGCGCAACGCCGCCGGCCAGCCGCTGCCGAACGTGCTGGTGTCGTTTGCCACCGATCCGGCGCTGGCGGTGTTCTCGCCGACCGCCGGCACCAGCCTGAGCGACGCCAGCGGCGTGGCCAGCGTGATGATGCGTACGGCCAGCCTGGCTGCGGGCGGGGCCGGCAAGGTGACGGCGACTACTTCCATCAGCGCCGCCACCATCACCGGCGAAGCCAATTATTCGGTCGGCGCCACCGCGCTGACCTTCAGCGCCCTGCGCCTGGCGCCGGCCAGCATCGCGGCTTATGGCTCGAGCGAGATCTCGCTCGACGTGCTGGCCAACGGCGCCCCCTACACAGGGCAGGTGCCGGTGAAATTCAGTTCGGCCTGCGCCACGGCCGGCAAGGCCACGCTGGCCGATACCGCCACCACCAACAACGGCACTGCGAAAGTGGTCTACCGCGACCAGGGTTGCGGCAACAGCGACGTCATCACGGCTTCGGCCACCGGCGTGGCCACGCCGGCTTCGGCGACCCTGCAGATCGCCCCGCCGGCCGCGGCGTCGGTGCAGTTTGTTTCCGCGCTGCCGAACGATAAATCGATCGTGATCCAGGGCCAGGGCGGCATCAACCGCACCGAAACCGCGACCCTGCGCTTCCGCGTGTTCGACATCTTCGACCGTCCGCTGGTGGGCCAGCGCGTCGACTTCAGCGTGTCCCCGGCGGACGCCGTGACCCTGAACAAGACCACCGACACCACCGACCAGAACGGCGAAGTCATCACCACGGTCAACTCGCGCAGCTTCCCGACCACCTTCCGCGTCCAGGCGACGCTGCCGCAAACCGCAACCGCGACCCGCCCGAACATCTCGACCACCTCGGACTCGATCGTCGTGACCACCGGCCTGCCGGTGCAGCGTTCGGTCTCGCTGAGCGTGACCAGGGCAAACCTCGAAGGCTGGAGCTACGATAGCGGCCCAACCACGCCGGCGGCGATGTTCAATATCCTGCTGGCCGACCAGTTCGGCAATCCGGTCGCCGACGGCACGCCCGTGGTCTTCCAGACCAACATGGGCGCGATCGGTTCGTCGAACAAAGGCGGCTGCAATACGCTCAACGGCGGCTGCTCGGTCGATTTCCGCACCCAGAACCCGCGCAATCCGCTGCCGAACGTCCCGGCCACCCCCTGCAATACCGGCCCGGGCTCGACGCCTGACGCGACGCGCCCGGGTGTGGCCACGATCTGCGCCAGCACGACCGACGGCGTGGTCACGCAGTTCGCGAAATCGGCGGTGTTCTTCAGCGGCGGCTTTGCGGACAATGTCTTCCTCAACGGTACCAAGCTGTCGAAAATCACCGCCACCGACATCGGACCGGTACCGGCGGACAATCCGCTGGTGTTTCTCCTGGAGCTCAACGACCTGAACCTGAACCCGCTTCCGGCCGGCTCCACGGTGGCAGTCACCGGCATCGCCAACGGCACCGTGGTGGGCGTCGTTCCGGCGGTCGTGCCCAACATTTTCCCGCACGATGCCAATAAGGACGACCCGACCGGCAACGTCATCAGCGGCAACCAGGGCTCGACCCACCGCTTCACGATCACCAGCGTCGGCGCCAAGCCATGCACGGCCGGCAGCGTGGCGACCTTCGACGTCACGGTGACCACCCCGCGCGGCAACGTCAGCTCGTATCCCTTCCGCGTCACCTTCAGCTGCCCATGATGGCCTGAGCCATCGATGGATTGACGCAAAGAGAGGCGGCCAGTCTATACTGGCCGTCTTTTTTTTATTTCTGCGGACCCGGCAGTGCCTCATCCCAAGAACAATAATATCTTCCTCGTTGGCCTGATGGGGGCGGGCAAGACCACCATCGGACGCCAGCTCGCGCGCAAGCTCGGCAAGCGCTTCGTCGATTCGGACCACGAAATCGAAGCGCGCACCGGCGCCTCGGTGCCATGGATCTTCGAGATCGAGGGCGAGCCGAGCTTCCGCCGCCGCGAAGCCGAGATGATCCGCGACCTGACCAAGCAGGACAACCTGGTGCTGGCCACCGGCGGCGGCGCCGTGCTGGACCCGGCCAGCCGCGCGCTGCTGGCCGAGCGCGGCACCGTGATCTACCTGCGCGCCGCGATCGGCAGCATCCTGCAGCGCACTTCGCACGACAAGAACCGTCCGCTGCTGCAGACCGCCGACCCGCGCGCCAAGCTGGAAGAGCTGCTGGCCGTTCGCGATCCGCTCTACCGCGAGATTGCGGACCTCGTCATCGACACCGGCCGACCTAACGTACAATCGATGGTACAAACCATACTGGACCAGCTCGCCGCGCTCGATACCGGACGCACGCAGGAGCTGGCACGCAATCCGATGAACGCACAGGCAACCACCACCCTCAACGTCGAGCTGGGCGAGCGCAGCTACCCGATCGCCATCGGCCGCGACCTGCTCGGCGACGCCGCGCTGCTCACCCGCCATATCGACAGCGGCAAGGTCGCCATCGTCACCAACACGGTTGTCGCGCCGCTCTACCTGGCGAAGGTCGCCGGTACGCTGCGCGCAGCCGGGCGGGAGGTGGTCGAGATCGTGCTGCCGGACGGCGAAGAGCACAAGACCTGGCAGTCGCTCAACCTCGTGTACGACGCGCTGCTGGCCAACCGCTGCGACCGCAAGACCACCCTGGTGGCGCTGGGCGGCGGCGTGATCGGCGACCTGACCGGCTTTGCCGCCAGCAGCTACATGCGCGGCGTGCCTTTTGTCCAGGTGCCGACCACGCTGCTGTCGCAGGTCGATTCCTCGGTGGGCGGCAAGACCGGCATCAACCACCCGCTGGGCAAGAACATGATCGGCGCCTTCTACCAACCGCGCGCCGTGATCGCCGATACCGCCACCCTCGACACGCTGCCCGGGCGCGAACTGTCGGCGGGCCTGGCCGAAGTCATCAAGCACGGCGCCATCCTGGATGCCGCGTATTTCGAGTGGATCGAGCAGAACATCGCCAAGCTGGTGGCGCGCGAACCCGCAGCGATGGCCTATGCGATCGCGCGTTCCTGCGAGATCAAGGCCGAGGTGGTGCGCAAGGACGAGCGCGAAGGCGGCCTGCGCGCCGTGCTCAATTTCGGCCACACCTTCGGCCACGCGATCGAATCGGGCCTCGGCTACGGCAACTGGCTGCACGGCGAGGCGGTCGGCTGCGGCATGGTGATGGCGGCCGACCTGTCGGCCCGCCTCGGCCTGGTCGATGCCGCCACCGTCGAGCGCGTGCGCGCGCTGGTGGCCGCTGCCGGCCTGCCGACGAAGGCGCCAGACCTGGGCCAGGAGCGCTGGATCGAGCTGATGGCGGTGGACAAGAAGAACGAGGGCGGGGCGATCAAGTTCATCCTGCTCAAGCCCCTGGGCAGCCCGTCGATCACGACGGTGCCGCCTGAAACCCTGCGCGCCACGCTAGCGGCCTGCGTACAGTAAATATCATGGACTTCGACGCACGCCTTGCACCCTACGCAGCCCATTCGTCGAAGTCGCGCGGCCGGCAGCACCCGGAACCGCCGGCCGGCTCGCGCAGCGAGTTCCAGCGCGACCGCGACCGCATCATCCACTCGACCGCCTTCCGCCGCCTCGAATACAAGACCCAGGTCTTCCTGAACCACGAGGGCGATTTGTTCCGTACCCGGCTCACGCACAGCATCGAGGTGGCGCAGATCGGCCGCACCCTGGCGCGCAGCCTGCAGCTGAACGAAGACCTGGTCGAAGCCACCGCGCTGGCGCACGACCTCGGGCACACGCCTTTCGGCCACGTCGGCCAGGACGTGCTCAATGAATGCATGAAGGACTACGGCGGCTTCGAGCACAACCTGCAAAGCCTGCGCGTGGTGGACAAGCTCGAAGAACACTACGGCGCTTTCGACGGCTTGAACCTCACCTTCGAGACGCGCGAGGGCATTTTGAAACACTGCTCGCTGACGAATGCGCGCGAGCTCGGTGAGCTGGGCCAGCGCTTCATCGACCGCAGCCAGCCCAGCCTGGAAGCCCAGCTGACCAACCTGGCCGACGAGATCGCGTACAACAACCACGATATCGACGACGGCCTGCGTTCGGGCCTGCTCACGATGGCGCAGATGGAAGAGGTCGAGCTGTTCGCGCGCCACCGGCATGCGGTGGAGGCGCAGTATCCGGGCCTGCCGGGACGGCGTGCGCTGTACGAGACGATCCGGTTGATGATTACGCAGATGACGGCGGACCTGGTTGACACCTCGAGAGCCCTGATCCTGGATGCCGGGCCTTTGAACATCGACGACGTGCGCAGCTTGCCGCCGCTGATTCGTTTTTCAAGCCAGATGCGCGCGGAAACGACGGCGCTCAAGCGTTTTCTCTACGCGAATTTGTACCGTCACTTCCAGGTCAACCGCATGCGCGTCAAGGCCAGCCGCATCGTGCGCGAGCTGTTCGACGGTTTCATGCAAGACCCGGTGCTGCTGCCGAACGACTACCAGGTCGAGGGCGACCCGATGGGGCAGGCAAGGAAGATCGCGGATTACATTGCGGGGATGACGGATCGGTATGCGATCCGGGAGCATCGCAGGATTTTCTCGCTGGATCACTTTTGACTGCTGCAGTAGCCGCTGAGTAGCGGCGACGCACTGCCCAGCCCGCTCCCTGTGAGCCGTCATTCCCGCCTTCGCGCGAATGACGGTTTTTGAGCTGACAATGAAAAAGGCGGGACCGTTTGGCTGACTAGCGCTTCACCCAAACAACCCCGGCCTTCCCAACTCCAGCAACAACTTCTTCACCGGCGCCGGCAAGGGCGCTGCGTCGATCCGATCCAGATCCCACCACACGTGCCGTCCGGTCGCGCTCCCGCGTGCCGACAGGACCACTTGCCACGGCGCGATATGCAGCTTGTAGTGCGTGAACACGTGCACCAGCGGGCGCAGCGCCTGCACCTCTTCCACCGCGCCAAACTGCGCTGCCGCAGCCACGATCCCGGAAGATAACACCGGCTCCACCTCGACAGCCAGGTGCCCGTCCACCTCCGGCAGCGACAGCAGCCCGCCCCAGATCCCGGTGCCCGGCCGCTGCTCCAGCAGCACCTGTCCGCGGTCGATCACGACCAGCAGCGCCGCACGCTTTTCCGGCGAGGTCTTCTTCGGCTTGCGTACCGGGAGTTCTTGCGTGCGGCCCGTGGCACAGGCGACGCAGCGCTCCTGCAGCGGGCAGCGTGGGCAGTCCGGGCGGCTGCGGGTGCACAGGGTGGCGCCGAGGTCCATCAGCCCCTGCGTGTACGATTCGATGCCGGTTTCCGGCAGCAGCGCCTCCGCGCGGCGCCACAGGACCTCTTCGACCCGCTTCTCGCCCGGATACTGCTCGATGCCGAACACGCGCGCGAACACGCGCTTGACGTTGCCGTCCATGATCGCGGCCCGTGCACTTACCGAGAACGCGGCAATCGCTGCCGCCGTGGAGCGGCCGATGCCCGGCAGGTCGGCCAGCAGCGCCGGGTCGCCCGGGAAGACGCCGCCGTACTCCTCCACCACGCGCCTGGCGCAGGCGTGCAGGTTGCGCGCGCGGGTGTAGTAACCCAGGCCACTCCAGTGGGCCATGACATCTTCCGAGGGCGCTTCGGCCAGCGCCTGAACCGTCGGGAAGCGTTCCAGGAAGCGCGCGTAATAGCCGAGCACCGCGGCGACCTGGGTCTGTTGCAGCATGATCTCGGACAGCCAAATGCGGTAGGCGTCGGTGGTGTTCTGCCACGGCAGCGTGTGGCGGCCATGGGTGCGCTGCCAGTCGATCACGGCTTGCGAAAAAGTGGGGTCGGCCAGCTGGTCGAATTCGGTCAAACGCTTCATGCAGGGGGTGTGTCCAGTGTGGCGGCGACCTGCGCAGACAACTCCGCCAGGTGCGTACGCGTGCCTTCGAGGGCCAGGCGGCTGCCTTCGAAGGCGGTGATTTTCTGTTCCAGGCTGTCGGTGGCCTCGAAGATGCGGCCGATCGAGGCCTGGCGGCCGCGCAGCTGCTCGCGGTGCTGGCGGATCGCGCCCTCCAGCGGCGCCATGATCACCTTCAGCCAGGCTTCGGCGTCCAGGTTCGCGCTGCGGAAACTGCGCCGCACGCGCGAGGCGATCGAGTCGAAGAAGCGCTCGAGCAGGGTCGCGCGGCTGGTCATGAGCAGGGTGGCGGTGCCGAACTGCTTCAGGAACAGCTCTTCGACCTCGTCGATCTCGCGCCGGTAGCGGGCGAAGGACAGCGTCATCGGGCTGGCCAGCGCCAGGCCATGCTCGGCCGAGAACTTGCGCACCATAGTGTCGAGCATGGCGCCGATCTCGTCGACCTTCGCGCTGGACGCGTCGAGGTTGGCGCGCGCCGCCTCGAAAAAGGCGCGCACGGGCTGGCGCATGCCGGTCGCAAAGCGCGCCGCCTGCATCTCGGCGCGCACGGCGTTGGTCTGCTCCTGCACGGTGTCCATGCCCAGCGTCGAATACAGCTCGGTCGACAGGCGGGCGAATACGGCGCGCGTGCCTTGCAGCTTGAACAGGCTGGCGTCGAATTCCTTTTTCTCGAGCTCCACGCGGCGCATCATGTGGGCGATCACGTTCTGGTTCTTGCCGCGCAGGCTCTTGAGCTCCTGCAGCTGGTCGACCAGGTCGCGCATGCGCGCGCCCGCCAGTGCGGCCTGGCCGGCGGCCAGCTGCTCGAGGTCCAGGCGCAGCTGGCGCCGGACGATCTCCTTGCGCGCCGGGATCAGGTCGTGGAACAGGGCCGCTTCCAGCGCGCCCATGCGGCTCTTCTCGAACAGGGCCATGTCGCCGTTGATCTTGCCGACCAGGGCTTTTTGCGCGGAGACCGGATACACGCGCGCGCTATCGAGCCCCAGCTCGCGGGCGACGCTCAGTTGCTGGCGCGCGATCTCGGCGTCATTCTGTTCCGGCGTGCGCAACTCGTCCCACATCGCGTCGATCTTGTTGAGCACCGCCAGCCGTCCCGGCCCGGCGCCGATATGGGTGCGCCAGACGTCGATGTCGCTCTTGGTCACGCCGGTTTCGGCGGCCAGGATGAACAGCACCGCGTGCGCGTTCGGGATCAGGTTCAGGGTCAGTTCCGGCTCGGTGCCGATCGCGTTCAGGCCCGGCGTGTCGAGGATCACCAGTCCCTGCTTGAGCAGCGGGTGGGGCAGGTTGATGATGGCGTGGCGCCATTGCGGGATCTCGACCATGCCGTCCGCTCCCAGGCTGGTGGCGGTTTCCGGGTCGTTCGGGTCCCACAGGCCGTAGCGTTCGGCCTCTAGGGCGGGCACGCGGCGCGTCAGGCTCACCTGGCGAAAAGCTTCCGTCATGCGCTCGGGGGCGTCGAGATCCAGCGGCAGGACCGTCCAGGCGGCCGGGTCCTCGCGGAAGTCGCTGGTGGCTAGGCGCTCGGTGCGGGTGTCGATCGGCAGCAGGCGGATGCACGGCGGCAGCGCTGCGTCGTACAGCAGCTCGGTCGGGCACATGGTGGTGCGGCCGGCGCTCGAAGGCAGGATGCGCTGGCCGTAGTCGGCGAAGAAGAGCGCGTTGATCAGCTCTGTCTTACCGCGCGAGAACTCGGCCACGAAGGCCACCGACAGGCGGTCGTCGCGCAGCCGCGCCAGGGCCCGCGCCAGCTGCTGCTCGCCGCCGCCGTCGACCAGCGCGGCATCGCGCAGGGCCGCGCCATAGGCTTCCAGCGCTGCGGTGACGGCGGCGCGCCAGGCGCCATACTGTTGGAAATCCTGCATCTTTTGTACCCGTGATCGTGAACCTAGCGCTGGCACTGCACGCAATAGAAAGTCGAGCGCTGGCCCTGCTTGATCTGGCGGACCGACGACCCACAGTTGCGGCAGGGCACTCCTGCACGATCATAGACGAAATATGTCTGCTGGAAATATCCGGATTGTCCGTTTACAGCAATAAAGTCTTTCAGGGTGCTGCCGCCCTGCACGATAGCGGCGGCCAGGATCTCCTTGATCGCCACCGCCAGCCGGTCGTAGCGGGCGCGGCTGATGCGCGCGGCCGGCGTTTTCGGGTTGATCCCGGCCTGGAACAGGCTTTCGCAGGCGTAGATATTGCCGACGCCGACCACGATGTCTCCCGCCAGCAGCACCTGCTTGATCGGCGCGCTGCGCTTGCGCGTCTCGCGGTGCAGCAGCTCGCCCGAAAAGCCGTCCTCGAGCGGTTCGACCCCCAGGCCGCGCAGCAAGAGGTGCTGGCCGATCTCTCCTTCGCCCTGGTCGTGCCAGAGCACGGCGCCGAAGCGGCGCGGATCGTGCAGGCGCAATACCTGCTGGCCGTCGGGTCCGGCGACGACCAGGTCGAAATGGTCGTGCTTGCGCGGCTCGACCCCGGGCGGCAGCACGCGCAGGTGGCCGGACATGCCAAGGTGGATGATCAGGGCGCCATGTTCGAAGTGGACCAGCAGGTATTTGCCGCGCCGGTCGGTGTGGGTGATGCGCTTCCCGACCAGCTGGCTGGAGAGGCCGGGCGGGAAGGGCCAGCGCAGGCCTTCGCGGCGCAGGACCACCGCTTCGACGACACGGCCTTCGATATGGGGGGCGACACCGCGCCGGGTGACTTCGACTTCCGGGAGTTCGGGCATGGGGAGGAATTCGGTGACAATTCTTGGAGAGCGACTGACGACAACTGCGCTGCAGTGCACGCGGGGCCACGCTTGAGCGTAGAATCAGACGACACCCAGAACACAGGATTTGCCTTGAAAAACGCTTTCGTCATTGTAACCCTCTCCAGCATCCTGGCGGCGTGTGCTGTCGCGCCGACACAGCAGCCGCCGGTGGCAGCCAGCGCGGCTCCGGCAGCGGGCGCCGGCGTGCCGCCCGGACAGGAGCAAGTCGAGACGGCGGCAGCCACGGAATCGGACGACGACGCGGAAGCCAAACTCCGGGCCGAGATCGAGGCGCGCCTGCCCAAGGTCGAACTGACCAGCAGCATGCTGAACCAGCTACTTAAGGCCGAGTTCGCATTCCGCAAAGGCGACTGGCAGGGACCCTATCTCACCATGCTGTCGCTGGCCCAGCAGACCCGCGACCCGCGCCTGGCGCGCCGCGCGGCCGAAATGGCGGTCACGGCCCGCCAGGCCGACGACACGCTGGCCGCCGTGCGCCTGTGGCGCGAGCTCGATCCGGCCTCGGACGAAGCAACGCAATATTTCGTCGGCATGGTGGTCACCTCCGACGACATCGCCGAAGCCGAGCCGATCTTCGTCGAACGATTGAGGGCGGCGCCGCTCAAGGAGCGCGGCGTGCTGATGTTCCAGATCCAGCAGTTGCTGGGCCGCGCCAAGGACAAGGATGCCGCCGCTGCCATGCTCGAGCGCATCGTCACGCCGTATAACGGCACCCTGGAAGCGCACATCGTGCGCGCCCAGGCGGCGCTCGCCCGCGCCGACAAGGCTGCGGCCGTGCGCGAAGCGCAGGCGGGCCTGGCGGCCAAGCCCGATTCCGAAATCGCCATGCTGATGATGGCCCAGGTACTGGAAGACGACGCCAAGGTCGCGCCGATGCTCGACGCCTTCCTCAAGCAGCACCCGGAGGCGCGCGAAGTGCGCGCCGCCCACGCCCGCATCCTGGTCAACCAGAAGCAGTACCCGCAGGCGCGCGCCCAGTTCGAGGCGCTGCTCAAGGCCAAGCCGGACGACGCCGGCAACCTGTACGCGGTGGGCGTGCTGGCCAGCCAGATGAACGACGCCAAGGCCGCCGAGACTTATTTCACGCGCTTCGTGGATGTCCTGGGCCGCAACCCGGAAGACGACCGCGACCCGACCCGCGCGCTCCTGATCCTGGCCCAGCTGGCCGAGGACCGCGGTGACTACCCGGCTGCCCTGCAATGGCTGGAAAAAGTCCCCGCCGGCACCGAGCCGCAACTGCTGTTCAACGCCCAGCTGCGCCGCGCAGGCGTGATGGCCAAGGCCGGCGACCTGGCCGGCGGACGCCGGCTGCTGGCCGGCTTGACGCCCGCCGAGCCGGCCCAGCAGGCCCAGGTGGCGGTGGCCGAATCGCAGCTGCTGCGCGACGCCGGCCAGGTGTCGGAGGCCTATGCGCTGATGGACGCGGCCGCCAAGCGCTTCCCGAAGAATCCCGACCTGCTATACGACTTTGCGCTGCTGGCCGAAAAGATCGGCCGCGTCGAGATCATGGAAAAGCTGCTGCGCGACGTGATGACGCTGGCGCCGGACAACCACCACGCCTACAACGCCCTCGGCTATTCGCTGGCCGAGCGCAACGTGCGCCTGCAGGAAGCCCACGCGCTGGTCGCCAAGGCGCTCGAGATGGCACCGGGCGATGCCTTTATCATGGACAGCATGGGATGGGTCCAGTACCGCCTTGGCAAGCTCGACGAAGCGGAAAAATACCTGCGCCAGGCGTATGCGTTGCGGCGCGATCCGGAAATCGCCGTGCACCTGGGGGAAGTGCTGTTCCAGAAGGGCAAGCAGGCCGACGCCCAGCAACTGTGGCGCGAAGCACGGGCCAAGGATCCGCAGAACGACACGCTGCGCAGCACGCTGGCGCGGCTTCGGCAGAGCTTGTGAAATAATCCACTGCTGCGCTGCTGCGCTGCTGCGCTGCTGCGCTGCAATGCACTGCGATCCCGTTCAATCACGGTGCGTCATTCTTTCGTTAACGTAAGATGACAAGCTAATTGAACGACACTGCACCTGTGCCGACCCTTTATTCATGCCTGCGCGTAGCGGAATGACGCCCGTAACTACTCCTATTTACCAATGCCAATTACCCGACGCCTGACCCTGCTCGCCTTTGCCGCCACGATTCTCGCCGGCTGCGCCACCCCCAGCACCAATGTCGCCACGGTCGCCGCCTACCGCGACAGCATCGACCTGAATGGCCGTCTGGCAGTCAATTACCAGAAGGACGGCAAGACCGAATCACTGAACGGCAATTTCAACTGGGCGCAGCGTCCGGGTCATGTCGACGTCGAGCTGGTGTCGCCGCTGGGCCAGACGGTGGCGACCATCGCGGTCACGCCTGGCTCGGCCACCCTGACGCAAGCCGGCCGCAAGCCGGTGAGCGCGGCCGACATCGATGGCCTGACCCAGCAGGCGCTGGGCTGGCCGCTGCCGGTCTCGGGTCTGCGTGACTGGCTGCAGGGCTATGCGGTGGCTGCCGACGGGCAGCGCTTCTCGGCTTCGCCCGCGAATAACAGCGTGACCACGCGCGACGGCTGGCGCCTGCGTTTCGTGGAATGGCAGGATGCGAAGGCAGCCCAGCCGGCGCCGCGCGTGATCCATGCCGAGCGCGCCGCGGCAGGGGACATCCAGGACCTGTCGATCCGCATCGTTGTCAACCCGGCAGGGCAGGGCTAAGACGCATGCGTTCGCTGCACCATTGCCCGGCCCCGGCCAAGCTCAACCTGTTCCTGCACGTCGTCGGCCGCCGCGCCGACGGCTACCACCTGCTGCAAAGCGTGTTCCAGCTGATCGACCGCGCCGATACCCTGCATTTCGACCTGCGCGACGACGAGCTCATCGTGCGCACCACCGACATGCCGGGCGTGCCGGCCGAGCAGGACCTGGTCGTGCGCGTCCTGCGCCTGCTGCAGGCGGAATACGCGCGCCGCCACGGCCGCCTGCCGCCGGGTATCGATGTGGCGGTGGAAAAGATCCTGCCAATGGGAGGCGGGCTGGGAGGAGGGTCGTCGGATGCGGCCACCGCGCTGATGGCGGCCAACCACCTGTGGCAGGCGGGACTGACGCAACAGGAGCTCATTAGCCTCGGGCTGCCGCTGGGCGCCGATATTCCGTTCTTCCTGTTCGGCGAGACGGCATTTGCCGAGGGTGTAGGCGAGTCGCTCCAGTCCGTGCGCGGCCCGGAATGCTGGTATGTCGTCATCGAGCCCGGCGTCGCCGTGCCGACCCCAGCAATATTTTCTGCCCCGGATTTGACAAGGGATACGGAGCGGGTCATAATATCGGACTTTTCCAGCGGCTACGATGTTTCAGGCAAGCATCGCGGTTTCGGAAAGAATGATTTGCAGGACGTGGCTGAACGCCTGTTCCCGCCGGTAGCAGAGGCGGTCGAATGGTTGGGCAGGCATGGCGATGCCAGAATGACTGGCTCCGGTGCGTGTGTATTCTGCGCGTTCTCCAGCGAGCGTGAAGCGGATCAGGTGGTGGCCCTTGTGCCAGACACTTGGCGGGCATGGAAAGCGCATTCGTTGTTGAGTCATCCGTTGAAATCGCTCTTGCAGAATCAGTGAGTTATAGAATAAAATTTTGCCTGTCGCGACGTTAAGCGTTAAAATACGCAGAATGTAACGGCAAGCAAGTGCAGTCGTGTAGGGGAATCGCCAAGCTGGTTAAGGCACCGGATTTTGATTCCGGCATACCAAGGTTCGAATCCTTGTTCCCCTGCCAAAGTTTTCCCGGCTGTCGATGCTCAAGCGTCCAGCGGGTAAAGACAGCGGTGCAGTGCTCCGCAAGCATCGGCAACGCAGCGTCGTCAAACATCAGCCGGTTTAGCCGGCTGATTGTTTTTCAAGTGTCAACTCTTCTATCTCTTGGGACTTCCTCCATGGCTTACGAAAACCTGATGGTTTTTACCGGCAATGCCAATCCGGCACTAGCAGAGGGGGTCGCTAAGAACCTCGGCATTCCACTCGGCAAAGCAATGGTCTCGAAGTTCTCGGACGGCGAAGTCATGGTCGAGATCAACGAGAACGTGCGCGGCAAGGACGTCTTCGTCCTGCAATCGACCTGCGCGCCGACCAACGACAACCTGATGGAGATCATCCTGATGGTCGACGCGCTCAAGCGCGCGTCTGCTGGCCGCATCACCGCCGCGATTCCTTACTTCGGTTACGCCCGCCAGGACCGTCGCCCGCGTTCGGCGCGTGTTGCGATCTCGGCCAAGGTGGTGGCCAACATGCTGGAAGAAGCCGGCGTCGAGCGCGTCCTGATCATGGACCTGCACGCCGACCAGATCCAGGGCTTCTTCGACATTCCGGTCGATAATATCTATGCGTCGCCGATCCTGCTGGGCGACCTGCAGAAGCGCAATTACGACGACCTGCTGGTCGTGTCGCCGGATGTCGGCGGCGTGGTGCGCGCCCGCGCCCTGGCCAAACGCCTCGGCTGCGACCTGGCGATCATCGACAAGCGCCGCCCGAAGGCGAACGTGTCGGAAGTCATGAACATCATCGGTGAAGTCGAAGGCCGCAACTGCGTCATCATGGATGACATGGTCGACACCGCCGGCACCCTGACCAAGGCTGCCGAAGTGCTGAAAGAGCGCGGCGCCAAGAAAGTGGTTGCTTACTGCACGCACCCTGTCCTGTCGGGTCCGGCAATCGACCGCATCAACAATTCGCCGCTCGACGAGCTGGTCGTCACCGACACCATCCCGCTGAGCGCAGCCGGCGCCGCCTGCACCAAGATCCGCCAGCTCACCAGCGCACCACTGCTGGCCGAGACCTTCAAGCGCATCGTCAAAGGCGACTCGGTCATTTCGCTGTTCGCTGAATAAGCAACACCGCAGCAGTTTTTGCGGCGCGCCTGGCTGAAAAAGCCGGCGCGCCGTTGTACTATCTCAGGCTGCACAGATTTCGGGCGCGTTTCGGCGCTCATCGACAGTAATTCTTGAGCGCGCAGCATGGCGCTCGTTCATGACTGTCCCTGGTCGCGGGGGTGGTCACCACAATTGGGTTACCGGGCCGGCACCTTTGTTCCGGCATTCGGACCCTTTATACTTGGAGTTTCACATGAAAGTTGTTGCATTCAACCGCACCCTGCAGGGCACCGGAGCGAGCCGCCGCCTGCGCAAGGCTGGCCAGACCCCAGGCATCATCTACGGCGGCACCGCTGCCCCAGTCCTGATCGCCCTGGACGGCAACGCCCTCTGGCACGCGCTCAAGAAAGAAGCCTTCCACGGTTCCGTGCTCGACCTCGAAATCGACGGCGCCACCCAGCAAGTCCTGCTGCGTGACTTCCAGATGCACGCATTCAAGCAACTGGTCCTGCACGCTGACTTCCAGCGCGTCGACGCATCGCAGCCGATCCACACCAAGGTCGCCCTGCACTTCATCAACGCCGAGACCTCGCCAGCCGTCAAGCTGAGCGCAGCCGTCATCTCGCACGTGCTGAACGAGCTGGACGTGTCCTGCCTGCCAGGCAAGCTGCCTGAGTTCATCGAAGTCGACCTGGGCAAGCTGGAAGCCGGTCAGTCGATCCACACGAACGACCTGGTCCTGCCAGAAGGCGTGACCGCGCTGACCCACGGCCAGAACCTGACCATCGTCACCTCGTCGATCCCACGCGGCGCCGTGTCGGCTGAAGCAGCTGCTGAGTAATATCTTCCTGTAGCACCGCGCAAGCGGTGCGAAAGAAACGAAAACCCGCCGTGGCTTGCCCGGCGGGTTTTTTGTTGGCGCCTTGCCGGCACGTGAGCCCGCCTTTTTGGGCGATAATCCTGTTTTTCCCAGAATCATCCATTACATGTCCATCCGACTGATCGTCGGCCTCGGCAACCCGGGCCCGGAATACGAACAAACCCGCCATAACGCCGGCTTCTGGCTGGTCGACAACCTGGCCAATTCGCTGCCTGGCTGCCGGCTGCAGCGCGAATCGCGCTTCAACGCGATGGTCGCGAAGACCCGCATCGCGGGCAATGAAATCTGGCTGCTGGAGCCGCTGACCTACATGAACCGCTCCGGCCAGTCGGTCGGCGCCTTGGCGCGTTTCTACAAGATCAATCCCGATGAGGTGCTGGTCGTGCACGACGAACTCGACATGCTGCCGGGCGTGGCCAAACTGAAGAAGGGTGGCTCCTCGGGCGGGCACAACGGCCTGAAGGACATCACCTCAGCCCTGGGCACCCAGGACTACTGGCGCCTGCGCCTGGGCATCGGCCATCCGCGCAGCCTGAATTTGCAGCAGGGCGTGGCCGATTTCGTGCTGCACCGCCCGCGCCGCGAAGAGCAGGTGCTCATCGAAGAATCGATCGACAAAGCCTTGCGCATCATCCCGCTGGTTTGCGAAGGCAAGATGGATGTGGCGACCATGCAGTTGCATACCGCCTGATCGCTAAGGCCCTTGCACCACCACCTGGCCGCGCAGGTCGCGCATCATGCGCTCCAGCGCCGGCCGCATGACACGGTAGTCTTCAGGCGTGCAGGTTGCCGACGTGTGCCGGAACTGCAGGCGCCGCTTCACCACCACCGCATCGCCTTGCCGTGCATACTGCGAACGGTAGAAGAACCTGCCATCGTCCACCACCAGCGGTTTCGGTAGCGTCAGCACACGCGTTTTTCCAGGGAGCCGGTAGCGCAGCTCGTCCTCGGCATCGATGGCGGGGCAGACGAATTCCTGGCGCCGCTCCGGCTCGCGTCCCAGGTCGACTACCGCATCGCCCAGTCCTCCCCAGAAGTTGTAGGTCGTCGCCAGCGCGACCGGCCCGGGCAGGTGCACGAAACCATCCATTGCGCCCGAAAAAGCCAGGGTGTATTCGCTCGAGGGCGCATCGAGTTCGCCCGGCTCGATCAAGCCGTCACCCGTCTGTCCCAGTCCCGCCAGCATGCGCCGCACGAAGCGCTCGCTTTCACCCTGCGGCGTGGCGCGCACCGCCTGCCGGTAGGGTTCGGCAATCGCACCGCCGCTGGTGCGCGCCACGTGGAAACGGCTGCTGCCGTCGCGCGCGATGTCGAAGCGGGTAAGGGTGCGGCTGCGTGCCGGCTGGAATACCGGCGTCACCGCGAAGCTGCCGCTGTCGGCCAGCAGCACCGGTTTGCCGAGCAGGCCGGGCGGCAGGAAGCCGCCGGCCACCGTCGCCGCGGTCGGGTCCAGATACAGCTGTAACTTCGGCACGTAGACGATCACGTGGTTCAGCACGCCGAGCGTCGGCACGGCCGGCAGGCGATAGGCGGCGTCGCTGTTGACCAGCGCGGCGCTGCCCGGGATGCCGGCTGCAGCAAGCAGCGCCTGCAGCAGCGCCGCATGGTCCTTGCAGTCGCCATAGCGGTTGGCCAGCACGGCCGGTGCGGGATGCGGCACCACGCCGCCCGGGCCGAGATAGACCGCGACGTAGCGGATGTTGCGCCTGACCCAGTCGGACAGGGCGATCGCACGCGCGCGAGGATCGGCAATGCCGTGCGTGATCCCGGCCGCGAGCCTGGTGATGGCCGCGTCGGGCATGGCCGCCGTCGCGGCGCGGGCGTGATAGGCGCGGGCGAAGGCCGCATAGTCCGGGAAGGTGGTGACGGCCAGGCGCCGGCCGTAGTCGAGATAGCTGACGGAACCGTTCTCGATGCGCTCATGCTCGCCCTCCACATAGCGCCAGCTCGTGCGGCGCCGGCCGTGCGGGCTGTCGCTCGGCGGGCTGTCGCTCGGCGGGCTCTCGCCCGCCGCCTGCTCGAAGCCCGCCGCGTCGGCATACAGCATCATCGAGGCCGGCAAGTCATAGGTCAGCCGGAAGTCTTTTGTCGGAAAGGGGCGGGCGATGGTGAAGTCTTCGAACTGTCCAGGAAACAGCGGCGTGTGGCGCCGCAGCCGATAGCGCAGGTGCAGGAGGTCGCCCACCGCGACGTCGGGGAAGATCACGATTTTCAGGCGCGTGTCCTGGAACATCGGCGCATTTTGGGAAACCGCTTCCTGCTGCTCGCGGATCTGGCTGGGCGCGACCGGGACGCGGCGGCCGTCGACCTTTGCGGTCCAGGCGTCGACGGACACGACCTCGTCGAGCGACGCATTGAAGCTGATGAACTGCTCGGCATGCAGCGCGATGGCTGCGCTGGTATTGATGTTCTTCACCAGCTCGACGTCGAGCACGTAAGACCCGTCGGCGTCGACCGTGAAGTGCCGGTGGTAGCGCTCGACAGTGATGGCGTTGTCGTTCGCCGCCAGCGGGCCGCAGGCGAACAGCAGCAAAAGAACCAGGGCAAGTCGAAACGGCATGGCGGACTCCGCGAGCAGGAACGGTCCATGTTACGTAGCAGCCTTCTCCGACCCTTGCGCCAGCACAAGCGTGTTCTTCCTGCGATAATTTTGCCCATGAAGGCACTTAGTTTCCATGCCGGGCCGCTGGCCCTGGCCCAGCTCGGCGCGCAAGGCTTGCGTGCCCAAGACGTCGCCATCGTTCCCGCTGCCGCCGGCGGACCGAAGGGCTTGATCTTCCAGGCCGTCGACCAATGGATGTTCGGCGAATGGCTGCCCTCGGCCCCGCGCGAGCGCGACCTGATCGGAGCCTCGATCGGCGCCTGGCGCATGGCGGCCGCCTGCCAGCGCGACCCCGCCAAGGCGTTCGCGCGCCTGGGCGAGCTCTACGCCGGCCAGCGCTACACCAGCACGAAGCCGACGCAGGGCGAAATCAACGAGGTGGTGCAGGCCTTGCTAGGTGAATTCGTGCGCGGCCACGAAGACGACATCGTCAGCCATCCCCACCACCGCCTGCACCTGTTGGCCGTACGCGGCAAGGGTAGGCTGGCGGCCCCAAGCCATCCGCGCGCCGAACTGCGCGGCTTCGCCGCGGCGGCGCTGCACAATGCCGGCTCGCGCGACTGGCTCGGGCGCCTGCTCGAGCGCGTGGTGATCGGCGACCAGCGCTCGAAGGCGCCATGGCTGCGCGAGCGCTTCGACGCGTTTACGACGCATTTCTCGTCGCTCACGCGCGGCAACCTGGAGAGCAGCCTGCTCGCCTCGGGGACGCTGCCGCTCTTGATGAAACCGGTCACAGGTATCGCGGAGGCCCCGCCGGGGAGTTACTGGGATGGCGGCATCATCGACTACCACCTGGCCTTGCCCTATGCGCGCGCGGCGGGGGAGGCCAAGGGCGACCTGGTGCTGTACCCGCATTTCACCCAGCACATCGTGCCGGGCTGGCTCGACAAGGGCTTCCCATGGCGGCGGGCCGCGCGCGGCGTCAACCGCGGCTGGCTCGACAACGTCCTGATCATCGCGCCGTCCGACGACTTCCTGCGCACCCTGCCTCGCGGGAAGCTGCCGGACCGGGCCGATTTCAAGTTCTACGGGCTCGATCACGACGCGCGCATCCGCAACTGGCAGAAGGCGATGGGGGAGGGGCAGCGGCTGCGGGATGAACTGGCGGAGTTCGTGGCGAAGCCGGATTTGTCGCGGGTGCGGCCACTTTAGCTTGAGATCGTGCCGGCACAGCGCAAATGGCTACTCTGCGCCTGAGATCTGAGCTCGACTGTGATGTCCCACAAGAGGCACGGCAGTACCGATCAGAGGGAACGGTAATGTGAGCAACGCCCGCTGATTTCGCTAATCATGCAAACAAGCGTTCGAATTTCAGGCTCAAAGGCGAAGCTTAATCAGTACGATCTGCACAAGCGTTTTATGTGCGCCCCGCGCCGGCCAGTTGCGGATACGGTGCGCATCCGTCGATCTCGGCCAGGAAGCCTCGCTCCACATACGCCGGAATCTTGCCGAACTCGCCCAGTACGCGGGCGCGAAACTCGTCATGCTCGTGCCAGCATTCATCCGGCACGCCGAAATAGTTGACGGGGCAGACCGACATACGCAAGCCGGGCCAGTGCTGCTGCAGGGTCATCAGGTAGCGCCGGGTCGAGCACATCTTGCCGATTACGACGACACTGCGCACTGCCTCAATGTCCATCGCTTCAGCCACCCGGGCGCGCCCGAAGCGCACGTTCTCGCCGGTGTTGGTCGCGGCGGTTTCGAGAATCAGGATAGATTCCGGAAGGCCCAGCGCCACTAGGCGCGCGGCGATGACCTCCGCCTCCGACCTCGGCTGGCCGCCGGTCTTCCCGCCGGATACCAGCAGGCGGCTGAACATCCCCTCGCGCCAGAGTCGGCAGGCCACCTCGCAGAATTGTTCGACGCCGTGCCGCGTACCGAACAGGAAGCCGATATCTGACGGCTGCACCGGGAAGGGCGGCATCATGTAATCGCCGATGAGCTGGAAGTCGGTAGGGGGCATGGCGTTCAGAATAAACGACACCAGGCTGACATGACAGACATTGAAGCCGCCGCCGGGCTAAAATATTCGCGCCAAATCCGGCTGCCCGATAGCAACGCCGCCGTCCCTGCACGCCGGTTTTTTCAGCAACCGGCACCGTCCGCGGTTACAATGTGGGGTTTTGGAGCCGGGCTTCCTTTCCGCTCCGCGTCCACCGAATTAGAAAGAATTCCCATGAGTCTCCAATGCGGCATCGTCGGCTTGCCGAACGTCGGCAAGTCCACCCTGTTCAACGCCCTGACCAAGGCCGGCATCCCGGCCGAGAACTACCCGTTCTGCACGATCGAGCCGAACGTCGGCGTGGTCGAGGTGCCGGACCCGCGCATGCAGGCACTGGCCGACATCGTCAAGCCGGAGCGCGTGGTGCCGGCCATCGTCGAATTCGTCGACATCGCCGGCCTGGTGGCGGGTGCCTCGAAGGGTGAGGGCCTGGGCAACCAGTTTCTGTCGCACATCCGCGAAACCGACGCCATCGTCAACGTGGTGCGCTGCTTCGAAGACGACAACGTGATCCACGTGTCCGGCAAGGTCAACCCGATCGACGACATCGAAGTCATCCAGACCGAGCTGGCGCTGGCCGACCTGACTGCCGTCGAGAAGGCGATTCACCGCGAGAACAAGAAGGCGCGTTCGGGCGACAAGGACGCGGCCAAGCTGGTGGCGATCTGCGAGCGCATCCTGCCGCACCTGAACGAAGGCCAGCCGGTGCGCACCATGGGCCTGGACGCCGACGAGACGGCCCTGATCCGTGACCTGCACCTGATCACGGCCAAGCCGGCGATGTACGTCGCCAACGTGTCCGACACCGGCTTCACCAACAATCCGTTGCTGGACCAGCTGACTGAATTCGCCAAGAAGCAGAACGCGCCGATCGTGGCGATTTCCGCCGCGATCGAAGCGGAAATCGCGGACCTGGACGACGCCGACAAGGCCGCCTTCCTGGGCGACATGGGCATGGACGAACCGGGCCTGGACCGCCTGATCCGCGCCGCCTACAAGCTGCTTGGCCTGCAGACCTATTTCACCGCCGGCGTGAAAGAAGTGCGCGCCTGGACCGTGAAGGTCGGCGCCACCGCGCCGCAAGCCGCGGGCGTGATTCACACCGACTTCGAGCGCGGCTTCATCCGTGCCCAGACCATTTCGTACGACGACTACATCGCCTTGAAGGGCGAGGCCGGCGCCAAGGAAGCGGGCAAGATGCGCGCCGAGGGCAAGGAATACGTGGTCAAGGATGGCGATGTGCTGAATTTCCTGTTTAACGTCTGATCGGCGTTGTGATCGAGGGCCCTGTGGGGCCCTTTTTTTCTGTCTGGAGTGTTGTCACATGATGAAGAACATAATGAAGCCGGCGGCCATCGCGCTGGCGCTGATGGCCACGAACGGTGCGCTGGCGCAGGATGCGATTACCTGCACCTCCTGCGATGAATGGAACCAACCGGCGACCCCATTCAACATCTACGGCAACGCGTACTACGTCGGCACCGCCGGCCTGTCCGCCGTGCTGGTCACCGGCCCGCAAGGCCACGTCCTGCTCGACGGCGCACTGCCGCAGTCGGCGCCGCTGATCCAGAAGAACATCGAGACGCTCGGCTTCAGGATGAAGGACGTCAAACTCATCCTGAACTCGCACGCCCACTTCGACCACGCCGGCGGCCTCGCCGCGCTGCAGCGCGCAAGCGGCGCGACTGTCGCGCACAGCCCGCACGGCGCCCAGGTGCTGCGCGACGGCACGCCAGGCACGGACGATCCGCAATACGACCCGAACGACCGCTTCACCATCCCCAAGCTGGCGCAGGTAAAAGAAGTCGCCGATGGTGAAACCTTGAGCGTCGGCCCGCTGCGCTTCACCGTCCACCACACCCCCGGCCACACGCCCGGCGGCACGACCTGGACCTGGCAGTCGTGCGAGCGGGGCAGGTGCCTGGACATGGTCTATGCCGACAGCCTGACCCCGGTGTCCACCGACGGCTTCCACTACAGCGGCGGCGCCAATTACCCGGACCGCACTGCGAGCTTCCGCGCTACCCTCGCCAAGGTGGCCGGCCTGAAGTGCGACATCGTGATCGCAGCCCATCCCTCCGCCACCGATGCCTTCGGCAAGGCTGCGGCCAAGACGGCGCAGTCCAACCCCTTCATCGATCCGGAAGGCTGCCGCAAGCTGGCCGCCGGCGCGACCCGCAACCTGAACGCCCGCCTGCTGCGTGAACGCGACGAGAAGACGAAAGCGGCCGGCCGCTGACCGTGCCAATGAGTGCGTTCCCTGCCATACTGTCGGCCTTCATTCGCAAGGGTTGACAGCATGGCCACCGTTACCGAACTCGTTCTCTACCCGATCAAGTCCTGCAACGGCATCCAGATAGCCGAAGTGGAATGCGGGATCGACGGCTTCTCCGCGCAGGGCGTGCATGACCGCGAATGGATGCTGGTCACCCGCGACGGCCTGTTCCTGACCCAGCGCGAGTATCCGCGCATGGCGCTGGTCACCCCCCGCATCGGCGGCGACGCGCTGGAAGTGAGCATCCCCGGCAAGCCGCCGCTACGCCTGCCGCTGGCGCACGACGCTGCAGCCGCCAGGGTCGAGGTGAACATCTGGGATGACCGGGTAAGCGCCGCCGACTGCGGCGACGCGGCTGCCAGATGGTTCGCCGAAGCCTTGGGCGCCGATTGCCGCCTGGTGCGCTTCCGCCCAGAGATGCAGCGCCCCACCAGCACCAAATGGACCGGCGGCGCCCCCTCGGCAACCCGCTTTGCGGACGGCTACCCCATCCTGCTGATCGGCCAGGCCTCGCTCGACGACCTGAACGCCAGGCTGGAAAGCGCCGGACGCGCGCCGCTGCCGATGAACCGCTTCCGCCCGAACCTCGTCGTCGATGGCCTGGAAGCCTTCGAAGAAGACTTCGTCGAATCGCTGACAGCCGGCGAACTGAATATACGCCCGGTCAAACCCTGCGCCCGCTGTCCGATTCCCTCGATCGACCAGGCTACCGGCGCCATCGGCCCCGATCCGCTCGACATCCTGCAAACCTACCGCGCCAATCCGCGCATGGAAGGTGCAGTCTGCATGGGCATGAATTGCATCGTCACCGGCGGCGCCGGACGCAGCTTGCGCGTGGGCCAGGAACTGGAACTGACCCTGAATTTTTGACACTTGTAAAAATTTTGTGTCGCTAAATCGCCCACCTTCGGGCGGTTTTCGTTTTCAAGGGAGGTCAGATAGCGTAATGTTACGGTTATTGCCGAAAGGAATTTCCAATGCACGAGCCAGATGCGCTGACGCGAGAGCTGATGTTGGAGAACGAGACCCTGCGTTCCCGCATGGCGTACCTGCTCGAACAGGCCGAGCGCAACCATTCGATCATGACGCGCCACCAGGCCTTCGACCTGCAGATCGTCGGCGCCGGCACCTTCCAGGAACTGGTCTCGACGATTTTCCGCACGCTGCCGGTCATTTCGGAGCTCGATACGGTGACGCTGTCGCTGGTCGATCCTGACGCCGACATCTATACCGTCATGCACAAGCTGGGCGTCGACTACGAACAGCTGCAGGACCTGAGTTTTTGCGAACACGCCAGCGAGCTCGGTTTCGAGCACGCCGAAGGCCGCCGTCCGCGCCCGCTGCTCGGGCCCTATGCGCCGTCGCAGCACTGCGCGCAATTCCCGCATCCGCCCGCTGCGCTGCAAAGCGTGGCCCTGGTGCCACTGCTGCGCAACACGCGCCTGATCGGCAGCCTGAATCTGGGCAGCGCGGATCCGAACCGCTTTACGGCAGCCCTCGGCACCGACTTTCTCGAGCACATGGGATCGATCATCGCGATCTGCCTCGAGAACGTCATCAGCAACGAGATGCTGAAGTTTATCGGCCTGACCGATGCACTCACGGGCGTGTACAACCGCCGCTACATCGACCGCCGACTGGTGGAAGAAATCGCGCGGGCGCGCCGCCAGGGCTATCGCATCTCGTGCTTGTACATCGACATCGACCATTTCAAGAAGGTCAACGACAGCGTCGGACACGGGGGCGGGGACGACGTGCTGCGCGAGGTGGCGTCACGGATCAAGGCGGAGCTGCGCATTTCGGATGCGCTCGGGCGTTTTGGGGGCGAGGAGTTCGTGGTGCTCCTGATCGATGCGGGGCTGGAGAGCGCCAGCGTGGTTGCGCAGCGCATTCGTCACAGCGTGGCGGTGACGCCGGTGGACTTGTCAAGCGGCGAGCACGTGTCGGTGACGGTGTCGATCGGGGTGGCGACGCTGGATGATTTCGAGCGGGATCATGCGATCGAGGGCGTGGCGCAGGATCTGGTGGCGCAGGCGGATACGGCCCTGTATCGTGCGAAGGCGGATGGGCGCAACCGAGTCGTCACGGGGTAAAAACGCGGGCAATGTGTAATACGCATACCGCAATGCCCTTCATTTAACGCGCCACATGCACGTCATCCCCGCGCAGGCGGGTACGACGTGCAGGGGTTAACGAAATTAGTAACGCGGCACAGCGCAGGGTTTACAGCAGCCGGCTCTCAGCCCGGCTTACCGCTTCCCCCGCCCCGCGCAACACCAGCACATCCCCCACGAGCAGAATCGTCTCCGGATCCCAGCTCAGGCTCTGCCCATTGCGCCGCAGCGTGGTCACCTCGGCACCGACTTCTTCCAGCCCCATCTCGCGGATGCGCCGCCCCACCGCCGCCGCCTCGCTACGCAGCGTCACCGAATGCAGCCGCACATAGGTGTGTTCCGGATCGTCCGACACGTCGCCCGCGCCATGGAAGTAGCCGCGCAGCGAAGCATAGCGTTCGTCGCGCGCGTTCTGCACGCGGTGCACCACGCGGCGCAGCGGCACGCCCATGACCACCAGCGCGTGCGAGGCCAGCATCAGGCTGGACTCCAGCGCTTCGGGCACCACTTCGGTGGCGCCGGCGCGCTTGAGCTGATCGAGATCGCTGTCGTCGTGGGCGCGCACGATCACCGATAAATTCGGCGCCAGCTCGTGCACCAGGTGCAGCACCTTCAGCGCGAGCGGGGTATTGGCGAAGGTGATCACCAGCGCGCTGGCGCGGTTGATGCCGGCCGCGATCAGGGCTTCGCGCCGGGCGGCGTCACCGTAGGACACGTTGGCGCCGGCGGCTTGCGCTTCCTGCACCCGTTCCGGGTCCAGGTCGAGCGCATACCAGGGCAGCTTTTCCTCGCTCAGCAGGGTGGCCAGGCTCTGGCCGCTGCGGCCGAAGCCGGCGATGATCACGTGCTTCTGGGTCTTCATGGTGCGGCTGGCGAGCTGGGTCAGCTGCAGCGACTGCATCATCCATTCGTTGGTCGCGACCTTCATCACGATCTTGTCCATGTTCTGGATCACGAAGGGGGCAACCAGCATCGACAGCACCATCGAGGCCAGCACCAGCTGGATCAGGAAGTCGTCGATCAGCTTCGAGCCGGAGGCGAGGTTCAGCAGCACGAAGCCGAATTCGCCGGCCTGGGCCAAGGCCAGGCCGGTGCGCATCGACACGCCGTCGCTCGACCCGAAGGCCTTGGCCAGGGCGGCGATGATCGCGAATTTCAGCAGCACCGGGAACACCACGAGCGCCAGCACCAGCCACCAGTGCTGCAGCACCACCCCGACGTTGAGCAGCATGCCCACCGTGATGAAGAACAGCCCGAGCAGCACGTCGCGGAAGGGTTTGATGTCTTCTTCCACCTGGTGCTTGTACTGGGTCTCGGAGATCAGCATGCCGGCCACGAATGCGCCCAGCGCCAGCGACAGGCCGGCCTGCTCGGTCACCCAGGCCAGGCCCAGCGTCACCAGCAGCAGGTTGAGCATGAACAGCTCCTGCGAGCGGCGCTTGGCCACGATGGTGAACCAGTTGCGCATCAGCTTCTGGCCGAAGATCAGCAACAGGGCCAGCACGAAGGCCGCCTTCACCGCCGCCCAGCCGAGGGTCGCGGCCAGTTCTTCGGGCGGGCGCGCCAGCGAGGGGATCATGATCAGGAGCGGCACCACCGCCAGATCCTGGAACAGCAGGATGCCGATGATCCGGCGGCCATGCTCGCTCTCGAGTTCCAGGCGCTCGGTCAGCATCTTGACGACGATGGCGGTGGACGACATGGCCAGCGCCCCGCCCAGCGCGAAGGCCGCCTGCCAGCTCACGTGCATCTCGGGCACCCACCAGGAGATGAACAGGCCGAAGCCCATGGCGGCCGCGATTGTCAATACGACTTGAGCCAGGCCGAGGCCGAACACAATGCGCCGCATCGATTTGAGCTGGGCCAGCGAGAACTCCAGCCCGATCGAAAACATCAGGAAGACGACGCCGAATTCGGCCAGCGCATGGGTGGCGGGACTGTCGTCGGCCAGGGCCAGCGCGTGGGGGCCGATGAGGATGCCGACGGCCAGGTAGCCGAGCATCGGCGGCAGGTGAAGCATCCGGAAAGCGACCACGCCAAGTACGGCGCAGCCCAGCAGGAGCAGGGTCAGTTCGAGTCCGGAATGCATCTTCCCCAGGGGTCATTGTTGTAGTTTGTTACCACTGGCAAGTTTTTTGCTTGGCCAATTCGTTTATACTGCCACGATGAGTGTAACCGATGAAAAAACAATGCTGAAAAGTTTTGATGCGGACCAGGCCCGCCGCGTGCTGGAGCTGGGCCGCGAGACCCTGGCCATCGAGGCCGACGCCATTCGCGCGGTGCATGCGCGCCTGGGCGACGACGACCACTTCGTGCGCGCCGTGCAGCTCTTGTTGGGCTGCACCGGGCGCGTAGTGGTGTCCGGCATGGGCAAGTCGGGCCACATCGGCCGCAAGATTGCCGCCACCCTGGCCTCGACCGGCACCCCGGCCATGTTCGTGCACCCGGGCGAAGCCGCCCACGGCGACCTGGGCATGGTGACGGCGCAGGACGTGTTTATCGCCATCTCCAACTCGGGCGAATCGTCCGAGCTGCTCGAAATTTTGCCGGCTGTCAAAAGAATGGGCAGCAAGGTGATCTCGATGACCGGCAAGCCGCATTCGCGCCTGGCCAAGCTGTCCGAGATCCACCTCGACATCTCGGTGGCCAAGGAAGCCTGCACGCTAAACCTGGCCCCGACCACCAGCACCACCGTGACCCTGGCAATGGGCGACGCGCTGGCCGTGTCGCTGCTGGACATGCGCGGCTTCCGCGAAGAAGACTTCGCGATGTCCCACCCGGGCGGGGCCCTGGGCCGCCGCCTGCTGACCCATGTGCGCGACGTCATGCGCAGCGGCGACGCGATCCCCGCCGTGAGCCCCGACACGCCGCTGGCCAAGGCCCTGCTGGAAGTCTCGCAGAAGGGCATGGGCATGACCGCCGTGATCGACGAAGACCGCCGCCCGGTCGGCGTGTTCACCGACGGCGACTTGCGCCGCCTGATCGAGCGCATGCACGATTTCTCGAACATCCTGATCCGCGACGTGATGCATGCGGGTCCGCGCACCGTGCACCCGGAACAGCTGGCGGTCGACGCGGTCGCCGTGATGGAAGAATTCCGCATCAACCAGATGCTGGTGGTGGATCTTGAGGGCCGCCTGGTCGGCGCGCTCCACATCCACGACCTGACCCGCGCCAAGGTGATCTGATGACCCCACTGGAACACATGCAGCGCGCCGCGCGCGTCAAAGTCATGATCTTCGACGTCGACGGCGTGCTCACCGACGGCAGTCTTACCTACGGCCCGGACGGCGAAGTCACCAAGACCTTCAATGTGCTCGATGGCCTGGGCATCCAGTTGCTGGGCAAGACCGGCGTGCAGACCGCGATCATCAGCGCGCGCCTGTCGCCGATCGTGGTCAAAAGGGCAGCAGACCTGGGCATTCAGCATGTCTACCAGGGCATCCACGACAAGCGCATCGGCTTTGCCAAGCTGCTCGAAGCCACCGGCGTGACTGCGGAAGAATGCGGCTACATCGGCGACGACGTGATCGACCTGCCGCTGCTGACCAAAGTCGGCTTTGCCGTGGCCGTGCCCTCGGGCCACCCGGAAGTGCAGCACCGCGCACATTACGTCACCAGGAACGCTGGCGGCCGCGGCGCCGTGCGCGAAGTCTGCGACCTGGTCATGCGGGCCCAGGGCACCTACGAACAGGCGCTCGCGCCTTACTTTGCCTAAGCCGTCGCACGAGCAGACATGGTCAACTACAAGCGCACCGCCCACCGCTGGAGACTGCTGAGCGTCATGATCATCGGTGTCTTCCTCGCCTTCGGCAGTTTCTGGCTGGTGCAGGTGATGGACAGCGACGATGGCGATGCGCGCCTGGGCGGGCCGATGAACGAGCCCGATTACATCGTCGAGAATTTCTCGTTCGTGCGGATGACCGAAGAGGGCAAGCCGAGCTACGTCGTGTCGGGCAAGCGCCTGGCGCACCAGCCGCAGGGCGACGTCTCCGAAGTAGAGCAGCCGGTGGTGCAGGGCATGACGCCCGGCCGCCCGCGCACCAACGTCGTGGCCAACCGCGGCCGCATCTACCACGAAGAACACCGCGTCGACCTGCTCGGCAAGGTCGACATCCAGCGTCCGGCCACGCCGACCAGCGAAGCGCTGCGCGTGCGCACCGAGGCGCTGACCGTGCTGCCCGACGAAGAGATCATGAAGACCGACAAGCCGATCGAGATGCAGCTCGGCGCCTCCACCATCCGTGGCACCGGCATGGTCGCGAACAACGCGACCCAGAAACTGCACCTGGCCAGCCGCGGCCAGATCGTCTATCCGCCACGCGCGCAACGCTAGCGCGCACGTCATCACAGGACAAGCACCATGAAAAAAATCATTCTTGCCGCCCTTCTTGGCCTGGCCTCCCTCGGCGCCTTTGCCGAGCGCGCCGATTCGCTCAAGCAGGCCGTGATCAACTTCGACACCCTGGACGTCGACGAGGTCACGCAAACCCGCATCCTGACCGGCAACGTCGTGCTCACGCGCGGCACCCTGGTGCTCAAGTCCGACCGCGCCCAGGTCAAGGAAACGCCGGAAGGCTATATGAGCGTGACGCTCACCGCAGCGCCGGGCAAGCTGGCCACCTTCCGCCAGAAGCGCGACGGCGGTCCGGACCTGTGGGTCGAAGGCCAGGCCCAGCGCATCGAATACGACGAGCGCGCCGAGCTGGTCAAGCTGTTCACCGCGGCCGAAGTGCGCGAGCTCGAAAGCGGGCGCATGACCAATGAAATCAAGGGTCCGTTCATTTCCTACGACAACCGCAAGGAAGTCGCCCAGGTGCGCAACGACGCCAGCGGCCAGAGCAAGATCGGCGGCGGGCGCGGCACCCTGATCATCGCCCCGCGCCGCCCTGCAACCGCAGAAGGCGGCAAGCAATGACGGCAGCCTTGGCAACCGTGCGCGAAGGCTGCAGCACCCTGATCGTCAAGGGCCTGCAAAAGAGCTATGGCAAGCGGCTGGTGGTGCGCGACGTCTCGCTGCAGGTGGAATGCGGCGAAGTGGTTGGTTTGCTGGGCCCGAACGGCGCCGGCAAGACCACCTCGTTCTACATGATCGTCGGCCTGGTGCCGTCGGACGCCGGTTCGATCGACATCAACGGCACCGACATCTCGAGCCTGCCGATTCATCGCCGCGCGGTGCTCGGCCTGTCCTACCTGCCGCAGGAAGCCTCGGTGTTCCGCAAGCTCACGGTGGAAGAGAACATCCGCGCCGTGCTCGAACTGCAGCGCACCGACGAAGGCAAGGCCATGTCGAAGGACGAGATCAACGAGCGCCTCGATACCCTGCTGGCCGAACTGCAGATCGAGAAGCTGCGCGAGAACCCGGCGCTGTCGCTGTCGGGCGGCGAGCGCCGCCGCGTGGAGATCGCGCGCGCGCTGGCGACCAACCCGCGCTTCGTGCTGCTCGACGAACCGTTTGCCGGCGTGGACCCGATCGCGGTCATCGAGATCCAGCGCATCGTACGCTTCCTGAAGGAGCGCAACATCGGCGTCCTGATCACGGACCATAACGTGCGCGAGACGCTCGGCATCTGCGATCGCGCCTACATCATCAACCAGGGGGCGGTGCTGGCCTCGGGCCGTCCGGACGACATCATCGCCGACGAGTCGGTGCGCCGCGTCTACCTCGGCGAACACTTCCGCATGTGACCATGAAACAGTCCCTGCAACTCCGCACTTCGCAGCACCTGGCGCTCACGCCGCAGCTGCAGCAGTCGATCCGGCTCCTGCAGTTGTCCACGCTCGAACTGCACCAGGAGCTCGAGCAGATACTGACCGATAACCCGCTGCTCGAACGCCTTGACGATCCGCTCGACCACTCGGTGCGCCTGCTGGCTGACGGCGCCATCAACAGCGCACCCGCCAGCGGCGAAGCCCCGGCCACGCAGCCGGCACAGGAAGCCGGCGAAGGCGAGGGCGCCAAGCCGGAGGGCGAAGGTATCGAGGACGGCAATGATCGCGACCGGGGCGAACCGGATGGCGACTGGGGCGGCGAGGGCGGCGGCGCGCGCAGCGGCGACGACGAAGACGGCCGCCCGCAGCTGGAAGCCTGCAGCGTATCCCTGCGCGAGCACCTGGCCGAACAGGTCCGCACCACCGGCTGCAGCGTGCGCGACCGCGCGCTGGCCGAACTCGTGATCGATGCGCTCGACGACAACGGCTATCTGGAGGAGCCGCTGGACGACATCCACGCGCGCCTGCCCGCCGAACTCGAGATCGAGATGGACGAGCTGCGCTGTGCGCTGGCACTGGTGCAGAGCCTGGACCCGGTCGGCTGCGGTGCACGCAGCGCGGCCGAATGCCTGGCGCTGCAGATCCGCCGCATGCCGGGCGTGCCGATGGTCACGCGGCGCCTTGCGTTGAAGATCGTCGAAGGCTACCTGAGCTGGTTCGCCCAGCGCGAATACGCCAAGCTCAAGAAGGCGTTGGACTGCGACGACGAAGACCTGCGCGAAGTGCAGGCCGTGGTCCGCCAGTGCAATCCACATCCCGGCGCGACCTTTGCGTCTGCTACCTCCGACTACGTGGTGCCGGACGTGATCGTGCGCCGCGCCAAGGGCGGCTGGTCGGTGGTGCTGAACCCGGACGTGATGCCGAAACTGCGCGTGAATTCGCTCTACGCCAACCTGCTCAAGCAGGGGAAAAGCGAAAGCCAGATGGGCGCGCAGCTGCAGGAAGCCAAGTGGCTGATCAAGAATATGCGCCAGCGTTTCGATACGATCTTGCGTGTGGCCGAGGCAATTGTAGAGCGCCAGCGCAACTTTTTCAGCCATGGCGCGGTTGCCATGCGCCCGCTTGTGCTGCGCGAGATTGCTGATACACTAGGCCTACACGAGAGTACGATTTCCCGTGTAACCACGCAGAAATACATGTTGACCCCCCACGGCATGTTTGAACTGAAATATTTCTTCGGAAGCCACGTCGCCACCGAAGCGGGGGGAGAAGCATCTTCCACGGCGATCCGCGCGCTCATTGCGCAATTGACAGGAGCAGAAGACCCAAAGAACCCTCTATCCGACAGCAAGATCGCGGAAATGCTCGGGGAACAAGGTATGGTCATTGCGCGCCGGACGGTTGCCAAATACCGCGAAGCCCTCAAGATCCCTCCCGTCAGCCTCCGCAAGTCTCTGTAACTGCACTGCCCACACCTATCTTGTGGCGCGGGCAGCGCGACATTTTAAAGGAGTGTGTATGAACCTCACAATCAGTGGTCATCATCTTGAAGTGACTCCCGCAATTCGTGAATACGTTCAGAATAAGCTCGAGCGCATTAACCGTCATTTCGATCACGTGATCGACACCCACGTGTTCCTCGCCATCGACAACCTCACCGAAAAAGAAAAACGGCAGAAAGCCGAGATCAACCTGCAAGTATCAGGAAAAATTTTGCATGTGGCCAGTGCCGCGCAAGACCTGTACGCGGCGATCGACATGCTGATGGACAGGCTGGACCGCCAGGTCATCAAGCACAAGTCCATGCTGCAAAATCATAATCACGTGGCGCACAAACGCCTGCCGGATCTCGGCGAAGCCGCCGCTGCGTAAATACGCGCGGCAGCAATGACAGCAAGGGCGTCTGAGGGGACGCCCTTTTTGCATCTACAGTGCTTCGCATGCGCGCGACTGTTCTGTAAAATGCATGTTTTTTCGATCACAGCACATTCCATGACCGACACCGTCCTGACCCGCGTCGCCAACCGCACCGGCGTCATTACGCTCGACCGGCCAAAAGCCCTGAATTCCTTGTCGCTCGATATGGTGCGCGCGCTCACCGCGATCCTGCGCGACTGGCAGAACGATGCCGGCATCGACGCGGTCGTGATCACCAGCTCGAGCGAAAAGGCCTTGTGCGCGGGTGGCGACATCCGTTTCTTCCATGAAATGGGCCATGTCGGGCCGACTGGCGGCAGCGCGCTGCTGGAAGATTTCTTCACCGAAGAATACGCGCTGAACCACCTGATCCATTTCTACCCGAAGCCGTATATCGCGCTGATGGATGGCGTGGTGATGGGTGGCGGCATGGGCATTGCCCAGGGCGGTCCCGGTTGCGGCCTGCGCATCGTCACCGAGCGCAGCAAGGTCGCCATGCCCGAGGTGAATATCGGCCTGTTCCCCGATGTCGGCGGCAGCCATTTCCTGTCGCACGCGCCGGGCCAGTTGGGCCAGTACCTGGGCCTCACCGGTTTGACGATCGGCCCGGCCGACGCGATGTACGTGGGCCTGGCGGACCTGTTCGTGCCGGGCGAGAAGATGGGTGAGTTGATGGCGCTGGTGGAAGCTACGCCGGGTGCTGGTTTGCCTGCAGCGATCCGTGCGTTTGCCGCGCCGTTTGCGCGGGCCGCAGGCAGCAGTGAACTGCAGGCCCGGCGCGCCGTGATCGACGCCCACTTCGGCGCCGCCTCTGTGGCCGCCATCATGGCATCGCTGGCGCGCGACGAGAACCCGTTCGCGCAAAAAGCCCTCAAGGCCATGCGCCAGCGCTCGCCCCTGATGATGTGCGTCACGCGCGAACTCCTGCAGCGCGGCGCCTCGCTGGACGTGGCCGATTGCCTGCGCATGGAACGCTCGCTGGTGCGCCACAACTTCGAACACGGCGAAGTGCTGGAAGGCGTGCGCGCGCTGGTGATCGACAAGGACAACCTGCCGAAGTGGAATCCGGCGACGCTGGAGGAAGTGACGCCAGCGATGGTGGCGAAATTCTTCGAGCCGGTCTGGCCCGATTACGCACACCCCTTGCGTCACCTGTAGCAATACGCACGGTTGATCCGGCTTGCACGTCGATGCCGGCGCGTCAGTACGATGCGGCTTTGGTTGCACAAGGGCCTGCACTGTCAAAGCGCAGGCCCTTGCGCCTTATTCGGGCATGCCGAACATAATGGCACCCGACAGTGCCGAGACGCTCGGAACGCCGACCAGGACAATCGAGGTACCAGGCAGGCTGATGAGTAGATCGTTGCCGGTGTCAGTGACATACTTCGCGATGAACGCATCGACATTCATCGGCGTCGAGAAGAAGTCTGCAAAAAACAGTTTGTCTCCCTCGGCGGCTTTGAAATCCAGAAGGCGGTCATTGCCGTTCTGAGGATCGAATATGAACTTGTCAGCCCCAGCACCACCAGTGAGGATGTCATTGCCCTTGCCGCCCATGATGACATCCCCTTCGGTGCCACCGTCGAGCGTGTCATTGCCGCTGTCACCGTAAAGGTAGTCGATGCCTGCGCCGCCTGTCAGCCTGTCGTCCCCGTTGCCACCGTAGAGTGCATCGGTGCCGCCATAGCCGGAGAGCGTGTCATTGCCGTTGCCACCCTGGAGTACGTCTTCGGCATTGTTGGTCGTATTGCCCGACAGTGTGTCGCTACCGTTTCCGCCATTCAGATTCACGCCTTTGTCACCAGTCGATCCTGTCATGAGCAAGGTGATGGAATTTTTACTCGTCAGGCCACCCGTATCCGTAATTGTGTAAGTGAATACCGCCTTCACCGCCTGGCCAGTGACCATCCAGTCCAGTTCTGTGGAGGGCACGAGTGTGACGCTGCTGCCATCAGCCGAAATCTGCGCCTGCACATTCAGGGAGGAGAGCGCGACCTCCGCACGTGTGACAGGGTTGATTAATTTCGTAACAGCATTGGGATCGCTGTTCGCCCAGCTTAAGGTTGCCACGTTCGAGCTCAAGGAAAGCGTGTGCTTGTCGCCAGCATCCTGGTCGTAGACAGAATCGGCGACCTGGAAGGTAACCGGTGCATTTTCAATCGTGGACAGGCCGACGGGCGAGGCAACCGGCGCTTCGTTGATATTGTCGATGCCAAGGTTGATAGCCTGAGTAGTGTGATTGCCGGCAGTGTCCGTCGCGACTACGGAGAAGCGGTAGGCGTTAAGGCTTTCGTAGTCCGGGTTTTCCTTCAGTGAGACGATACCGGCGGCGCTCACGTCAAATTTGCCGGCATCGGCGCCTTCCAGGCGATAGGTGACCGAATGCTCATCTGTTGCCTGCGCCCGATACACAATCTGATTGGCGCCAATGTTTTCCATAACGCTTGCGGTCGCCCCGGAGACGAAACTCGGGCCTTTACTGTCGAGCGTGAAGCTGAGCGACGCGTTTTTGCTGTTGCCCGCCTTGTCGGTATCGGCCACGCTGACGGTATGGTTGCCGTCGGTGAGCTTGCTGGCGTCGTAGCTGCTGACCACGGCGCCGTCCACCGTGATGACCCGGGTTGCATCGCTGTCGGCTGCGTTGAAAGTCAGGCCGGCATTGTTGGTCAGCTTGTCGCCGGCTTCGCCGCTGTCCGACGTGAGCGCCAGGGTGGGCGCAGTGAGGGTGGTATCGAGCGTGAAGCTGAGCGATGCGTTCTTGCTGTTGCCTGCCTTGTCCGTATCGGTCACGCTGACAGTATGCTTGCCGTCGGTGAGCTTGCTGGCGTCGTAGCTGCTGACCACGGCGCCGTCGACCGTGATGACGCGGGTCGCATCGCTGTCGGCCGTGTTGAAAGTCAGGCCGGCATTGTTGGTCAGGCCGTCACCGGCT